>NZ_JBNDIV010000001.1:0-909641 GCF_050434585.1 Pseudomonas sp. 2725 | reverse complement strand
ACGTGCTGGTAACTAAGGACAAGGGTTGCGCTCGTTACGGGACTTAACCCAACATCTCACGACACGAGCTGACGACAGCCATGCAGCACCTGTCTCAATGTTCCCGAAGGCACCAATCCATCTCTGGAAAGTTCATTGGATGTCAAGGCCTGGTAAGGTTCTTCGCGTTGCTTCGAATTAAACCACATGCTCCACCGCTTGTGCGGGCCCCCGTCAATTCATTTGAGTTTTAACCTTGCGGCCGTACTCCCCAGGCGGTCAACTTAATGCGTTAGCTGCGCCACTAAGAGCTCAAGGCTCCCAACGGCTAGTTGACATCGTTTACGGCGTGGACTACCAGGGTATCTAATCCTGTTTGCTCCCCACGCTTTCGCACCTCAGTGTCAGTATCAGTCCAGGTGGTCGCCTTCGCCACTGGTGTTCCTTCCTATATCTACGCATTTCACCGCTACACAGGAAATTCCACCACCCTCTACCATACTCTAGCTTGTCAGTTTTGAATGCAGTTCCCAGGTTGAGCCCGGGGCTTTCACATCCAACTTAACAAACCACCTACGCGCGCTTTACGCCCAGTAATTCCGATTAACGCTTGCACCCTCTGTATTACCGCGGCTGCTGGCACAGAGTTAGCCGGTGCTTATTCTGTCGGTAACGTCAAAACAGCAACGTATTAAGTTACTGCCCTTCCTCCCAACTTAAAGTGCTTTACAATCCGAAGACCTTCTTCACACACGCGGCATGGCTGGATCAGGCTTTCGCCCATTGTCCAATATTCCCCACTGCTGCCTCCCGTAGGAGTCTGGACCGTGTCTCAGTTCCAGTGTGACTGATCATCCTCTCAGACCAGTTACGGATCGTCGCCTTGGTGAGCCATTACCTCACCAACTAGCTAATCCGACCTAGGCTCATCTGATAGCGCAAGGCCCGAAGGTCCCCTGCTTTCTCCCGTAGGACGTATGCGGTATTAGCGTTCCTTTCGAAACGTTGTCCCCCACTACCAGGCAGATTCCTAGGCATTACTCACCCGTCCGCCGCTGAATTCAGGAGCAAGCTCCTGTCATCCGCTCGACTTGCATGTGTTAGGCCTGCCGCCAGCGTTCAATCTGAGCCATGATCAAACTCTTCAGTTCAAACATCTTTGGGTTTTGAGAAAACCCTAAACTTGGCTCAGCAATCGTTGGTTACATCTTTGATTTCTCGCGGAGTAACTTGTGATGCTGATAATCTGTTGACTAGCAGTCTAACTCCACAAGCACCCACACGAATTGCTTGATTCAGTTGTTAAAGAGCGGTTGGTTAAGATCTTTCGTCTCAACCGAGGCGCGCATTCTACAGCAGCCTCATTTGCTGTCAAGTGATTATTTTCAGAAGCTTTCAAAGTTTCCTTTGTAACTTCAACCACTTGCGCTTCAGATCTCTCGTCAGCGGGAGGCGAATTCTACAGCGTTACACGCTGCTGTCAACACCTCTTTTTCAACTCCCTTTGTGCTTCGATGAACTGAAGCAACCTGCTGCCGAAAACTGCGTAACTCTTTGTTTACCAAGGAGTTTTCCGTTTCGACTGCGCCGGAAGTGGGGCGAATTATAGACACCTGGAATCTGCCGTCAAGCATTGATTTAGGTTTTCTATCGACATGTGCAAAAACACTGCTTATATATAGACGCGCCTGCAAGGAATGCGCAGTATATTGCCCAACACAAATAGAAACGCCCTGATTCCTATATTTCGGACGATGCCACGTAATGAATGACCAGCCTCGCAGCCTAGCCTCTACCCTGTTCTCGGTTGGGCTGCTGCTCATAGCCATGGCATCGATCCAGTCCGGAGCCTCCCTGGCCAAAAGCATGTTCTCCGTTGTGGGCCCCCAGGGGACGACAACATTACGACTGATTTTTGCCAGTGTGATCATGATGCTGATACTGCGTCCATGGCGGGCAAAATTCACTGCAAAGTCCCTGCGCACTGTCATCGTCTACGGAATGGCGCTGGGCGGCATGAACTTCCTCTTCTATATGTCGTTGCAAACCGTCCCGCTGGGCATCGCGGTGGCGCTTGAATTCACCGGCCCACTGGCGGTGGCGATCTACGCCTCGCGTCGCGCGATCGACTTTTTGTGGATTGCCCTGGCTGCCGCAGGCTTACTGTTACTGATACCGACGGGAGAAACGACCACCGGCATCGATCTTGTAGGCGCCGGTTATGCCTTGGGCGCAGGGGTCTGCTGGGCACTGTACATTTTGTTCGGTCAAAAAGCCGGGGCCGACAATGGCGTGCAAACCGCCGCGCTGGGAGTAATGATCGCTGCGCTCTTCGTAGCCCCCATCGGTATTGTCCATGCAGGCTCGGCTCTGCTGAGCCCGTCGTTGATCCCTATAGCTCTTGGCGTCGCCATCCTGTCCACAGCCCTCCCCTACACCCTGGAGATGGTCGCGCTGACCCGCATGCCGGCCAGAACCTTCGGCACACTGATGAGTATCGAGCCAGCCTTCGGCGCGCTATCTGGCTTGCTGTTCCTTCATGAATACCTCTCGCTGTCACAATGGATGGCAATCATGTGCATCATTCTGGCATCCGTCGGTGCCACCATGACCATGAGCACTAGCACCAGACCAGCCGTAGCGGCGGATTGAAAGCAGATATGAAACGGCTCTGGTATTTGCCGTTCAATTAGGCCATGTTTAGCCCCGCACCCCAGCGTCATGACATGGACCATTTCAGATAGGGATATCGGTACGCGTCAAGCGAAAGTGAAAGCGGCCAAACCCGGGCACAAGATCCGGGGACGCTATAAGGACAGTAATGAAACGATTTTTGATGCTGATCGCCGTACTTGCAATTGCGGGCTGCGCAGCGACTTCGGAAACACAGATCAAGCACGGTAAGAAAGGGCTGCACATCAACTGTTCCGGACTGTCTTCGTCCTGGGACAAGTGCTACGCCAGCGCCGCCAACTCCTGTGCCCCCAAGGGATACAAGGTCATTGCCAAGTCGGGAGATGCAGTGGAAGAGCCCGGCGATTACCCGTTTGGCCTCAATCCTGCAGGCTATACCAGCCGCAGCATGATTGTCATCTGCAAATAGGCAGGGCCGTCGGGTCAGGTTCTCGGGCTTGCGATCTGACGGCCAATTTCCTCGTAGCTGGAGTTCAGCACTGTGCGCTGGATATCCGGGCTAGCCAGCATGCGCGCTACGACCAGCGCGCCAATACATTGCGACAGAATCGCCCACGCCAGGCTGTCGCTTTGCAGAATACCCGCCCAACTTTCCTGAAGCCGACAAATCCAGTGCTCTGCCTGTTGACGGACAGTCAGGTCGGAACGGGCAATTTCCGCCCCCAATGCCGGCAATGCACAACCGGTTTCCGGATTCTCGACGTGAGACATACTCAGGTACTGCTTCAAGCAGCGCTCAAGCTTGTCACGGTCCTGTCCCTCCCCCAATCGCGCCAGGCTTTGCCCCAACTCGCGCTCGACAATGCTGGCGAACAACTCGTCTTTCGACGAGAAATGGCTGTAGAAGGCGCCGCCACTCAAGCCAATCGCTTTCATCAGGCCGTCCACGCCCACCGTTGAAAATCCGGACTTCTTGGCCGATACCGCACTGCTTTCCAGCAGCCTTTGCCTGGTTTCCAGCTTGTGACTGGCCGAATAACGCATTGCCTTTCTCCCTAGCTTGCTCGCCTTGACGTCTGTCGAATCATAGCATAACGTTCGTTTAGTTAACGATCGTTTACCAAAAGGGATCTACCCATGAATAACAAGAAGGTCGTTCTTATCGTCGGTGCAGGTGATGCCACGGGTGGCGCCATTGCCAAGCGTTTTGCCCGGGAAGGTTTTGTCACCTGCGTTACCCGCCGCAGTGCGGACAAGCTCCAGCCATTGGTGGATGCCATAAAGGCCGATGGTGGCGAGGCCCACGGTTTCGCCTGCGACGCCCGCAAGGAAGACGACGTGGTCGCACTGGTCGAGCAGATAGAAAGCGAGATCGGCCCTATCGAGGCATTCGTGTTCAACATCGGCGCGAACGTGCCGTGCAGCATTCTCGAAGAAACCGCCCGCAAGTATTTCAAGATCTGGGAAATGGCCTGTTTTTCCGGTTTTCTCAATGCGCGTGAAGTGGCCAAACGCATGGCCAAGCGCCAACGGGGCACGATCCTGTTCACCGGCGCCACTGCAGGCCTGCGTGGCGCAGCCGGGTTCGCCGCATTTGCCGGTGCCAAGCACGGCATTCGTGCGCTGGCGCAAAGCATGGCCCGAGAGCTCGGCCCCATGAATATTCACGTTGCCCATGTCGTCGTCGACGGCGCCATCGATACCGATTTCATCCGCGACAGCTTCCCCGAGAAATACGCGACCAAGGATCAGGACGGCATCCTTAACCCCGAACACATTGCCGAGAATTACTGGTACCTGCACAGCCAGCCCCGCGACGCCTGGACTTTCGAACTGGACCTGCGCCCCTGGAGCGAACGCTGGTAATTCCCCCCACACACAACAATAAGACGAGCGCCTTGAACATGAGCAAAACCGTGGAGTTCTACTTCGACCTCGGCAGCCCCGCCACCTATCTGGCCTACACCCAGCTACCGAAGATCTGCGCGCAAACCGACACCCGGTTGATCTACATTCCGCTCTTGTTGGGCGGAGTGTTCAAAGCCACCGGTAACGCCTCTCCGGCGACTGTCCCGGCCAAAGGCCGCTACATGTTTGAGGATCTGGACCGCTACGCCAAACGCTACGGCGTGCCTCTGAAATTCAATCCCCACTTCCCGATCAACACCTTGATGCTCATGCGCGCCGTAACAGGCATGCAGTTGCGCCACCCTGAACGCTTTGCAGCTTTCATCGATTGCCTGTTCAAGGCCATATGGGTCGAGGGTCGCAGCCTGGATGAACCGGCAACCGTCGCGGCAGTGCTCAGCGAAAACGCTTTCGATCCGCAAGAGGTGCTGGCCCTGACCGCCGATGAAGAAGTAAAAGCCCTGCTCAAGGACAACACCGAAAAAGCCGTACAGCGAGGCGTATTCGGAGCCCCAAGCATGTTTGTCGACAATCAGTTGTACTTCGGCCAGGATCGACTGGACTTCGTGCTCGAAGCCTTGAGCTGAATCTCGACCACCAACCGCCCCTTCGCCGCCCTATGGCTCAGGCGCTGGATAAAGCGCCTGAGCTGCACATAAACAAATAGCTACGCCGGAACCAATAGCAGCACCCGATCAGATAGCCGCCGTGCGGGTATTGAGCCACTCCAGCGCGGCACCGTCGACCAACGGACTCAGGCGCTCGCGCACTTCGGCGTGGTAGGCGTTAAACCACTGCTTTTCCTCGTCCGACAGCAGCGAGGTTTCCAGGCAGCGCGTATCAATCGGGCACAGGGTCAGCGTTTCGAACTTGAGGAACTCGCCGAATTCGCTTTTGCCTGCCTCACGGTTCATCGCCAGGTTTTCGATACGCACACCCCAACGACCCGGACGATAGGTACCCGGTTCAATGGACGTGATCATGCCGGGTTGCATCGCGGTTTGCGGGGCAGGCGAGGCCTGATAAGCAATGACTTGCGGACCTTCGTGGACGTTCAGGAAGTAACCGACGCCATGACCGGTGCCGTGACCGTAGTCGACACTTTCCGCCCAGATGGGCGCACGGGCGATGGCATCGAGCAGCGGCGACAGAATGCCTTTCGGGAACTGCGCGCGGGACAAGGCAATCACCCCCTTGAGCACGCGGGTGCAATCGCGTTTTTGCTCATCGGTCGGTGTGCCCACAGCAACCATGCGCGTGATGTCGGTGGTGCCGCCCAGATACTGGCCGCCGGAGTCGATCAGCAGCAGGCCGTCCCCTTCGATCACCGCGTGTTCTTCTTCGGTGGCATGGTAATGCGGCATCGCGCCATTGGCGTTGAACGCGGCAATGGTGTTGAAACTCAGAGACACATAATCCGGACGACGTTCACGGGCCGCGGTGAGTTTTTCGTCGATGGTCAGTTCGGTGATGCGCTCGCGCCCCAGCGCCGAATCCAGCCAGGCAAAGAATTCGCACAGTGCTGCGCCGTCCTGTTCCATGGCCTGACGGATGTGTTCGGCATCGGCCAGGCTTTTTTGCGATTTGGCCAGGGTGGTCGGGTTCAGGCCTTCGATCAGGTTCACCCCGCTGTCGAGGTTGTCCAGCAACCCTGCCGTGACCCGCGCCGGATCGACTTGCAGGCTCGCGCCGCTCGGTACGGCACGCAATGCAGTAGCGACTTCGCTGTAATCGCGCAAGGTCACCCCGTCCCGTTCGAGGATGGCGCGCAGTTCGGCGCTGACTTTGCTCAAGGCGACAAACAGCGTGGCCTGTTGCTGATTGATCAAGGCGAAAGAAACAAACACCGGGTTGAACGACACGTCGCCGCCACGCAGGTTGAACAGCCAGGCGATATCATCCAGGGTGGCGATAAAATGCCAGTCGGCACCCCGCGCCTGCAGGGTTTCACGCAGTTTGGCGAGTTTTTCGCCACGGCTGACGGTCGCCTGTGGTGGCAAGTGCTGATAGATCGGTTCGTTCGGCAGGCCTGGGCGGTCGCTCCAGACGCCGCTCAGCAGGTCGATGTCGGTGCGCAGGCGAGCGCCACGCTCTTCCAGTTTACCGCCCAGGGTCCGTGCCGAAGCCACGGCCATGACCGCGCCATCGACCGCGACAACGCCACCCTCGGGGGTTTGCTCGGCCAGCCATTCCAGTGGTCCGGGTTGACCCGGTTGCAGCTTGACCAGATCAATGCCGCTGCCGTTGAGCTCCTTGGTCGCCTGCTCCCAATAACGGCTGTCGGCCCAGACGCCTGCAAAATCCGGAGTCACGATCAGGGTGCCGACCGAACCATGGAAACCCGACAACCACTGGCGCCCCTGCCAGTAACCCGGCAGGTATTCGGACAGGTGCGGGTCGGCCGACGGCACCAGCAAGGCGTGAATGCCCTCCCGGCTCATCAGTTCACGGGTTTGCGCCAGGCGCTGGGGCACCGATCCATTGATCGAAAGCTGCGTATTCATCGTGTCTCCTGCTAACCACTTCATCATTATTGTTGAGTGCCGATCAATGTCGGCGCTTCGTCGCCCTATTGCCAGAATGCCGGAGCACTGGCGCAGGCTGCCTTGATCAGTTGAACCGCCTGGTCGATGTCCTGCTCGGTGGTGAAACGCCCGAGGCTCAAGCGGATGGTGCGACCGGCCGAGCGGGCATCGTGCCCCAGGGCCAGCAGTACATGGGATGGGGTATTGCTCGCGGAATTGCAGGCCGAGGTCGCGGAAAAAGCGATCGAGGCCAGCAACGCCGCCGGGTTGAACTCGCCTTCGTCGAAGGTCAGGCTCAGGGTATGGGGAATGCGCCGGGTCGGGCTGCCGTTGAGACGCACGCCGGGAACGCTCTGCAATTGCTCGAGCAAGCGTTCACGCAAACGCACGATGGTGGCTTTCTCTTCATCGAACGCAGCCGCCGCCAGTGCAAAGGCCGCGCCCATGGCCGCGATCTGATGGGTCGCCAGTGTGCCGGAGCGCAAACCGCCCTCATGCCCGCCGCCATGGATCTGCGCCTGCAAACGCTGTTGTGCACGCGGACCGACGTACAACGCGCCGATGCCCTTGGGGCCGTAGAGCTTGTGCGCGGAAAACGACATCAGGTCCACCGGCCACAGTGCGAGGTCGATCGCCACTTTGCCCGCGCCCTGTGCGGCGTCGACATGGAACAACGCCCCGCGATCACGCACGACCTGACCGATGGAGGGAATGTCGTTGAGGGTGCCCAGTTCGTTGTTGACCAGCATCAGCGACACCAGGAAGGTGTCTTCACGCATGGCTTCGCTGACTGCTTGCGCCGTGATCAGGCCCTCGGCGTCCGGCACCAGGTAGGTCACCGCGACACCGGCATCCTCCAGTTGCCTGGCGGTATCGAGAATGGCCTTGTGTTCGATCTGGCTGGTGATGATATGGCCCCCGCCAATGCGGCGGGCCTGGGCCACGCCTTTGAGCGCGAGGTTGTTGGATTCGGTGGCGCCGGAGGTCCAGACGATCTGCCCGGGCGTCGCGCCGACCAGCTCGGCGACCTGGCGTCGCGCCTGTTCGACCGATTGCCGGGCCTGCTGGCCGAAAACGTGGGAACTGGAGGCAGGGTTGCCGAAATTGCCGGTAAAGCCCAGACACTCGATCATCACCTTGATGACCCGCTCATCCACCGGCGTGGTGGCGGCGTAATCGAAATACAACGGACGTTTATTCATAAAAGACTCGCAGAGCGTGTTCCGGGATCAGGAAGCTCGTGACTGCAAACGGCAAAGCGCAGCCTTGTGAGCTGCGCGCGGTTTTCAGAACGTTACCAATACCTGATCGGATGCCGTTAAAGAAGAATTACTTCATTTAAAAGTGCGTAGGAACGCTCCTGAAAAGTCAGCTTAACAGGCATCGGGCAACCGGTTGAAGCAATGCGTCAGCTAAAGCTTTCGAGTATCAGCGGATACAGCGAACCCACAAGCAGCGCGGCCATGCCCCAATTGAACAGGCGCAGCCAGCGGCGATCCTTCAGAACATTGCGCAACAGCGTGCCGCAAGCGGCCCAGACACCCACGCTCGGCAGGTTGATGATCGCAAAGACGGCCGCGATCACGATCACATTCGTGAAGTACCCCTGCATCGGCGTGTAAGTGCTGATAGCGCCGATGGCCATGATCCAGGCCTTGGGATTGACCCACTGGAACGCGGCGGCCCCCAGATAGCTGATCGGTTTCGCCTCGCCCTGCTGGCTTTCCGACATTGGCCCGGAATGGGCGATTTTCCACGCCAGATACAGCAAATACGCCGCCCCCACATAACGCAGCACGGTGTAGAGCAAAGGGTAGGTCTGGAACACCGCGCCAAGGCCAAAGCCGACCGCCACCACCAGTACGAAGAAGCCACAAGTGATGCCGAGCATGTGCGGAATCGTGCGGTTGAAGCCGAAGTTCACCCCGGAGGCCAGCAACATGGTGTTGTTCGGGCCGGGCGTGATCGAGGTGACGAGGGCAAACAGGGCGAAGCCCAGCAGCAGGTCGAGTGAGAGCGTCATGGGTGGCAGTCCGTCAGGGTCGGTCAGGTGTTGACCCTATCGCACACCTTCGGCGAAACCCATGGACAGTTACGCGAAACTTGGAGCAGTACAGTTTCGCCTCAGCTCGGACGACCGTGAAGCTGTACAGATCGCCCGACGTTCATTTCACCCTGGTTGTCGAAACCGAACAACTTTTGCGGCTGACCGAGCAGCTCGGCTTTTTTCGCGTGGTACTCGTCGAAGGACAGTCCGCGGCGGTTCAGCGCTTCCAGCGCCAGTTCCTTGCTTTCTTCCGCCGTGTAAGGCCGAAGCTCAGGGGAAACATGGCTGGCACATCCGGCGAGTACGGAGACGGCGAGCATCAGCAAAGTGGCGATCATCGGTTTCATTTCTGGCGTCCTGGCAACTGGGTTCGAGGCAATGAACACAGGCTACCCGCGCCTCCCGGGCAGCAGAAATCAACGCTTTCAATAGTGGCTATCAAGAAATGGCGATCATTGCCCTTGTCAGCGCCAGCCCACCAGGCTGCAGTGCAATGCATTGTCGTGGCTGCGCTCCAGGCTGTGCAGGACCTGGAACGAGCCGAAGGTCACGGCCTTCGCCTGATGGGCGCGGATCAACTGCCAGAAATCCTCTTCGCCGTTTTCAAAGGACCGGAACGCAGCCTCCCCGGCTTCGCGGGTTTGCCATTGCAGATAATTGAGTACCCGCCGGCCATCATCGCTGGCCTGGATGCTGGCACTGAGAAAGCCGCGGTGCTGCCGGGCCAGATGTTCGGTCTGTGCCGACAATGCCAATACCAGCGCGGGTAGTTGATGCGGCTCGATCTGGAATTCGATCAGTTGGGTAAAGCTGCGATTCTTCTCTGAGGCTTGCATGAAATGTCCCCACTCACATGTAAGGCGAATCTTGCGATCCGAAGGTGTGCAGGGTAAAACCTCTAGTTAAATAGAGGTCAAGAGGCAATTTTTAAATGATCACCCCGGAAAACCTGCACAAGGAACTTACCGTCGGCCAAGTCGCGGCACGTAGCGGTGTGGCGGTCACGGCGCTGCACTTCTATGAGTCCAAGGGGCTGATCAAGAGCAACCGCAATCAAGGCAACCAGCGCCGCTATCCCAGGGAAGTGCTGCGACGGGTGGCCTTGATCAAGGTTGCCCAGCGCCTGGGAATTCCTTTGGCGGAAATCGGCGAAGCCCTCAAGTCACTGCCCGACAACCGGGCGCCGACGGCGGCGGACTGGAAAATGCTGTCGGCGCAATGGAGCCGGGAACTGGATGAGCGCATCAACCAACTGACCCTGCTGCGCGATCGCCTCAACGGCTGCATCGGGTGTGGTTGCCTGTCGATGGAGGCTTGTCCGTTGCGCAACGCAGGCGATGTGCTGGGAGAGCGCGGGCCGGGAGCGCACTGGTTAGAGCCGACCTGATAGCACTTGAATGGCGCTGCTGCTCGTCGGGCACTCGGTGAGGCGAAAGAGGCTGGCCTATATTTATTCGGTCGTACAACGGCACAGGTACTTTCCATTCACAAAACAACAACAGGGAGTTCCATCATGAGCGTCAAACCCATTCCAGAGGGGTATCACAGCGTCACCCCCTATCTGGGCATCAACAAAGCCGCCGAAGCCATCGCCTTCTACAAAAAAGCCTTCGGCGCCATTGAAATCATGCGCCTGGACATGCCCGATGGCGGTGTCGGCCACGCGGAACTGCGCATCGGCGATTGCCCGATCATGCTGGGCACACCATGCGATCAAGGACCGTTGAGCAACCCGGACAATTCGCCGTCCGTGGGTCTGCATTTGTACGTGACGGATGTCGACAAGTCCTACAAACAGGCGATCGATGCCGGCGCAACCGTCGTATCGGAGGTCAAGGATCAGTTTTACGGCGACCGTTCAGGGACCTTGAAGGATCCCTACGGGCACCTGTGGTTCCTGGCCACGCACAAGGAAGACCTGACTCAGGAACAGATCGAACAACGGGCCAAGGAGATGTTTGCCCAGGGTTGATATCTTTGGTGCTGGAGCGGGCCTCTTCGCGAGCAGGCTCGCTCCCACAAGGGTCCCGTCTTCAGCAGCACCGCCGACATGCCAATCACTTGCGCAAGCAAGCCCGCCCGCGACCTGTCGACAATGAGAAACATTTTCTTTCATTTCCCCTTTCGGGATTTCCCCTGCTCATCCGTCCTACTTAGATGCAGTCCTTTCGCGTAGGCAAAAGCCACGACCGGACCTTCTGGGCGCTCATCCCTGCGAAGCCCGCAGCCGAGCTGCCCCTCATCCAGGCAAGACCTCCAACATGTCAAAGAAGTCCCGTTCAAAAATCTGGTTTCTGGTCCATAGCTGGCTGGCATTGCCGATCTGGTTTTTCGTGCTGATCGTCTGTGTAACCGGAACCCTGGCCGTCATCAGTCAGGAGATCGTCTGGCTGACCAACCCGCCAATGCGCGCCAGCCAGCCCTCGGACGACTCCCCGCTACTCAGTTATCAGCAGGTCATCGAGGCCATCAACAAGGCCGAACCGCAGACCGTGGTGCAGAGCATCAGCCGCCCCGACGAGTCGCATTTCGCCCTGGATGTCGAAGTCAGCTACCCCGACGGGCGCTCGGTGGTGATTTATGTCAATCCGTACAGCGGCGTGATCCAGGGTGTCGCGCCGGAGTTCAACTTCCGCGCCTTCACCCGGGCGCTGCACGGCTGGTGGCTGGTGCCGTTCACCAACGGTTACAGCTGGGGCTGGTACCTGGTGTCGTTTCTCGGCTTGCCGCTACTGGCGTCGCTGGTCACGGGGCTGGTGGTCTACAAACGCTTCTGGAAAGGCTTTTTTCGGCCAACCCTGCGTATTCGCCACGGCGCGCGGATTTTCTGGGGCGACTTTCACCGCTTGAGCGGCATCTGGTCGATCTGGTTCATCGCGGTGATTTCCATCACCGGCACCTGGTTCCTGATCCAGGCATTGCTGTTCGATAACCAGATTTCCATTTCCACGGAAAAGATCATCCCGGCGATGTCCCGCGAAGCGGTGCCGCTGTCAGCCGATGGCTCGCCCCCGCCGCGTATCGACCTCGACCGCGCGATTGAAATCGCCACGCAGAAAATCTCCGGGCTGGAGGCCAGCTTTGTCAGTTTGCCGGGCAATGCCTACAGCCACCTGGATGTCGGCGGACGCGGTTGGTATCCGTTGATGTTCCAGACCGCCACGATCAACCCGTACAACGGCGAAATCGCCGCCTCGCGCCTGATCTCGGACCGTTCGACCCTGGAGTTCGTCACCGAGTCCATGCGCCCGTTGCACACCGGCGATTTCGGTGGCCTGTGGATCAAGCTGATCTGGGCGTTCTTCGGCCTGTTGCTGAGCATGATGGTGCTCAGCGGTCTGCTGATCTGGACCAAACGCACGGCACTGGCCACGGCCAATGCCTTCAAGCGCAGCAACAAAAAACAGCGTGGCACCGCCGCGCAACCGGTCACGAACAACGAACCGTCGGAGGCCCACCTGTGAGCAAAGTCACTGCGGTCTCGCAACCCTCGCGCCTGCACGTGTTCTGGCACAAATGGCGCTTTCATCTGAACGTCCTGTTACTGCTGATTCCCCTGGGTTTCATGCCCAAGTACTTCGCCGACGAGGCATTGATGCGCGGCGACAGTGGCCTTGGCGAACGGGAGGTCGGCGAAGTCCGGGTCGGTCCCTGGAGCCTGCTCCTGGCGGAATTGCGCAACGCCGCGCCCATGCTCGACGGCCCAGCCGGTTACATGAAAGGTTTCAACGCCGCGTTGTGCGAGGCCTGTATCGGCCAGGTCAAGGCCACTTACCTGCGTATCGGCAAGCCCCGCAGCCTGCGCGCCGCCGGGGTGATTTTCTTCGGCACCCCGTACCGCATGGGTGCCTCGCTGCCCGTCCCGGAAAAGACCACGGCCGACGCCGAACTGTGGATCACCATGGAAGGCTGGGACGGCGCCATGCATCAGGCATCCATTCCTTTGAGCCAGGCCTCCCCCGCCACCATCGCCTGGCTGAACAAACAAGGAGGCAAACCATGATCACCCCTCTTCGCCCGCTCAACGCCGTGTTGCTGGTGCTCTGCGCCGGCTTCAGCGCCGCCGCCCTGGCCCACAATCCGATGTGCGAATGCAAGGCCATCGACGCGGAGCAGATCAAGTGCACCGGCGGTTTTTCCGACGGCAGCGGCGCTCCTGGCGTGACCCTCGATGTGATCGGCTACGACGAAACCATCCTGGTGCCGGGCAAGCTCGGGCCTGATTCGACCCTGACCTTCAAGAAGCCCGGCGCCGAGTTCTATGTGCTGTTCGATGCCGGCCCCGGTCACGTCGTGGAAATCGACCAAGCGGACATCGAGGCACCATGAGCACTCCAACGACCCAAGTCGTGCGCCCGGCCGGGGCCGGTCACGAAACCCTCTATGTTCTGCTGCTGTGCCTGATGATCCTCGCGGTGGCCGGCTCGGTGGTGCTCTGGCGCGGTGAATCCCATGAGGTGAGCAGCGTCAGCAGCCATCAACTGGATGCGCGCCGTGACCTCAGTGCATCCGAGCAAGGTATCTACGCCGATTTGCGGGTGACGCTGGACGAGATCCATTTGCTGCGCCAGGAACAGCAAGCGCTGCCGACACCCGAGTTGCTGGCCGAGGAAGGGTTTGCCCCGTTTGCCCGGGACGCCAGCTCCGTCAGCCGGGGTGGCCATGCCTGGCAAATGCTCGACGCCAAGGCCTATTTCGGCCGGAGCCAGATGCCGACGGTCGCCGGTTCGTTTCTGCTGCGTCTGAGCGCAACCGCCGACGCTGCACCGGACATCTGGCTCAACCGCACCAGCACGCTCACGGCACCGACCGACCTCAGCGATGCCGCGCTCGAAAGCGCCGGCTGGCAGCAGGTCATCGCGCAATTCGATGCCGGTGTGACCCGCCAGCACCGGCACTGAACCCTCGCCTTTTTCCGAGAGAAGACCGCTTTCCCATGCCCAATTCATCTCAATGTTCTTTTTTGCGCCTGCTGCTGGTCGGCTTGCTCGCCTGCCTGCTGCCATCCCTGGCCAGCGCCGACGAAGCCAAGCGCCTGCGCATCGGCATCACCCTGCATCCCTACTACAGCTACGTGGCGAACATCGTCGGCGACAAGGCCGAGGTGGTGCCGCTGATTCCAGCCGGTTTCAACCCGCATGCCTACGAGCCCCGCGCCGAAGACATCAAGCGCATCAGCGGGCTGGACGTGATTGTGCTCAACGGTGTCGGCCATGACGACTTCGCCGACCGCATGATCGCCGCCAGCGAAACCCCGAACGTGCCGGTAATCGAAGCCAACGAGAACGTACCGCTACTGGCCGCCACCGGCGTGGCCGCACGCGGTGCCGGCAAGGTGGTGAACCCGCACACCTTCCTGTCGATCAGCGCCTCGATTGCCCAGGTCAACAACATTGCCCGGGAGCTAGGCAAGCTCGATCCCGCCAATGCCAAAACCTACACCGAGAACGCCCGCGCCTACGGCAAGCGCCTGCGCAAGATGCGCGCCGACGCCCTGGCCAAACTGACCCAGGCACCGAACGCGGAACTGCGGGTGGCCACGGTACACGCGGCCTACGACTATCTGCTGCGCGAATTCGGCCTCGAAGTGACGGCCGTGGTCGAGCCGGCCCACGGTATCGAGCCAAGCCCGAGCCAGCTGAAAAAAACCATCGATCAACTGCGTGAACTGGACGTGAAGGTGATCTTCTCGGAGATGGACTTTCCTTCCACTTACGTCGACACCATCCAGCGCGAATCCGGCGTGAAGCTGTATCCGCTGTCGCATATTTCCTACGGCGAATACACCGCCGACAAGTACGAAAAGGAAATGACCGGCAACCTCGACACCGTGGTGCGGGCAATTCAGGAGTCGGGGGCATGACATCGAAAGAAACCATCCTGGCCGATGCAGAATCCCCTGTGGGAGCGAGCTTGCTCGCGAAGGCGTCGTGTCAGTCGACCACCATGTTGCCTGATACACCGCCATCGCGAGCAAGCTCGCTCCCACAGGTTTCGGGGCCGACATTGGATTTTGCAGGTGTCAGCCTGACCCTCGGGCGCACGACGATCCTCGACAACGTGACATTTCAAGTCCGACCCGGCAGCGTGCACGCATTGGTCGGCCCCAATGGCGGCGGCAAGAGTTCGCTGATCAAGACCCTGCTCGGGCAAATGCCTCACCAGGGCCGCTTGAACCTGCATTGGCCAGCCGAGCCGGGGACCATCGGCTATGCGCCACAGGCACTGGAGTTCGACCGGGGCTTGCCAATGACCGTCGACGATTTCATGGCCGCCATGTGCCAGCGTCGCCCGGCCTTTCTCGGCTTGAGCAAACACTACGCGACGGCGATTGGCGAGGCGCTGGAGCGGGTCGGCATGCAGGACAAACGCAAGCGCCGCATGGGCGCGCTGTCCGGCGGCGAACGGCAACGGGTGTTGCTGGCCCAGGGGCTGATTCCGCCTCCGCAATTGCTGGTGCTCGACGAACCGATGTCGGCCCTCGATGAGGCCGGTATCCGGGTGTTCGAACGCTTGCTCGGCGACTGGCGAGCGGCGGGCATCACCGTACTGTGGATCGAGCACGACCTGGAAGCGGTCGGACGCCTGGCCGATCACGTCACCGGGCTCAATCGCCGGGTGCTGTTCGACGCCACGCCGCAACAGGCGCTGACACCGGAGCGTCTGTTGAACCTGTTCTCGACCCACCCACGGAGCCTTGCCTGATGAGTTACGAAGCTTTTCGCCTGATGGTCCAGGGCTGGGCGTCGTCGGGTTATCTGCCCGAGGCGCTGGCCTATGGATTCGTGGTCAACGCCCTGCTCGCCGGCCTGTTGATCGGCCCGGTACTGGGAGGCCTGGGCACGTTGGTGGTGGTCAAGCGCTTCGCGTTTTTCTCCGAGGCGGTCGGTCACGCCGCCCTGACCGGCGTGGCCATCGGCATCCTGCTCGGCGAACCCTACACCGGCCCCTACGGCAGCCTGTTCGGCTACTGCCTGCTGTTCGGCATCCTGCTCAATTACCTGCGCAACCGCACCGGTCTGGCGCCAGATACCTTGATTGGCGTGTTTCTCTCGGTGTCGCTCGCCTTGGGCGCTAGCCTGCTGCTGATTCTGGCGGGCAAGATCAACGTGCACATTCTGGAAAACGTGCTGTTCGGCTCGGTGCTGACGGTCAATGGCAATGACCTGCTGGTGCTGGCCATCGTCGGTTCGCTGGTCATGGCCCTGGCCTTGCCTTTGTACAACCGCATCATGCTCGCCAGTTTCAACCCGCAGTTGGCGGCGGTGCGCGGGGTGGCGGTGAAAACCCTGGATTATCTGTTCGTGATTCTGGTGACGCTGATCACCGTTGCCGCCGTGAAGGTCATCGGCGCGATTCTGGTGGGCGCCCTGCTGGTGATTCCGGCCGCCGCGGCACGCCTGCTCAGCCAATCGCTGAAGGGCTTTTTCTGGTGTTCGGTGCTGATCGCCACGGTCAGCACACTGTGCGGGATTCTTGCACCGATTGTCTTCGACCTGCCGATCCCGTCCGGCGCCGCGATCATCCTCGTGGCCGGTATCGCCTTCGCCCTGGCCGCCATCGCGCGCGGCGTCGTCCCCAGCCTGAAAGGGAACCTTGGATAAATGATTTTTTCACTGCGCCAACTGACCCTCGCCGTCGCCCTGTGCGGGCTGGCGACAACGACCATGGCCGCCGACAACGGCAAACCGCTGCGTGTGCTGGCCTCCTTGCCGATTACCTATGGCCTGGGTGAGGTCTTGCTCAAGGGCACCGATGTCAGCCTCGAACGCGCGACCCCGGCCAACCTGCCCGGCAGCCGCCAGACCGCCTACTTCACCGGCCGTGGCGCCCCGGCGCTGGCCAAACTGGCAAGCGACGCCGATGCGGTGATCGGCCTGCGCTCACTGTGGCCGGATGACCCGCTGTACCCGATCGCCCGGCGCAGCAATATCCGCATCGTCGAAGTCGACGCCGCTCGCCCCGTGGACGGCGCCCTGCCCGGCATAGCCGTACAGCCCGACAACAAGGTCGACGGGCTGAACAGTCAGCCGTGGTTCTCCAGCAATAACATGGGGCGCATGGCCGATGTGATGGCGGCGGACCTGGTGCGTCTGGCCCCCAAGGCCAAGCCGAAGATCGACGCCAACCTGGCATCGCTCAAGCAGCGTTTGCTCAAGCTCAGTGCCGACAGCGAAGCGCGGTTGGCCAATGTGGACAACCTCTGTGTGATGAGTCTCAGCGATCACTTCGGCTACCTGATCGGCGGTCTCAATCTGGAATTGATCGGCCAGGATGCACGCGCCGATGCCGAGTGGACACCGGAGGCGCTGAAGCAATTGGGCGCAACGCTCAAGGATAATGACGTGACGGTGGTGCTGCATCACCGGCAGCCGTCGGATGCGCTGAAAGCGGTGATTGCCGGGTCGGGTAGCCGGTTACTGGTGCTGAGTACCGATGCCGAGGATCCGGTCGCGGAACTGGAGGGGAATGTGGATTTGGTCATCAAGGGGCTTAGTGGCGTGTAACCTCGGTTGGACCGCGTTATCGTTCTTCGCGAGCAGGCTCGCTCCCACAGGGGATTTGTGGCGCGCCATGAATCCAATGTGGGAGCGAGCCTGCTCGCGAAGGCGGCCGGACAGACAACACAAATGCACGACATGAAAAAGCCCGCTGACTGTCACCAGTCCAGCGGGCTTCTTTTTGCATGACGGATCAGTGCGCCACAGCCGCCTGCTCGTCCATCTTCTGCCGCAGGCTCAATGGACGCATGTCGGTCCAGGTTTCTTCGATGTAGGCCAGGCATTCCTTTTTCAGCCCGCTTTTACCCACGGTGCGCCAGCCTTGTGGCACGGCTTTGTAGTCGGGCCAGATCGAGTATTGCTCTTCGTGGTTGACCACGACCTGAAAGAGGATGTCCTCGCGGTCGAATACTGACGTCATGCTGTCTCTCCATCGTTTTCGGGCGGGTTGCGTTGTGCACGCAACCGTTATGTAGAAGGAACGATCCGCAGGGCGGAAAATTTAAGGATGGGCCGTGGCGGCGGCCAGGGCTCGCCCGAAAATCTCGGCCACGCGATCGATTTGCGCAGCGGTAATCACCAGTGGCGGCAGGAAGCGCACCACCGCGCCGTGGCGGCCACCGAGTTCCAGGATCAAGCCACGCTTGAGGCATTCGCGCTGCACCAGGGGTGCCAGACGGGCGAAAGCCGGCGGATGGCCTTGGGCATCCAGCGCGCCCGTCGGGTCCACCAGTTCGACGCCGAGCATCAAGCCACGTCCGCGGATGTCCCCCAGTTGCGGGAAGTCCCGCTGCAGGATGCGCAGGTGCTCGGCCAGACGCTCGCCCATCGCGGCGGCATGCTCGCAGACCTTGTGTTCGACCAGATAACGCATCACCGCGCAACCGGCGGCCATGGCCATCTGGTTGCCACGGAACGTCCCGGCATGGGCGCCCGGCAGCCAGGTGTCGAGCCAGTCGCGATAGACCACCACCGCCAGCGGCAGGCTGCCACCGATGGCCTTGGACATCACCACGACATCGGGAATGATCCCGGCATGCTCGAAGGCGAACATCTTGCCGGTGCGGGCGAAGCCACTCTGGATTTCGTCGACGATCAGCGCGACACCCGCCTGTTCAGTGATCCGCCGCACACCGCGCAACCAGTCCAGATCCGCCGGAATCACCCCGCCCTCGCCCTGCACCACTTCCACGATCACCGCCGCCGGCAATTGCACACCAGCTTCGGGATCATTGAACAGGTTTTCCAGGTAACTCAGGTTGGCTTTGACCCCTTGCGCGCCGCCGAGCCCGAACGGGCAGCGGTAATCGTAGGGGTACGGCATGAACTGCACGCCGCTGCCGAGCAAGGCGCCCAAGGGCTTTTTCGGCCCCAGACTGCCCATCAGGCTCAACGCGCCCTGACTCATGCCGTGATAGCCACCCTGGAACGAGATCACGGTGCTGCGACCAGTGGCGGTACGCACCAGTTTCAGTGCCGCTTCCACGGCGTCGGTGCCGGTCGGGCCGCAAAACTGGATCTTCGCTTCAGCGGCCAGGGCAGGCGGCAGCAGCCCGAACAGATCCTGGACGAACCGGTCCTTGACCGGCGTGGTCAGGTCCAGGGTGTGCAGCGGCAGCTCATCGGCCAGCACTTGCTGGATGGCTTCGATCACCACCGGGTGGTTGTGCCCCAGGGCCAGGGTTCCGGCTCCGGCCAGGCAATCGATGAAGGTGCGGCCTTCGACATCTTCGACGTAGATGCCCTTGGCGCGCTTGAGTGCCAGGGGAATGCGTCGCGGATAGCTGCGGGCGTTGGATTCCTGCCGGCTCTGACGGGCGAGCAATGGCGATTCGTTGAATTGATAAAGCGTCTCGGCGGACGTCGCCGGCTGCTCTTCGATAAGGTTGGTAGCGACTGACATCTCTCGACCCCTCAATAAGGTTTTCCTGTTCTGGAAACGCATCAGCGCTTGAGGGATTTAGGCGGTAACCCGGAAACCTTTGCAGGAGCGAGCTCTGCTCGCGATGGACTCAAGAACAGCGCGTGCATTCAGAAAGCACGCGTTATCGTTATCGACCATCGCGAGCAAGCTCGCTGCTACAGGGGAGGTGGTGTTTTTCAGACCGGTTGCAGCGGCATCGTCAGCTCAACCCGCAAGCCGTCCGGCCGGCTATCGAAATGCAGCGTGCAACCGCAACGCTGAACGATGGCCTGCACAATCGCCAGCCCCAGACCACATCCGGTGCTCTGACCGTTGCGCCAGAAGCGCTGGGTCAGGTGTTGCAGATCTTCTTCGGCAATCCCCGGCCCATGGTCGCGCACCACAAACTGCACACGATTGCCGGTGGTTTCCAGGCTCAACTCCACCGCTTTGTCGGCGGGAGTATGGCGCAGTGCGTTGTCGAGCAAGTTGCGCAGCGCGGCAATCGACAGCACGGCGGGCATTTGTACCGGCGCGGCGGAAACCTTGCCCGGCGCCTGAAACCTGATGCGCTGGCGATCGCCGCTTGCCGCGTCCTGGATCGCCAGTTTCGCCACTTGTTCGGCGTTGCACTGCACACCGTCGTCGAATGACAGGCTGCCCTCGACGCGCGCCAACAACAGTAATTGTTCGAGGGTCCGGTGCATGCGGTCGGCGCCCTCTTCGGCCCGGGCCAGGGACTGGTCCCGGGCGCTGCCTTGCGTCATCCGCGCCACTTGCAGGTGGGTCTTGATCGCGGTCAGCGGGCTGCGCAGTTCGTGGGCCGCGTCTCCGGTCAGGCGACGTTCGCGCTCGATGGTCTTGCCGATGCGCTGGAGCAACTGGTTCTGGGTTTCCAGCAAGGGTTGCAGCTCGCTGGGCAGTGGCTGGATCTGCAAGGGTTCGAGGGAGTCGGCGCTACGGCGCATCAAGGCATCGCGCATGCGGTTGAGCGGCGCCAGCCCCTGGCCGATGCCCAGCCAGAGCAAACACAGGCAACCGAGCAGCGCCACGCCCACCGGCACCGAAGCGGCCAGCAGGATCGACATGTTCAACGCCTCACGCTCGATCTGCCGGTCAGCGGTGGTGATGCGCAGATCGCCCCGGGCCAATGTGAAACTGCGCCACGGCGCGCCGTCGATCATCTGATCGTGAAACCCGAGTTTCTCGGCCTCCAGGGTCTGCTGCGGATCGGAGTGACTGCGGGCAAGGATTTCGCCGCGCAACGAGCTGACCTGGCACGCCATGCCACCCGGAATGTTCAGCTGTTCGGCACTGAAGTGGGTGCCCTCGCCCTTGCTCGGCACGGGCGGCAGTTGCTCCATCAGGCCGGCGACCATGCGTGCCGAGGCCACCAGGCGCTGGTCGAGGGAAAACATCATTTGATTGCGCAGATCGCTGAGCATCCAGGCCGCGGCCAGGGCCCAGATCAAGGCAAATGCGGCGCCGAGCGTCAGACTCAGGCGCAAACGCAGACTCATCACTTCGATTTTTCTCCGCCATCAGCCGGCCCCAGGCGATAGCCCAGACCGCGCACGGTCTCGACAATGCCATTGCCGAGCTTGCGCCGCAGGTGATGGATATGGACGTTAAGGGCGTTGCTTTCCAGTTCGTCGTTGAAACCGTAGACGCTGTCCTTGAGTTGCTCGGTGGACAACACACGGCCACGGTTATGCAGCAAGGCTTGCAGCAATGACTGCTCACGGCGCGACAGGTCCACCGGCTGCCCCGCGAGCGTGGTTTCGCGGCTGCTCGGGTCGTAGGTCAGGGCACCATGCTCGATCAGGTTGACGCTGCGCCCCGCCACCCGCCGCAACAGCGTGTGCAAGCGTGCAGCGAGTTCGCGCAAGTCGAACGGTTTGAGCAGATAGTCGTCGGCACCGGCTTGCAGGCCATCGACGCGATCAGTAACCGAGTCCCGGGCAGTGAGGATCAAAACCGGCAACTCCAGGCCTTGATGGCGCAACTGCTGCAGCAGCTTGAGGCCATCCTCGTCCGGCAACCCAAGGTCGAGCACCATCACGTCGAACTCCGCCACCTTGAGCATCGCCCGGGCGGCGGACGCCGTGGCGACGTGTTCCACGGTCAGGCCCTGGGCGGTCAGGCCGGCGACGATACCGCTGGCGATCAATTCATCGTCTTCGCAAACCAGTACGTGCATGGGGAGCCTCGTAGAAATAAAGCCTATTAAGCCGTTGACCGATTAAGTCGACATTATGCCGCAAGCGCCACCGCCACAAGGCCGGGGCGGTTAATCATCGGTTAATCGCCACCCGCCACTGTGCACCTCATTAGCAAAGGACAAAGGCTTATCCATGCGTCGTCTGTTTTTACTTTTTACTCTCTTGATCGTGGGCCTGGCCCAGGCGGGAACCAATCCGTTCGACACCAAACCTGAATTTCTCCCGGTTGATAAAGCCTTCGCGTTCACCTCTGAACGTCTGGAATCCGGTGAAACCCAGCTCTATTGGCAGATCACCGACGGCTATTACCTGTATCAGAAACGCTTGAAGTTCGATGGATTACCTGTCGGGCAACATCCCCCGCTACCGGAAGGTGAAGCCCACAGCGACGAGTTTTTCGGTGAACAGCAAGTCTACCGTCAGGGCCTGGAACTGAAAATTCCGGCGGGTGCCAGCGGTCAGGTCAAGGTCAGTTACCAGGGCTGCGCCGATGCCGGCTTGTGTTATCCGCCACAAACCAGAGTCGTGGACCTGGGCAATACCAATGCATTGAATGCGGCCACTGAAGCGCCGGACCAGGCGCTGGCCAGCAGCCTGCAACAACGGGCGCTGGGCTGGAGCCTTGTGCTGTTCTTCGGCCTGGGCCTGTTGCTGGCCTTCACGCCTTGTTCATTGCCGATGCTGCCGATTCTGGCCGGGTTGATCGTCGGCAGTGGCGCCACGCCCAGACGCGGATTCGCCCTGGCCAGCAGTTATGTGGTCAGCATGGCGCTGGTGTATGCGGCGATGGGTGTCCTGGCCGCCTCCCTCGGGGCGAACCTGCAAGCCTGGTTGCAGAACCCCTGGCTGCTGGGCAGTTTCGCGGCGATTTTCGTGTTGCTGGCGCTGCCGATGTTCGGTTTCTTCGAACTGCAACTGCCGGTGGCCGTGCGTGATCGCCTGGAAAACGTCTCGCGCAATCAACGCGGCGGCAGTCTGATCGGCGCCGGGGTGCTGGGGGCGCTGTCCGGTCTGCTGGTTGGTCCCTGCATGACCGCGCCACTGGCCGGCGCCCTGCTCTACATCGCGCAAAGCGGTAACGCGCTGCATGGCGGATTGATTCTGTTTGCCATGGGCATCGGCATCGGTGTGCCGCTGTTGCTGCTGGTGACCGTCGGCAATCGTTTCATGCCCAAGCCAGGCGCCTGGATGAACCTGGTCAAAGGCATTTTCGGCTTCCTGTTCCTCGCCACCGCATTGTTGATGCTGCGTCCGGTGCTCGACGAATCCCTGTGGGTCGGCTTGTGCGGTGCGCTGCTGTTGATCGCGGCCTACAGCGCCTGGAAGCAGTCGGAAGGTTTTGGCCGTATCGCGCACCTGTTTGGCGCCAGTTCGTTACTGCTCGGTTTATGGGGTGGCCTGTTGGTGATCGGTGCAGCCGGTGGCGGCGATGATCCGTTCAAGCCATTGCAGGTCTACCGCGCCTCGAACCAGGCTGTGGCCGCCGTGCCGGTTGGCCACGATGCCTTCATCACCATCAAGGATCCGCAGGCACTGCAACGGGAACTCGACGCCGCACAGGCTCAGGGTCAGTGGGTGCTGCTGGACTACTACGCCGACTGGTGCGTGTCGTGCAAGGTCATGGAGAAACAGGTCTTCGGCAAAACCCGTGTCCTCGAGGCTTTGAGCGATGTGCGCTTGCTGCGACTGGACGTCACCGCCGACAATGCCGCCAGCCGTGAACTGCTCGGCCGTTACCAAGTGCCAGGGCCACCGAGCCTGCTATGGATTGGTGTGGACGGTGAAGAGCGGCGCAGCCAGCGCATCACCGGCGAGGTCGATGCCGATACATTCCTGCAACGCTGGACCACCACCCGAGACGCCCGTTAATGCTGACTTTCACCCTCGGCACCTTTGCCATCGCGCTCAATCACCTGCTGTTGATCAGTGCGCTGGCGCTGGCCACTTTTGTCGGCTGGCGGGTCGCCAAGCGTGGTAGTGAAAACCCTGAGTCGGTGCTGTTCAGCCTGTTTCTGATGGGCATGCTGGCAGCCCGAATCAGTTTCGTGGCGGCCTATTGGGTGCACTATCGCAACGATCCGTGGCAGGTCATCGACCTGCGCGATGGCGGTTTCCTCGCCTGGCCGGGGGTCGTGGTCGTTTTGCTCGCCACGCTGTATCGCGGCTGGCGTCGCCCGGGTCTGCGCCGTCCATTGGGCTTTGGCGTGGCCAGTGGCCTGGCGTTCTGGCTGTTGGCGACGTTCTCCCTGTCGATTTATGAACAAGGCACACGCCTGCCGGAAATCACCCTGCGCAACGCCGCTGGCGAAACCGTGCAACTGGCCGACTACAAGGGAGGCCCGTTGGTGATCAATCTCTGGGCCACCTGGTGCCCGCCGTGCCGCCGGGAAATGCCGGTGCTGGAAAACGCCCAGCAACAACGGCCGGACCTGACGTTCCTGTTCGTCAATCAGTCAGAAAGCATGCAAAGCGTCGCGATCTTTCTGGAAACCCAGGGCCTGAGCCTGTCCAACGTGCTGTTCGACGGCAGTGGGCGTCTGAGCCAGGCCGTCGGTTCCATGGCATTGCCGACTACGCTGTTCTACAACCCCGAGGGTCGCCTGCTGGGCAGCCATCTGGGCGAGTTGTCGGAAGCCAGCCTGGCCCGCGCGCTGGAAAACTTCGACACCGTACCCGCCACCTCTTCAAGGAAACTGCCATGCCCCGCCTCCGCCACCTGCTGACCCTGAGCCTTGGTGCTGCCCTGTTGCACCTGCCATCGGTGCAGGCCGAAGAGTTGCCCGATGCCATCAAGAAAATCGAGGCCAAAGGCGCGAAAATCGTCGGCCAGTTCGACGCCCCCGACGGCTTGCGTGGTTATGCCGCGCAATACCAGAACCGCGGCATGGCGCTGTACCTGACCCCGGATGGCAAACACGTGTTGCTGGGCAACCTGTATGACGCCGAAGGCAATGACCTGAGCAGCGCACCTTTGCAGAAACTGGTGTATGCACCGATGGCCAAGGAAGTCTGGGCCAAGTTCGAAACCAGCAACTGGATCGGCGACGGCAAGAAGGATGCGCCGCGCGTGGTGTACCTGTTCAGTGACCCGAACTGCCCGTACTGCAACATGTTCTGGGAACAGGCCCGGCCGTGGGTCAAGGCCGGCAAGGTGCAGTTGCGCCACATCATGGTGGGCATCATCCGCGAAGACAGCCCCGGAAAATCCGCCGCGCTGCTCGCCGCCAAAGACCCGGAAAAAGCCCTGCAGGATCACGAAGCCGCTGGCAAGGAGAGTTCGCTCAAGGCCTTGAAGGAAGTGCCGCCGGCGATTCAGGCAAAGTTCGCGGCCAACATGCAATTGATGGAAGAGCTGGAGTTGCAGGCGACGCCGGCGATTTTCTACATGGATGACAAGGGCAATCTGCAACAGCAGCAAGGCGCTCCGTCGCCGGACAAACTGGCGAAGATTCTCGGGCCGAAGTGACTTTTCCCCTTACAGGGTAGAGACAGCACTGACGCCATCGCGAGCAAGCTCGCTCCTACAGGGGAAGGTGATTACCTGTGGGAGCGAGCTTGCTTGCGATGGCGTCGGTAGATTCGACTAATTTCTGTCGGCCAAAAATGCCAACAAGGTTTCAGTCACAAACCCAGGGTTCTCCAGATTGGAAATATGCCCCGCCTCCGGCACCAGCACCCACGGGCAGCCAATCAACTCAGCCATTTCACGGGCTTCACCCGGTGGCCGAGGCTTGTCCTGATCGCCGCACATCACCAGTGTGGTCGCTGCGTCCAGTTCGCCCAGACGCGATAACTGGTCATCGCGCCCAAATGTAATCCGCCCCATCGGCGCGATGCTTTCACGCAGGCGATCCGCGGGTTGAGCCGCGAGGGAAGCACGAAAATCCCGGTAGAGCGCCGACTGCGGATCAATGCCCGGCCGGAAGAAAATCGGCACCACGATATCCAGCAGCGCTGGCGTGATGACACCCGCCTCTTCGATCTGCTTCAACAGTGAAAAGTAGTACTGGCGAGTCGGCTCCGGTTCGGCGCCGGCGTAGGTGTCCATCAGCACCAGTCCGTTGATCCGCTGCGCTGCCGATAAGGCCAGGCGCGCGCCCCACATGCCGCCGACCGACAGGCCGACCAGCGTGACCCGCTCGATGTCCAGATGATCGAGCAGGACCAGGGCCTGACGCGCCAGGTCATCCAGCGACGTCGTACCGACAGGCAACGGCCCGGATTGGCCGTGCCCCCACAGGTCCAGGGCTATCACACGATACTGTTGCGAGAGCGCGGCAATCTGCGGCGCCCACATGGCCTGGTCCCACAGGTAACTACCGGCCAGCAGCACCGCCGGGCCGGTACCTTGATCGATGTAGTGGAGGGCTTGTCCGTCTATCGTTACGAAGGGCATCGGCTGTCTCCGCGAGCACAAAGGGAGCCCGAAGACTGAGCGGCTGACGGATCGCAGTCAATCGCGAGAATGTATGCGTTTGTACAACCGCCATCGCGGGCAAGTCGGATCGCCGCTCCCACAGGGATTTACGCTGATCACAAATGATGTGTTCACCACCCACTGTGGGAGCGAGCTTGCTCGCGATTGGGCCAGTACTGACGCCAGGGATTCAAAGTCCCTCCAGCTCCGCCATCAGGTCATTCAAGCGATCCACTTTCTCCTCGGTGAGCTCGCTGGCCGTCAACCCGTCGATGTACCGGGCCAGTTCTTCCACCGTGCTGCATTCGAACATCGCCCGCAGCGGCACATCCCGTTGCAGGGATTTCTGCACCCGCGAGGCGATTTGCGTGGCCAGCAGCGAATGCCCGCCCAACTCGAAGAAATTGTCGCGAACGCCCACTCTCTCGACCTTCAGTACCTCGGCCCAAATGTCTGCCAGGGTCTGCTCCAGCTCATTGCGCGGCGTCTGGTAATCCTGGCTTTGCAATTGACCGATCTCCAACGTCGGCAGTGCCTTGCGGTCCAGTTTACCGTTGGCGTTGAGCGGCAGCTTGTCCAGCCATAACCAGTGCAGCGGCACCATGTATTCCGGCAGTTCGGCGCGCAGGCGTTGCTTGATGCACTCCAGGCGTTCAGCCGGATCGAGCGCAACATCCGCCGCGACCAGATAGCCCACCAGGTGCTTGCCGTTCGCCCCGTCCTGCACACCCACCGCCGCATCGCGGACTTGCGGTAGTTCGTGCAGGCGAGCTTCGATTTCACCGAGCTCGATGCGGTAACCGCGGATCTTCACCTGATGGTCGACCCGGCCGACATATTCCAGAACGCCGTCACTGCGACGGCGGGCCAGGTCGCCGGTGCGATACAGGCGCTCACCCGGTGCGCCAAACGGGTTCGGCACAAACACCGGTGCCGTGCGCAGCGGATCGCTGACATAGCCGCGACCGACCCCGGTCCCCGCCACGCACAGTTCACCCACCGCGCCCAGCGGCACCAGTTCCAGCGCTCCGTCGAGCAGGTACAATTTGTTGTTGTCAGTCGGCGTACCAATCGGCAGGTAGCTGCCGCGAGTCGAAGCCATATCGACGCGGAAGAACGCCACGTCATCCGAGCACTCCGCCGGGCCATAGGCATTCACCAGGCCGATCTGCGGATAGCGCAGCAACCATTGATGCGCCAGTTCCGGCGGCATCGCCTCCCCCGTCGGCAACATCCAGCGCAGGCCATCGAGGCTCATGCGTTCCTGGGCGAGCATGCCCTGGATCAGCGAAGGCACGCTTTCCAGCACGGTGATGCCCTGGCTTTGCACATGGGCCAGCAAACCCTGGGGATCGTGGGCAATGGTGTTCGGCACGATGTCCACCCGGGCGCCGAATAACGGCGCGGCGAGGAACTGCCACACGGAAATGTCGAAGCTTTGCGAAGCGGTTTGGGCGATCACGTCGGCGTCGCTCAGGTTCAGGTACGGCACCTTGCTCAATTGGTTGTTGAGCATGCCGCGTTGTTCGACCATCACGCCTTTGGGCAAACCGGTGGAACCAGAGGTGTAGATCACATAGGCGAGGTTGTCCGGACCACTGTAGACACCAGGATTGTCCGCCGACAGCGCAAGGGCCTGGACTTCTTCCCAGACCAGCAGCCGTGGCCGGCTGGAGCAGCCGAACTCCTCGAGCAAGGCTTGCGCCTGCTCACGACAGGCTTGCGTGCACACCAGCAATGGCGTGCGGCTCAGATCGATGATCCGGCTCAGACGCTGACTCGGCAAACCCGGATCCAGCGGCAGGTAACCCGCCCCTGCCTTGAAGCTGCCGATGATCATGCCCAGCAAGTCGAGGCTGCGTTCTGCCAGCAAGGCCACCGGTTGATCGCGCCCGACACCGGCGGCGATCAATGCATGACCGAGGCGGTTGCTGCGCTGGTTCAGCTCCAGATAACTGTATTGCCGGTCCAGACAACTGGCGGCAATTCGCAGTGGATGCCGGGCGACCTGCGTTTCGAACAATGAAACGTAGCTCTGCTCCAGCGGGTAATCGTGTTCGCTCTGGTTGCAGCCATGGATGAGGAAGTCCTGCTCCTCAGTCCCCAGCAACGGCAGGTCGGCCATGTCGCCATGGAAACCTTCCACCAATGCCAGCAGCAGACGCTTGAACTCAGCGAGCATGCGCTCGACCGTGGCCTCATCGAAGTAGCGTTGGTCGTAGGACAGGTGCAAGCCCAGGTCATCGCCCGGATAGCACACGGCCGTGAGCGGGAAGTTGGTATGGGTTCGGCCCGAGTCCGAGGTCGCGTTGAGGCTCTGCGCACGGTCGAGCACCGAGACTTCCACCGGGGCGTTTTCGAACACGAACAGGCTGTCGAACAGCGGCTGGCCTTTGGGCAGTTCGCTTTGCTCCTGGATGTTCACCAGTGGCAGGTATTCGTATTCACGCAGTTGCATATTGTTGTCGAGCAGACCGGTGAGCCACTGGCGCACGCTGCATCGCTGGCCGTCCTCAGGCATTTTCACCCGCAGCGCGATGCTGTTGATGAACAGGCCGACGGTGCGCTGCATCTGCGGCATGTCCACCGGACGCCCGGCCACGGTGACGCCGAACAGCACGTCGCGATCACCGCTCAAGCGCCGCAGCACCAGCGCCCACGCTGCCTGGGCAAAGGTGTTGATGGTCAACTGATGGGCCTGGGCCAGTTCGCGCAATTGCGCACCGTCACGGGCATCGAGCCTTGTATAGCGGTCGCCGACGATCATGCCGCCGCTGTCGCCGGCATGTTCACGCAGCAATGGCCGGTCGCTCGGGATCGGCGTGGTCCGTTCGAACCCCTGCAGGTTGGTTTTCCACCACTGCCGTGCTTCGGCCAGGCTCTGATGCTGCAGCCAACCGATGTAGTCGCGATAACGTGGTGGTACCTCCAGCTGCGCTTCCCGGCCTTCGCCGAGGGCGCTGTAGATCTCGAAGAAATCATTCATCAGCAGCGAACGGCACCAGGCATCGATGAGGATGTGGTGGTTGCTCATCATGAACCAGTAGCGCGCCGCGCCCACACGGATCAAACGCAAGTGGAACGGCGCCTGGTTGAGCAGATCGAACCCGGCCTCGCGTTCGGTCTTGAGCAAGATTTGCAGCTTCGGCTCTTGCTCGACTTCGGCGAGATTGCTCCAGTCGAGGTATTCGATCGGCGTGCTGCCCGGTTTGTGGATCACTTGCAGCATGTCTTCGCCGACGTTCCAGCAAAACGACGCGCGCAACGCTTCGTGGCGGGCGATCACCGCTTGCCAGGCCTTTGCGAAACGCTGCGGGTCGAGTTCGCTGTTGATGCGGTAGCGGTCCTGCATGTAGTACAGGCCGGTGCCCGGCTCCAGCAAGGTGTGCAGCAGCATGCCTTCCTGCATCGGGGTCAACGGGTAGACGTCTTCGATGACGGCGGCCGGGACCGGCAGCGCATCCAGTTGAGTCTGGCTGAGATTCGCCAGCGGGAAGTCCGACGGCGTCAGGCCACCCGCGTCGTCGCGCAGGCAATGCTCAATCAGGCTGTTCAACTCACCGAGGTAGGCATCGGCCAACTCGTCGATGGTTTGCCCATCGAAGCGTTCGGCGCTGAAAGTCCAGCGCAGTACCAGTTCACCGCCATACACCTGACCGTCGACGCTCAGCTCGTTGGGCAACGGGGCATTGGCATCGTGGGCCGCACCAATGGCTTCATCCAGTGGATGGAACAGCGCGTCCGCCCCGAAGCTCTGGTCGAACTGGCCGAGGTAGTTGAAGGTAATCGGCGCCACCGGCAACTGCGCCATGCGGTGGCGGCTCAGGTCATCGGCCAGGTAACGCAGCACGCCATAGCCCAGGCCTTTGTGCGGCACGGCACGCAATTGCTCCTTGATCGCCTTGATCGACACGCCCTGCCCGGCGGCTTCTTCGATGTTCAGCGGCGTCAGGCGCAGTGGGTAGGCGCTGGTGAACCAGCCGACGGTGCGGGTCAGGTCGATCTCGTCGAACAGCGCTTCGCGGCCGTGGCCTTCCAGTTGAATCAGCGCCGATGGCTGACCGCTCCAGCGGCACAGCACGCGGGCCAATGCGGTCAGCAGCAAGTCGTTGACCTGGGTGCGATAGGCACTCGGTGCCTGTTGCAGCAACTGCCGGGTACGCTCGCTGTCGAGGCGCACGCTGACGGTTTGCGCATGACGATTCTGCCGCCCGCCAGCGGGGTGATCACAGGGTAAATCGGCAGTGGGCCCGGCCAGGTGCGCCTGCCACCAGCCCAGTTCTTCGCGCAGGGACTCACTGCCGGCGTAGGCTTGCAGCCGTGCGGCCCAGTCCTTGAAGGCGCTGGTTTTCGCCGGCAGTTTCACCGACTGCTGCGCGTCCAGTTGGCGGTACACGGTTTGCAGGTCGTCCAGCAATACGCGCCATGAAACACCGTCGACGACCAAGTGGTGAATCGCGATGAACAGCCGTTGCTGGCCCTCGGGACCATCGACCAGCAACACGCGTATTAGCGGTCCCTCTTCGAGGTCGAGGCTGCGCTGGGCATCGGCGAACAAGGCCACGCATTTGTCCATCGACGAAACGCGCACCTGCCACAGCACCGGCGCCTCGGAAATCGGCTGATGCTGTGCTTGCCAATGACCGGCGACCTTGCTGAAGCGCAGACGCAAGGCGTCGTGCTGTTCGATTACCGCCAGCAGCGCTTGCTCCAGTCGATGGGGCTCCAGAGGTGCGGTCGGTTGCAGCAACAATGCCTGGTTCCAGTGCTGGCGCTGCGGGATGTCGGTGTCGAAGAACCAGTGCTGGATCGGCGTCAGTCCCGACTCGCCCATGATCAGGCCTTGTTCGGCGCTGACCTGCTCGGTGCGGCTGGCCACGGCGGCGAGGGTCTGCACGGTCTGGTGCTGGAACAGGTCGCGAGGGCTGAAGTGAATGCCCTGCTGCCGTGCCCTGCTGACCACCTGGATCGACAGGATCGAGTCACCGCCCAACTCGAAGAAGTTGTCGTTGAGGCCGACCTGTCCGACGTTCAGCACTTCGCACCAGATCTGCGCGAGGCTCACTTCAAGCTCGTTGCTCGGCGCTACGTAGTGATGGCGATTCAGCTCCGGGTCCGGCGCCGGGAGAGCGCGGCGGTCGAGTTTGCCATTGGCGGTCAGCGGCATGCTGCCCAGCAGGATCAGGTGCGTGGGCACCATGTAGTCTGGCAGTTGCGATTTCAGATGCGCCTTGAGGGCCTCGCGCAAGACCGATTGCTGTGCTTCGTTCTGTTCGGCAACGTCAGTCACCAGATAGCCGACCAGTTGCTTGCCACTCGGTGCATCGAGCGCCAGCACAACGGCTTCACGAATCGATTCGTGCTCCAGCAGACGGGTTTCGATCTCGCCCAGTTCGATGCGGAAACCACGAATCTTCACTTGATGGTCGATGCGTCCGAGGTATTCCACCAGGCCGTCGGCGCGCTGGCGCACCAGGTCGCCGGTGCGGTAGATACGTCCGCCGTTGGCGGCAAACGGATCGGCCACAAAGCGCTCCGCGGTCATGCCCGAACGCTGGTGATAACCCTGGGCCAGACCCGCGCCACCGACGTACAACTCGCCCGTCACGCCTTGCGGCACCAACGCCAGGTCGGCGTCGAGAATGTAGGCCACGCGGTCGCCGATGATGCTGCCGATCGGCACGCTGCCGGCGCCCTCTTCCAGCACTTCAGGGGCGAGACTGGCCAGCGGCATGACCACGGTTTCGGTCGGGCCGTAGGCGTTGAAGAACAGACTCGGCTTGAAGGCTGCGCGAATGCGCGCCAGGTGTTCACCGGTCAGCGCTTCGCCGCCGGTGATGATCATGCGCACCGCCAGGGTTTCATTTTGCGTTGCCAGCCATTGCGCCAACTGGCTGCCATAGCTCGGCGTGAATCCGAGGACGTTGATCTGATGACGACGGATCAGGCCACAGATTTCTTCCGCGTCCCACTGCCCTTGAGCCCGCAGCACCACTTGCGCACCGCTGAGCAGCGGCACCAGCAAACGCTCGGTCGCGGCGTCGAAGTTGATCGAATAGAAGTGCAGTTCGCAATCGTCAGGGCGCATGGTGAAACGCTCGATCACCGCGCGGCAGTGCATGGTGATTTCGCCGTGGGATACCACCACGCCTTTCGGTTTGCCGGTCGAACCCGAGGTGTAAATCAGGTAGGCCTGATGCTGCGGCAGGCTGATCAACGGCAATTCGGTGGCCGGGTAATTGGCCAGTGCAGCGGCGTCTTCTTCAAGACACCAGCGGCCAACGGTCGCCGGCAACTCGCCCAGGGCCTTGAACATCGCCGCGTCGCTGAGCAGCAAACCGATGCCGCTGTCATTAATCATGTAATGCAAGCGGTCCAGCGGGTATTCCGGATCCAGCGGCACATAGGCGCCGCCAGCCTTGAGGATCGCCAGCAGGCCGACGACCATCTCCAGCGAGCGCTCCAGTGCCAGCCCCACACGAACCTGCGGTCCGACACCACGCTCGCGCAGCATCCAGGCCAGGCGATTGGCCCGGCCGTCGAGTTCGGCATAGCTCAGGGTTTTCCCGGCGAAGGTCAGGGCCGGAGCGTCCTGGCGCATCAAGGCTTGCTCGGCGAACAGGTGATGGGTGCACTGGTCCAGCCGATGCTCGCCCGGCTCGACGCCGAGGCTGTCGAGCAGATGTTGTTGTTCGCCACACGCCAGCAGCGGCAGTTCGCTCAAGCGCTGCTGCGGATCGGCAATCAGCGCCTCCAGCAGGTTGCGCCAATGCCCGGCCATGCGCGCAATGCGCGGCTCGTCGAACAGATCGGTGCTGTAGGTCAGGCAGCAACCCAGGCGATGGTCCAGGTCGGTGACTTCCAGGTTGAGGTCGAACTTGGTCGCGCGGGCATCGTTGGCCAGGTACTCGACCGTCATGCCGGCCAGGGTGCGGCTTTGCTGGAACTCCCAGCGCTGCACGTTGCACATCACCTGGAACAATGGGTTGTAGGCCGCGCTGCGGGGTGGTTGCAAGGCTTCCACCAGATGATCGAACGGCAGGTCCTGATGGGACTGGCCTTCGATCACCGTGTGACGCACCTGCTCGAACAACTCACCGACGGACATCTGCCCGTCGAGCTGGCAGCGCAGCACCTGTGTGTTGAGGAACGCGCCGATCAGCCCTTCGCTTTCCGGGCGAATGCGGTTGGCCACCGGCGCGCCGATGCGCAGATCGGTCTGGCCGCTGTAGCGGTACAGCAGCGTAGCCAGGGCGGCGGTCATGGTCATGAACAGGGTCAGGCCGTGTCGCGCATTGAAGGCGCGGACCCGTGCCGCGAGGTCGTCGCTCAGGTCAAAGCGATACAACTCACCCTGATGGCTTTGCACCGGCGGACGCGGACGGTCGGCCGGCAACTCCAGCAGCGGGTGTTCGCGGCCCAGTTGCGTTGTCCAGTAATCGAGCTGGCGCTGACGCTCGCCGGACTCCAGCCACTGACGCTGCCACACGCTGTAATCCAGGTACTGCACCGGCAACGGCGCCAGCGGTGATTCACGGTCATCGACGAACGCTTCGTACAGCGCGCTGAGCTCCCGGGCAAAAATGTCCATCGCCCAGCCTTCGGTGACGATGTGGTGCAGGGTCAGAACGAAGTAGTGTTCCTGTTCGGCGGTCTTGACCAGGCAGGCGCGCAGCAAGGGTCCGGTCTCCAGATCGAACGGCTGGTGCGCTTCGTCGTCGGCCAGTTGCTGGACCTGCCACTCGCGGACCTCGGCATCCAGCGCGGTGAAATCCTTCCACGCCATGCGCACGCCGGTCTGCGCGTGTACTTGCTGGCGGGCGACGCCGTCGATGCTCGGGAACGTGGTGCGCAGGGTTTCGTGACGCAGGATCAGGGCTTGCAGCGCGGCCTCGAAGCGCGCCACGTCGAGCACGCCACGCAGCCGCGCCATGCCGCCGACGTTGTAGGCCGGGCTGTCGGGCTCCATCTGCCAGAGGAACCACATGCGCTGCTGGGAATAGGACAGCGGCACCGCCTGCCCGCGGTCGATTTTTTCAATCGGCGGCTGTTTGTTGGTGCTGCCACTGGCCTGGATCAGGCGAACCTGTTCGGCAAACGCACCGAGTTCGCTGTGCTCGAACAGCACCCGCAGCGGCAACTCGACGTCGCAGGCCTGGCGGGTGCGGGAGATGATTTGTGTGGCCAGCAGCGAGTGACCGCCGAGGGCAAAAAAATCATCGCGCAAACCGACTTGCGTCAAACCCAGCACTTCGCGCCAGATGCCGGCGATGCGTTGTTCCAGTTCTGTCACAGGCTCGACGTGCTCGCGAACCTGCCACTGCGGTTCCGGCAACGCGCGGCGGTCGAGCTTGCCGCTCGGGCCGAGGGGCATTTGGTCCAGGCGCATCAGTTGCGCCGGCACCATGTATTCCGGCAGTTCGGCGGCCAATGCGCTTTTCAGGCGCGCGGTTTGCTCGACCTCGTCCCCGGCATTGTCCGCAGCGGTGTAGTAACCGATCAACTGCGCCCCGGCCATGGTGTCGCGCACCAGCACCACGGCTTGCGCAACGCCGTCCTGGGCCAGCAGCCGTGCCTGGATTTCCTCCGGCTCGACCCGGAACCCGCGCAACTTGACCTGTTGATCGAGACGGCCGAGGTATTCGATCACGCCATCCGCCGTCCAGCGCGCCCGGTCGCCGGTGCGATACAGGCGTGCGCCCGGCTCGCCCAACGGATCGACCACGAATCGTTCGGCGGTCAACGCCGGGCGACCGAGGTAACCACGGGCCAAGCCAACGCCGCTGATGCACAACTCACCCGGCACACCGACCGGAACGGGATGCAGGTCGCTGTCGAGCACGCGGCAGATCACATTGCCCAGCGGTCGGCCAATCGGCGAGCGTTCGCCATCGGCGCTGGAGCATTGCCAGTGGGTGACGTTGATCGCGGTTTCGGTCGGTCCGTAGCGATTGTGCAGTTGCACCGCCGGCAGTTGCACCAGCACCCGGTTGCGCAGCTCCGCGGGCAAGGCCTCGCCCCCGGAGAACAGCCGGCGCAGGCTGGTGCATTCAGCACTGAGCGGTTCGTCGATGAACAGCGAAAGCAGCGGCGGCACGAAGTGCAACGTGGTCACGCCGTACGCTTGCACCAGCTGCGCGATGCGATGTGGATCGCGGTGTTCGCCGGGACCGGCGATCAACAGACGTGCGCCTGTGATCAGCGGCCAGAAGCACTCCCACACCGACACGTCGAAACTGATCGGCGCCTTTTGCATCAGCACGTCGGTTTCGTTCAGGCGATAAGTGTCCTGCATCCATTGCAGGCGCTCGGCCAGCGCCGCGTGGGTGTTACCGACGCCTTTGGGCTGGCCGGTGGAACCGGAGGTATAAATCACATAGGCAAGATTGTCGCCGTGCAGATGCAGCCCCGGCGCATGGCTTGGCCAACTGTCCAGGTGCAGGGTGTCCATGGCGATCACACTGACACCCTCGCTGGCCGGCAAGCGCTCGAGCAGTCGGGTATGCGTCAGCAGCAATTGAACACCGCTGTCGCTGAGCATGTAGGCCAGGCGTTCGGCGGGGTAATCCGGGTCCAGCGGCACGTAGGCGCCACCGGCCTTGATGATCGCCAGCAGGCCGATCAGCAGTTGCGGCGAACGCTCGCAGGCGATGGCCACGCAGACGTCCGGGCCGACGCCTTTGTCGCGCAGGTAATGGGCCAGACGGTTGGCCTGGGTGTGGAGTTCGGCGAAGTCCATCTGGCCGCCCTCCCAGATCAACGCCGGGCGCCCAGGTGTCAGCCGGGCTTGTTGGTTGAGCGATTCGGGCAGCCATTGACTGGCCGCTGCGCAGGGTGCGCTGGCCCAGTCCGATTGCTGATGCTGCTCGGCGGCCGTCAACAGCGGCAGGTCACCGATGGCGATGTCCGTTTGCTCGCAGACAGCCCCCAGCAGGTTGCTGAAATGGTCGGCCAGGCGCTCGATGGTCGCGGCGTCGAACAGTTCGTTGGCGTAGTCGAAGGACAAGGTCAGGCGACCGTTGCGGTCTTCTTCGCTGTGCAGCTGCACATCGAACTTGGCTTCGCGGCTATGCCACGGCAACTCTTCGGCCAACAGCCCCGGCAGGCGCTTCAAGGCGCCAAGGTCGCGTTGCTGATGGTTGAACATGACCTGGAACAGGCCCTGTTCACGGGCCTGCGGGAAGGCTTCGAGCAGTTGCTCGAACGGCAGGTCCTGATGCGCTTGCGCACCCAACGCCGCCTGACGGGTCTGCGCCAGCAACTCAACGAATGGCAGACTTGAGTCCACTTCGGCACGCAGCACCTGGGTATTGATGAAGAAGCCGATCAGACCCTGGGTTTCCAGGCGTGGACGGTTGGCATTGGGCACGCCGATGCGGATATCTCGTTGGCCGCTGTAGCGGTGCAACAAGGTCTGGAACGCAGCCAGCAACAACATGAAGACGGTCGATTCATGGGCCTGGGCGGTCTGACGAATCGCATCGCTCAGGGGAGCGCCCAGACGCACGGTGTGGCGAGCGGCGCTGTGCAGTTGTTGTGCTGAGCGTGGATGGTCGGTGGCCAGGCTCAGGGTTGGATGTTCATCACCCAAGCGGTCTTTCCAATAAGCCAGTTGCCGCTCGCCTTCCCCTTGCGCCAACCATTGCCGTTGCCAACTGCCGTAGTCGGCGTACTGCGTCGGCAATGGCGCCAGCACCGCTTGCAAGCCCTGGGAGGCGGACGCATACAGGCGCGAGAACTCGTCGATCAACACATTCAGCGACCAGCCGTCAGCGATGATGTGGTGCAGGGTCACCAACAACTGATGGTCTTCGTCGTCGAGGCGCACCAGCGTCACCCACATCAACGGGCCTTTCTCCAGATCGAACCGGGTCCGTGCTTCGTCCTCGCGGATCTGCTGCGCCCGGGCCTCACGCTCGGCGGCCGGCAGGTCGCTGATGTCGATCAGTTGCAGGTTGAACTCACCCGCCGGATCGACCTGTTGCAGCGCCACGCCATCACGCTCGAAGAATCGTGTGCGCAGGGATTCGTGGCGCTCGATCAACTGCTGGAAACTGGCGCGCAAGGCGTCCTCATCCAGCTCGCCACGCAAGCGCAAGCCGCCAGGAATGTTGTAGGCGCTGCTGTGTGGGTCGAGTTGCCAAGTGATCCACAGGCGGTTTTGTGCCAGGGATTGCGGCATCGGTTGCTGGCGCGACAGTGCCGTGATCGCGCCCTGGGCCAGACCACCGTCCTGTTGCAGACGGGTCACGACATCGGCGAATGCGCCGAGGGTCGGCGCTTCGAACAGCAGGCGCAGGCTCAACTCCAGACCCAACTCTTCCCGCAGACGCGCCACCACTTGCGTCGCTGCAATGGAGTTGCCGCCAAGCAGGAAGAAATGATCGTCGGCGCCCACCTGCGCCACTTGCAACTGCTCACACCAGATACGTGCGATCAAGCTTTGCAGCTCCGATCCCGACTCGCTATTGCCCGTGCTTTCGTTGCTGGCCGACGGGAACACCGCGTAGCTGTCGAGGCTGCCGTCCGCCAGGCGATTGCGACACGCCGAGCGCTGCAATTTACCGCTGGACGTTTTGGGCAGCGCACCCGGATTGAGCAGCACCACCACGCTCGGTGCCTCCTGATACGCCTCGGCGACGGTCTGGCGAATGGCGTTGATCAAGGATTCAGGCGGCAGGATTTTCTGCACGCTGCGGCTGATTTCAGCGGCGATGCCGATGCCTTCCTGACCGTCAACCGTGACGGTGAAGGCGGCGACGCGTCCTTTGCGCACCACTTCCACTTCACGCTCGACAGTCTGCTCGATGTCCTGCGGGTACAGGTTGTGCCCGCGCACGATCAGCATGTCCTTCAGGCGCCCGGTGATAAACAGTTCGCCGTTGCGCAGAAAACCCAGGTCACCGGTGCGCAGCCAGGTCTGCCCGGCGTGCTGGACGAAGGTCTTGGCGGACGCCTCGGGGTTGCGCCAGTAGCCTGAGGCGATGCTCGGCCCGCTGGCCCAGACTTCGCCGACGACGTTGTCGGCCTGTTCGCTGAGCGAGACAGGATCGAAGATCAACACCGCGTGCGCCGGCTGGCTGATACCGCAACTCATGATCGGGCTGCCCTCGCCCGCTTCGATGCGGTTCTGCGCCAGGGCCTGATCGTCTACCCGCAGGTTGCCGATGCCCTGGCCGCGCGCTGTGCCGGCCACGAACAAGGTGGCTTCGGCCAGACCGTAGGAGGCCATGAAACTGTCCGCGGTGAAGCCGCAGGTCGCGAACTTCCCGGCGAAGCGCTCCAGGGTGTCGAGGCGAATCGGTTCGGAACCGGAATACGCCACGCGCCAGCCACTCAGGTCGAGCCGTTCCAGGGCCGACTCGCTGACCCGCTCACTGCACAAGCGATAGGCAAAATCCGGCCCGCCGCTGATGGTGCCGCCGTATTCGCTGATCGCCTCCAGCCAGCGCAATGGCCGACCGAGAAAATACGCCGGGGACATCAACACGCAAGGCACGCCGCTGAAAATCGGCTGCAGCAAGCCGCCGATCAGGCCCATATCGTGATACAGCGGCAGCCAGCTGACGATGACGTCGTCGGGGTTCAGGTCAATGCCGAAACCGTGGCGAATCAGCAATTCGTTGGCCACCAGATTGCCGTGGCTGACTTGCACGCCTTTGGGCAGCGCGGTGGAGCCAGAGGTGTATTGCAGGAAGGCGATGTGATCGTCCTGCAAGTCCACCGCGACCCAGCGCTCGGCCAGTGCACCGTCGAGGGTATCGACACACAACAGCGGCGGCGCGCCGTCGATCTGCTGCAACCCATCGCGCAGCCCGGCGCTGGTCAACAGCAAGCGAGGCTGGGCGTCGCTGATGATCGACAACAGGCGCTCCTGGTGATGACGGCGTGTCGACTCCGGCGGGTAGGCTGGTACCGCGATCACCCCGGCGTACAGGCAACCGAAGAACGCCGCAACGTAATCCGGGCCACTGGGGAACAGCAACACCGCGCGGTCGCCAACATCCGTCCGGGCCTGCAACGCGCCGGCAATCGTCCGTGCCCGCAGATCCAGTTCGCGATAGCTGAGCACCACAGCCTGGTCCGGGGTCTCGGCGAGAAAGCGCAGGGCCACCCGATCCGGCGTCAGCGCCGCGCGGCGCTGAAGGGCTTGGACCATTGTGCTGGGGAGTTCGAACGCGTCGGTCATGAGGTTTCCTGCCTGAATTCGGCTTGGTAGGAGCGAGCCTGCTCGCGAAAATCCGAAGAACGCCGCGGGGTGTCAGGCGCCCATCGTTGACGACCATCGCGAGCGAGCTCGCTCCTACAGGGTGATGAGGGTTGCGCTGTGCAATTCACCAATGAGAACGGATGACGTCTGGAAATAATTAGTCGCCAGGCTGGAACGCAAAGCGGACTGAAGTGAGTCAGCGTGTCGCAGTTCTCACTCTTTACCTTTGTAACGCATTAGTTCTTTTTCTCATTTGACAATCATTATCATTAAGCCTAATTTGTCGCTCGATGTGTAGGACGGCCCCCCCGGCTCATTCGCCGTCCCACTAACCTTTTGGCAGCAAGGTGATTTCCATGATGGAACCAGTATCCACAAGCAGGTGCGATACACCGCTACTTCAGGCATTCGTCGACAATCGATTGATTCTGGTGAAGATCGCAGCCCGAATTACCGGTTGCCGCTCACGTGCCGAAGATGTTGTGCAGGATGCATTCTTCCGGCTGCAATCGGCCCCGCCCATCACCAGTTCGATCAAGGCTCAGCTCAGCTACCTGTTCCAGATCGTGCGCAACCTGGCGATCGACCACTACCGCAAACAGGCGCTGGAGCAGAAGTATTCCGGCCCTGAAGAGGAAGGGCTGAATGTGGTGATCCAGGGTGCGTCACCGGAAACGTCGCACATCAATTTCTCGACGCTGGAGCACATCGCCGATGCGTTGACCGAGTTGCCGAGCCGCACCCGCTACGCCTTCGAGATGTACCGCCTGCACGGCGTACCGCAAAAAGATATTGCCAAGGAACTTGGCGTCTCGCCGACCCTGGTGAACTTCATGATCCGTGATGCGCTGGTGCACTGCCGCAAGGTGTCGGGCCAGCGTGGCGATATGGCTGCTCGCCACTAAGTTCTGAAATCTGCATCGCGCCCATCGCGAGCAAGCTCGCTCCCACAGGTTCAGCGCACACAGGAAAATGTAGGAGCGAGCCTGCTCGCGATGGGGCACTCAAGAGCGCCGAAGATATTTAGCCTCAAGCCTCAGGCCAGTGCGCACCGATCAAAAAACCGCTCCCGCCCCAACACCATCAGGGCCGCGCGCTTGTGCGGAAAGTCGAACTCTTTCTCGCAGTGAAAGCGCTGCTCTTGCATGTATCCGATCATCTTCGCGTTATCGGCACGCGGCTCGGCAACCACGCGCTGCGTGCGCGGGTCATCGAGAAACAGATAATGCACCAGCGCCGATAACCAACTCGCCACCTTGTGCGGACCGCGGTGATTTTCTTCGCCCACCAGCATGTGGATGCCACGGTCGTAATCGCCGGCCTCGTAGAACGGCGCGATGCGATCTTCCCTGGCCCAGTAGGCCTCGAAATAAGCGAAGGGCTGATCGTCGAAACAACCGATCAGCGTCAGCGTGTGCGGGTCGGCTTCGAGTTTGCTCAGGTATTGGCGATGCTGTTCGAGGCTGCCCTCCTCCTGCCAGAAACTCGCGACACGCGGGCTGTTCTGCCAACGATTGAAGCGCACCAGGTCTTGCTCGATGTCCAGCGTGCGCAGGGAAACCCGAGCACCCAGCCGTGCATCGAAGCGTTGATACACTTCACCACGGGGTTTGACCGGCCGCCGTGGATGACGCTTGCCGTCGGTGATGAGCATTTGCTGCGGGTAGCTGCCGGTCAGGGAATGCCCCAGCCAAGGCTGCGGCAACTGCCAGAACAAGGTTCGCTCGCAGTGATACTGGCCGTTGACGGGAGTCGGAATCAGCAGACCGCTGAACACGGCTTCGTCCGGCACCTCCTGCAGTTGCCAGACCAGGCGCTGACAGTCGGGGTTGCGAGCGAACAGCCAGTAACAGGCCGCCCACAATGCCTGTCCTTCAGGGCGACTGAAACGCTCCTCCAGTTGCACGTGCAACTCGGGGCCACGATTCAGCCGCAGGGCAGGCAACGGTTGCCCTTCCAGACTGAGGCTCAGGCGGCAATCGGTTTCATCAGCGGCAAGACGACTGCCTGTCGGCAGACACAGGGCAGTCAGGTCATTGAGATTGGGCATGGGTCGGGCTCACGATAGTCGTCGACAGTTCAACGAAGTGACGTGAGCCAGGGCGGGAAATTTAGCCAAAGACCGTCAATTGGCAACTTGTGGCGCCGCTGCGTTGCGCCGGACCGGCACCAGGGCAATCTTGTACGGATCGAAAATCCTCAGCATCTGGCCATTGTCCCGCAAACCTTGCAGCACCTTGGCGAATGCCTCGCCGCTGATGGGAGCCGTCGGACGCAGGATGGCGTAATGGTGATAGACCTGATCGATGCGTTGGGACGCCAGCAACTCGCCGGCGACTTTTTCATTGCGCAGGAAGTAGTCGCTCAGGTACGAACGCGTGACCAGGGCGATGTCGGCCCGGCCGCGCAATACCATCAGCAGATTGCTGTCATGGGAATAGGTCAGCGTGGCGTTGTAGTTTTTCGCGAGGTACAGGGGGTCGGCATTGAAATTGGCGAACTCGTAGTGATAGCCGCTGAACAGCGCCAGGCGCTTGCCGTTCAGGTCGGCGAAATAGCTTTGCTGTCGATCGGGCAGGCGTTGCGCGACAAAAATTTCGGCGTCCTCCAGCCCCATGTCGACGGCTGTGTGGGGGATCTCTTCCCAACCCCAGGCGGGATTTTCGAAGATGGCCATGTCGACCCGGCCCTGCTTGAAATCACCGAAGCGCCGGGGAATGGAAGTGGGCACCAGGACAAACTGGTAGTCAGTTTGCGATGCGTTCAGGGCCTCGACCAGTTGCGGCAGCAACCCGGTATCGGCCCCGGATTCCGGGCGCACGGTGTAGGGCGGAAAGTGCGCGGCACCGATGCGCACCAGTTGCGCAGCCTGGGACGGCATCATCGTTGACGCCGCAAGCATCGTCAGCAAAAGCCGCGAGGCTGACCGAATTGGCGAACCCATCAAAACGTCCCCACTCCCCTAATAAAACGGTACCAATGCATTCAAGCTAGGCGGTTTTGTCCAGTTAGCCAGTTTAATGCTGGCCAACACAAGCTTATTGCCGGTCTTCCAGCACCAGAATCAACGCCTCATCGGCCAACTGATCGAGACTCATGCTGCCATCGGCGCGAAACCAGGTGGTGGTCCAGGACAATGCGCCAGTCAGGAAGCGTCGGGTGATGAACACATCGCCGCGGATAAACCCGGCGGTCTTGGCTTCGCCCAGTACTTGCAGCCAGATGTCTTCGTAGATGTCCCGCAGCGCCAGGACCTTGGCCTGGCCCTCTTCGGACAGCGAGCGCCATTCGTAGACCAGCACGGCCATGGCCTCGCCGCTACCGCCCATGATCGACTGCAATTCACACCGGATCAGCGCCAGAACCTGCTCACGCACATTGCCGGCCTCGGCGATGGCCGCACGCATCAACGCAGTGTTGTAGCGTATGGTTTCTTCCATCACGGCGCGCAGGATTTCGTCCTTGCTCTTGAAGTGATGGAAAATGCTCCCGGACTGAATGCCCACGGCGCCGGCCAGGTCGCGCACGGTCGTGCGCTCATAGCCTTTATTGCGGAACAGGTGGGCCGCCACTTGCAGCAATTTGCCACGGGCGCTGTCCGGGTCGGTCAATTGGCCGTCGTCCACCAATTGGCGCATCACCCTCAGGGCTTTTTGCTCGTCCACCCGTTCTCTCCTACAGTCGTTCAATCAATAACGCCGATCCCCCCGAAAACAACGGGGTTGCGCGGGCAATTTAAGCGCATGGATGCAACCAAGCAAGCGCTTGGGCAGAAGATAATCAAGTCATTTACAAACCAAGCGCTTGCTTGGTAATGTCGACACACTTCGGTTGGAGGTGGCTATGGAATGGACTGCGCCTGAAACAATTCGCATCGGTTGTGCCAGCGCCTTCTGGGGCGATACCTCGACCGCTGCCGCGCAACTGGTGGAACACGGGCATCTGGACTATCTGGTCTTCGATTACCTGGCCGAAATCACCCTGTCGATCATGGCCGGCGCGCGGATGAAAGATCCCCAGGCCGGCTATGCGGGCGACTTCATCGAAGTGCTCGCGCCCTTGCTGGGGCAACTCGCGCAGCAAAACATCCGGGTCATCAGTAATGCCGGCGGGGTCAACCCCCAAGCCTGCGCCGCCGCCCTGCAAGCGGCCTGCGACAAGGCTGGGGTAGCGCTGAAGATCGCCGTACTGCTGGGTGATGACCTGCAGCCGCAATTCAAAAAGCCGGGCAACCTGGGCATTCATGAAATGTTCAGCGGCGCGCCCCTGCCATCGATGTGCGTCTCGACCAACGCCTACCTCGGCGCACCCGGCATTGTCGAAGCCCTGCGCCTGGGGGCGGACATCGTGATCACCGGGCGGGTGGTCGACAGTGCGGTGGTCAGCGCCGCGCTGGTGCATGAGTTCGGTTGGTCGTGGCACGACTATGACAAGCTCGCCCAGGCGGCATTGGCCGGGCACATCATCGAATGCGGCGCCCAGTGCACGGGCGGCAACTTCACCGACTGGCGCGACGTGCCCGACTACGAACACATCGGTTTTCCCATCGTCGAAGTCAGCGCCGACAGCCAGTTCATCGTCAGCAAACCCGAAGGTACGGGCGGGCTGGTCACGCCGCTGACGGTGGGCGAACAGATGCTGTACGAAATCGGTGACCCGCGCGCGTATCTGCTGCCCGACGTGGTGTGCGATTTCACTCAGGTCAAACTGCTGCAACAAGGCAAGAACGCGGTGCAGGTGCACGGCGCCAAAGGCTTGCCGCCGACGGCTCAATACAAAGTCAGCGCCACATACCCCGATGGTTTTCGCTGCACCGCCAGTTGCCTGATCGCCGGCATCGATGCCGTCGCCAAGGCGCGGCGTGTCGGCGATGCGATCATCAACAAGACCTCGGAAATGTTCCGCCAGCGCGGCTGGGCACCGTACAGCGACGTGAGTATCGAGTTGCTGGGCAGCGAGGCCACCTACGGCCCCCATGGCCAGCGTCAGGACAGCCGCGAAGTGGTGATCAAACTCGCGGTGCGCCATCCGGACAAGCAGGCTTTGATCGTGTTCTCCCGGGAAATCGCCCAGGCCGCCACCGGCATGGCGCCGGGGCTGACCGGCATTGTCGGTGGCCGGCCGACGGTGTATCCGCTGATCCGGCTGTTCTCGTTCCTGATCGACAAAACCGCCTGCACGCTGGACATTGATTTCATGGGCCAGCGCCACCCGTGTGCCCTGCCCGCCCTCGATGTGCTCGACCCGCTGGACCTGCCAGCCCCGCTCGCCCCGCCGAAACCGCTTGGCCTGGCCGACGCCAGCGTGGCCCTGGTCAAACTGGCGGTCGCCCGCTCGGGCGACAAGGGCAACCACAGCAACATCGGCGTCATGGCCCGCGAGCCGGAGTTCCTGCCATGGATCGCCGAAGCCCTGACCCCGGAAGTGATCGTCGACTGGATGGGCCACGTCCTCGATCCAATCCACGGACGGGTTGAGCGCTGGTACTTGCCCGCCAGCCACAGCCTGAATTTCCTGCTGGAAAACGCCCTCGGCGGCGGCGGTGTCGCCAGCCTGCGAATCGATCCGCAAGGCAAGGCCTTCGCCCAGCAGCTGCTGGAAATCCAGATCCCGGTGCCGCAGCGCATCGCCGACCAGTTCAACTAGAGGATTGCCGCCATGGCCTACGATTCGATTTTCAAAGCCGATTTGTTTGCTGGCCAAAACATCATCGTCACCGGTGGCGGCAGTGGCATCGGCCGCTGTACTGCCCACGAACTGGCGGCCCTCGGCGCCCATGTGCTGCTGGTCGGGCGCAATGCCGACAAGCTGAAAACCGTTGCGGCGGAGATCGCCGACGACGGCGGCAAGGCCGACTGGAGCACCTGTGATATCCGCGAGGAAGAAGCGGTGACGCATCTGGTCAGCGAGCTTATCCGCAAGCACGGTCCGATCCACGGCCTGGTCAACAATGCTGGCGGGCAATACCCCTCGCCCCTGGCCTCGATTAATCAGAAGGGTTTCGAAACCGTGATGCGTACCAATCTGGTGGGCGGCTTCCTGATGGCCCGGGAAGTGTTCAACCAGTCCATGAGCAAGCACGGCGGGGCCATCGTCAACATGCTCGCCGACATGTGGGGCGGCATGCCCGGCATGGGCCACTCCGGCGCGGCACGTTCGGGCATGGACAACCTGACCAAGACCGCCGCGTACGAATGGGGTCATGCCGGGGTGCGGGTCAATGCCGTGGCGCCGGGCTGGATTGCCTCCAGCGGCATGGACACCTACGAAGGCGCCTTCAAGGCCGTGATCCCGACCCTGCGCGAACACGTGCCGCTCAAGCGCATCGGCACCGAATCGGAAGTCAGCGCGGCGATAGTTTTCCTGCTCAGCCCGGCAGCGGCGTTTGTCAGCGGCAGCACCTTGCGCATCGACGGCGCCGCCAGCCTCGGCGGCCGCGCCTGGCCGATCCACAAGGCGACCAACAGCGAGTCGTACAACGGTTTCCACCGCGCGTACATACCAGACGTGTTGAAGGAAAAGGAATAACCCATGCCGGTGATTCAGTCGCAACTCGACCCCCACAGCGAGTCGTTCGCCCAGAACCGTGCGGCGATGCTGAGCGCCATCGAACAAGTTCGCGTGCTCGAACAGAACCTGCTGAACAAGGCCGCCGAAGCCAGGCCAAAGTTCGAAAAACGCGGCCAATTGTTGCCTCGCGAGCGCCTCAACCTGCTGCTGGACCCCGGCGCACCGTTTCTCGAACTGGCCAGCCTGGCCGGCTACAAGCTGCACGACGACAAGGATGGCAGCTCCGCCGGTGGCGGCTTGATCGCCGGTATCGGCTACGTGTCCGGCGTGCGCGTACTGGTGGTGGCGAACAACAGCGCGATCAGGGGCGGGACCATCTCCCCCAGCGGCTTGAAGAAATCCCTGCGCCTGCAACAGATCGCCATGGAAAACAAACTGCCAGTGATCACCCTCGCCGAAAGCGGCGGCGCCAACCTCAATTACGCGGCGGAAATTTTCGTCGAAGGCGCGCGCAGCTTTGCCAATCAGGCGCGGATGTCGGCCATGGGGTTGCCGCAGGTCACCGTGGTGCACGGCTCCGCCACGGCGGGTGGTGCCTATCAGCCGGGGCTGTCGGATTACGTGGTGGTGGTGCGTGGCAAGGCCAAGCTGTTTCTCGCCGGCCCGCCACTGCTCAAAGCCGCCACCGGCGAAGTCGCCACCGATGAAGAATTGGGCGGTGCCGAGATGCACGCACAAACCGCCGGCACCGCCGAATACCTGGCTGAAAACGACGCCGATGGCGTGCGACAGGTACGCGAGATTATCAGCCTGTTGCCGTGGAACGAACAGTTGCCTCCACTCCCCGAACGTCGCTGGGAGGAGCCGCTCTACCCCATCGACGAACTGCTGGGCCTGATCCCGGATGATCCGAAAAAACCCTACGACGCGCGCGAAATCATCGCCCGCCTCGCCGACGCTTCGAACTTTCTTGAATTCAAGGGCGAATTCGATCAGCAGACTCTGTGCGGTCATCTGAAAATTCAGGGCCGCGCCTGTGGCTTCATCGGCAACAACGGCCCGATCACGCCAAAAGGCGCGAGCAAGGCCGCACAGTTCATCCAGCTGTGCGACCAGAGCCAGACGCCGCTACTGTTTTTCCACAACACCACCGGGTTCATGGTCGGCACCGAATCGGAACAGCAAGGCGTGATCAAGCACGGCGCGAAGATGATTCAGGCGGTGGCCAACGCCCGGGTGCCGAAGCTGACCATCGTGGTTGGCGGCTCCTACGGCGCGGGCAACTATGCGATGTGCGGTCGCGGTCTTGACCCGCGTTTCATCTTCGCCTGGCCCAACAGCCGTACCGCCGTGATGGGCGGCGCGCAAGCGGGCAAGGTGCTGCGCATCGTCACCGAGGCCAAACAGGCCAAGGACGGCCTGGTGCCCGATCCGAAAATGCTCGACATGCTCGAACAGGTCACCGCGCAGAAACTCGACAGCCAGTCCACGGCGCTCTATGGCAGCGCCAACCTCTGGGACGATGGTTTGATCGACCCGCGCGATACCCGGACCTTGCTGGGTTACTTGCTGGATATCTGTCACGAGGCCGAGGTGCGGCCATTGCAAGCCAACAGTTTCGGTGTGGCGCGGTTCTAAGCCGACTATCAGGAGAACAATAAAAATGATCTTCACCCAGGAACACGAAGCACTGCGCCGCACCGTTCGCCAGTTCGTCGAGCACGAGATCAACCCGCATGTCGAGGAATGGGAAAAGGCCGGGCGCTTCCCCATCCACGATATCTTCCGCAAGGCCGGCGACCTCGGATTGCTGGGTATTTCGAAGCCGGAAAAATTCGGCGGCATGGGGCTCGACTACAGCTATTCGATCGTCGCCGCCGAAGAGTTCGGCACCATCCATTGCGGTGGCATTCCGATGTCCATCGGCGTGCAGACCGACATGTGCACGCCTGCGCTGGCCCGGTTCGGTTCCGATGAACTGCGCGAGGAATTCCTGCGCCCGGCCATCAGCGGTGAGCAGGTCGGCTGCATCGGCGTCTCCGAAGTCGGCGCCGGCTCTGACGTTGCCGGGCTTAAAACCACGGCGCGCAAGGACGGCGACGACTACGTGATCAACGGCAGCAAGATGTGGATCACCAACTCGCCGAGCGCCGACTTTATCTGCCTGCTGGCCAACACCTCGGACGACAAACCGCACATCAACAAGTCGCTGATCATGGTGCCGATGAACACACCGGGCATCAGCTTGAGCTCGCACCTGGACAAGCTCGGCATGCGCAGCTCGGAAACCGCCCAGGTGTTTTTCGACAACGTGCGTGTACCGCAGCGCAACCGCATTGGTCATGAAGGCGCGGGGTTCATGATGCAGATGCTGCAGTTCCAGGAGGAACGCCTGTTCGGCGCGGCCAACATGATCAAGGGCCTGGAGTACTGCGTCGACAGCACCATCGAATACTGCAAGGAGCGCAAAACCTTCGGCAACGCGCTGATCGACAATCAGGTGATCCACTTCCGCCTGGCGGAACTGCAAACCGAAATCGAATGCCTGCGGGCGCTGGTCTATCAGGCCACCGAGCAATACATCAAAGGCCAGGACGTCACGCGCCTGGCCTCCATGGCCAAGCTCAAGGCCGGGCGGCTGGGCCGCGAAGTCAGTGACAGTTGCCTGCAATACTGGGGCGGCATGGGCTTCATGTGGGACAACCCGGTAGCCCGGGCTTACCGCGATGTACGGCTGGTGTCGATCGGCGGCGGCGCCGACGAAATCATGCTGGGAATCATCTGCAAACTCATGGGCATTCTGCCGGGGAAAAAGAAATGAACAGCCTGCCGGTTTGCCAGACTTTGCTGCTGGAGCTGCACAACGGCGTGTTGCACATCACCCTCAACCGCCCCGAAAGCCGCAATGCGATGAGCTTGCAAATGGTCGCCGAGTTGCGCTCGGTGCTGGCCGCGGTACGCGATAAACCAGGGGTTCGCGCACTGGTGATCGGCGGCGTCGGCGGGCACTTCTGTGCCGGCGGTGACATCAAGGACATGGCCAACGCCCGCGCTCAAGGCCCAACTGCGCACCGGGATCTGAACCGGGTGTTCGGCGCGCTATTGCAAGAAGTGCAACACGCTCCGCAAGTGGTGATTACCGTGCTGCAGGGCGCGGTGCTCGGCGGCGGTCTCGGCCTGGCCTGCGTCAGCGATATCGCCCTGGCCGATCACCAGGCGCAATTCGGCCTGCCGGAAACCAGCCTCGGCCTGTTGCCGGCCCAGATCGTACCGTTCGTGGTGCAACGCATCGGCTTGACCCAGACCCGGCGCCTGGCCCTGACGGCGGCGCGTTTTGATGGCCACCAGGCACGGCGCATGGGCCTGGTGCATTTTGTCGAACATGATCCGCAGGCCCTGGCCGAGCGTCTCGATGAGGTGTTGGCCCATGTGTTGTGTTGCGCGCCGGGGGCGAATGCGGCGACCAAGAAACTCTTGCTCGCAAGTGCGGGTCAGCCCTCCGATGCCCTACTGGATCAGGCTGCCGAATGGTTCAGCGAAGCGGTGACCGGAGCCGAAGGCATCGAGGGAACGATGGCCTTCGTGCAAAAACGCAAACCGGGGTGGGCCTCCTGAAAAGCATCGCGAGCAAGCTCGCTCCCACCTTGGATTTATGTCGTTTATAAACCCTGTGGGAGCGAGCTTGCTCGCGATGAGGCCCGACCAGACACCGCTAAAAATCAGAGAGCCTACCCATGCCCGGACTCAAAAAAATCCTCATCGCCAACCGCGGTGAAATCGCCTGCCGCATCCAGCGCACGGCCCAGGCGCTGGGCTATCGCACGGTCGCCGTGTTCAGCGACGCTGACGCCGATGCACTGCACGTGCGGATAGCCGACGAGGCGGTCAACATCGGTCCGGCCCCGGTGCAACAGTCTTACCTGAACATCCAGGCCATCCTCGACGCAGCCCGGCGCACGGGCGCGGATGCGATCCATCCGGGCTACGGTTTCCTCTCGGAAAACGCCGGGTTTGCCCTCGCGTGCAGGGACGCTGGGATCACCTTCATCGGCCCCAGCCCCGAGGCCATTGAACTGATGGGCAGCAAGCGCCTGTCGAAAATCGCCATGATCGAAGCCGGTGTGCCGTGCATCAACGGCTATCAAGGCGCCGGGCAGGATGATGCCACCCTGGGCCGTGAAGCCGAGCGCATCGGCTATCCGTTGATGATCAAGGCCAGCGCCGGCGGCGGGGGACGCGGTATGCGCCTGGTGCACGACGCCAGCGACTTGCTGGAACAGATTCGCACCGCGCGCTCCGAAGCCCTGAACGCTTTTGGCAGCGGTGAACTGATCCTCGAACAGGCACTGGTCGAACCCCGTCACGTCGAGGTCCAGCTGTTCGGTGACCGGCATGGCAACCTGATTTACCTCGGCGAGCGTGATTGTTCAGTGCAACGCCGGCATCAGAAAGTCATCGAGGAAGCGCCCTGCCCGGTGATGACCGCCGAGCTGCGCCAGGCCATGGGCGAAGCGGCGCTCAAGGCCGGGCGAGCGGTAAAGTACGTCGGCGCGGGCACCGTGGAGTTTCTGCTGGATGCGCGCGGGCAGTTCTACTTCCTGGAGATGAACACCCGGCTGCAAGTGGAGCACCCGGTGACCGAACTGATCACCGGGCTGGATCTGGTGGCCTGGCAGTTGAGCATCGCCGAAGGGCAACCGCTGCCTTTGCGTCAGGAACAGGTGCAACTCACGGGCCACGCCATGGAAGTGCGCCTGTATGCCGAAGACCCGGCCCAGAGTTTCCTGCCGCAAACCGGGCGCGTCGTGGCCTGGGAACCGGCATTGCAGGACGGCGTGCGGATCGACCACGGCCTGATCGAAGGCCAGGTCATCAGCCCTTTCTACGACCCGATGCTCGGCAAGCTCATCGCTCACGGTGCCACCCGCGAAGAAGCCCGTCGCAAATTGTTGCGGGCGGTCCAAGACAGCGTGCTGCTGGGGCTGAAAAGCAATCAACGCCTGCTTGCCAGCCTGCTGGAACATCCGAAGTTCGCCAGCGGTGATTTCAGTACCGGGTTCATCGCGCAGCACTTCACCGATCACACCTGCCTGCATCCCGAAACCCCTGGCGCGCACCACTTGGCCATTGCCGCCGCCCTGTTCTATCAGGCTGCGGCGCAGGCTCACCTGTCCCCGCTTGGCGGTTGGCGCAACAACGCCAGCGTGCCGCTGCACTATCGCATCGGCCTTGAGGATCAGGACTGGCCGGTAGCGTTGCAGGCGATCCCGGGCGAGCCGTTACGCATTCAAGTCGCCGAGCGCAGCCTCGAACTGAAGATCATCCACAGCGACGGACGCTGGGCCACCCTGGAAATCGAAGGCGTTCGCCAACGCCACGCTTATCGCCTGGAGGCCGGGCGTCTCTGGCTGTTTACCCGACCGGGCAGTCTGCAGTTCGTGGATCGCACCCAGGCGCAGGTTACCGGCCAGGCCAGTGTCAGCTCCGGCACCCTCAAGGCACCGATGGACGGGGCGATTGTCGACGTCCTGGTCAACGAAGGCAGCCAGGTGACCAAGGGCCAACTGCTGGTGGTACTGGAGGCGATGAAAATGGAGCACCCATTGAAATCGGGAATCGACGGTGTTCTCAAGCGCTTGCAAGTCAAAGTCGGGGATCAGGTGAAAAACCGGCAGATTCTATTGGAGGTCGAATAAGGCGCTAGGCGGAACCGCCGGGTTTGGCTACGCTCAAAGCTATCAGGACGCGGATACCAGGAACCCTGCAATGCCTCATTGGCTGGTCATTGATCTGGAGGCCACCACCGATGAGGGTGGATGGCCCGTAACAGATATGGAAATCATTGAAATCGGCGCCACTCTGGTGGACCGCAAGGGGCGTGAACTGGACCAGTTCCAGCGCTTCGTCCGCCCTGTTCGGCGGCCGTTGCTGACGCCGTTTTGCCGCGAGCTGACGCACATCACCCAAGCCAACATCGATGCCGCGCAACCGCTGGGCGAAGTCTGGCCGGCGTTCGAACGCTGGCTCGGCCAACACCACACGCGACTTGAGGGCTGGGCCAGTTGGGGCGATTACGATCGCAAACAACTGCTTCAGGATTGGCAGCAACTGGGACTCGCCAGCATGCTGGCCAACGTACCGCACATGAACCTCAAACAGCGTTTTGCCAAGGCCAGGCGCCTGGAACGTCCGTTGGGATTAAACGGCGCGTTGCAACTGGCCGGCTTGCAGTTCAACGGCCAACAACACCGGGCGCTGGAAGATGCGCGCAATACCGCACGCCTGCTGCCGCTGGTTCTGCCGCTTTAGACAGGTGACGACGCCAAGGGCCTTGTGCATACTGGCCGGCCCTTTTTAGCCCTTTTCGAGGAATCGCCCATGTTTAAAGTCAACGAGTACTTCGACGGCACCGTCAAGTCGATCGCCTTTGGCACCGCAGAAGGTCCAGCGACCATCGGCGTCATGGCTCCGGGCGAGTACGAATTCGGCACCAGCCAGCGTGAAATCATGCACGTGGTCAGCGGCGCATTGACCGTCAAACTGCCCGACAGCAGCGACTGGGAAACCTTCGCCGCCGGCAGCCAGTTCAACGTGCCGGCCAACAGCAAGTTCCAGCTGAAAGTCGCCGTCGACACCGCTTACCTGTGCGAATACCGCGGCTAAAACCCGCAGGCTTCACTGCAATAAAAAATGCCCGTGTTTTTCGACACGGGCATTTTTTATTCTGCGCAAAATTACTCGAGGATCTCCACCGGCATGCCGACTTCGAGTCGTCCGTTGCCGTCGTTGACCAGGTTCTGGCCGAACATTGCACCGTCTGCCTGCGAGCGATACTTCTGCAAGGTGGCCAAGGGTTCGCGATCATCGCTGCGCTCCCCGGTTTGCGGGTCAATGGTGGTCAGGATGCAGCGTGAACAGGACTTGACCACGCGGAACTCGACCTCGCCGATACGGATACGCTTCCAGCCGTCCTCGGCGAAGGCTGCACTGCCTTCGATCACCAGGTTCGGCCGGAAACGCAGCATCTCCAACGGACGCCCGACCCGTTGCGACAAGTCCTCGAGGGAGGCCTGACCAATCAGCAACAGCGGATAGCCGTCGGCGAACGCCACCTGGTCGTCATCCTTGCCGTAACCCGCCTCGGTAGTACGCGCACGCTCCAGTGGCACTTGCACCAGACGCGTCGGTTTACCGATGAACTCACTGACCCAGGCACCTGCCGCGTCGCCAGCATCCGGCACACGCAAGGTGTCGCGCCAGATGGTCACGCCACGCAGTTGTGCATCGCTACCGGGCAAGGCAATGTCGATCGGCGAATGGCCGGGCGCGCTGAGGGTCAAGCCACCTTCGGCATTCCACAGCGCCGACAACTGGCTCATCTGCGCCACCGCACGCTGGGTCAGGAAACGCCCGCTGGCCTCATCCACCAGCATCCAGCGTCGATCGCCGTCCAGCCCCAGCTTGTCGAGGCCGACTTGCTGCAAGACCTCGCCTTTGCCGGATTTCAACGGATAACGATACAGCGCGCTCAGACGCAACATGGCCAGCTCCCTGGTAGGTAAAAACGCCACCCTATACGAGCTTGGTCAGCGAATCAAAGTGCAAAAACCCTGCAGGAGCGAGCTCGCTCGCGAAAAACCCAAGGACGCCGCTGGGCTCCGGTTTACGCGTTATCGTTCAAGACCATCGCGAGCGAGCTCGCTCCTACATCCTACAGGTTGACCATGGCCTGATCAGGCCGGTACTTCGTCGAGCATCAAACGCTGGCGCACCACGTCGACGAGTTTGTCCGGCTGGAATTTGGAGAGGAAATTGTCGCAGCCGACCTTCTTCACCATCGAGTCGTTGAAGCTGCCGGACAGCGAGGTGTGCAGCACCACGTACAAGCCGCGCAGGCGCGGGTCGTTACGGATCTCGGTGGTCAGGCGATAGCCATCCATTTCCGGCATTTCCGCATCGGTGAAGACCATCAGCAGTTTTTCGGTCATGTCCACGCCGGTATCAGCCCAGGCCTTGAGCATGTTCAAGGCCTTCAACCCGTCGCTGGCAATATGCATCTTCACGCCCAGCTGTCCCAGGGTATCGCGCAATTGCGCCAGGGCCACGTTCGAGTCATCCACCAGCAGCACCTCACGGCCACGGGCGCGTTCCAGCACCGGATCTTCGAGCTTGTCGCGGGAGACTTTGGCGTTGTACGGGACGATTTCGGCCAGAACCTTTTCGACGTCGATGATTTCCACCAGTTGATCATCGACCTTGCTGATGGCCGTCAGGTAGTGCTGGCGGCCGGCGCTGCTCGGGGGCGGCAGGATGGCTTCCCAGTTCATGTTGACGATCCGGTCCACGCCACCGACCAGGAAGGCCTGAACCGAACGGTTGTATTCGGTGACGATAATCGTGCTGCCAGGCCCCGGCACCAGCGGGCGCATGCCAATGGCCTGGGAAAGGTCGATCACCGGCAGGGTCTGGCCACGCAGGTTGACCACGCCGCACACAAAAGGATGCCGCTGCGGCATCAGCGTCAACTTTGGCAGCTGCAGGACTTCCTGTACTTTAAAGACGTTGATCGCGAACAATTGCCGTCCGGCGAGCCGGAACATGAGAATTTCCAGGCGATTCTCACCCACCAGTTGCGTGCGTTGGTCTACCGTGTCGAGAATGCCGGCCATCAATGACTCCAGGTCTTGTTCGGATGAATTCACTCAAGGAAGGTTATCGGCTGTTTTTGCCGAAGCTTGACTCTCTCTAAAATGCCACGCCCAGCCATTGATGTCACATTAACATCATGCTTTACTGGCGCGGTGATTACATCTGCTGCACTTCTGCGCCCCGCGACCATTGTTCGAGCGAAAAGTTCCACTGCGTAAGGGATTCCCCTATCAATAATCAGGCGCAACCTGATATTCGCAATATCCGATAGCCATTAATGTGACGCCATTCTCATTGCATGAACGGAGTCAGGCTTTTGTGTGCGATCGCAAGTCAGTGGCCAACCACCCTCTCGTGTTCCCCAGCCTGCTTCCGGGCCAGCCGCTACTCGTTCATCCGACGACTCGGTAATGCCGGAGTTCCGACCGCCCTCGTCGACACACACGATATCCCCTCATTTGACATGACGTTGTGGAGATAAGTATGCCGAACGACCGTAAAGAGTGGGCCCAGCGTCTCACGGGGTTTCTTGTCGAGGCTGAAACACTCCTGGCTAAAACCGAGGAATGCCTGAGTCATCTGCAGTTGATCAGCAATGACAAGGACGCCATCGACTGTTTGCTCAGCACACTGCTCAAGCTGGCCAACAAGGCTGATGCCCTGGCGTTGGCGGCCGTGTCTGAATTTTCTCTGCATATTCATGGCCTGCTCAACCACGCACAGAACACCATGTGTCTGCACGACGAGGCGCTGAGTGCCCTGAAAGACTGCCTGACCCTGGTTGCCTGGCAACTCGAGCTCATCGACCAGACCACCGGACAGCTCAGTCTCGACGACAGCGAGCAGGTCACCCTGATCGAAGCCTTTGCCTTTCAGGTCGGGCAAAGCCGGTTTCAACCACCTGTCAACTCCAGGCCCTTCACCCTCGTATCCTATTCAGAGCGACAGGCCTGAACTTGCCAAACCATGCCGCATGGCGTGTTTTGGTTATCAATACCGCGCTGTAACTTGAGTGCGCACATGTCGCAAATGAATATTTCGTAGCTATAAGCGACGCATTTAAACAACCGGCATTTTTCGACGGTAACAACCCACTTGTTCCATTATGGAAGCATCGTCAAAACGACTGGATTCCTGACTTTTCGGACATACATACGGACGCGACCAACGGTATCTTAAGTGCTACTATGCCGCCTGTTAGTTGACGCCAATTAATGGCAGTGTGATCGCAGCCGAATACAGCTCGCTGCAGTTCGCAGCTGAACTCCTCGGCGCTCCACATTAAAAAAACAGGGGCCTGTCAGCCAGCATGACCGGTCAGCCCGCAGCGAACATCCATTGGCTCCATCCGCTATGCACGCCAGCCTCAAGTCAATCGCCACGTGGCCACCCTCCCGAGCAAATGCACGCCTATTCACGCTGTTGCTATGTGCCTGCTCGACCCTCGGCAGTTTGCTGGTCCATGGCTTGTCCATTCCGTTGCCCCTGTCATTGCTGGTGCTCAACGTTGCCGCGCTGACCAGTGTTGCCGTGCAGTACTGCCTCTCGCGCAAATCGATCAAATTCCAGCCTCAGGAACTGGCGGACCGGCTGTTGCAGGTCCAGGAAAACGAGCGTCACCGGCTGAGCCGCGAACTGCATGACGACATCGGTCAATTGCTGACCGCTGCCAAACTGCAAAGCGACTGGCTCAAACGCCGGATGCCCGAAGAGCTCCAGGGACAATGCGCGGTCCTCTGCGACACGCTGGAAGAAACCCTGGCCAAAGTTCGTGACGTATCCGCCATTCTCAATCCCCGGCAGTTGACCAGCCTTGGGCTGGAAGCCAGTCTGCGGGCACACCTGCTCAAGACCCTGGCCAACACCCCGGTGCACTGGAGCCTGGAATGCCAGCAGCGCCTGACCGGCATACCGGAGGAAATGGCCGTGGCAGCTTTCCGTATTACCCAGGAAGCGGTCACCAACATCCTGCGACATGCCCAGGCCAAGAACCTGCTGGTATGCCTGCAGCGCCTGCCTCAAGGCCTGAAGTTGCAGATCAGCGATGATGGTCAGGGTTTCGCGCCCGCAACAGACCCTGGTCGTGAAGGGCAGCGCGGTATGGCCGGGATGTCGGAACGGATCGATCAACTGGGCGGCACACTGACCGTTACCAGCGAGCCGGGCAAAGGCACTCAAATCGAAGCTCTTTTTCCCTGGGCGCCCCGTGCGCTCGAACGGGCCAGTTCGAATAAGGTTATGCATTGACTTGTAACTTACTACTGGTGGATGACCACTCGCTGATCAGGGCTGGCGTGCGCGCCCTGGTAATGGATCTGCCCGGCTATGCCGTCATCGGTGAGGCCAGTGACGGCTCGCAGCTGCTCGAAATGGTTGGGCGTCTGTCCCCGGATATTATCCTGCTGGATATTTCGATGCGCCAGACCGGCGGCCTCGAAGCCTTGCAGCAACTCAAGCGGGTGCGCCCGCAGAGCAAGGTCCTGATCCTCTCGATGCACACCGACCCTGCCCTGATCATGCAGGCGCTGGAGTCCGGAGCCCATGGCTACCTGCTCAAGGACACCACGGCGACCGAACTCGAGCACGCGCTGGAAGCCTTGCGCAACAACGAGCGCTATCTGAGCCCGGCCATTGCCCACACGGTGATCACTCAGGCACTGACCCGAAACCAGAAGCACCCACCCGAACCTGCCGACTCGCACAACCTGACGGCACGCCAACTGGAAATCCTGCGGTTGATCGTTCGCGGAAAATCCACCCGAGAGATCGCCAACGGCCTGGGGTTGAGCGTCAAGACCGTCGAAACCCACCGCTCGCAGATCATGAAGCGCTTGCAGATCTACGATGTGGCCGGCCTGGTGTTGTTTGCCGTGCGTGAACAAATCATCAGCCTCGATGACTAGGCACTTCACTGTCGCGTAACAACGGCGAATTCTCGGGTAGATGCACGAGTAAAGCCGCCGGGCGAACCGAGAAACGCAGGCTGTCCCCTTCCAGCGGTTCACCGTCAAGGTTGATGTACAACCCTTCCGAAACCTTGATCTCGACCCAGGGCAGGCGCGCCCGAACAAACATGCTGTCGATGCCAAAGCCTTCGGTCAGCAGGTTTTTCAAAGTACTGACCACCTCCTGCGGTGCCGGCAGGATGCTGATATCCAGCAAACCGTCATCAACCAGTGCCTGCGGGCACAATTCCCGCCCGCCTCCGGCCTGCCGACCATTGCCGATGCCCAGTGCCAGCAGATCGCCTCGCCAGTGAAAGTCCGGCCCCTGCAATTCACCGTACGCGGTATGCAGCTCATTGAAGCGTGACAAGCCGGTGAACAGATACGCCGCACCGCCGAGGATTTTCTTCAGATCCTCCGGGGTGTTCGCTGTGACATGACTGCCGAACCCACCGGTGGCCATGTTCAGGAATATCTGCCCATCAACCTCCCCCAGATCAATGGCAGTCGGCACGCTATCGAGCAGCTCCAGCGCCTGATCGGGTTCCAGGGACACACCCGCCGCACGCGCAAAATCATTGGCGGTACCTAGCGGCATCAATACCAGGCTGGCTTTTATCGAATGCTCCGCCATAGCCTCGGCAATATCGCGCAAGGTGCCATCGCCACCGCCGGCAATGATGTATCGATACCCGGCCGCCAACGCTTCGCCCACCAGCCTTTGCGCATCGCCGGCTTCCCAGGTCAATCGAACAGCCAGCTCCCGACCTCGCTCACGCTGGCTTTCGACGGCGGTGCGAACCGCCTCGTTGAGCGCTTGCTTGCCATGCAGAATCAATAGCGCCTTGCGATCGCTCATTACTCACTCCCGGTTTGAATGGCATCTGGGAGATGTTGACCGCGAAGGCTCCGGTAAAAGTCGCCAGAAATCGAATTATTTCCAGTCGGAAAGCCTTGGCCCCCACACGGCAGGACTTTTCTTACAAAACGTTAGGAATCGGCTCAATTGACCGAAAATCTGAATTGGTAGACTTTGAGGATCCAGCTGGACATCACAAGGACGTGCCATGCAACACCAAAACCTCGCATCACCGGCCATCCTGGTCTTGCCGCTCGCAGATAACAAAAATACAGGCCATCGAGCTGAATGCCGCAACAGCACAAAAGCCACGGGAGAAATTGATATGGAACCTCGCGTCACCGAGCTGGAAACACACCTCAAGTGCATACGCCGGGACATTGAAGAAGCCCGGGATGACGTCAAATCCATCAGGCACCGGCTTGTCTATTCCGCCTGCGGAACAGCCGTGATCCTCTGTCTCCTTGGCTGGATCGCCAATAGCCGTTTCGAGCAGGTCATTTCATTGCTTCTGGCCCATTGAGTGCCCTCCCACACAAGACCCGACTCAATCAACCGGGTCTTGTGTGACAAAGCCGCTGAAGCTATCAGCTCAGGACTTCGCTCAGCGGAATGAAGAAAACGCTATCGCCCTGAGCCAGCGTGCGCCCTTCCAGGACCTCTACCAGTCCATCAGCCCAGGCAGCGCTGCGCAGAACACCGGAACTCTGGTTTTTGTAGATCGTCGCCCTGCCGCTTTCCAGCCGTCCGCGCAAATACTCACGCCGATTGCCTGGCTGGAGCCAGTCAAACCCTGCCGGCACCTGCACCTTCAGCGGCTCAACGTCCATTACCCCCTGACGGCGCAAGAGATAGGGCCTGGTCAACAAGGCAAAGGTCACGAGGGTCGATGCGGGATTGCCCGGCAAGCCAATCACCGGCACACCGCGAAAATGCCCGAACGTCAGCGGTTTACCGGGCTTGATGGCGAGTTTCCAAAGCGTCAGTTCGCCCTCCTCGCGCAAGGCGATGCCCAGAAAATCGGCTTCCCCCACCGATACGCCACCGGTCGAGAGGATTAGGTCGACATCTTTCAACTCACCTAATCGGGTGCGAGTGGTTTCCAGATTGTCCGGCAGAATTCCCGCGTCGACGACCTCACACCCCAAACGCTGCAACCAGCTGCACAACAACACCCGGTTGCTGTTGTAGATCTGTCCTGGCCCCAGCGCCTGCCCCGGCTCAATCAACTCGTCGCCGGTAGACAGCACCGCCACGCGCACCTTTCGAACCACCTCCAGCTCAGCGCATCCCAGGGAAGCAGCCAATCCTTGCTCGATCGGCCCCATCTGCGTACCTGCTGGCAGAATCAGCTCACCGACAGTGGTTTCCTGGCCTTGCGGACGGATGTTCTGGCCTTGGGTCAAGGCTTGAGTGAAACGTACTCGCTCATCGGCCTGAACCTCGGCGTTCTCCTGCATCTCGACGCAATCGGCACCGGCGGGAACAGGCGCTCCGGTGAAAATGCGCGCACAGGTTCCTGGCTGCAACGGATCGGGGGCCTGGCCGGCAAACACCTTCTGACTGACCGGTAACGGCTCTCCCGTCCAGTCGACCGTGCGCAAGGCATAACCATCCATGGCACTGTTGGGCCAGGGCGGCAGATCAAGCGTCGATACCAGATCTTGCGCCAGTACACGCCCCTGTACCTGCGCCAACGGCAAGCGTTCACGCTCGACAATCCTTGACGCCTCGGCCATTTCCAGCAAGCGCGCCAACGCCTGCTCGACAGGCATCAGGCTGCCAGACTTGCCAGGCTTACCCACGGGATTCACAAGGCGCGGCCTGTTTCAAATGAGGCACGAAATTGCACGGCCGATGCCGCGCATCCAGCTGCTCGGCCAAAATGCCGTCCCAAGCGGTGCGCACAGCATTGGTCGAGCCCGGCAAGCAGCAAACCAGCGTGCCGTTGGCCAGACCGGCCAACGCCCGGGACTGAACGGTCGAGGTACCGATATCGGCAACCGAAATCTGGCGGAACAGCTCACCAAATCCATCGACCTGTTTGTCCAGCAGGCACGCAACGGCTTCCGGCGTGCTGTCACGTCCGGTAAAACCGGTGCCGCCGGTGATCAGCACCACCTGCACGACATCGTCGGCAATCCAGTTGGCGACTTGCGCGCGAATTTTGTACAGGTCATCTTTGAGCAACACCCGGGCCGCCAGGTAATGACCGGCAGCGGTCAAGCCGTCGACAAAGACCTGACCTGAGGTGTCGGTTTCCAGTGTGCGGGTATCGCTGACAGTCAGCACTGCAATATTCAGCGGTGCGAAAGGTACATCAGCCTTGGCTTTCATAGGCTCGTCCAGTTGTAGGAGAAACAGCCCGGTGTTATATCACAGCGCTCCGTTTTTTCGCCGCCCCCATGGAGGCTTGCCATGACCACGAATTCACAATTGCCACCCTGCTCCATTCTGCTCCTGGCGGGCGGCCGCGGCCAACGTATGGGGGGGCGGGATAAAGGGTTGCTGGACTGGCACGGCGAACCGCTGATTGTGCATCTGCATCGCAAGACCCGCCCGCTGACCGATGACCTGATCATCTCCTGCAATCGTAACCCTGAGAAGTACGCCCCCTACGCCGACCAGTTGGTCCACGATGATGAAGGTGACTTCCCCGGGCCGCTGGCCGGTATTCGCGCAGGCCTGAAAGCTGCTCGCCATACCCATCTGCTGGTCATGCCCTGTGACGTTCCGGGCATTGATGCGGCGCTGATCGGCAATATGCGCGAGGCCGCCAACCTGCATCCGGACAAGCCGCTGATGGTGCGGCATGATCACCACTGGGAGCCGTTGTTGTGTGTGATTCCCGTGCTACACAGGGCAGCATTCGAAAATGCCTGGAACGAGGGTGAGCGCAGCCCTGGCCGGTTGATGCGCAATCTCGGCGCGACCGCGCTGCAATGCCCCGACAACGACCCTCGGCTGGCAAATCTCAACACGCCGGAACTTTTAAGCGGTCATGACACTGTGTCAGACTGATATCGATCAGGAACTTGCGCGGACGCTGCACGTCTCAAGTTCAGCAACCACAGAATTCTTATTCGGAGACACAACTCATGACTCAACGGACCCTCGCCACTTTCATGCTCGCACTGGGCCTTGCCACCCTCGCCGGTTGTGCATCGCCTACAGTGATCACCTTGAATGACGGTCGCGAAATCCAGGCCGTCGACACGCCGCAATTCGACAAGGATTCCGGTTTCTACGAATTCGAACAGCTCGACGGCAAGCAGACCCGCATCAACAAAGATCAGGTTCGTACCGTCAAGGAGCTGTAATCCCGACGCCGCCGGATACACAAAAGCCCGCTTGATGCGGGCTTTTTCATGCCTGGAGAACAGCGCTTCAGGATCGCGTCCCGATCACCATTGCAGGGTGATTTCACTCTCGAACTCACGCGCCTGGCCCGTGACCGGATCGATAAACTTCAGCCCCTGAGCCAGCAACTTCAAAGGATTGGCGTAGTCATCCTGCGCATCCTTGAGCACCTCGGGGTAAAACGGGTCGTTGCAGATAGCGGCTCCCAACGCCGCCATATGTACCCGTAGCTGATGTTTCTTGCCCGTCACCGGGTAAAGACCATAACGCCAGAGCTCCCCCAGTTTCTCCCTGACTTCGACCGCCGTCTCGGTATTGCTGGCACCCGGGCCTTCCTGCATGCGGAAGAACGGTTCGCCATCGACCAGTCGGCTTTTATGCACCAACGGAAAAGCCAGGCCGGGCAGCGCCTTTGCGATGGCCTCGTAGCGCTTTTCGATCTGCCGGGTTGGAAACAACGCCTGATAAGCCGAACGGGTCTGCGGATTGGCGGAAAACAGCACCAGCCCCGCGGTGTGCCGGTCGATGCGATGCAATGGCACCAGGTGCGGATTGTCCAGGCGACGGATCAAGCGCCGGAGCAGCGTTTGTTCGACGTATTCGCCAGCCGGGGTCACCGGCAGGAAATGCGGCTTGTCGGCGACCACCAGATGCTCATCCGCGTACAGAATCGACTCGATCACCGGGATCGGTTTTTCATCCGGCACTTCGCGAAAATAATGAATCCGCAAACCTTCCCTGTAGGCCAGGTCGAGGGCAATCGGCATGCCCTGCCCATCGAGGACCCGGCCACGGGCAATTCTGTCCAGCCATTGTTCACGACCGATGGCGCTGAAATGCTCACACAGGCAATCGACAACGGTCTGCCACGGGCCAGGTGGCAAGTAGAGCGTACTGGCCTGACTGTGTGCCGCGGAAAAAGAAGAAGTGGACATACGAAAGCTCTAACCTCAGTGCAGAGCGGCATTATCCAACAGCAAAGGGTACGAACCTAGGGGGCGTTCTCAATTAGTTTTCCCGGCGCGGCGTGAAAACTAATTGAGAACGCCCCCTAAGATTCCTCAAGCCGTGATCTGCGCGCGCGCCGCCGCTTCGGTGTACTCCTTGAGCCAGCGCAGTACATCGACCGCCTCCCAGCGGGCGGGATCATACAGGGCGTACAACAATCCCTGATAACCCACGACATCGAGTTGCCGGTGATAACCCGCGCGTTGAAACAAGGCTTCGATTTCTGCGAAACAGGTATTGAAATGCGTTTTGTTGAAGGGCGTTTTCCCCTCGGTCACCAGACCATCCAGGCGCAACTCAAGGACAGCCTCGCGCACGACGTCCGCGGACATCCGGTTCACGCTATTCTTCAACTGTTCGACATTGACCACGATTCATCCCTCTCACGCCCGGGCTTGCCTGCTCACTCCCGAAAATCAGGAACGGCAAGACAGGCACTTCGAATAACTGTATACGCATACAGTACCCGATCAACACCGAATAAGCCAAGGGGATCAATCGTAAAGTTCGACAGGCGGGACATGCCACCAACGCAAAAACCGCTCAACCCAGGAACGCCACCACCTGATCGGCACTGAAAGGCCAGCCCAGTTCAGCACCGGTATCGACTCGCCGCAACACCGGAATTCGCAGGCTGTAGGCTGCGAACCATGTTTCATCGTCAGCGATATCCACCAGCTCCACCAGCAGGCCGCGCTCGACGAATTCCATCAACATGGCTTCGGCTACTTCACAGAGATGGCATCCAAGGGTGCCGAACAGCTGACATTCGGGAAGCATGAGCACTCAACCAGAAAATGAAGTGATCATTCTAGGCCTGCCCCGAAAAACCGTCGAGCCATTGCGGCCCCTGCCATGATGCCGCCGACCATGAAAAGACCTGAGTCAGTCCTGGCTCACGGCGCCGATCTTGTGGATCGACAGGTCCGCGCCGTAATACTCTTCTTCCTGACTCAGGCGCAATCCATGCAGCGCCTTGATCACGCCATACACCGCAAACCCGCCGGCCAGTGCCACAGTGATGCCCAGCGCAGTGCCGATCAACTGGCTGATCAGGCTGACCCCGCCCAACCCGCCCAAAGCGGTCTGGCCGAAAATGCCGCAGGCGATGCCCCCCCACACGCCGCACAAACCATGCAATGGCCACACACCCAACACATCGTCGATGTGCCATTTGCCTTGGGCCGCGGTAAAGCACCAGACAAACAGCGTCCCCGCGACGGCACCGGTGACCAGCGCCCCCACAGGATGCATCAGGTCGGAACCGGCACAGATTGCCACGAGCCCCGCCAACGGGCCGTTGTGCAGAAAGCCGGGGTCATTGCGCCCGACAATCAGCGCCGCCACCGTACCGCCAACCATGGCCATCAACGAATTCACCGCCACCAGTCCGCTGGCACCTTGCAGGGTTTGCGCGCTCATGACGTTGAAGCCGAACCAGCCAACAATCAGGATCCACGAGCCCAGTGCCAGAAACGGAATGCTCGATGGCGCGAACGCGACCAGCCGACCGTCGCGATAGCGGCCATTACGCGGTCCGAGCAACAACACCGCCGCCAGTGCCAGCCAACCGCCCATGGCATGCACCACCACCGATCCTGCGAAGTCATGGAAACCGGCGCCAAAGCGCTCCAGCAACCAGGCTTGCAGACCCAGGTTGCCGTTCCAGACAATGCCTTCGAAGAACGGATAGATGAACGCGACGATCAATGCGGTTGCACACAACTGGGGAACAAACCGGGCGCGCTCGGCGATGCCGCCGGAAATGATCGCCGGGATCGCCGCGGCAAAGGTCAGCAGGAAGAAAAACTTCACCAGGCCATAACCATGGTCGGCATTGAGCACCGCCGCTGGTTGCATGAACGTCACGCCATAGGAAATCCAATAGCCTATAAAGAAGTAGGCCAGTGTCGAAACGGCGAAGTCGCTGAGGATTTTCGACAACGCATTGACCTGGTTTTTCTGTCGCACGGTTCCGACTTCGAGAAAGGCGAAACCGGCGTGCATGGCCAGAACCATGACCGCACCGATCAGAATGAACAGCGTGTTGGAGCTATGGACCAGGGTGTCCACAGCGCTTTGCAGGTTTTCCATGGGATGGGCAGACCTTATGGCAGAAAAAAGCACCAAAGCAGTTCGCGATGACTGGCCATGCACCAAGTTGCAGCTTCAAGACATCAGCGCACTGATCTCGTTGAACCACTTTGGCGCACGGACGCCGTCCAGGAAAAACGCGCCCCGGACGTTTACGCGAGTTTTTGATTGTTGGTCCTACGGTTTTACTGAAATCATGCCCGGCAATAGCGCAATGGTGCGGACCGGCGCACCACGACTCAGCAAAAGTTGTACCAGTCATTTGTACTGAACCTTCGCCGAAGGCTCATACTCGAACGCATCAGAAAGCCACTTAAGGAGATCCACCATGGCCCGCCCCCAGGCAAAGACTGCTCAAGAAATCCTGATGAACGACTTTCAGACACTGGTCAGTGACACCGAACGCTTGCTGGAGCACACCGCGACCCTGGCCGGCGATCAGGCCGACGAGTTGCGCGAGCAGATCCATGAAAGTCTCTTGCGTGCCCGTGAAACCCTGAAGCTGACCGAAGACTCCCTGCGCGAACGCGGCAAGGCTGCTGTCACCGCCACGGAAGACTATGTCCAGGCCAACCCTTGGCAATCCGTCGGGATCGCGGCCGGCGTGGGTTTCCTGATCGGCCTGCTGGCCAGCCGGCGCTGATATGTCGATCGGCGAATCCGGCCCGTCCGTGACGGGAACCAGCTCCTCATCGCGGCGCCTGGGTGCTGCCTTCCTTGGGTTGCTGCACAGCCATGTCGAGCTGTTCGGCATCGAACTGCAGGAACAAAAAGCCCGCACCGTCAGCCTCTTGCTGTTTGCGGGCCTGGCGCTGGTGTTTGCGTTGCTGCTGTTGGTGGGGCTGTCGACGCTGGTGCTTATCGTGTTCTGGGACACGTATCGCCTGACCGCCATCATCGGGCTCTGTGTGTTCTACTCCCTCGCCGCCATATTCTGTGGAATGCGCTTGAGAGCGGCGATTTTCGATGAGTCCTCGCCCTTCCATGGCACCCTGGAAGAGCTGGCCAACGATCGGGAGCGCCTGCTGCCATGAACCTGCCTGAATTGCCACAAAACAGCTCACGCACGGAAATGCGCAAGGCCCTGATCCGCCTGCGCATGGAAATGCACCGCCAGGAAATCCGCCACGAATCCTCGCAACTGCTGCAGCCCTTGCAACGGGTGCGCGGGATGACGCAAAACCTGCAGGACGGCTTCGGCATCAAGCACGCTCCACTCTGGGGCGTGGCCGCCGTCACCTTGCTGGGCTTTCTGACCGGCAAGGGTGCGAAAAACGGGGGTGGCCTCAGCAGTCTGACCCGGCTGATCCGCCTCGGCACCACACTGGGGCCGCTAATCAAACTGATCATGCAAGGCTCTTCGCGCAAAGACTGATCAGTTTCTTTCTGGCTGCATGCTTGCAAAGTCGACGGGATGCGCTCCTCTATCGAGGGGTGCAATCCTGTGCGCCTACCCGGTCAACAGGCACCCTCCAGAAAATGATCTTGCAAGGAGGCCTCGATATCAACGCCGCCGGGTTGTAGTTCCGCTTGCAGGTCATGGCGCGAAACGGGAAGCTAGGCCATCAGACACCTGACGGAGTGACCCGCCTTGGATTGGCATACCCTGCTTACCCGCGAACGCCTCGGAAAACCTTTGCACAGCCCGGAAGAACTCGGCCGCAGCCCTTTTCACAAAGACCACGACCGCATCATTTTCTCGGGAGCTTTCCGCCGTCTCGGGCGCAAGACCCAGGTCCATCCGGTGTCCAGCAACGATCACATTCATACGCGCCTGACCCACTCGCTGGAAGTCAGTTGTGTGGGTCGCTCACTGGGCATGCGCGTCGGCGAAACCATCCGCAGGACCCTGCCCGAATGGTGCGAACCCAGCGATCTGGGGATGGTGGTGCAATCGGCCTGCCTGGCACACGACATCGGCAACCCGCCGTTCGGCCATTCCGGTGAAGACGCGATCCGCCATTGGTTCCAGCAAGCCGCCGGCCGTGGCTGGCTGGATGCAATGAGTGAAGCCGAGCGCAATGACTTCCTGAATTTCGAAGGCAATGCCCAAGGCTTTCGGGTACTCACCCAACTTGAGTATCACCAGTTCGACGGCGGCACCCGCCTGACCTATGCAACGCTGGGCACGTACCTGAAGTATCCATGGACAGCCAGGCACGCCGACTCGCTGGGCTACAAGAAACACAAGTTCGGCTGTTATCAGAGCGAGCTGCCACTGCTGGAGCAGATCGCCCAAAAACTCGGCCTGCCACAACTGGAGGAGCAACGCTGGGCGCGGCACCCGCTGGTGTACCTGATGGAGGCCGCCGACGACATCTGCTATGCGCTGATCGACCTGGAAGACGGCCTGGAAATGGAGTTGCTGGAATACGCCGAAGTCGAATCCCTGCTGTTGGGCCTGGTGGGCGATGACTTACCGGAGACCTATCGCCAGCTCGGTCCCGACGATTCGCGCCGACGCAAACTGGCTATCCTGCGCGGTAAAGCCATCGAGCACTTGACCAATGCTGCGGCCCGCGCCTTCGTCGAGCAACAGGATGCGCTGCTGGCCGGTACACTGCCCGGCGATCTGGTGGAACACATGCACGGTCCCGCCAAGCGTTGCGTGCTCAATGCCAAGGACATGGCCCGCAAGAAAATCTTCCAGGACAAGCGCAAGACCCTGCATGAGATCGGCGCCTACACCACGCTGGAAATCCTGCTCAACGCCTTTTGCGGTGCCGCGCTGGAGCAGCACAATGGGCGTACGCCGTCGTTCAAGAGCCGCCGCATCCTTGACCTGCTGAGCAACAATGCACCCGATCCTCACGGCCCGTTGCACACTTCGTTTTTGCGCATGATTGATTTCATCGCCGGCATGACCGACAGCTATGCCAGTGACATGGCCTTGGAAATGACCGGCCGCGCCAGGCACTGAGGTGTATCGATTGATCAGCCATTACGGCATTCGTTATGGCTGATACCCCCTTCAGCATCCAACTGCACTCAAGTTTCGTCGAATTGCCCTACAGCACATGGCGAGCAAACTGATCGCTTGCCCGGTACTCTCGCGGAACAATCGCCCTCCCTTCCGTTCGACAGATGAAGTGCGCGCCATGGCCGAAGACGATCTACGCATCCTCGTGGTGGAAGACCATCCCTTCCAACTGATAGCCACTCAATGCCTGCTGGAAAGTTATGGCTTCACCCGACTGACGACCACCGACAGCGCCAAAGGCGCCCTGCTGCAACTGCTCGGGGCCGACCAACCGTTCGACATCCTTTTATGCGATCAATGCCTGCCCGACCTGACGGGACTCGATCTGGTCCGGTTCGCCAGCCAGCGAGGGTTGATCAGGCAGGCGATCATTCTCAGTAGCCTGACGACATCTGAACTGGATGAGCTTGAAAAAACGGCCTCTGAACAGGGGCTGCCATTATTGGGTTATTTGATAAAACCACTGAAACAATCTGAATTTAGAGACTTGTTGACCTCAGCACCACTATAGAAAAAAACATATAAAAACTGACAAACATACATTGAAAAGCTTACAAACAACTTCCATTTAAAGCACACCCGCATGCTGGACTTCTTTCAGCCTTCCTAATAAGAAACCTAGTTAATACGTAGTCCCATTCTTTTTCATCTGTAGGATTTTTCCTATATTGCTGCTACAGACTGGTCAGTTCATGCGTCCCTCCAAGCATCTGAGCTATGGTGCGCGCTTTATTTGAGCTCGCATGGGACTTGATTATGAACTCCGTTTTTATTGTCGACGATCACCCGGTTATCCGCCTTGCCGTTCGAATGTTACTGGAACATGAAGGTTACAAAGTCGTCGGCGAAACTGACAATGGGGTCGATGCCATGCAGATGGTTCGCGAATGCATGCCGGACCTGGTCATTCTCGACATCAGCATTCCAAAACTGGATGGCCTGGAAGTGCTATCCCGATTCAATGCAATGAGCACCCCTCTTAAAACCCTGGTACTGACAGCACAATGCCCGACACTTTTCGGAATTCGTTGCATGCAATCGGGTGCATCGGGCTATGTCTGCAAACAGGAGGACATCAGTGAACTGGTCAGCGCCATAAAAGCGGTATTTGCAGGTTACAACTATTTTCCGAGCGAGGCTTTGAACCCCATCCGCGGAGATGAAACACGCTGCATGGAACTGGAACTGTTCAAATCCGTAAACGACCGGGAACTGATGGTCTTGCAACTTTTTGCCCAAGGCCGCACAAACAAGGAAATAGCCAAGGGCATGTTTCTGAGCAACAAGACCGTGAGCACCTACAAAAAGCGCCTCATGCAGAAACTCAAAGCCAAATCCCTGGTTGAACTGATCGAGATGGCAAAACGTAACGCACTCGTGTGAGAACCTGGATGCCCAGACGTTTGAAGGTCTATCTGATTCAATTGACCGCAGGTCTATGCGTGAGCACCTCGTTGTTCGGGGCACCGGGCAATGAAAACTACACGCTGCTCAGCCGCTCGAAGGTCGGAGCGCTGGAGGTTCGGCTGGATGAATCCCAGCGACAATGGATCAAACAAAAAAACCAACTGACGCTCGGTACGTCGGCCCCGGACTATCCCCCATTCGACCTGACCACCAGTGGTCAGGACTATGAAGGTTTTACCGCCGATTACGCCGGTCTCCTGGAAAAAGTAACCGGTCTGCCCGTCACGGTTCAGCGTTTCGATTCCCGAGGGGCCGCGATCTCTGCGCTGGAAAATGGCGAAGTCGATCTGCTCGGCACCGCCAATGGATTCGAAGCTGGCAACGCCGACATTGCACTGTCCATACCCTATGCCGTCGACCAACCCGTATTGGTCACCCGCGAAGGGGAAACACGATCCCTCACCGATGGCCTGGCCGGATTGCGCCTTAGCATGGTGTATCACTACTTGCCGCTGGCGGAAGTCAAGGCGTTGTATCCGAAGGCGATCATCACGTCTTATCCGTCCTATCAGAATGCGATCAATGCCGTTGCTTTCGATCAGGCGGACGTGTTTCTCGGTGACACCATTTCAACTCACTACATGATCAACAAGGGGTATCTGAACAACATCCGCATGGCCAACTTCGGCAAACATGAAGCCTTTGGTTTCAGCTTCGCCGTCAACCGGAACAACCCTGAGCTGCTCGGCATCATCAACTCCATGATCACGGCCATCCCCTCCAGTGAACGAGAAAACATCGCCAAACGCTGGAGCGCCGGTAGCGACATTCTGCTGACCGATCAAAAGCTGCAACTCACTGACCGCGAAGAACGCTGGCTGAGCCACCACCCGATTGTGCGCGTTGTCGTCAACGAAGCCTTTGCGCCACTGACATTTTTCGATAGCAATGGCAATTTTCGCGGGGTCACCGCAGATTTGCTTGAGCTTATCAGGCTGCGTACCGGCTTGCGCTTCGATATCCGGAGCAGTCGAAGCGATGACGAGATGATCAAACAGATCAAGGACAACAAGGTAGATGTGATCGCCGCGTTGCTCCCCAGTGCCGAACGTCAAACCCAGCTGAACTTTACCCGCCCCTTTCTGGAAAATTCCTACGTCCTGCTGACCCGCAAGGCCGCCGACAGCTCGACCAACCTCGCGCAGCTACAGGACAAGCGCCTGGCCATTGCCCGCGGCAATCCAATCATCGATTACCTGCGCAGAGAGTTTCCCCGAATCAATTTGATCGAAACCCCGGACACCTTCAGCGCCGTGGAGTTGCTCGCCGAAGGCCAGGCAGAGGGCGCGGTGAACTCACTGGTCATTGCCAATTACTTTATTTCCTCGCGGCTGTTCGAGCACACATTGCAAATCAGCACCACCATCGGCACCGAGCAGGCAGCGTTTTCCCTTGCCACCGCTCGGGGCGCCAAAGAGCTGAACGCCATTCTCGACAAGGCATTGCTGAGCATCTCGCCGGAAGAACTGGGCATCATCAACAGTCGCTGGCGCGGCTATTCAGCGTCCTCGCAAAGCACCTGGCGCAACTATCAAAGACTGTTCTACCAAATCGTCATCGGTGCCGGCGTGTTATTGCTGATTTCCATTGCGTGGAACGACTACATGCGACGCCAGATCAAGCAGCGCAAGGCCGCCGAGCGTGCGCTGAACGACCAGTTCGAGTTCATGCGATCGCTGGTCAATGGCACGCCCCATCCGATCTACGTACGTGATCGCCAGGGGCTGCTGCAAAGTTGCAACGACAGTTACCTGCAAGCGTTCTGCGCCCGGCGTGAAGATGTCATTGGCAAAAGCGTCATGCAGGGATCGATGAGCAATGTGTTCGAAGCCCGGGAGTACCAGGCCGACTACCAGCGCGTAGTGGCCGAGGGCAGACCGTTGATCGTCGATCGCGAGCTGCACATTGGTGGCCGGCGGCTGACGATCTATCACTGGATTCTTCCCTATCGGGATTCCAGCGCAAAAGTGCAAGGCATTATCGGTGGCTGGATCGACATCAGCGAACGGCGGCAACTGCTCGACGATCTGCGTTGCGCGAAAGAACGCGCCGATAACGCCAACCGGGCCAAAAGCACGTTTTTGGCCACGATGAGCCATGAGATCCGCACGCCGATGAATGCAATCATCGGCATGCTTGAACTGACACTCAAGCGTCTTGATCATCAGCACCCGGAGCGTCCGGCCATCGATGTCGCGTACAACTCGGCGAATGGGTTGCTGGAATTGATCGGCGACATTCTCGACATCGCCAGAATCGAATCAGGACGCTTGAGCCTGACTCCGGAGCGGGTTGATCCGGGTGAACTTGTGACCTCGGTCGTGCGGATTTTCGAAGGTCTGGCCCGACAGAAGGAACTCGAGCTGCTGCTGGAGTTTTCATCGGCGAACCCGACCTTCGATGTGTTGCTGGACCCATTGCGCTTCAAACAGGTGCTGTCCAACCTGATCAGCAATGCCATCAAGTTTACCGAGCAAGGCCAGGTCCGGGTCATTGTCGACCTGCACCCGGCAACGCAACCTGAGCATGTGCAGATGCGGGTGCAGGTTCACGACAGTGGTATCGGGATCAGCGAACAGGATCAACAACGCCTGTTCGAACCCTTCGCTCAGGCCGACCACGCCATGCAATCGGCCAGGGGAGGCGCAGGGCTGGGGCTGGTGATCAGTCGCAATCTCTGCGAGATGATGGGCGGCAGCCTGCAATTGCGCAGCGAGCCGGGCATCGGTACCCAAGTGGAGGTGTTGCTGCAGCTGGAAACGTTGCCGCTGCAACAGTCGGCCCGTGCGGTCGAAACCCAGGTCGTCGTCGCCACAACCCCATTGAATGTTCTGGTAGTCGACGATCACTCGGCCAATCGATTGCTCACGTGCCAGCAACTGGAGTTTCTTGGGCATCGATTTACCGTCGCGGCCGATGGACAGGAGGGATTGGAGGCATGGAAGGACCAGCCTTTTGATCTGGTGATCGCCGATTGCAACATGCCGGTCATGAACGGTTATGAGCTTGCCCGTGCCATTCGCCAGCATGAGCGACAACTCCATCGTCCTCCCTGCACCGTTCTCGGCTTTACCGCCAACGCCCAACCGGAAGAAATACAACGCTGCAAACAGGCTGGAATGGACGACTGCCTGTTCAAACCCCTCAGCCTCGGAGCCTTGAGTCAATGGGTGCAAGGCATTGAACCAACCCATGTAGCCCCGGCGTTCAGCCTTCACGGGTTGAAACTGCTGACCGGGGGCAACCCGAAATTGAACCGACGATTGCTGAACGAGTTGGTGAACAGCAACCGCCAGGATTTGCCAACGCTGCTGTCGCTATCCAGCTCTGGGGATACGCAAGCGCTGCAGGACATTGCCCACAAAATCAAAGGCGCAGCCCGGATAGTACAAGCCTCCCGACTGATCGACCGCTGCGAGGCACTCGAAGCCGCCTGTCATGAGGATTCCGATCGCGAAAAAGTGGCCGGATGCTGCAAATCCATGGAGCGCACCATGCTCGAACTGGAGGACGCGTTGCTACGTCAGATCGAGCATTACGACGAAGGCAAACTGCCAGAGCCTTAACTATGCTTGGTCCCTCAGCGGTGTGTTGACCATCATGGAGAAACCCGCAATGCCTGACCCACTGCGCACGGATCCACGTCGGTTTCCGCTGCATGTCCATATCAGCGTGATGTTCACCTTTTTGCTGTTGCTGACCGGGGCGGTGCTTGGGCTTTTCAACTACCGGCAAACCACACAGATCATCTTGTCCAGCAGCGAAAAACTCTTCAACCGCATTGAGCAGGATGTCCGCCTGGACCTGCACGCGACCTATGACCCCATTCGTCATCTGTTGAGCCTGCTGGCACTCAATCCGGCGGGCCAGTCCCCTGATCTGGAACAGCGCCTGGCACTGCTCGAACCGTTCAGCCAGTCACTCGAGGACAACCCCAACCTGGCTTCACTGTACCTGGGCTACGACAATGGTGACTTTTTCATGGTCCGCCCGCTGCGCACCCCGGAGGTCAAAGCCCTGGTCAAGGCTCCGGACACGGCGGTTTTCCAAGTCTGGAGCATCGAGCACGACAGCAACGGCCAGCCCCACTCCCAGTCGTTGTTTTTCGACCGGAGCCTGGCACTTGTCAGCCGTCAGGACAACCTGAACGACACGTACGACCCACGCAACCGCGCCTGGTTTACCAGCGCCCGCGGCGACAACGACCAGATCACGACCGAACCCTATATCTTCTTTTCCACCCACAACATCGGCACGACGCTGGCACGACGCAGCGGCGACAAGGCAATCCTGGCCGCCGACCTGACTCTGGCCGAACTCAGCGCGACCCTGGCCAAGCACGTCGTGACCCCCAGTACCGAAATCGTGCTGTTCGATGCCGAAGGCAATGCCATTGCCTACCCCGACAGCCGCAAGCTGATCATCGATGATCAGACGTCCCGCCTGGTCAAGGCGGCGGACCTGAGCCCCGGCCTGGACGCGTTGCTCAATAGTCCCCCTCAGGGCAGTCGCCTGAACGCCAACGGCCGGCAGTGGATCGTGGCCCGCAGCCGCATGCAGGAAGGCGGCCCCCAAGGCCTGCAATTGGCGCTGCTGGTACCGGAAGACGAGTTGCTCGTCGACGCTTACCGGATGCGCTGGCAGGGTGCGCTGATTACCCTGGCAACCTTGCTGTTATGCGTGCCGTTGGGTTGGCTGACATCAAGAATCCTGGTCAAACCCTTGCGCGCCCTGGTGCAGGAGGCCGATGCGATTCGCAGTTTCGATTTCAATTTTCCGCTTTCCCGTCGCTCGCCGGTGCTCGAAGTCGACCAGTTGAGTGTGTCGATGGCACGAATGAAAGACACCCTGGCGAGCTTCTTCCAGATCACTGACAGCCTCAGCGCCGAAACCCGTTTCGCCCCGCTGCTGGAACGGGTGTTGTTTGAAACCGTGAAAATCGGCCAGGCCCAGGCCGGCCTGATCTATCTGCGCGAAGGTGATGGCCAGCACATGAAACCCCACGGACTGGTCATCAATAACACCGCCGAGAACCTGCAAGACTTCGACATCCGCGGACACTCGCTCGAGAACCCGCAAAGCCCCCCATGGCTGCACCAGTTGGCCAACGTCGACAATGTCGTCAGCAACCTGGGGTTCGAGCAGGCGGGTGATCTGCAGAAAATCCTGCTCGCGCTGGAAAGTCCTCGGGTCCATCTGATCGGGATCCGCCTGCACAATCGCCACAACGAAACCGTGGGTCTGCTGGTGTTGCTCTTGGCCGACAGCGGCGAGCAGAGCGATCTGGACAAGCTGCGGCCGGACCGCATTGCGTTTCTCCAGGCGGTGTCCGGCGCGGCTGCCGTGTGCATCGAAAGCCAGCGCCTGCAAGCCCGGCAAAAACAGCTGCTGGACGCCTTCATTCAACTGCTGGCCGGCGCCATCGACGCCAAAAGCCCCTACACCGGCGGCCATTGCCAGCGCGTGCCGGAACTGACCCTGATGCTCGCCCAAGCGGCGGCAGCGAGCCAGGAGCCCGCCTTCAGCGCCTATCAGCCGACCGAAGATGAATGGGAGGCACTGCACATCGCCGCCTGGCTGCACGATTGCGGCAAGGTCACCACCCCGGAATATGTCGTCGACAAAGCCACGAAGCTGGAAACCCTGACCGATCGTATCCACGAAATCCGTACCCGCTTCGAGGTACTCAAGTGCGATGCCTGGATCAGCTACTGGCGGGGCATTGCCTTGGGCGGTGACGAGCAACCGTTGGCGGAACTGCGCAATGCCAGCCTGGCCGGACTCGATGATGATTTCGCCTTCGTTGCCCGCTGCAACCTCGGCGGCGAAGCCATGGCCGACGCTGACCTGCAACGCCTGCGCCGCCTGGCTGAACGAACCTGGACCCGGACCCTGGATGACCGGCTGGGCGTGTCCTGGGAAGAAAACCGGCGTCAGGCCCGAACGCCCGCCCCCAACCTGCCCGTCAGCGAACCGTTACTGGCGGACAAACCCGAGCACCTGTTCGAACGCAGCGAAAACGAAGTGATACCGCAAGACAATCCCCTGGGCTTCAAGCTCGACGTTCCGCCCCACAAATACAACCGGGGCGAGTTGTACAACCTGAGCATTGTCCGGGGCACCCTGACGAGCGAGGAGCGGTATGTCATCAATAACCACATCGTTCAGACGATACTGATGCTCAACCATCTGCCGTTCCCCGAGCACTTGCGCAGCGTCGCGGAAATAGCCGGCGGGCACCACGAAAAAATGGACGGCACCGGGTATCCGAAACGCTTGAAGCGAGAAGAAATGAGCTTGCCGGCGCGGATGATGGCGATTGCCGATATTTTCGAAGCGTTGACGGCCGCCGACCGCCCCTACAAAAAAGCCAAGACCTTAAGCGAGGCGCTGGGCATCATGGCGTTCATGTGCCGTGATGCCCACATCGACCCGCAGCTGTTCGGGCTGTTCATCAAGGCACAGATCTATTTGCAGTACGCCAGGCGCTTCCTCGACCCCGGGCAGATCGATACGGTGGACGCGTCGGGCCTGCTGACCAAGGCCGGCCTGGCGTCTTGATCAGCAGTCGGTCAGGCGCAGGAAAATCGCCGCCAGCTGTTCGATTCCAGCCTGGTCCTGCGCGGTGAAGCGCGCGAGTTTCGGACTGTCGAGGTCGAGCACACCGATCAATCGGCCGTCCTTGACCAACGGCACCACCAGTTCGCTGTTCGAGGCGCTGTCGCAAGCAATGTGACCGGGAAAAGCGTGCACATCTTCGACTCGTTGAGTCTGCAGGGTGGCTGCCGCCGCCCCGCAAACGCCACGACCGAACGGAATCCGCACGCAAGCGATCTGCCCCTGAAACGGGCCCAGCACCAGTTCTTCATTACGGTTGAGGTAAAAACCGGCCCAGTTCAAATCATCGAGTTGATTGAACAGAAACGCCGAGAACTGTGCGGCATTGGCGATGAAGTCCCGCTCGTCCGCCAGCAATGATTCCAGCTGCGCGTGTAGCATGCCGTAGCCTTCGAGGCCCTGGCCGCTCTTTTGTAAATCGATCATGCCTTGTGCTCCAACAGTTTCAGCCCGACCCAGTAACGGGCAAATTGATAGGCGCAACGCCCATTGCGGTTGCCTCGGCCGGTGGCCCAACGTACCGCCAGAATGTCCAGTTCTTCGGTGCGCTGCCACGCCAGTCCGGCCTTGCCGGCCAACTGGCCGATCCAGTGCTCGACGACGTCGAGGAAGTGTTCCTGGGTAAACGGATAGAACGACAGCCACAGGCCGAAGCGGTCCGACAGTGCGATCTTGTCTTCCACCGCCTCACTCGGATGCAGTTCGCCGTCGACCCGTTTCCAGTTTTCGTTGTCACTTTCCTTTTCCGGCACCAGGTGGCGACGGTTGGACGTGGCGTACAACAAAACGTTGTCCGGCGCCTGTTCCAGGGAGCCATCAAGGACGCTCTTGAGCACTCGGTAATCCCCCTCGCCCGACTCGAACGAGAGATCATCGCAAAACAGCACGAAACGCTGGGGCAGTTTGCCGATCTGTTCGACCACCCGCGGCAGGTCTGCCAGGTGATCACGTTCAATCTCGATCAAGCGCAAACCGGCGTGAGCGTGTTCGGCCAACAAGGCGCGCACCAGCGACGACTTGCCGGTGCCGCGCGAGCCCCAGAGCAAGGCATGGTTGGCTGGCATGCCGTCAAGGAATTGCCGGGTATTGCGCCCAAGCTGCTCGACTTGCCGGTCGACGCCGATCAGGTCCGACAAACGCATGTCGAGGCTGACCTCCAGCGGCATCAGATAACCGCCGCGCGACTCACGCTGCCAGCGCGCGGCCAGGCATTGCGTCCAGTCGATGGCTGGCCGTGGCGCCGGCAGCAACGGCTCGATACGGGCCAGAACGGCATCAGCGCGTTCAAGAAAAGCATTCAATCGGGAATCCACGACTTCTCCTCGGGCACGTTCACAGTAATGATGGTGATACAGCGACGAAACACAGCGTCACACAAGCGGCTACCCCCGCGGTACAGCCCTCGCTAGAACATCAGCAGGCAGGCATGATCGACTATGCTTGAGCAGCGAAAGGAAACGGAAGTGGTTCACCCCCCCATGGACATCAAATTCACCAACCGGCTGTCATTCAAGCAAGCCCGGCTTACCGTGCTGGTCGGTTTCATTCTGGGCACGCTGCTCAGCCTGCTGCAAATAGGCATCGATTATGCCAGTGAAGACGCCTCCATCAATCGTGAAATCCTTTCATTGCTGGAAATCAGCCACAACCCGGCCTCGCGAATCGCCTACAACATCGACGCCGAACTCGCCAAGGAACTGACCCTGGGCCTGCTGCGCTCGCCAGCGATCATTAGCGCAAAGCTGATCGACAACAACGGCACCGTGCTGGCCAACGTCAAGCGACCCGGTGTGGAAAACGGTTACCGGATGCTCAGTGACTTCCTGTTCGGCGCCAGCCGACAGTTCGAAGACCGGCTTTACCTGGATAATTTACCCAACGAATCCCTGGGTACGCTACGGCTGAAAGTCGATACTTACTCCTTCGGCAACCGGTTCCTGCGCCGGGCCGAAGTGACCCTGCTCAATGGCTTCGCCCGCAGCCTGCTGCTGTCCGGCATCCTGCTGGCGCTGTTCTATGTGATGCTGACCAAACCCCTGGTGAGGGTCATCCGTGAACTCAGCGGTCGCGACCCGAGCAGCACCGAGGCGACCTCGCTGGAGTGTCCCGCCGGGCACGCCAATGATGAGATCGGCGTGCTGGTCAAGGCTGCCAACCAGCAATTCAGGAACATCGCCACCGAAATCCAGCAGCGGCGCAATGCGGAAAACCGCCTGACCGAATATCTTGGCCAACTGGAAAACATCGTCTCGGCCCGCACTGCCGAACTCAAGGCGATCAACGACCGGCTGAGCCAATCCAACGAGGAACTGGAAGCCGCCCGCAGCACAGCACTGGACATGGCCGAAGCCCGCTCGGTGTTCCTGGCCAACATGAGCCATGAAATCCGCACGCCCCTCAATGGCTTGCTCGGGATGATCGCGCTATCCCTCGACGGACCGCTCAATGCCGAACAACAGCAGCAACTGTCGATCGCCCATGATTCGGGCAAAGTGCTGGTGGAATTGCTCAACGATATTCTCGATTTGTCGAAGTTCGATGCCGGCCAACTCGAACTCGAACACATCCCCTTCGACCTGGGTTCGCTGATCGAAGACACCGCCAACCTGTTGTCGCAGAACGCCGCCCCCAGCGTCGAACTGACCTGCCTGATCGATCCGCATTTCCCGGCACTGGTGCTCGGCGATCCGACCCGGGTGCGGCAGATCGTCAGTAACCTGCTGTCCAACGCCCTCAAGTTCACCCGTTTCGGGCGGGTAGACGTACGCCTGTCGACGTTTGGCGACGGCGTCAGAATCGAAGTCTGCGACACCGGCATCGGCATCCCTCAGGAGGCGCAGGTCAAGATCCTCCAGCCTTTCACCCAGGCCGGTGCCGGCATTACCCGTCAATTTGGCGGCACCGGGCTGGGCCTGGCCCTGACCTATAACCTTTGCGAAGCCATGCAGGGGCGTCTGACCATCAGCTCCGAGGCGGGTTTTGGCAGCCAGTTCTGCGCGGAGTTGCCATTACCCAGCCATACCCGTGCAATGCCAGCTGTTTCGCTCAGGGGCAAAGTCATTGCCATCACGGCCGCCAGCAGCGGACTGGGGGAACTGTTGAACAGCCTGTTGCCTGTCTGGGGGCTGGACTATGAACGGCGTTCCATGGATGACCCATTGCTTGGCCTGGCAGCCGACGTGCTCATCACCGACTGCCCCGAATGCCTGTTCAGTTTGCGCCCCACCCTCAGCGCGCCAATCCTGCTGATCACCGCGTATGGCAACTTCATGCCCAGCGAAGAGGTCAACGCACTCGCCCCCTTGCAACAGCAGGCCCGCCCTTTGGCCCGCAGTATGCTACTTCAAACGTTGCGCAGGATCCTGCAACCGCAAACCCAACCGGTCAACGAGGCTCGACTCGACACACAATGCCCGCAACGTCGCGGGCGCGTGCTGTTAGTGGAAGACAACCCGGTCAACCAGTTGGTGGCCAAGGGCATGCTCGGCAAACTCGGCTGCGAGGTCACCACCGCCGCTCATGGTGGCGAGGCACTGGATCAACTCGAGCAACGGGATTTCGACCTGGTGCTGATGGACTGCAACATGCCGGTAATGGACGGCTATGAAGCCAGCCGGCAAATCCGCCGCAGCGGACGCTGGCCCCAACTGCCCATCGTTGCCCTGACGGCCAACGCCATGTCGGAGGAGCGTGAACGCTGTCGTGCCGCGGGCATGAGCGACTACTTGGCCAAACCCTTCCGGCGCGAAGAACTGGCCGCCCTGCTGGACCTGTGGATCCCCGCTATGACAGCGCCTTGATCTGCCCCAACAGGTGATCGAGGCCATCGCGCAATTCGTTGAGACGATTCAGATCGACCCCGCTGTCGCACAACAGGCGCGCCTTGAGTGGCCCAACCTGTTCGCGCAAGGCCGTGCCGGCTGGCGACAGGCTCAGGTGCACTTCACGTTCATCGCGCGCCGAACGCTGACGCTGCACCAGTTGCAGTTGTTCCAAGCGCTTGAGCAAGGGTGTCAGCGTGCCGGAATCCAGAGCCAAACGCTCGCCCAATGCCTTGACGGTCGGTTGCTCCGGGGTCGCTTCCTGCCACTCCCATAAAACCAGCATCGCCAAGTACTGAGGGTAAGTCAGGCCCAACTGATCGAGCATTGGCTTGTAGCCGCGAATCACCGCCCGGGATGCCGCGTACAGCTTGAAGCACAACTGGCTGTCGAGCTTCAGGGAATCGACTGACAAGGTGTTCATTTGAGCAGGGCTTCGATCTCGCGGGTCAGGTCCTGCGGCTTGGTCGCCGGAGCGAAGCGCTTGACCAGTTGCCCGTCCTTGCCGATCAGGAACTTGGTGAAGTTCCACTTGATGCCCTGGGAACCCAGCACCCCCGGTGCGCGCTTTTTCAATTGCACGAACAGCGGATGGGCATCGGCACCATTGACGTCGATCTTTTTGAACAGCGGGAAGCTGACACCGAAGTTCAGCTCGCAGAACTCGGAGATCGCCCCTTCATTGCCCGGCTCTTGATTGCCGAACTGGTTGCAGGGAAAGCCGAGCACCACCAGGCCCTGGTCCTTGTAGGTCTGCCACAGCTCTTCCAGGCCTTTGTACTGCGGAGTGAAACCGCACTTGCTGGCCGTGTTGACCACCAACACGGCTTTGCCGGCGAAATCCGCCAGAGTCTTTTGCTCACCCTTGATCGTGGTGCAAGGAATGCTCAGCAGGTTGTCGCTCATGTTTGAGGTTCCGATTGAATGGAAGAGATAACAAAATAGCGAGCAATTGAATTGTGTGCAATTTAAATTATCGAACGCCAATCCACTGTAGGAGCGAGCTTGCTCGCGATGGACCAGAGAACAACTCGGGGCACCAGGCTTCCCGCGTTATCGTTGACGACCATCGCGAGCAGGCTCGCTCCTACAGGGCTCGCATTACACGCGCGGCACGAGGTCCAGGCACACTGAATTGATGCAATAGCGCAGGCCCGTTGGCGGCGGGCCGTCGGGAAAAACGTGCCCCAGGTGCGCGTCGCATTTGGCGCAGACCACTTCGGTGCGGATCATGCCGTGGCTGACATCACGGATTTCGGTCATGGCGCTGTCGCCGATCGGCGCGTAGAAGCTCGGCCAGCCGCAACCCGAGTCGAACTTGGTTTTGGAGTCGAACAGCGGCTCGTTACAGCAGATGCAGTGGTAGATACCGTCGGTCTTGGTGGCGTTGTACTTGCCGGAAAACGGTCGTTCGGTGCCTTTGAGGCGGCACACGTTGTACTGCTCCGGGTCGAGCATCGCCTTCCATTCTTCCAGGGTTTTTTCCAACTTTTCCATCATCACACCTCAGCGGCTGAAAAAGCCCGATCTGTACCTTTTCCACGGATCGGGCGGCACGTATGATTGCGCCTCGTCAAACGCCAGTCTGGCAGCCAGACCACGCGCATTCAAACGGAAATATGGGTGCTGCATCTCAAGGCGTCAGGCCTGTGTGAATACGCAGGATTCCCAGCACGGCTGCCCAAACGCCGTCTGGATCGTTCATTTTCGGGAACACATCGCCATGCAGGTCAGCAAATCGAACAAGCTCGCCAACGTCTGCTACGACATTCGCGGCCCGGTGCTCAAGCACGCCAAGCGCCTGGAAGAGGAAGGCCATCGCATCCTCAAGCTGAACATCGGCAACCCGGCGCCCTTTGGTTTCGAAGCACCGGATGAAATCCTCCAGGACGTAATCCGCAACCTGCCGACCGCCCAGGGCTACAGCGATTCCAAGGGCCTGTTCAGTGCGCGCAAGGCCGTCATGCAGTACTACCAGCAAAAGCAGGTGGAAGGCGTCGGCATTGAAGACATCTACCTGGGCAACGGCGTTTCCGAACTGATCGTGATGTCGATGCAGGCCCTGCTCAACAACGGCGACGAAGTGCTGGTGCCAGCGCCGGACTATCCGTTGTGGACCGCAGCGGTGAGCCTATCGGGCGGTAACCCGGTGCATTACCTGTGCGACGAGCAAGCCAACTGGTGGCCAGACCTGGCCGACATCAAGGCCAAGATCACCCCGAACACCAAGGCCCTGGTGATCATCAACCCGAACAACCCGACCGGCGCGGTGTACTCCAAAGAAGTCCTGCTGGGCATGCTGGAACTGGCTCGCCAGCACAATCTGGTGGTGTTCTCCGACGAGATCTACGACAAGATCCTCTACGATGACGCCGTGCACATCTGCACCGCCTCCCTGGCGCCGGACCTGCTCTGCCTGACCTTCAACGGCCTGTCCAAGTCCTATCGCGTGGCCGGTTTCCGTTCCGGCTGGATCGCCATCTCCGGCCCGAAACACCATGCCCAGAGCTACATCGAAGGCATCGACATGCTGGCGAACATGCGCCTGTGTGCCAACGTGCCGAGCCAGCATGCGATCCAGACCGCCCTGGGTGGCTATCAGAGCATCAATGACCTGGTGCTGCCCCAGGGCCGCCTGTTGGAGCAACGCAACCGCACCTGGGAGTTGCTCAACGACATTCCGGGCGTGAGCTGCGTCAAGCCGATGGGGGCGCTGTATGCATTCCCGCGGATCGACCCCAAGGTCTGCCCGATCCATAACGACGAAAAATTCGTCCTCGACCTGCTGCTCTCCGAGAAGCTGCTGGTGGTTCAAGGCACCGCTTTCAACTGGCCATGGCCAGACCACTTCCGCGTCGTGACCCTGCCCCGTGTCGATGACCTGGAGATGGCCATCGGACGCATTGGCGGCTTCCTCAAGTCCTACCGCCAGTAAGCGATCTGTCACCGTGCGACGTTCCCGAACGTCGCACGGTGATTCATCCGGCAACATTTGTTTGCATTGCGCCACTGACAGTCGCCTTGACCGCTGCCGGATCGCGCCTTGCCTGCTCGCGCCTAACAAAGGCGGGGCCTTCGACATGAATTGACTGACAAACACTTCCCGCATACTTGTCGGAAATACCCTGCAAGCAGCTAGACTGTTGCCGTAGGACACAGTTTGAAATAGTCACCCGGTTGAATACCCCGGTGCAGCACCTTATATACCCCGCAGTACGCCACATCTTTAGCATGAGGAGATTTCTACAACCATGATGCGCATCCTGCTGTTCTTGGCCACTAACCTGGCGGTCGTGCTGATTGCCAGCATCACCCTGAGCCTTTTCGGCTTCAACGGGTTCATGGCGGCCAATGGGGTTGACCTCAACCTCAATCAGCTGCTGATCTTCTGTGCGGTCTTTGGTTTCGCAGGTTCGCTGTTCTCGCTGTTCATCTCCAAGTGGATGGCGAAGATGAGCACCAGCACCCAGATCATCACCCAGCCACGCACCCGTCACGAGCAATGGCTGCTGCAAACCGTCGAGCAACTGTCTCGCGAAGCCGGGATCAAGATGCCCGAAGTCGGTATCTTCCCGGCCTACGAGGCGAACGCCTTCGCCACCGGCTGGAACAAGAACGACGCATTGGTCGCGGTCAGCCAGGGATTGCTCGAGCGCTTCTCGCCGGATGAAGTGAAAGCCGTCCTGGCCCACGAAATCGGTCACGTGGCCAATGGTGACATGGTCACCCTGGCGTTGATCCAGGGCGTGGTGAACACCTTCGTGATGTTCTTCGCACGGATCATCGGCAATTTCGTCGACAAGGTGATCTTCAAGAACGAAGAAGGCCAGGGTATTGCCTACTACGTGGCGACCATCTTCGCCGAACTGGTTCTGGGCATCCTGGCCAGCGCCATCGTCATGTGGTTCTCGCGCAAGCGTGAATTCCGTGCCGACGAAGCCGGTGCAAACCTGGCCGGCACCGCCGCGATGATTGGCGCCCTGCAACGCCTGCGGGCGGAACAAGGACTGCCGGTGCACATGCCCGACACCCTGAACGCCTTCGGCATCAACGGTGGCATCAAGCAAGGCTTCGCTCGCATGTTCATGAGCCACCCGCCGCTGGAAGAGCGCATCGACGCTCTGGCTCGTCGTCGGGGCTGATACACCCCACAGCAAAGCAAAAGGCCCGCAGCGATGCGGGCCTTTTTTTATCTGCAGATTGCCGCGGTGCTCATTCTGGCCTCATCGCGAGCAGGCTCGCTCCCACACAGGTTCTGAGTCGCACACAAATTCACTGTGGGAGCGAGCTTGCTCGCGATGAGGCCAGTACAGCCAGCCACTATTACCGACTGGAAACCCGATAAACCCGCTCCTCAAGCCGCGTGACACCCGCCTCCAGGAATTTCCCGCTCTCGCTCAACACATCCTGATCTTCCAGGATCTTCAGCGCCCATGAGTCCCCGAACAACCGCCGCACCTCATCATCGAGCACAGCAAACGGCGGGCCGGACATTTGCGCTTGGTCATAGTCCAGGGTAATCACCAGGCCGTGGGACTCCTTCGGCAATATCCGCTTCAAATGGGCGGCGTAGCGCTCTCGCATTTCCGCCGGCAGCGCGATCAACGCCGCGCGATCATAAAGCGCGGAGCAGTCGGCCACATCGCCTGCCGTCAGCTCGAAGAAATCGCCGCACCACAGCTCAATGGAACCTGCCCGATAAACCTTGAACGGCCCCTGCTCACTGATGGCCGGATCAAAGCCATGTTCGCTGAAAAACTCCTCGATGGCTTTTTCCGACAGTTCGACCCCCAAGACCTCATGGCCTTGATGGGCGAGCCATAGCAAATCCAGGCTTTTTCCACATAACGGCACCAACACGCGTGTGCCTTCTTCAAGGCTTAACGCCGGCCAGAACCGCTTCAGATGAGGGTTCACCTGCGGCAGATGAAAGCCGATCTGGTTCGCCGCCCATTTCTTGTGCCAAAACTCCGGCTGCATAAATAACCCCGAAAATTCGATCAAAACACTCTAAAACTTATATTAGATTTAGATTAATGATCTGACTGAAGATGTTGCATCTTAACTCTCAGGAGCTCATTCATGTTCCCCAGCCTGTACATATCCCACGGCTCCCCCATGCTCGCCCTGGAACCCGGCGCCAGCGGGCCGGCACTTGCCCGCCTGGCCGCCGAGATACCGAAGCCCAAGGCCATCGTGATTGTTTCCGCGCACTGGGAAAGCAATGAGCTGCTGGTCAGCGGCAATCCACAACCGGAAACCTGGCATGACTTCGGCGGCTTTCCCAAAGCCCTGTTCGAAGTCCAGTACCCGGCTCCCGGTGACCCACGACTCGCCGCCGAGGTTGCCGAACTATTGAAAACCGCTGGCTTTGCTGCACGTATCGACAGCAATCGGCCTTTCGACCATGGCGTCTGGGTGCCTTTATCGCTGATGTATCCGCTGGCAGACATCCCGATTGTCCAGGTCTCATTGCCCACCCGTGGCGGTCCCGCCCTGCAGACCCGTGTTGGCCACGCGCTGGCCAGCCTCCGCGAGCATGGCGTCCTGCTGATCGGCTCCGGCAGCATCACTCACAACCTGCGGGAACTGGACTGGCATGCCGGCCCCGAGAGCGTTGAGCCCTGGGCCCTGGCGTTTCGCGACTGGATGATCGACAAACTCGCAGCGAACGACGAAGCCGCGCTGCACGACTATCGCGCGCAGGCGCCAAACGCTGTACGCAATCATCCGAGTGATGAGCACTTGTTGCCGTTGTACTTTGCCCGCGCCGCTGGCGGGCAGTTCAGCGTTGCTCACCAAGGGTTCACCATGGGGGCGCTGGGCATGGATATTTACCGCTTCGGCTGACAGACAGACCTCGTCGCGACCTTCGTCGGAACGCCGCCCGGAGCAAGCCCGCCCCCACATTTGATCGCATTCTTTCTGAAGTAACGCGGTCGCCTGTGGGAGCGGGCTTGCTCACGAAGGGGCCACCGCCACTCTTCAGCCGGACTTGAACTGCAGGCAAAAAAAATCCCCGAACCAGTCGGGGATTTTTTATGTTCGATCAATCAGCCCGAGAGCGGATCAATCTTCGCGGTAGCGACGCAGCTTCAACTGCTTACCGGCAACGCGAGTGTCCTTCAGCTTGGTCAGCAACTTCTCCAGACCATCTTCCGGCAGCTCGACGAGGCTGAAGCTGTCACGCACCTGGATGCGACCGATCGCTTCACGCGCCAGGCCACCTTCGTTGAGGATGGCGCCCAGCAGGTTCTTGGCGGCGATACCGTCACGCGCGCCCAGCGCGGTACGGCAACGTGCACGACCTTCGCCCAGTGGCATCGGAGCGCGACGCTCGCGGTCACCACGCTCAGGACGATCACCGGAACGCTCTGGACGATCGCCACGCGGTGCATTGTTCGGCACCAGTGGACGCTCTTTCTCGATAGCGGCCAGGTTCAGCGCTTGACCGTTGGTAGCCTTGCGCAGCAGGGCTGCGGCCAAGGCACGCGGGCTGCAACCGATGTCGGCGGTCAGGCGATCGAGCAGATCACCGTGGGTCGATTCGGCTTCAGCCACCAGCGGCGACAGGCTGTTGGTCAGCTTCTTGATGCGCGCATCCAGAACGGCTTGAGCGTCCGGCAGGCGAACTTCAGCAACCTTTTGACCGGTTACACGCTCGATCACTTGCAGCATGCGGCGCTCACGCGGAGTCACCAGCAGCAGTGCACGACCTTCGCGACCGGCACGGCCGGTACGACCGATACGGTGAACGTAGGACTCTGGATCGTACGGCATGTCAACGTTGAACACGTGAGTGATGCGCGGAACGTCCAGGCCACGAGCGGCAACGTCGGTCGCCACAACGATGTCCAGACGGCCATCCTTGAGGGAGTCGATCACGCGCTCACGCTGGTTCTGGGCGATGTCACCGTTCAGCGCAGCGGCTTTGTAGCCTTTGGCTTCCAGGGCACTGGCCAGATCCAGGGTCGCTTGCTTGGTGCGCACGAACATGATCAGGGCGTCGAAATCTTCCACTTCCAGCAAGCTGAGAACGGCCGAAGTCTTCTGGTCAGCGTGAACCAGCAGGTGAGCCTGCTCGATCGCGGTAACGGTCTGGGTCTTGCTCTGAATCTTGACGTGCTTCGGATCGCGCAGGTGGCGTTCGGCGATGGCACGGATCGACTGAGGCAAGGTAGCCGAGAACAGTACGGTCTGACGGGTTTCCGGCATGGCCTTGAAGATAACTTCCAGGTCGTCCATGAAGCCCAGCTTGAGCATTTCGTCGGCTTCGTCGAGAACCAGGTGGTTCACGGTCGCCAGTACTTTTTCGTCACGACGCAGGTGGTCGCACAGACGGCCCGGAGTGGCGACAACGATTTGTGCGCCATTACGGATTGCTTTCAGTTGTGGGCCCATCGGCGCGCCGCCGTAGACAGCCACAACAGTCACGCCCGGCATTTGCTTGGCGTAGGTTTCGAAAGCGGTTGCAACTTGTAGCGCCAACTCACGAGTTGGGGCCAGGATCAGAGCTTGCGGCTCGCGCTTGGACGGATCAATGCGGTGCAGAATTGGCAGGGCAAAGGCAGCGGTTTTACCGGTACCGGTTTGCGCCTGACCAATCATATCGTGACCGGCGAGAATGATCGGGATCGACTGCTGCTGAATGGCCGAAGGCTCTTCATAGCCGGTAGCGACTACTGCAGCGACAATATTTGGATGAAGTTCAAGAGCGGCGAAGCCGCCGATTTCCTGGGTCATGGGTCTGCCTCTAAGTGCATCCGCAAAGACCCATGCTCCAAAGCTGCACATGCCGTGTTGAGACTCAAGAGTCGCCCTGGCAGCTTTGTCGGCGGGGATTTGCGAAAACGAATGAATGAAAAGAATCGTCAAGGAAGAGTCCGCTGGGCGGACGTGCAGCCGAAGCTGGCTTCGGGGAATTGCGCTACCTAAACGCGGCCCGGTTAAAGGCCGGCGCGCACTATACCGGAATTCGCCCAAAAAGGGAGCTTTTTTTATCGGAGATCCACCGGATACACCGTTGTGTAACAGGCTTTGCGAATAATCGGTCAGCCGTCTATTTTTCAAAGGCCCGGCCTTGCGGGTGATGGCGCTAAAACGGTTCACCCTTTACCGTGCAGACCGCCGGTCTGGCACGCCTTTCCCACCCCGAGGACCGCTCCATGAATCAGCCCAGCTCCAGTCGAGTCAGCCGCGAACGGCATGGTCATGTGTTCCTGATCGGTCTGGATCGGGTGGCCAAGCGCAATGCCTTCGATCTCGACCTGCTCAACGCGTTGAGCCTGGCCTATGGCGAGTTCGAAGCCGACAGCGAGGCGCGGGTGGCGGTGGTGTTCGCTCATGGCGAACACTTCACCGCCGGGCTCGACCTGGTCAATGCCAGCGTCACACTGACAGATGGCTGGCAGGTTCCACCCGGCGGCTGTGATCCGTGGGCGGTGTTCGCAGGTCCCAGGGTCAGCAAACCGGTAATCGTCGCCGCCCAGGGCTACTGCCTGACCATCGGCATCGAATTGATGCTGGCCGCCGACATCAACCTGTGCGCCAGCAACACCCGGTTCGCGCAGATGGAAGTGCAACGCGGAATCTTCCCGTTCGGCGGTGCGACCCTGCGCCTGCATCAAGTGGCCGGCTGGGGCAATGCCATGCGCTGGTTGTTGACCGGTGATGAATTCGACGCCCGTGATGCCTTGCACTTGGGTCTGGTGCAGGAGGTCATGGCCAGTGAGGACTTGCTGCCCCGGGCGATTGAACTGGCCGAACGGATCGCCCGTCAGGCACCGCTTGGGGTGCAGGCGACGCTGATGTCTGCGCGACAGGCCCGGTATGAAGGGGAAACCGCGGCGGCACAGGCGTTGCCGCAGCTAGTCAAGAAGTTGATGGCTACCGAGGACGTCAAGGAAGGTGTGCGGTCGATGGTGGAGCGGCGGCCGGGCGTGTTCAAAGGGGTTTAGCCTTGTATTGCCAGTAAGAAAGCTATCGCGAGCAAGCTCGCTCCCACAGGGGATCGCGGTCAAATGTGGGAGCGAGCCTGCTCGCGATGGGGCCATCGATGACAACTCAGGTAGCCGGGCGAATCGCCTTGATCAACGAATCCAGCGAGTACCCCAACCGCGGCGCCAGCGCTTCGGCGCGGGCGATCAGGCCGTCCATGTCCAGATCCTGGTCCAGCTCCGACGGCACGATCAGAATCACGTTGCCCTCCTTCACCGGCAGCTCCCAGTAATGTCGGTGATACAAACCGCGCAACAAGGCGGCGCCCAGGGGTTTGCCATCGTCGGTCGCCCACTGATTGATGACCAGCCAGCCACCCGGATTCAATCGCTTCTGGCAGTTTTCCAGAAAGCTCCATGCCAGATGACCGACACCCGGACCGACATCGGTATAAAGGTCGACGAAAATCAGGTCGGCCGACTCAGCGGTGTCCAGCAGTTCCAGCGCATCGCCAACGCGGATGTACAGGCGCGGATCGTCATCCAGCCCCAGATATTCAATAGCCAGGCGCGGTACGTCCGGGCGTAGTTCGATGGCTTCGACATCTTCCAGCGGCAGGAACTTGAGGCAGGCCTGGGTCAGTGTCCCGGCGCCGAGGCCGAGAAACAGCGCACTTTCCGGTTGCTGGTGGCACAGCGCACCAATCAGCATCGCCCGGGTGTAGTCGTACTCGAGCCAGCTCGGATCGGCCGTGAACACGCAGCTTTGCTCGATGGCATCACCGAACTCGAGAAAACGGTAATCGGCCACTTCCAGCACACGAATCACGCCGAACTCGTCCTGTACCTCGGCGAGCAGATGCTCGACGCGCTCCTCAGTCATTTCATCTCCTGATCGTCACCGGGGCCGGCAACGCAATAACACCGCGTGTAGAGAGCGGCAAAGGCGAGATTGTCGGCGAAGCGACAGGAACAGGTCACGCACTAATTTGCTGATAACATGGACGTCCGAGCGAAAACACTAGAGACCGTGATGAGCCAACCCTGGAGCCCTGACAGCTGGCGCGCCCTGCCGATCCAGCAACAACCCCGATACCCCGACGCCGCGCATCTGCAGCAGGTCGAGCAGACCCTGGCCAGCTATCCGCCACTGGTGTTTGCCGGTGAAGCCCGGGAGTTGCGCCGTCAGTTTGCCGAGGTGACCCAGGGTCGCGCGTTTCTGTTGCAAGGTGGCGACTGCGCCGAAAGCTTCGCCGAATTCTCCGCGGCGAAAATCCGCGACACCTTCAAGGTGTTGTTGCAGATGGCGATCGTGATGACCTTTGCCGCCGGCTGTCCGGTGGTCAAGGTCGGGCGCATGGCCGGGCAGTTCGCCAAGCCCCGTTCGGCCAATGACGAAACCATCGATGGCGTGACCTTGCCCGCCTACCGTGGCGACATCGTCAACGGTATCGGTTTCGACGAAAAAAGCCGCGTGCCGGACCCGGAACGCCTGCTGCAGTCCTATCACCAGTCCACCGCCACCCTGAACCTGTTGCGTGCATTTGCCCAGGGCGGTTTTGCCGATCTGCACCAGGTGCACAAGTGGAACCTGGACTTCATTGCCAACTCGGCGCTGGCGGAAAAGTACAGCCACCTGGCCGACCGTATCGATGAAACCCTGGCATTCATGCGCGCCTGCGGCATGGACAGTTCGCCGCAGTTGCGCGAAACCAGTTTCTTCACCGCCCACGAAGCGCTGCTGCTGAACTACGAAGAAGCCTTCGTGCGTCGCGACAGCCTGACCAACGACTACTACGACTGCTCGGCCCACATGCTGTGGATCGGCGATCGCACCCGTCAGCTGGACGGCGCCCACGTCGAATTCCTGCGCGGGGTGAACAACCCGATCGGGGTCAAGGTCGGCCCGAGCATGAACCCGGACGACCTGATTCGCTTGATCGACGTGCTCAACCCGCAGAACGATCCGGGTCGCCTGAACCTGATCGCGCGTATGGGCGCGAACAAGGTCGGCGATCACTTGCCTCAGCTGATCCGCGCCGTCCAGCGCGAAGGCAAGCAGGTGCTGTGGAGTTCCGACCCGATGCACGGCAACACGATCAAGGCCAGCAGCGGCTACAAGACCCGCGACTTTGCGCAGATCCTTGGCGAGGTGAAGCAGTTCTTCCAGGTACACGAAGCCGAAGGCAGTTATGCCGGGGGTATCCACATTGAAATGACCGGGCAGAACGTGACCGAGTGCATCGGTGGAGCGCGCCCGATCACCGAAGATGGCTTGTCGGATCGCTACCACACCCACTGCGACCCGCGGATGAATGCCGATCAGTCGCTGGAGCTGGCGTTTTTGATTGCTGAAACCTTGAAGCAGGTTCGGCGCTAGATTTTGCTTCTCTGATAGACCGCCATCGCGAGCAAGCTCGCTCCCACATTGGACCGCGCTCCCCTGTGGGAGCGAGCTTGCTCGCGAAGAGGCCAGCTCAGCCACCCTCAATCTGTGCCAGTGCCACCCGCAACCTCGCCGCACTCGCCCGCGGGCAATTCAGCTGAACCTGTGCCAGCCCCAGCCAATCCGCCATCTGCCGCAGATTGACCGCCAACGCCACCATCCCCTCGTCATCCAGCCCTGCCTCCTCCTCATGCACCGCATGCACCGCCAAACGGCCCGCCCCCCGTTCGGCGCGCAGATCGACTCGTGCGGCAATCTGCTCGTTGTGCAAAAACGGCAGGACGTAATAGCCGTACACCCGTTTGTCCGGCGGCGTGTAGATCTCCAGCCGATAGCGGAAATCAAACAGGCGCTCGGTCCGGCTGCGTTCCCAGATCAGCGAATCGAACGGCGAAAGCAAGGCACTGGCCACGACTTTACGCGGCACTTTCGGCTCGGGCAGACAATAGGCCGGTTGTCGCCAACCCTGCACTTCGCAGGTCAGCAATTCCCCGGCCTCGACCAACTCGGCCAAACGTGGACGACTGTCCGCAGGGTTCAAGCGGAAATAGTCACGCAAATCCTTCTCCGTACCGACCCCCAAGGCCATCGCCGCATGCCGCAACAGGCCGCGCTGGGCCTCGTCTTCACTCAGGACGGGGTGCGCAAGCACCGCCGAGGGAATCACCCGCTCCGGCAGATCGTAGAGCCTTTCGAATCCGCGCCGTCCGGCAACGGTCACTTCACCGGCAGCGAACAACCATTCCAGCGCATGCTTTTCCGCGCTCCAGTCCCACCAGGGGCCGGCCCGTTCCTGACGGGTCGACAGGCTGCCGGCCCCCAGCGCGCCCTGCTCCTCGACCGAGGCCAGCACCCGGCGAATTGTGTCCTGTTGCTCACGACCGAAGCGCGCCAGCTGCTGATAAATGTCTTCGCCACGGCTCGCACGCTGCATGCGCCAACGCATCAACGGGTACATGGAAAGTGGCAACAACGAGGCTTCATGGCCCCAATACTCGAACAACGTGCGGCGCCGGCCCTGACTCCAGGCAGCCTGGTCGAGCAAATCGGAGGAGTAGTTACCGAGGCGGGAAAACAGCGGAAGGTAGTGCGAGCGCACCAATGCATTGACCGAATCTATCTGCAAAATGCCCAGCCGTTCGATCAGGCGATTGAGCGCAACAGCCTTGATCGCCGCTGGCGGCGACCGCCCGTTGAACCCTTGGGCGGCCAGCGCCAGACGCCGAGCCTGTTTGAGGGTAAAGGACAACGTTGCGGGCATGGGTGCCTCCTTGTCTGCTCGCAACCTACCTCACCGGTAAGGGGTTTGTGTAGCGTGGCATTCATCATTTATGCATCGGGTCATTCCAGAACGGCTTGATCGACTCGTTCTCCACATCCGCACGGCTCATGCCGATGTCCTTGAGTGCTTCGTCGCTCAAGCTCGCCAGCAATTCGCGCTCGCGATGCAATTCGTACCAGCGGCCGACCTTGTGCAGCAGATCGGATATCACGTGAATCGAGTGTTTTTCTGATCCTTGGAACTCGTGTTGACCTTTCATCTTGTTGCCCTCCGTTTGGATGGCTCCAGTCTCGCGCCGGGTCTAAGATCAATCCAACGAATGTTTCTGATGTCACATATCTCGGAGATTGATGGATGTCCGCCTACCCGAGTATCGATACCGAAGTGTTGCGCACCTTCGTCGCCATCGCCGACCAGGGCGGCTTTACCCGCGCCGGCGAAATCGTCAACCGCACCCAGTCAGCCGTCAGCATGCAGATGAAACGACTGGAAGAAGATGTGCTACAGCGCCAGTTGTTCCAGCGCGACGGGCGGCAGGTGCGGCTGACGGCCGAAGGCCAGGTATTGCTCGGCTATGCGCGGCGGATCCTCAAGCTGCACAGTGAGGTCTTCAATACCTTGCGTGAGCCCGACATGGTCGGCACGGTGCGTATCGGCACGCCGGACGATTATGTGATGCGGTTCCTCCCGGGGATTCTGCGCCGGTTTGCCCAGTCTTACCCGCTGATTCAGATAGAAGTGCACTGCGAATCATCCAAACAACTGTTGATGCGCCAGGACCTCGACCTGTCCATCGTGACCCGTGAACCGGGCAGCGAAATCGGCCAGTTGTTGCGCAAGGAACGTTTTGTCTGGGCCGAAGCGCAATGCTACAGCGCTCATGAGCAGACGCCGCTGCCACTGGCAATGTTCAACAGTGATTGTTTCTGCCGCCTGTGGGCCTGCAATGCCCTGGATGCCCGGGGGCGCGATTACCGGGTGGCGTACAACAGCGACAGCCTGTCGGCGATCATGGCCGTGGTCAGCGCCGGCCTGGCCGTCACGGCGCAACTTGAAAGCCTGATCACCGCGGACATGCGCATCCTTGGTGAGGCCCAGGACCTGCCGCTGCTGCCCGAGGCCAGCATCATGCTCGTGCGCAATCTGCATAACCCGTCACCCATCACCGAGTGCCTGGCCGAGCACATCATCGAAGGCTTCAAACTTTGAAGGCGAGCATCACCGCACAGAACACCAGGAACCCGCAAAACAGCCCGCGCAGCAGCCGCTCCGGCAATGCGTGGGCAACCTTCACGCCCCAACTGATGCTCATCAGCCCACCGACCGCCAAGGGCAAGCCGATCACCCAACTGACCTGATGGTGCGCGGCGTAAGTCACCAGCGTCACCCCCGTACTCGGCAAGGCCAGCGCCAACGACAGCCCCTGCGCAACCACTTGGCTCGTGCCGAACAGGCTGGTCAGCACCGGTGTCGCCACCACCGCGCCCCCCACGCCGAACATCCCGCCCATCGTGCCGGATGCAGCGCCAAGCAGGCCCAGCCAGGGCCATGAGTAGTTCATCTGCGAAGCCGGCGGAGCGCTGGCGGCGAACATGCGAACGAGGTTGTACGCCGAGAGTGCGATCAGAAACGCAACAAAGCCTATGCGCATGGTTTGCGCATCAATGCCCACCGCCCAGATCGACCCGAGCCAGGCGAAGCAAAACCCCATGATGGCCAGCGGTAACGCGTGACGCAGTTCGATCCGGATGCGCTGATGATAGCGCCACAGCGCCAGCATCACGTTCGGCACCACCATCACCAGCGCGGTGCCTTGGGCAATCTGCTGATCGAGCCCGAACAGCACGCCCAGCAGCGGAATGGCGATCAGGCCGCCGCCGATGCCAAACAAACCGCCGAGCGTGCCCAACGCAGCGCCGAACACCAGATACATCAAGAACTCAATCACAGCATTTTCCCCGTTGCCGTCAGGCCTTTGATCCTACGCAGTTGCTTCTGGCACGGAAACGCATAGCAACGCACAATGGCTGTGCCAAATTCGCACAAGCACAAACCTGCCATGAACCCCAATCAACTGACCGACCAACTGGCCTTGTTCCTCGATGTGCTGGAAACCGGCAGTTTTTCCGCCGCCTCGCGCCGTCATCCGCTAACCCCTTCGGCCGTGGCACGGCGTATCGACAGCCTGGAAAGCGCGGTCGGCAGTCAGCTGTTCCTGCGCAGCACGCATGCGGTACGCGCCACGCCGGCAGGATTGGCCTTTGCCGAGCGCGCACGGCGGATCGTCGCCGAACTGCGCCTGGCCCGGGCCGAGGCGGTGTCCCTGAGCAGCGCGCCGGAAGGCCTGATTCGTATCGATGCGCCGGCAGCCTTTGGTCGCCGGCACCTGGCACCGGTGATTGCCGATTTCCTGATGCTCTACCCCGGGCTCGATGTGCAACTGCACTTGATCGACAGCTTCGTCGACATGCAGGGCCTGAACCTCGGCAAGGTCGATCTGGTGCTGCGCGCCGGGCAATTGGCCGATACCCGGCTGGTGGCCACGCCACTGGCGAGCATGGTGCGTATCGCCTGCGCCAGCCCTGATTATTTGCGGCGTCGCGGCGTGCCGACCGAGCCGACACAGCTGATTGGACACGACGGACTCGACTGGGATGGCCTGGCTCCGCCCTTCGCCTGGCGTTTCGAGCGCGACGGGCAAATGCAGTTGCACCGGCCGGCGCGGATCCGCATGAGCGCCAACAATGCCGAGGCGCTGGTGTGCGGTGCATTGGCCGGACTGGGTATCGCGCACCTGCCGACCTGGCTGGCCAGCGAATACCTGTTGCGGGGTGAGTTGCTGCCGCTGTTCTGCGACAGCGGTCTGCCGAAACCGGAAAGCGCCGGCATCTACGCCTTGCGCCTGGAACAGCAGCCAAACTCCCGCAGTCGCTTGTTGCTGGAGTACCTGAAAACCCGCTTCAGCCCGATTCCGCCCTGGGACCTGGTGCTGCAAACCCATTTGCAACGGCACTGATCAAAATTATCTGGCACATTAAAGACTCGCCCGCTAGATTCTTCAGATCACAGATCAAGGCTTCGACATGACCACCGAGCGCAACACCCCGGACAACTGCGACAACCTGCTGCTGGACAATCAGGCGTGCTTCGCCCTGCATTCCACTTCGCTGATGATGACCAAGGTCTACAAACCCTTGCTGCAAGCGCTGGGCCTGACCTACCCGCAATACCTGGCGATGATGGTGTTGTGGGAAAAGGACGGTTTGACCGTAGGTGAAATCAGCACGCGGTTGCTGACCGATCCTGGCTCGTTGACGCCGCTGCTCAAGCGCCTGGAAGCCGAAGGCCTGCTCAGCCGAACCCGCAGCCGCGAAGATGAGCGGGTGGTGATCGTCGAACTCACCGAACAGGGCCGGGCGTTGCGCGACAAGGCCCGGGACATTCCCCAATGCATCCTCGGCGCCAGCGGGATGACCCTGGAGCGCCTGAAAAACCTGCAGGCGGAACTGCAGGAGTTGCGTCGCCACCTGCAAGATAGCCTCTAGTCTCCAAACCACCACAAATCCCTTGTGGGAGCGAGCTTGCTCGCGATGGCGGTGTATCAGTCAGCATCATTGCTGAATGTGAGACTGCAATCGCGAGCAAGCTCGCTCCCACAGCGGCTCTGCGGCCCACCAGAAAACCGGGTTCGCCACCCTCCCCAGAAAAAAACCCGCTGAAAATCCCCCTCGATACCTCTAGCTCAATACTTTCAACCTAAACCACCTCACAGCCTTGCGTCTTTTTTCAAATTTCCTTGAAAATTTATCTTGCGCGCCAAACATTAGCGCGATACATTTATTTCGCACTTACTTAGCGCGCAAACATTTAGCGCAAAACAAACAAAACCCTGAACGAGGCTTTCACCATGCAAACTCTCTACACCGCAATCGCAACTTCCACCGGTGGCCGTGACGGTCGTGCGGTTTCCAGCGACAACATCCTCGACGTCAAGCTCGCCACGCCCAAAGAACTCGGCGGTGCCGGCGGCGCAGCCACCAACCCGGAGCAACTGTTCGCTGCCGGCTACTCCGCCTGCTTCATCGGTGCCCTGAAATTCGTGGCCAGCCAGACCAAGCGCAGCATTCCTAACGACGCTTCGATCACCGCTCATGTCGGCATCGGCCAGATCCCTGGCGGCTTCGGCCTGGACATCGACCTGCACATCAGCCTGCCGGGTCTTGAACAAGCCGATGCTCAAGCACTGGTCGATGCGGCCCACCAGGTCTGCCCGTACTCCAACGCCACCCGTGGCAACGTCGATGTGCGTCTGCACGTAACCGTCTAAGCGCTGACTACCCAGGCCCGAACAGGAAACGAACATGAACACTTTCAGCAAAGTCTTGACCGGTACCCTTCTCGCCTTGTCCATCAGCAACGCGTTCGCAGGTACCGGGGTTGAACACAACACCCAGGCGTTCCTCGACGTTCTCAACGCCGGAACCGGCAAGCCGATGGAGCAAATGACGCCCGCCGAGGCCCGCGCCGTGCTGGTGGGCGCGCAGGCCGGGGTGAAGCTGACGCTGCCAAAAGCCGATGTCAGCCAGAAGACCATTCAAGTCGACGGCCAACCGATCAGCCTGACCATCGTCCGGCCGGCCGGGGTCAAGGGCGAGCTGCCGGTGTTCATGTTCTTCCACGGCGGTGGCTGGGTGCTGGGGGACTTCCCGACCCACGAGCGGCTGGTGCGTGACCTGGTGACGGGTTCGGGTGCCGCGGCCGTATTCGTGAACTACACGCCGTCGCCGGAAGCGCATTACCCGGTGGCGATCAACCAGGCTTACGCCGCAACCCGATGGGTGGCCGAGCACGGCAAAGAGATCAACGTCGATGGCCAGCGCCTGGCGGTAGCCGGCAACAGTGTCGGCGGTAACATGGCGGCTGTGGTTGCGCTGATGGCCAAGGACAAGGGCACACCGGCGATCAGGTTCCAGGTGCTGTTGTGGCCGGTGACTGATGCCAACTTCGAAACCGCGTCCTACAACCAGTTTGCCGAAGGGCACTTCCTCACCAAAAACATGATGAAGTGGTTCTGGGACAACTACACCACCGACGCCAAGCAACGGAACGAGATCTACGCCTCGCCACTGCGCGCAACCACCGCCCAGTTGAAAGGATTGCCTCCAGCGCTGGTGCAGACCGCCGGGGCCGACGTATTGCGCGACGAAGGCGAAGCCTACGCCCGCAAGCTGGACGAGGCCGGTGTGCCGGTGACCTCGGTTCGCTACAACGGCCTGATCCACGACTACGGTTTGCTCAACGTGGTGAGCCAGGTGCCAGCGGTGCGTTCGGCGATGCTGCAGGCTTCGCAAGTGCTCAAGGAACACCTGAAATAAAAACTGTGGGAGCGAGCTTGCTCGCGATAGCGGACTGTCAGGCAACATCTTTGTTGAATGGTCGGACGCCATCGCGAGCAAGCTCGCTCCTACAGAGGGTGGAGTGTTTCAGGCAAAAAAAAAAGCCCGACTCAATGGTCGGGCTTTTTCATTCCTGAAGCTGTGCTTATTTGGCACGGCCTTTGTAGGAACCGCCTTCGCGGGTATCGATCTCGATCATGTCGCCGATTTCGATGAAGTCAGCAACCGACAGCTCGGTACCGTTCTTCAGTTTGGCAGGCTTCATCACCTTGCCGGAAGTGTCGCCGCGAGCGGAACCTTCGGTGTAGTCAACCTGACGCACGATAGTGGTCGGCAGCTCTACGGAAACCAGACGCTCTTCGAAGAAGATCGCTTCGCAAACATCGGTCATGCCTTCTTCAACGAAAGGCAGAACGGCTTCGATGTCTTCAGCGTTCAGCTCGTACATGGTGTAGTCGGTGGTGTCCATGAACGTGTAGGTGTCGCCGCTGATGAAGGACAGGGTCGCTTCTTTGCGGTCGAGGATTACGTCGTCCAGTTTGTCGTCGGCGCTGTAAACGATCTCGGTCTTGTAACCGGTCAGCAGGTTTTTCAGCTTGGTCTTCATGATCGCGCTGTTACGACCGGACTTGGTGAATTCAGCTTTCTGAACCAGCCAAGGATCGTTTTCGAGACGAATCACGGTCCCGGGTTTCAGTTCTTTACCAGTTTTCATTGCGAATATCCGAATTTGGATGGGATTTACAAAAATCTAGGCCGCGTATCATATCCAATTTCCATAAAACTGTACCAGCGCCGTGGCAAGATCGGCCTGCAATGCCTGCTCCAGACACCACGCCTCGGCGTGTTTTTCCAGCTCTGGCCAGTGTTTACGAGTGAATTGCCAGTGGTCGGCCATTTTTTCACCGGCGTTCCACGCCCGCCAGAGACCGCTGATCGCCTCCCGCGCAGGCGCAGATAACCCCTTCACATAGAGTTCGAGGAAGGCTTCGAGCTTGTCCAGGTGGATGTCTTCTTCCTGCCGGTAGATATGCCAGAGAAATGGCCGGCCAGCCCATTGCGCGCGCACAAAGGAATCTTCGCCGCGCACGGCATTGAAATCGCAGCACCACAGCAACCGGTCGTACTGGTCCTGGCGGACGAATGGCAGCACTTGCACGGTCAAGGCATCACGCACATGCACGGCACCGGCCGCCAAACCCTGTACACCGAGCCAACGCTCGACGTCGCCGAGAATCCGCCCTTCCGGCACCAGCAGATGAGTGGCAGTAGAATCGCCGGCCATTGCATCAAGCCAACTGGCCAGACCGGTGTTTTCGTAGGCAAACAATGAGATCAGCTGCGCGCCGGGCGCAGGATCAATTCCCAAGCCTTGCAGGAATTTTCTTTGAGCCTGCGGGTTTTGCTGAAATTGCCGACGCCGTTCCAGCAACCCTCGCTCACGCAGCAGTCCGCCGGTGCCCTTCTGAAATCCCGGGAAGAAGAAGAACTTCTGCACGTTTTTGTACTTCACCGAGGGCAAACCGTGGCAGCCGATGACCCAGTCCTCGGCGCTCAGGTAATCCAGGTTCATCCACAGCGGCGTCTTCTCCCGTTCGGCCATGGCGTCCATATAGGCGCTCGGCAATTGGCAGGCAAAAGCAGCAATCACCACATCGGCGGCTTCGGTCGGTTGCCACTCGGCTGGCCATTGGCGCACTTCGACGCCTTGCTGCAACTGCCTGGGAGCATGGATGTCGATTTCCGGGCACAGGCGCTCGAACGCTCGCAGGTCATCGACCCATAGACGCACCGCCAGCCCATGTTCGGCCACCAGTTGCCGGGCCAGTCGCCAGGTCACGCCGATGTCGCCGAAGTTGTCGACCACGGTGCAAAAAATATCCCAGCGGGTTTTCATTTCAGGCATTCCAGGCTCCCGTTGGCAAAGGCGCCGATTGTCCGCATAAATTACCCCGTGCAGAAGAGCCGACGGCGATTATTCTTCATGCGACAATCGCCACTCGCCAGTGACCTTTCGCCAGGAGGCAACCATGCCCCACCGCCCCACTCCGCGCCGATCCTTCCCGATCAGCCTCAGCGCCCTGCAACTGACCGGCAGTATCGCCCTCGGCATGTGGCTCGGGTTCATTGCCATTGTGTTGACCTGCTGGCTCGCGTCGCGCCTGCTTTTCAGCGAGCAACTCGCCCCGGTCGCGGCGGCGGTTGAGCAGCTGGCCCAACCACCCGCAGTGGCTCAACCGCTGCCGAACATTCCGCTACAGAGCCCGCTGTTCGAGCAATACGAAGAAAACCTGCGCAAGAACGAGCAGCAGCAACGGCTCGATCAGGCCCGCAGCAGCAGTCGCAACCTGTCCAGCCCAAGCTGTCAGTTCTGGCTGCAACAGGACCGGACTGCACCCAGCGAAAAAAGCCGCGCCAACGTCCTGCAATTCTGCGATTGATCATGAATAAACACACTGTCCACCAACTGATTCTCGACCGGCTGCGGATCGATCTCGACATCGCCGAACGGGCCGCGCAAACCGCTTACGAAACGGCGACCCTTGAAGAAAACATCGCCGAGAACAAGTACGACACCCTGGGACTGGAGGCTTCGTATCTCGCGGCCGGGCAAGCCAGGCGGGTCGAGGAAATTCGCCAGTCACTGAGCCTCTGCCAGAACCTCGCCCTGCGTCCGTATGACGATCAGCGGGGCATCGAAGTGGGCGCGCTGCTCGGGCTGGAGGACGAAAAGGGGCGCGAACAATGGCTGTTTCTGGCCCCCGATGCCGCTGGGCTGAAGGTCGACCTGGTGGGGCAACTGATCACCGTCATCACCCCGCGCTCACCGCTGGGCAAAAGCCTGCTGGGCAAGTTCGAGGGCGATGAGGTGGAGATCATGGTGGCGGGCGCTCGGCAACAGTTCGCTGTCACCGAGGTGGTTTGACCGGCAGGAAACGCTATCAGTGAACGGGTAGTTCGACGCCTTCGAACAGCTCTTCCAGTTCCTGCTTGTTGTGGCACTGAATGGCCTTGGCCATGACTTCGCGGGTCAGGTGCGGCGCGAACTTCTCGATGAAGTCGCACATGAAACCCCGCAGGAAGGTGCCGCGACGGAAGCCGATCTTGGTTACGCTGGACTCGAACAGTTCGCTGGCATCGAGTACCACCAGGTCGCTATCGAGCTTGGTGTCGACAGCCATTTTGGCCACGATGCCTACGCCCAGACCCAGGCGAACATAGGTCTTGATCACGTCGGCGTCGGCGGCGGTGAACACCACTTTCGGCGTCAGGCCGCGATGGCTGAAGGCTTCGTCAAGTTTCGAACGGCCGGTAAAACCGAACACGTACGTTACGATCGGGTATTCGGCCAGCGCTTCGAGGGTCAGTTTCGACAGCTTGGTCAGCGGGTGGCCCTGAGGCACGACCACGCAACGGTTCCAGCGGTAGCACGGCATCATCACCAGATCACCGAACAGCTCGAGCGCTTCGGTGGCAATGGCGAAATCCACGGTGCCGTCAGCGGCCATTTCGGCGATTTGCATCGGCGATCCCTGATGCATGTGCAGGGCCACGTCCGGGTATTGCTTGATGAAATTGCTGATTACCGGCGGCAACGCATAACGCGCCTGGGTATGAGTGGTGGCAATCGACAGGGTGCCTTTCTTCTCGTTGGAGAACTCCTGGGCGATCTGCTTGATGCTTTCAACCTTGCGCAGAATCTCGCCAGCGGTGGTGATGATGCGCTCGCCGGCCGGGGTGACACGGGTCAGGTGCTTGCCGCTACGGGCAAAAACCTCGACGCCCAGTTCGTCTTCCAGTAGACGGATCTGCTTGCTGATGCCCGGTTGAGAGGTGTAAAGGCTTTGGGCTGTAGCGGAAACGTTGAGGTCGTGGTGCGCCACTTCCCAGATGTAGCGCAATTGTTGAAGCTTCATATGAATCCCTCAAAGCAGGTAGACGCCACGGGCATCAGCGACGGTATATAACTATATTAATGGCTCGAAGAATAAATCTAGAACTTTTTTATCAAATTGCCATTATTCGTGTTCTAGCGATCCCCTTGACGACGACGTTGCACCAGCGGCACCAGATAGACCGGCACCTTGGACAGTTGCAACACTCGGGCGGCGGTTCGCCCCAGAGGCGTTTCCGCACCAGCACCATGGCTGTGACTACCTACGATCAACAAATCCACGGAGAGTTTCTGCGCCTGGTCCAGAATCACCTGCGACGGATCGCCCTGCAGCACCCGTACTGCCTGAATCCGCTCCAGGTCGTGCTCCCCTTCATCCCCCAACTCCTCACGAAAACTGTCGAGCACCCGCTGCTCGATACTGGCAATCACCGTATTGAGGCCCTGGCTGTGAAACTCGTTCAGCGCCTGTTCATCGAGATAACTTTGCAGCACCGATTCGGCAAACAACCCCATGGGTTCAACCGCATGCACGACATACAAACTGGCATTGAAGGTCCTGGCCAGTTCCAGGGCATGCTGCATCACCACGGGCGCGTACAGACCAAGGTCAGTGGCATACAGCATCGAACGAATCATATGACCTCCTCGACTGCCAACATGGCGGAGATTTGATTCAGCTTAGCAGTGCCTTGGCGACTACGACGTCCCGCGCAACGCATTGAACGGTGGGCTTAAACCTTTTGCTCGTTGCTTATGCCATGGGGCACATGACCGGTGGCGACGACTTCTCGGGCCAACTCGCAGTGACCGGCCTGATCGTCGAAAAACACGTCGGCCGCGAAGGCTTCGAGAAAGGCCGACTTGGTCAGGCCGCCGAGGAACAGCGACTCGTCGAGACGGATGTCCCATTCGCGCAACGTGCGAATGACCCGCTCATGGGCCGGCGCCGATCGCGCCGTGACCAGCGCGGTACGGATCGGACAGGTGTCCTCCGGGAACTCACGCTGCAGCAGGTTGAGGGCCGCGAGAAACCCTTTGAACGGCCCACCGCGCAACGGTTCGCGGGCGGCCTCACGCTCGCTGGCCTGGAACGCCTCCAGACCACCGGCCTGATAAATGCGTTCCGACTCATCGGAAAACAGTACCGCGTCTCCATCGAAGGCAATGCGTAACTCGTCGCTGGCCGCACGGCTGGCACCGCCCGACAGAATGGTCGCTGCCGCGAACCCGGCGTCCAGTGCATTGCGCACGTCTTCAGCGTGGGTCGAGAGAAACAGGTCGCAGCCAAAGGCCTTGAGGTAGGGATACGGACTGCGCCCGCCGACAAAGGCCGCACGGGAAATGGCCAGTCCGTAGTGGTCAATCGAGTTGAACACCCGCAGCCCGGTGTCGGCGCTGTTGCGCGACACCAGAATCACCTCGACCCGGGCGCGGCCGAGGCTGTTGTTGAGGTTCAGGAGTTTCTGCACCAACGGGAAGGCATCGCCGGGCTCGAGGATTTCGTCTTCGTGTTCGATCTGATATTGCCGGTAGGCCTCGACACCACTCGACAGGTAGACCTTGTGGCTTTCGCTCAGGTCGAACAGCGCCCGCGAAGAAATCGCCAGCACCAGCTTGTCGTCAATTGCCTTTGGCATGCCCTTCCCCCTCAGGTCGGTCGACTCAGGTATTGCGTCGATCAATGAAACTCAAACTGCGATACAAGGCCTCGATGCGTGGCATCTCACACCCGGCTGCCTTCGCCGCCGCCAAAGGCCGGGCGTAGATCGCGGCCAGTTCAAGCGGTCGCTTGTGCAAATAATCGTGGTACATGCTCGGCCAGTAGTCGGGCATCTTTTCGGTCACCATGAACAAATGCTCGGCATAGCCTGCCGGTACGTCGTGCCCGCAGGCAACAGCGCCTTGCACCACTTCAGCCATCAGCGCCTTGACCAGCTCGCGGCTGTCGGCATCGGCCATCAACGGTGTAGTGCTCGCCCCCAGCAAAACCGAGAGACCGTTGTAAGGGATATTCCAGACCAGTTTTTGCCAACGCGCCTGATGCAGATTCGCCATGGCCTGGGAATCGAGGCCGGCACTGCGAAACAGCCCGACGCCCTCCTCGACAATTGCGCTGCGTGCCGGCCCATCGGCAGGACCGCTGTGATAACCCACATGCACCGCGCCCAGCGCCTGATGGGTAATGACACCCGGCGCCTCGCGATGGACGCAGATGTAGCAGAGCCCTCCAAGCACATGCAGCGAATCGGGGAGCAACGCGCGCAGGCTGTCTTCGACGTCCAGGCCGTTTTGCAACAGCAGTACCTTGGCGTTCGGTGCCGCCGCCTGCAGGATGGCAGGTGCCAGGTCGGCGTTGCTGGTGGTTTTCGCGCCCACCAGCAGCCAATCGCAAGGTGGCATGTCTTGCGCGTCCGAATAGGCCTGCACCGGGTTCAACATCAGTACACCGTGGGGCGCGCTATCGACTCGCAAGCCATGCTCGGCCACCGCGGAGAACTCGCTGCGCAGCAGAAAATGCACATCAAAACCGGCACGTGCCAGCATCACCCCGTAGAAACCGCCGATTGCGCCGGTCCCGATAATGCCGATCGTCGGCTTGGCAACTGTCCCCATCATGGCAACTCCTCTGCTGTTCGACTCAGCGCCTGGTGCACGGCCCGATTGAGCTCGGTGCCGGTCAGGCGCGATTTCAGTGCTCCAAAGAATTCACCGTCGCGAACGACAAACAGCGCCGGCAAGTGAAAAACCTGATAACGCTCGACCACCCCGCCGTTGTTGCCGGCATCGATCCAGCACAGTCGATCGACTGCCAGGTCGAGTGTCGGCAATTGCTCGCGGGCAAAACGGCAACTGGCGCAGCCGACACTGGTGAAAATGACCAGCGATACACCGCTCATCGCCAGCAGCCGTTGGTCGGCGTCAAAATCGGTCAGTTCCAATTCGACCACTATACTGGGAGGAACAATGTCAGATGGCCGACACATGGAGTCTGTGTTCATGGGACGATTCATTCCTCACCCTGACGATGTGCCCGTCGAATTAACGTTGCTGAAACCTGAGTGTCTTTCGCGACGACAGCTGCACACTATCAGTCTCGGGGGCATGGCTTGCAATTATCACCGTGCGTGGCGTCACGGCACGGCGCTGGAGGTACGCATGCCGACCGTGAACCCGGACATGCGCTACCTGGGCTATGTCGCCTGGTGCCTGCGACGCAAGCGCGGTTATCTGGTAGGCATCGCTTTCGTCGATGAACAAACGCTGTTCAGCGCCCGGATGGGCGAACAGGTGTGCCAGATCGAACGCTACTGCCGCCTGCATGAGGCCCACGAAGACTTGCAGGACATCCAGGCCCTGGCCCTCGAATGGGTCCAGGAGCATGCCGACGAGTTCTCTCACGATTCGGTGCGCAAGGCTTTTGCGCAACCGGTGCTGGAATAGAGGCATTCTTGATCGGTTTGCCCCTCGCGGCAGGGAAACTGACTGCGAAACCCCACCAAACCGGCGTCTGCCCATTGTCGAGCCACGGTGTAACGCGCTAAGGTTCAGCTCCCCGACGCGCTTAATTTGCTGTGCTCCGCCGCGCGGGTTCGCTGGCGGCCGGCACCCGTGACCTGACGAGTAAACGATGGCTGATTTACCGATCAACGACCTAAACGTCGCCTCCAACGAGACACTGATCACTCCCGATCAGCTCAAGCGCGATATTCCCCTGAGCGACGCCGCACTGCGCACCGTCACCAAGGGCCGCGAAGTCATTCGCAACATTCTGGATGGCACCGACCATCGCCTGTTCGTCGTCATCGGGCCTTGCTCGATCCACGACATCAAGGCCGCCCACGAATATGCCGAGCGCCTGAAAGTTCTCGCCGCCGAAGTGTCCGATACCCTGTATCTGGTCATGCGCGTGTATTTCGAGAAGCCACGTACCACCGTCGGCTGGAAAGGCTTGATCAACGACCCGTACCTGGACGACTCGTTCAAGATCCAGGACGGCTTGCACATCGGTCGCCAGTTGTTGCTGGACCTGGCCGAAAAAGGCCTGCCGACCGCCACCGAAGCCCTCGACCCGATCTCCCCGCAATACTTGCAGGACCTGATCAGCTGGTCGGCCATCGGCGCGCGCACCACCGAATCCCAGACTCACCGTGAAATGGCCTCCGGGCTGTCCTCGGCCGTCGGCTTCAAGAACGGCACAGATGGCGGCCTGACCGTGGCGATCAACGCCCTGCAATCGGTTTCCAGCCCGCACCGCTTCCTGGGTATCAACCAGGAAGGTGGCGTGTCGATCGTGACCACCAAGGGCAATGCCTACGGTCACGTGGTGCTGCGCGGCGGCAACGGCAAACCGAACTACGATTCGGTCAGCGTTGCGCTCTGCGAGCAGGCGCTGAACAAGGCGAAGATCAAGCCGAACATCATGGTCGATTGCAGCCACGCCAACTCCAACAAGGATCCGGCCCTGCAACCGCTGGTGATGGAGAACGTCGCCAACCAGATCCTCGAAGGCAACAAGTCGATCATCGGCCTGATGGTTGAAAGCCACTTGAACTGGGGCGCCCAGGCGATCCCGAAAGACCTCGCCGACCTGCAATACGGCGTGTCGATCACCGACGCCTGCATCGACTGGACCGCGACCGAAAACACCTTGCGCAGCATGCATGCCAAGCTCAAGGATGTGCTGCCTAAACGCGATCGCAGCTGATCGCCTGTTTGGCGGCACAAAAAGCACACACAAAAAAAACGCCGGGCTGGACCCGGCGTTTTTTTATGTGTTCGTTTTGTTGAAGGTCACTGACTCAGCTTGGCCGCATGCCGCTGGTGACGCTCCATGTAGCGCTCGACGTAGGAGCACGATGGAATGACGGTGTAGCCCATTTCGTCAGCGTACTCCAGCGCCTTCTCGGTCAAGGCTGCCGCAATACCGCGACCACGCAATGCGTTGGGCACGAAGGTGCGATAGATATCCAGGGTCTGTTTCCCCAGATCCATATAGGTCAGATAGGCACGATGACCGTCCACATTGGTCTCGAACTGATGACCAGCCTGGTCATGGTGGATGGACAACGCCTCGCTCATCACTACTCCTCGCGGGTCTGGAATTCCGACCCCTACCTTACCGATGTTTTTCCGGCGAAGGAACATCTACGCCACCCCGTGCCTGAGTGGGCACCGAGAAGAGCTGCACCGATCTCGCGCTACCGAGCACGTACAAATAGTAGGCACCATTGGCAGAAATGCTCAAGGTGCGCTCGTCATCGTGCGGGTTGGCGGGTGCTGCTCCGGATCACGCAGGATTGCGCTCGACCGAAGATCACTCCGGGTCGATAGCCTGAACATTGCCGGATGTTGAGACTTAAGACGAGCGCCCGCTGTTAAAGTCACCTGAACATCGAGAAAGATATTGGGAGGCGCTACGCAAAAGCCGAACAAAAGTGTAGACGAATCCATGTAGGCGGACTTTAGCCAGGCGGGAAAAAGAGCGGTGTGCCGAAGGAACTTTTTCTCTCCAGTTCGCTCAGCCACGGGCCTTGCAGCTGGATATTTTTTAAACAGTTCAGTTAAAAGTTGCTCGAAAAAGAATCAACGCCTACAATTTTTTTTGCTTCTTGCGTCACGTCAGTTTTACTTACTACAAGTAATGGGTAGTATGTACGCCGGCTCTTTCCTCAATCGGAGGAGATAGCTACTTAATAGAAAGTCCTTGAAGGGGAACACGATGAACAACGTTCTGAAATTCTCTGCTCTGGCTCTGGCCGCAGTTCTGGCTACCGGTTGCAGCAGCGCATCGAAAGAAACCGAAGCACGTCTGACCGCTACTGAAGACGCAGCTGCTCGCTCCCAGGCTCGTGCAGACGAAGCTTACCGTAAAGCTGATGAAGCTCTGGCTGCTGCTCAAAAAGCACAACAGACTGCTGACGAAGCTAACGAGCGTGCTCTGCGCATGCTGGACAAAGCTAGCCGCAAGTAATAATCCTTCGGGATTGTTATCAAGCCGACCCATTTTTTGGGTCGGCTTTTTTATTGCCTGGCGTTTCTCCAGGCAATAAAAAACCCGTCGACGCTGTCCGCGCCGACGGGCTCTTTGCCAGCGTTACTGCAGCGGGTCGATCGGCATGCTCGATACCATCGGTGCAACGCCGTTGCCCGGCACAGCGATCTCAACCGGCAGGCCGTCTTCAGCGGCGACCACATCACGCACCACATCCCAGTTCATACGCAGGTTGTTGGTGATGTCTTCACGCTTGAGCATCGCATTGATGACTGCGGTGTGCTTGTCGACCACCGACGGGTTGCCCTTGTCGTCCAGCGGCGTATGCGCCTCCAGATAGACCTTGCCGCCACTCAGACCAAACTTGTACGGGTCGTTGATGATCCGCACGGACGTTCCGACCGGTACCATGCCCGCCATTTCCAGCACGTTGTTGTTGAACATGCGGAAGCAACCGTGGCTGGTGCGCATGCCGATACCGAACTTCTTGTTCGAACCGTGGATCAGGTAGCCCGGTGTGCCCAGGGTGAACTTGAACGGCCCCAGCGGGTTGTCAGGGCCGGCCGGCACGACGTTGGGCAGCGGATCACCGTCTGCTGCGTGCTCGGCCTTGATCGAAGCCGGAGGCGTCCAGGTAGGGTTCGGTGTCTTGGCGGTGATGCTGGTGTGGGCAATCGGCGAGCCCCAGCCTTCACGACCGATACCCAGCGGGAACGTGTACACCACGTTCTTGCCTTTCGGGTAGTAATAGAGGCGGTACTCGGCCAGGTTGATCACGATGCCTTCACGCGGACCTGGTGGCAGGATGAAGCGAGTCGGCAGAATGATTTCCGTACCGGCGCCAGGCAACCAGGCATCGACACCCGGGTTGGCCGCGACCATTTCCGTGTAGCCCAGATCGTAGGCGGTACCAAGGTCGGCGAAGGTATCTTCGTACTTGGCCTTGATCACCTGCACCTGGCCGATGATGTCCTCACCGGGCGGTGGCAGGGGAAGCTCCAATGCTGCGACTGGACCGGCCACTAAGAGGGCGGCAAGAGTCAGGCAGCGGGTGACGGCAGGAAAGCGCGACAACATCCGGAAAATCCTATGCATGATCAACTGAGAGTATAAGAACGCGATTGTACACTGCAGTCCGTTATTTCGGGGAGATCGCCCGATTACAGGCAGTGCGGGCCGATTTTGCGATTATCTTCGATCCCGTGTGGGAGCGGGCTTGCTCGCGAAGGCTGTAGGGCAGGCGGTGTGGATTTTTGAGGGTGAGGCGGCCTGCTGGCCGGGCCGATCACAACTGAACGCGTTTCCCTGTAGGAGCGAGCTTGCTCGCGAAAAACGCCAGGACAACGCGGGCATTCAGGCAGCACGCGTTATCGTTGACGTCCATCGCGAGCAAGCTCGCTCCTACAGAAGAGCAGAGCAACGGCAGGTCGGCGCACACCCGTGCTCTTCACCACTCAACAGGCCGAGCGCAACTGACCAGAGGGCAATGCCGCCGTTACCGTAGAAACGGATACACGCACAGTCGGCAAAAGGCTAACGCGCAATGACGGATCAAAGCTCAAACCGCAATTCCGGCCAGATCGGCGACGTCCCCCGCTTCTGCGACTCAAGAATGGCCCGGCACAACGAACACAGCCGCTGGTCCTGAAACACCCGGCGATCAACACTCGACCAGCGCGGTTGCGCCGGCAACAGACTGCCGCACAGGGTCCGGTCCGCCGAACCGCCCAACTCCAGCTGACGGGTCACCAGATGCACCCGCACTTCCTGGCAGGCGAACAGATCCAGCTGTTCGTCAGGCTCGATCAGTTGATAGGCAAATAGTGACCAGGCGGGACGCGGCATCGGGGGCTCCAAATCGGGGGCGCCACCTTAGCCGAAAGCCTGCTTCTAGAAAAGTGTCATAACAGTGGTTTTAGAGTAGGCCAGACATTTTCCAGCAACTTGTCCTGGGCCCCGGCCGCCGGGTGTATGCCGTCAGCCTGCATCAAGTCCGGATGGCCGCCTACGCCATCGAGGAAAAACGGCACCAGCGGGATCTTTTTCTCATCGGCCAGGTTGCTGTAGACCTCGGCGAACGCCTTGGTGTAACGCGCACCATAGTTGGGTGGCAATTGCATGCCGAGCAGCAACACCTTGGCACCGCTGGCCCGGGAGCTGTCGATCATCGAAGCAAGATTTTGTTGCAATTGAGTTGGCAGCATCCCGCGCAGACCATCATTGCCGCCCAGCTCGAGGATCACCAGTTCCGGTTTATGCTCTGCAAGCAGCGCGGGCAGGCGCGCCTGGCCTCCGGCACTGGTGTCGCCACTGATGGACGCATTGATCACTTTGTCGTCGAAACCTTCGTGCCTGAGCCGTTGCTCAAGCAGCGACACCCACCCCAGCCGGGTATCCAGCCCGAAACCGGCGCTGATACTATCGCCAACGATCAGGACTGTACCCGCCGCTGCGTTTTGGGCCATGCACATCAAGGCCAGGCCAGCACTCAAAAACCAGACACGCATCGGACTCTCCATGGGCGCAAGCATTCTCATCGCGAAGGACCTTAGCAAAGTGGTTCCCAGCGCGGAAGGTGAACTGACCATCCTGCACCAACTCAGCCTGGAACTGAACAAGGGCGACAGCCTGGCCATCGTCGGCGCTTCCGGCTCCGGCAAGTCCACCCTGCTGGGTCTGCTTGCCGGCCTCGACCTGCCGAGCAGCGGCGAAGTCACACTCGCAGGGCAAGGCCTGAGCAACCTCGATGAAGACCAGCGTGCGCGCATCCGCGCCGAGCACGTGGGTTTTGTCTTTCAATCGTTTCAGCTGCTCGACAGTCTCAATGCCCTGGAAAACGTCATGTTGCCACTGGAGCTCGATGGCCGCAAAGACGCCCGCGAACGCGCCACCCAATTGCTGCAACGGGTGGGACTGGGCCAACGCCTGACTCACTCGCCGCGCCAGCTCTCCGGAGGCGAGCAACAACGCGTGGCGATTGCCCGCGCATTCGCCGCCGAGCCCGATGTGCTGTTCGCCGACGAACCGACCGGCAACCTCGACAGCCACACCGGCGAGCGCATCAGCGACTTGCTGTTCGAGCTCAACCAGGAGCGCGGCACGACCCTGGTGCTGGTGACTCACGATGAACGCCTGGCCCATCGCTGCCGGCGCCTGATCCGTCTTGAAGCCGGCCTGCTGGTCGCCCCTCTGGAGCCTTGATGGCACGCCTGCCGCTGTTGCGCCTGTTCAGTCTCGCCATCCGCCAATTGCTGCGCGATGCCCGCGCCGGTGAATTGCGCGTGTTGTTTTTCGCCTTGCTGGTGGCCGTGGCCGCCAGCACCGCCATCGGTTACTTTGGCGCGCGCCTGAACGGCGCCATGATGCTGCGCGCTACCGAATTCCTTGGTGCCGACCTGCTGCTCGAAGGCAGTTCGCCTGCGCGCCCCGAACAGATAAGAAGCGGCACCGAACTGGGTCTGGAGCACGCTCAAGTGGTGGAGTTCTCCAGCGTCATCGCCACCGACAACAGCATTCAGCTGTCCAGCATCAAGGCGGCCGATGACACCTACCCGCTACGCGGCGAATTGAAAAGCGCGCCCGCCCCCTTTGCCACGCAAATAGTCGGTGGCGGACCGCACCCCGGTGAAGCCTGGGTCGAGGCACGCCTGCTGACCGCCCTGGACCTGAAGATCGGCGACAGCATCGATGTCGGCATGAAAACCCTGAAACTGGCGCGGGTGCTGACTTACGAACCCGATCGCGCCGGCAATTTCTACAGCCTGACACCGCGGGTGCTGATCAACCTCGACGACCTTGCAGCCACCGGCGTGGTGCAGCCCGGCAGCAGGGTCAGCTATCGCGACTTATGGCGAGGCAGCGCTCAGGCACTCGAGACGTATCGGCAACTGATCAAACCGGGGCTTGCCGCCAACCAGCGCTTGCAGGACGCCCGCGACGGTAATCGACAGATCGGTGGCGCCCTGGGTAAAGCCGAACGCTACCTGAACATGGCCAGCCTGGTGGCGGTGTTGCTGTCCGGCGTGGCGGTGGCGCTGTCGGCAACCCGCTTCGCCACCCGACGGTTCGATGCCAGTGCCTTGCTGCGCTGCCTCGGGCTGTCGCGCCGGGAAACCATGGTGCTGTTCAGCCTGCAACTGACTGTCCTCGGGCTGCTGGCCAGCATCAGCGGCGCCCTCCTCGGCTGGCTCGCACAGTTGGGGTTGTTTGCCCTGCTGCATGACTTGTTGCCGACCGACGTGCCTCCGGGCGGGCTGTTTCCGGCCATTGCCGGGATCGGTACCGGACTGGTGGCGTTGGCCGGATTCGCCTTGCCGCCACTGGCGGCTCTGGGTCGGGTTCCGCCATTGCGCGTGCTGCGCCGGGACATGCTGCCGATCCCTTCCAGCACCTGGATGGTCTACGGCGCAGCGCTGGGCGCCCTCGCCCTGATCATGTGGCGCCTGAGCCTGGACCTGGTGCTGACCTTTGCCCTGCTCGGCGGCGGCGTGATTGCAGCGTTGGTGCTGGGCGGCTTGTTGTTGCTGCTGTTGAAGAGCCTGCGGCGCATGCTTGCTCGTGCGTCCTTGCCCTGGCGCCTGGGACTGGGCCAACTGCTGCGCCACCCGCTCGCTGCCGCGGGCCAGTCCCTGGCGTTCGGCCTGATTCTGCTGTCAATGGCGCTGATTGCGCTGCTGCGCGGCGAGTTGCTGGACACCTGGCAGAACCAGCTGCCGAAAAACGCTCCAAACTACTTCGCGCTGAACATCCTGCCGGCGGACAAACAGGCCTTCACCGATCACCTGATCACCGTATCGGCGCAATCGGCACCGTTGTACCCGGTAGTGCCTGGACGCTTGATCAGCATCAACGGCGAGCCTGTACAGCAAATCGTCACCAAGGAATCGGCCGGGGACCGGGCGATCCAGCGCGACCTGAGCCTGACCTGGGCCGCGGACCTGCCGTCGGGCAACAAACTCACGGCCGGCAATTGGTGGAACCAACAGATGCCGGACGATGTTCCCGGCGTGTCGGTAGAAGGCAAGGTCGCCGAGAGTTTGAAAATAAAGCTCGGCGACCACCTGGTATTCAGCGTTGGCGGAGTCAATCGCGAGGCGAAGGTCACCAGCCTGCGGGAGATCAACTGGGACAACTTCCAGCCGAACTTCTTCATGATCTTCCAGCCCGGCACCCTCAAGGATCTGCCAGCGACCTACCTGACCAGTTTCTATCTGGCAGCGGGTCACGACCAACAGATTGTCGACCTGTCCCGCGCCTTCCCGGCAGTGACCATCCTGCAGGTCGAAGCCTTGCTGGAGCAACTGCGCAGCATCCTCGCCCAGGTAACCCTGGCGGTGGAGTACGTGTTGTTGTTCGTGTTGGCGGCGGGGATGGCGGTGCTGTTCTCCGGCCTGCAAGCGACGCTGGATGAACGCATTCGCCAGGGCGCGCTGTTGCGTGCGCTGGGGGCGGAGAGGCAATTGCTGGTCAAGGCCCGGCGTATCGAGTTCGGTTTGCTGGGCGCAGTCAGTGGCTTGCTGGCGGCACTGGGTTCGGAAGTGGTGAGCTGGGTGCTCTATCGCTACGCCTTTGACCTGCCGTGGCATCCACATCCATGGCTGTTGTTGCTCCCACTGGTGGGCGCCGTGCTCATTGGTGGTGCAGGGGTGTTCGGCACCCGTCGGGCATTGAACGCCAGCCCGCTGACAGTTCTGCGCGAGGGTTGATAGACTCCTGCCATCCTCACCACAAGAAGCTGTCATGAGCCGTTACCGCCCTCCCCGCACCGCTGGCACCGCGCTGATCACCCCCGAGGGTGAAGCGCGGATGCGCGCCGAGTTCCATGAGTTGTGGCATGTACGTCGGCCCCAGGTTACCCAGGCTGTCAGCGAAGCCGCGGCCCAGGGTGATCGCTCGGAGAACGCCGAATACACCTATGGCAAAAAGATGCTGCGAGAGATCGACAGCCGCGTGCGTTTTCTCACCAAACGCCTGGAAGCGCTCAAGGTGGTCAGCGAAAAACCCAGCGATCCGAACAAGGTCTATTTCGGCGCCTGGGTCACGATCGAGGACGAGGATGGCAAAGAGTCGCGCTACCGCATTGTCGGGCCGGATGAACTGGACCTCAAACAGGGCCTGATCAGCATCGACTCGCCCCTGGCCCGCGCATTGATCGGCAAGGCACTGGACGCCGAAGTCCGGGTCCAGACACCGACGGGTGAGCAGTGCGTGTACATCGTGGCAATCGAGTACCCGTGAGCGTTAAAGCCGGGTAATCAGCCCTTGCCGGGCAACGCGGGTCAGTTGCCGGATCACTTCAGGCGCATCTTCGAGGCTGGGGGACTGAATCACTGCCAGATCGAAACTGTCGTTGGCGAAACGAGCGAGCGATTCACCGTCTTCGACAAACTGGATCAGGAAGGCAGCGGGACCGCCGGTACGACGTGGCCAGCCATCGAGATAACGCAAGAGCGTCGGCTGATGTTTGCCGCCAAGCAGGATTTTTGGATTGCGCTGGGTGAGATGTGCCGTGATCGGCGCGGGACGTACAACGGGGTTTAGTGCATTCATTGTGTCGTGTCTCTGCCTCAAAAGTCTGCATGGCAGGTGAGAGGCAACACCGAACCAGCGCTTTAGCGGTATTTCGAAGCCTGTTCCGGCTTCTATCGGCAACTGGATGAGTCACCTGGCGCCCCGCAAGTAGCTGTTTAAATCGGCGCATGAGCAACATCCTAGAGAAGCTGACTGGACAGTGTCAAGAATGACGCTCAACAAAAAAGGCCCGCACAATGCGGGCCTTTTCGTTGAGCCAGAGCGGTCAACCGGCGATGGCACGGTCCGCCGAGAGCTTGCCCGCACCTTCGATCAATACCGCGAGACTGCCACCGAGCAACGCCAGGGCGAACTCATAACCGTTGTTGGCCATGAACAGACCGTTGCTGATGTGCACCGAGAAAATCGCGACCAGCGACAGGAAGATCAGGCCCAGTGCGGCCGGGCGAACCAGCAAGCCGATGATCAGGGCCAGGCCGGCGAAGAATTCGGTGCCGCCCGCCAGTACCGCCATCAGGTAACCCGGCGTCAGTCCGAGGCTTTCCATGTACTGCGCGGTTCCAGCCAGACCATAGCCACCGAATGCCCCGAAGAGTTTTTGCGAACCGTGAGCGGCGAAAACAATACCGACCACGATGCGCAGAACGGTCAGGCCGTAGCCAGCGCGGGTAGACAGTACCTTATTGATCAGAGTGCTCATGCTGTTTCATTCCTTGTCAGTGTGTGTGGGTTGGCCGCCATATTAATCAGTAATTCACATTCTAAAAGCGCAAAAAACCCGTAATAACAATCAAATTTGTTGATCATTTGCGTGATACAACCTTTTGCCCCTGGGGCTCCAACGACTCCCGCTCCCGGTCGAACGCCAAGTAATACTTGTTCACGCTATTAACATAACTGACAGGCCCCATACCCACTTGCTCCATGGCAATGCGTTCGACCTGGAAGAACCACTGGTTGGGATTCAAGCCTCGCCGGCGGGCTTCGGCGCGCATGCCTTGCACCCGCTCCGGCCCGATGTTGTAGGCCGCCAGCACGAAGGCCATGCGTTCGCGCTCGTTGAGTTTCGGACTGGCAAAGAATTTGCGCCGGATCATCGCCAGGTACTTGGCCCCGGCCTGCACATTGCCATCAAGGTCCTGAATATTGTTGACCCCCACCCGCTGCGCCGCAGAAGGCGTGATCTGCATCAGACCGGTGGGGCCACCGCCACTGCGGGCGGCGGGTTGCAGGGATGACTCCTTGAAGGCCAGCGCCGCCAGGTTCAGCCAGTCCATGCCCTGGGCGTCGGCGTGTTTTTGCAACACTGGGCGAAGTTTTTCCAGGCGCTGTCGGTCCGCCTTGGCCAGTGGATAGTGCACTTGATAGAGACGACGATAGATCCGCAGGAACGCGGCGTCCTGATCCGATGGTTTTTTGTAGACGGTGAGGAAGCGATCAATGCTGGCCCGCAGCATCGAGGCATCACGGCGCACGAACCAGAATTCCTCTCCCGGATCACTGACGAGTACCTGTTTGTCGAAACGCAGCCTGGGCAGGATCTTGCCCCAGCGTTCGGCGATCGGTTGCTCGACGATGGTCAGGTGGAAGATCCCGCCCTGCACCATCTCCAGTACATCCTCGACGGCAAGGCTCGGATCGACCCATTCGATCGTGACCGGTGGCAGTTTGTGCAAGGCGAGCTTTTGATTGATCTGGCTGACGGCATCCCCGGCGGCACTGCCTGCGGGTAATGCCAGGGTCTTGCCGGAAAGCTGTTCAAGCCTGGTGTAGCGGCGTTCGCCCTTGATGCCCACCAGGACCAACGGGATGTTGCTGGCAATCGGCTCACTGGTGCTGACGGCGAAGCCGGGTTGCAGTTCGAGCAACTCGCCTGGCGCCACCAGATCGCCCTCCCCCCGCTGCAATGCGCCAAGCAGTTGATCCTTGGCCTTGGGAATGATCTTGAGGGTGATTTCCTGACCGTCACGGGCGTGGCCGTTGAGGTATTGCTCGAACGCTCTCAGGCGATGGTACTCGACCCCGATCGCCTGCCCCTGGACTTCACCGGAACTGTTGCGGCTCTGGTTGACCAACACCCGCAGCACACGACTGCTGCGTATTTCCGCAAGGTCGCGCACCTTGCTGGCCGGTACCGCTTGCAACGGCCCGGGCAGACGCGCGACCGCCGTCATCGGCAGTAGCAGCGAACAACACAGCAGTAGCAAAACCGAGGGACGAATCATCCACTCTCCGGAAAGAATATGAGGCCCGCTTCAATGACGAAAACCATCAAGCGCGGCGACAAAAACAGAGCGCCCAAGGCGCTGGCAACGTGCGAAAGACTGGCACAATGATGGCAAAACTACCAACCAGGCCTGGTCCGCGGCTCAAGAGACAGCGTTAACCCGTTGTAGTTCTTGGTTTTTCTTATAAATCCACGGCTCTGATATGCTTTCCGGCCTTTGGGCCGAGGTAGCACCATGCAACTCATCGATATCGGCGTCAACCTGACCAACGCCAGTTTTGCCGACAAACACCAGGCCGTACTTGACCGCGCCTACGCGGCCGGCGTGTGCCAACTGGTGCTGACCGGCACCAGTGTCGAGGGCAGTGAACATGCCCTTGAGCTGTGCCAGCAACTGGACGAAAGCGCCCAGCGCCTGTTCGCCACCGCCGGTATTCACCCTCACTGCGCCAGCGACTGGAACGCCGACAGCGCCCGACGTTTGCGCAGCTTGCTCTTGGAGCCGAATGTGGTGGCCGTGGGCGAATGCGGGCTGGATTTCAACCGTGATTTCTCGCCGCGCCCGCAACAGGAGAAGGTCCTCGAAGAACACCTGGCCATGGCCGTCGAATTGCAGCTGCCGGTTTTTCTGCACGAACGCGACGCCAGCCAGCGCCTGCTGGAAATCCTGCGCGACTTCCGCGACCGACTGCCGGCCGCCGTAGTGCACTGCTTCACTGGAGAGCAGAAGGCACTGTTCAGCTATCTCGACCTGGACTTGCACATCGGCATTACCGGCTGGATCTGCGACGAGCGCCGGGGCACGCATTTGCACCCACTGGTCAAGGAGATCAAGCGCGGACGCCTGATGCTCGAAAGCGATGCACCGTATCTGCTGCCGCGCAGCCTGCGCCCCAAGCCGAAAAACGGGCGAAACGAGCCGGCGTACCTGACCGAAGTACTACGCGAAGTGGCACTGCATCGCGGGGAAAGCCAGGAGGATCTGGCAGCGCATACCACCGCGTGCGCGCGGGCGTTTTATGGTCTGCCATTGATCTCCTGATTGCCATTAAATCCCACAGGTTTGAAGTTGATCTGCATCAAGAGTCAGTCACCTGTATAGCGGCACAATGATGGCGTCTTGCCAAAACTGTTTCCGCTATCAGAGAAGACCTCCATGGGTGCCTGGCTTAGCAATATCTCGCTGAAATACAAATTCTGGGCGGTCAACGCCGTCGCTTTCGTCACCACCCTGTTGCTGGTGCTGTACGCGGTGCAACTCGAACAGCAGGCCCGCAGTCGCGCCGCCCAGGCTTCGGCCCAGGCTCAGGCGCGATTGCTCGAAGCCTGGCCCAGCGGGCAAACGTTGCCCCACGCCGACAACTTCCTTGCGTTCAGCCGAGGACAGGCACCCACGCTCAATGAGCAACCCGTGCAAGAACTGGCCGACGCCAATGGCTGGGTCGAGATCAACGTGATGCCGCTGTTCGGTGACAATCCGCTGATGGGTGCCGAAGTGTTTACCCGTGCCGACGGCCAGCGGGTCGCCGTGATTGCCCATGGTCCGAGCCTGAGCCAGGTGTTCAACGAGCGTTTTGCCAACTACGCGGTGGCGGTGTTCATTCTGATGTTGGCAATGCTCGGTGCATCGCAGTTATTGATCCGCTTCCTGCTCAGCCAGCTCAACACCTTGAAAGACGTCATGTTGCACGTGGAGAAAACCGGCGACCTGTCGGCCCGCGTGCCATTGGCCTGCAGCGACGAAGTCGGGCAAATGGCCAACGCCTTCAACGCCATGCAGGCCGGTTATCAACGGGTGGTCAACACCGTCGCCAGCACCGCCCGGCAACTGGACATCGGTGCCGCACGGCTGGCGGCCAGCATGAATGAAGTGCGCCACGGCATGCTGGGCCAGCAAAGCGAAACCGATCAGGCCGCCACAGCGATCAATGAAATGACCGCCACGGTCTATCACATCGCTCAACACGCCGGTGCCACCCGTGACCTTTCGCAATCGGCCGATACCCTGGCCGGCAGCGGGCAGGCGGTTGTGACACGGGTGCAGCGGTCGATTGCCGGACTGTCCGCCGGCGTCCAGCAGACTGCCGAGATGATTCAACGCCTGGCCGAGGACAGCCAGAAAATCAACGGCGTGGTCAACGTCATTCACAGCATCGCCGAGCAAACCAACCTGTTGGCGCTGAACGCCGCCATCGAAGCGGCCCGGGCCGGCGAGATGGGTCGCGGTTTCGCGGTAGTCGCCGATGAAGTACGCAACCTCGCCAAACGCGTGCAGACCTCCACGGATGAGATCACCCTCATGGTTTCGGCGTTACAGGCCGGCACACGGGACGCCGTGGACTTCATGCAAGAGAGCTCGTTCAAGGCCGACGACTGCGTACAACAGGCCCAAGAGGCCGGCGCGGCATTGGCCGATATCACCGGAGCGGTGGCGCAGATGCGTGAAAGCAACACGCAGATCGCGGTGGCGGCCGAGCAGCAGAGCCAGGTGGCGGAGGAGATGAACCGGGCGGTGGTGAGCATCCGTGACGTGACCGAGAACACGGTGCAGCAGACGGTGACGTCGGCGACCACCAGCAATGAGCTGGCGGCGTTGGCCGGTGAGTTGAGCAAGGCGATAGGTCAACTGAAACTTTGAGAGCCTCTTCGCGGGCAAGCCCGCTCCCACAGGTGACCGCGTTCTTTCATTGGAGTACGGTCAAAATGTGGGAGCGGGCTCGCTCGCGAAGGCTTCAGAACTGGCACCATCTATTCCAGTCATGGCACCTATCAAGCCAATAGCCAGCCTTGATTCGCCACCAGCATAGACCGGGCCTATTCTTAATCACATGTGTTCAACATGGATCGAGGATCGGCATCATGGGCAAACGTCACCCCAACCTACCCGCCTGGCAATGGCGAGCCTACCCGAACAATCATCAGCACCCGACCAATCTGGTGCTGCACCTGATCGCGGTGCCGCTGTTCATCGTGGCATTTCTGCTGATTGTGACCGGGGTGTTCAGCCTGAGCCTGGCAAATATCGCCATCGGCGTAATCGGTGTCATTGCGGCGCTGGCCTTGCAACGCCACGGCCACAACCTGGAGACCCAAGCCTCCGAACCCTTCAGTGATCGCAAGGATGCGGTATCACGCCTGTTGGTCGAGCAGTTCCTGACGTTTCCACGGTTCTTCCTCAGCGGCGGCTGGTGGCGCGCCTGGCGTGAGCGCCACCGCCGGCACTGATCAGGCGAACACAGTCACGGTCTGCCGGCTCATGGCGATCAACCGACCATCCGCGCTCCACATTTTTGCGGCGGCATGCCCGTAGCCGTCGGCGGCGTATTCGGTTTCGACGAGGTATTTGCACCAGTCCAGGGTGTTCAGTTCCAGCAGCGGCTGCACGAATTCGATGGTCCAGGTCAGCGTGCTGCCCATCGCCGGCTTCTTCAAAAACGGCATCAGGGCCGGCGGCCAGGCGTCCACCAGCGCCAGGATATGCGCCTCGCCGATAGCCTCTTCCTTTACGTCGCCGCGCAAACGTACCCAGCCACCCATTTGCCGGGATGTGCTACCGCTGAACGGCAGCCCGCCGACACTCCAGCGCATCGCCAGATGCCGCATGAACTCCGGGATGACGCCTTCGACGAAAGGCAATTCCTGGCATTCGTCCCAGTGCTTCATTTCAGGTGCCGGTTCAGCGGCCACCGCCACTTCCGAAGGTCGCGAGGCGCCGAAGCTGCCCTGGATCAACGTCACCACCTGGCCCTTCTGCATCACCCGGCCCAGCACTTGGCTGACGGCCTTGCCTTCGCGCAACACCTCGACGTCAAAACTGACCGGCACCTCGGGCTCAACCGGGCCAACAAAGGTGATTGCCAACGAACGCACCGGCCGATCCGCCGGAACCCGGGCGCGCATGACTTCGTACTGCAAAGCGGCCACCAGGCCACCGAAACTGGCTCGCCCCTGGGCCCAGGAGGCCGGGATAGACAGCTCCATCGGCTGGCTGCGGACAGCGTTGAGCAGTTCGGAAAAACGCATGAAAACCTCTGGAAATGGAAAAAGATGAAGGGATCTTAACCATCTGGCGACGTGGATACATCGCCTATTCCGGCCAAATTGACTGACAGATAAGTCGCACAAGGCTCGTGCCGGACATATAACCTGCAGGAACGAGCCTGCTCGCGATAGCACCCGGACAGCCAACATCAATGTTGAATGTCATGACCTCATCGCGAGCAAGCTCGCTCCCACAAAGGATCTCGAGTGGTCTCAGGATTTGAAACAGGCCTTGCTGAATTTTTCCAGAACGCGGTCCGCTCGGGTTTCGGCCTCGGCCATGGTGGCTTCCCACACGGCAACACAGGGTTGCAAATCCGCTTCCCGTTCAGCCATCGCCAGCCATTGCACGCAATCGTGCCAGTCGCCCAGCGCACCCTGGGCCGATTTCAGCCGGGGCATGGCCGCTTTCGGCAAACGGTCCAGTTCGGGGTAAGCGTCGATGCCATAGCGCACGCGCTTGATCAGCAGGCGCAGCCGATGACGGTCGTGGGTCGGATCGTGCAGTGCCTCGTCGAGTTTTTTCCATTGCTTGCCCAGGCGTTTTTCGATGCGCTTGCGCAGGCCCTTGAGCAATCCCTGGCGCTGAGCGGCACGCAGAAAACGCGGAAACGCATCGAGGACGATCAGCATTTGCGCGAGTTCGGGACTGGTCGCCACGGCCGGGTAAGCCTCGGCCATTTGCGCCATGCGCCACTGTGCGGCTTGGGGTTGATGGTGCTGGAGCAGGTACGCCGCCAGCACTTCGCGATCACGCAATGGTGTGGTCAGATCGCCCACCCGGGAGGCCGCCGCTTCCAGTTGTTCGACGCCGGGCAACCCGCGCAAGGGTCGCAACAGACTGCGTAACCGTCGCATGGTTGTACGCAGATCATGTAACGCTTCAGGGTCTGTACGCTCTTTCAAGCGGGCCTGACAGGCCAGCAGACGAACTTCCAGGCCCAGAACCTGAGCCACCAACCGATCGATCATGGGGGTTTACTCCGTAAACAGCGCCAGGTTGCAAGCTCCAGGCTGCAAGCTCGAAGACTCTTGCAGTTTAGAGCTTGTCACCGCTTTTGCTTTTAACGCCCTGCGCGCGATTCACGAATATAGAAGCGAGCCTTCTCGGCTTTTTTGGTGCAGCCTTCGAATCCCTCGAATTGCTGCTGGGTCTTGGCCGCGGTCAACAACGACAGGGCCTTGGAGTAGCTGACGGTCCCGGCGAAACCTTCGGCTTTGGCCAGGTCCAGTTCATGCCATGCCGCATCCAGGTTACTACCGCAGCTGTCGCGATAAGCGGTTTTGCCGGCACAACCAGCCAACGCCAGGGCAATCAAAGGCACGCAGATCCAGGCTTTCATCACTCACTCCTCAAGAATAGGTCAACAGTCATGCAGGTAAGACGTTGTGGCACCTGAAAAGTGCCGTTGGTCCGCTGTGCAAACTATAGCGCCGACGAGAATAACCATGTGCCGCCATGGAGTGTCGAAAATACGACGCTCTTGTCCCCTCGAACGACCATGGCGATTGAAGCATGGCCCTCGATGGGTGCATTGTTGAACCATTGAAACGAGGGCGATTCATGAAAAAGCGTGTCGCACTGGTATTGGGCTCGGGTGGAGCCCGGGGTTATGCACATATCGGGGTCATTGAAGAGATCGAACGGCGCGGCTATGACATTGCCTGTATCGCCGGATGCTCCATGGGCGCGGTGGTGGGAGGGATCTACGCCGCCGGCAAACTCAATGACTACCGTGACTGGATCGAGAGCCTGGATTATCTCGACGTGTTGCGTCTGGTGGACGTCAGTTTTCGTCTGGGAGCGATCCGTGGCGAGAAAGTCTTCGGACAGATCCGCAAGATCGTCGGCGAGATCAACATCGAAGATTTGCGTATCCCCTACACTGCGGTTGCCACCGACCTGACCAACCAGCAGGAAATCTGGTTCCAGGAAGGTTGCCTGCATCAGGCCATGCGCGCCTCGGCAGCGATTCCCAGCCTGTTTACCCCGGTGATGCAAGGCAACCGCATGCTGGTCGATGGCGGCATTCTCAACCCGCTGCCGATCGTGCCGGTGGTGTCGAGCCATTGCGACTTGATCATCGCGGTCAACCTCAACGCCACCAACCAGCGCCACTATCAATTGCCGGTCATCCAGCGTCCCGCCGCCTTCAAGACCCGCTTCGACAACCTGATCAACTCCGTCGGCTCGAAGTTGCCGTTCCGGCGCAAACAAGCCGAGCAATTGTTGATTCTGGAACAGGAAGCCTTGAAGGCCGAAGGTGCGGAGCTCAACCCGTGGATCGAATCCGCCGAGCCCCAGGCGCAGCAACCCGCGGCCGCTCCGGAAACCAGTGGTGCCCCCCGCTCCGCCACCGGTTCGTTCATCATCGACAACGTCGGGCCGGCGTCCTTGCTGGATTTGATCAACCAGAGTTTCGAGGTGATGCAGACGTCACTGGCGCAGTACAAGATTGCCGGGTATCCGCCGGACATCCTGATCAATGTGCCCAAGCGCGTGTGTCGGTTTTTCGAGTTCTACAAGGCGCCGGAGTTGATCGCGCTGGGACGGGAGATTGCGCGGGATACGCTGGACCGGTATGAGAATGAGCAGAACTGAACGTCTGAAAATTCTCGATTGAATGCAAGGGCCTCATCGCGAGCAAGCTCGCTCCCACAGGAGTTTCGGGCAGGCACACATTTTGTGAACACCAAAGATTTACTGTGGGAGCGAGCTTGCTCCGGGCGGCGTTCCGACGATGACGTCAGACCAGGCAACGAAGATCTAAAGGCTGCCTTCACTCAACAACCGATACCCCACCCCAGCCTCGGTCACGATGAACCGTGGTCGGGTCGGGTCATCCGCCAGTTTCTGGCGCAAATGCCCGACCACGATGCGCAGGTAGTGAGTGTCTTCGGTGTGAGTCGGCCCCCAGATGTCCTTGAGCAATTGCTGCTGGGTGATCACCCGCCCGGGATGCCGCGCCAGTTGCGCCAGCACGGCGTACTCCTTGCGAGTCAGTGCGACTTCGACATCGTCGAGCAGCACCCGGCGATACGCCAGGTCGACCGTCAACGGACCGAAGTTCAGCTCCGCTTGTTGCACCTCGCCTGCGGGCGCCTGGCGCAATAACGCACGGATCCGCGCCAGGAACTCCTGAATGCCGAATGGCTTGGTCACGTAGTCATTGGCGCCGCCATCCAGGGCCTCGACTTTCTGCCCTTCACCGGCGCGCACGGAGAGCACCAGTACCGGCACCGTCGACCATTCGCGAAAATCGCGCAATACCTGTTGGCCATCCATGTCCGGCAAGCCGAGATCGAGTACCAGCAAGTCCGGTTTGTTCAACGCAGCTTGCGCCAATCCTTCACTGCCGGTGCCCGCCTCCAGCACTTTGTAGCCCTGGGAAGCGAGGCTGATGCGCAGGAATTTGCGGATCTGCGGTTCGTCGTCAATGACCAAAATGGTCGCGGTCTGGCTCATGAATTCACATCAACACAAAGAAGTGGCAAGAGAGTAGCGCAAGCGCGATCAGGCTTCACTTTCGTATCCCGGCTGAGCCTGTAGCGGCAGGTGCAACGTGATGCAGGTGCCGCGCCCCTCGATGCCGTCGGCAACGCTGATACGCCCGCCATGGGCACCGACCATGCCCTGACAAATTGCCAGCCCCAGCCCCGTACCCTGCCCGCCGCGATCACCCCGCGCCGCGGTATAGAACATGTCGAAAATCTTCGCCCGATCCTCCTCCGGAATCCCCGGGCCCTCGTCGCTGACCGAGAAAAACAGCTCACTGTCATCAGCCCCTGCGCACAATTGCAAACGCCCGTGGGGTGGCGAAAACCGCGCGGCGTTTTCCATCACGTTGATCAGTGCCTGTTCGATCAGCGCGGCATGCACGAACAGCAACGGTAACTCCGCCGGCACGTCGGTGCTGACCTGCAACGGCGCAAGGACTGTCCGCAGACGGTTGAGCGCACTGCCGACGATGTCTGCCGGCGATACCCAGTCCCGCGCCAGCTTCAGGGCACCGTGGCCGAGCCGGGTCATGTCGAGCAGATTTTGAATGTAGCGGTCCAGGCGCTCGGCTTCATCGCGGGTGCCTTCGAGCAGTTCACGTCGATCCTCCAGCGGGATCGCTTCACCCAGGGCCAGCAGGCTATCGATACTGCCGCGCATGGATGTCAACGGTGTGCGTAAATCGTGGGACACCGATGCCAGCAAGGCGCTGCGCAGTTGCTCGGTTTCGCCGTGCAGCCGAGCCGCTTCCAGATCATCGGCCAGTTGCGCCCGGGCCAGCGCCTGGGCCAGCGGTTGGGTCAGCGCGGTCAACAAGCGTCGGCGTTGGCCGCTCAGGGCCTGGCCTTCCCTGGCGCACACGCCGAGCAACGCCAGCGGGCCGTCTTCCACCGATAACGGCCACCACCACCAGCGGCCGAACGGCAAGGTGCCGGTGCCCGCACCCGCGGGTTGATCGTGCTGCCAGGCCCAATCGGCGGCGGCGCGCTCAGCTTCGGTGAACTCCAGTGGGCCACCGGTTTCGACTTTCCAGCCGTTTTGCCCGTCGCGATTGAGCAAGCACAGTTGCACGTCGCTCCAACCGTTGAGGTGCTGGGCAGCCGCGCTGACCACAGCCTGGCGGTCGGTGGCGGCGGTCAGTTTGCGTGACAGGTCGAGCAGTTCGGTGGTCTCTTCCTGGGTATCGCGCAGTGCCTGCAATTGCCTGCGCTGGCGTGCCGCGAGGTTGCCGGTGAGGGCCGCCATCAGCAGGAAAAACAGTAAGGTCAGCACGTCTTCTTCCCGCTGGATGCTGAAAGAGAAATTCGGCGGAATGAACAGGAAGTCATAGGTCAGGAACGACAGCGCCGCACAGGCCAGCGCCGGCCCGAGACTGCTGCGCACCGCCACCAGCAATACCGCCGCAAGGAACACCAGGGAAATGTTCGGCAGTGGCAGTACGCTCGCCACGGCCCAGGCCAGAGCGCTGGCCAGAATCGTCGCCACCACGGCCAATGCGTAGTCGAACCAGACCAGTGAATGCATCGACCGCCGATGGGGTTGATGCGGTTGGTGATCGCTGTCGAGAACGTTGATTTCCAGCCCGCGCGCATTACGCAGCAGACGCGCCGCCAGCCCGCCACCGAACAGACGTCGGCGCAAACGCGGCCGGGACTGACCCACCAGCACCAGGCTGGCACGGCGTTCGGCGGCATGCTGGATCAGGGTTTTCGCCACCTCACCGGCACGCAGCAACACCACTTCGCCGCCCAGGCGCTCGGCCAGTTGCTGGGCGCTTTGCAGGCGCAGGCGGGACTGCTCGTCACGCACGCTGCCGTTGTCCACGTGCACCAGGCTCCAGGGCAAGTGCCGCCGCTGGGCCACGCGACTGGCATGACGCACCAGGCGCTCGGCCTGGGCATCGCCGTCGACCCCTACCAGCAAACGCCCGCGCACGGCCGGCGCCGCTTGCCCCAACTGACGATACCCCTGGGCCAGATCGTTATCGACTTGAGCCGCCGCGGTCTGCATCGCCAGTTCGCGCAGGGCCGTCAGGTTGGTCTGGGAAAAGAACGCATCGATGGCCGCCCGCGCCTGCTCCGGCACATAGACCTTGCCATCGCGCAATCGCTCGAGCAGCTCCCGTGGTGGCAAGTCGATCAGCAGCAGTTCATAAGCTTCCTGCAATACCCAGTCCGGCAGGGTTTCGCGGACCTGCACGCCGGTGATGCCACGCACCTGATCGTTGAGGCTTTCCAGATGCTGGACGTTGACCGTGGTGTACACATCGATGCCGGCGGCGAGCAGTTCCTGAATGTCCTGCCAGCGTTTTTCGTGACGACTGCCGGGTGCGTTGGTGTGCGCCAGTTCGTCGACCAGCACCAGCTTGGGTTTGGCGAGGAGCAGACCGTCAAGGTCCATTTCTTCGAGCAACACGCCACGGTACTCGGAGCGTACCAACGGCTGCTGCGACAAGCCGCCGAGCAGTGCTTCGGTTTCGGCCCGGCCGTGGGTTTCGACGACGCCGGCAATGACTTTCACCCCTTGGCGCAACTGGGTGTGGGCCGCTTGCAGCATGGCGTAGGTCTTGCCGACACCCGGCGCGGCACCGAGAAACACTTTGAGCCGGCCACGGCCATCGCGGGGCAGGTCTGCTAACAGCGCGTCGGCGCGGCCGGAGTTGCTCATGCTTGGGGTCTCTTTTTACCTGGATTGATGTAGTGACTGTTCTGCAGTCTTCGCGAGCAAGCCCGCTCCCACAGGTGTACGCACTCCAATGTGAGAGCGGGCTTGCCCGCGATTGGCAGCGCCGCTGATTTACAGTTTTTCCAGCGCCCGATTCAACTCAAGCACATTCACCACCGGCGGGCCTACCAATGGCTGCTCGATGTGGGCGTCCAGCAGTTGTTGCAGGGTCGCTACCGGCAGATTGCGCGCCGTCGCGACACGCGCCAGTTGATAGGCAATCGCCGCCGGTGGCAAGTGCGGATCGAGACCGCTGCCGGACGTAGTGACCAGCGCCAATGGCACCGGTCCCTGGCCTGGCACCAGCAGTTTGCTGGCATCGTCGATCACCCGCATCGCCAGCGCCGGGTTGCTCGGCGACAGGTTGCTGGCACTGCTCGACACGGTGGCAAAGGCACCGGCCGAAGGACGCGGGTGGAACCAGGCGTCGCCAACGAAATCCTGAGCGATCAGAGAGGACCCGCGGACCTTGCCCTCGGCATCCCGCACCAGGCTGCCGTTGGCCTGATCCGGGAACACGACCTGGGCCACGCCGGTGACCACCAGTGGATAAGCGACGCCGGTGATCAGCGTCATCAGGACCAGCAGGCTCAGGGCCGGGCGTATCAATGTGGACATTTGAAAATCCTCGAATTCACAGGAAAAACCTGTAGGAGCGAGCTTGCTCGCGATGGATCTGAAGGCGCCGCGCTTTGTCAGAAAGGGCGCGTTATCGTTAACCACCATCGCGAGCGAGCTCGCTCCTACAGGGGGCGTGTTCAGTCAAACCAGATGCAACGCCGTCAACAGCATGTCGATCGCCTTGATTCCCACGAACGGCACCAGAATCCCGCCCAGGCCGTAGATCAACAGATTGCGCCGCAACAACGCTGCCGCACTCGCCGCATGAACCCGCACACCGCGTAGCGCCAGCGGAATCAGCACCACAATGATCAGGGCGTTAAACACGATCGCCGAGAGGATCGCGCTCTGCGGGCTGCTCAAGTGCATCACGTTGAGCACACCAAGCTGCGGGTAGATCGCAGCAAACAGCGCCGGCAGGATTGCGAAATACTTGGCCACGTCGTTGGCGATGGAAAAGGTCGTCAGCGCACCGCGGGTGACCAGCAACTCCTTGCCGATCTGCACCACATCCAGCAGCTTGGTCGGGTCGCTGTCGAGGTCGACCATGTTGGCCGCTTCACGGGCCGCCTGCGTGCCGTCGTTCATTGCCATGCCGACGTCCGCCTGGGCCAGGGCCGGGGCGTCGTTGGCGCCGTCGCCGCACATGGCGACCAGACGACCGTCGTTTTGCTCGTGACGAATGCGCGCCAGTTTTTTCTCCGGCGTGGCTTCGGCCAACACATCGTCCACACCCGCCTCAGCGGCGATGGCAGCGGCGGTCAACGGGTTGTCGCCGGTGACCATGACGGTGCGGATCCCCAGTTTGCGCAACTCGGCGAAACGCTCGCGGATACCGGGCTTGACCACGTCCTTGAGGTGGATCACCCCGAGCAACTTGCCGTCGGCACACACCAGCAACGGGGTGCCGCCGCTTTGGGCGATCTTGTCGATTTCACGGGACAGGGCCGGTGCCAGGTCAGCACGCTTGAGGCCAACGAACGCCAGCAACGAATCCACCGCGCCCTTGCGGTACACGCGCCCCTGATAGTCGACACCGGACAAGCGGGTTTCGGCACTGAATGGCACGGCTGTCAGCACCTCAGCGGACGGTTCCGGTTGCGGATGGGTGCCGCGCAGGTACTCGACGATCGACTTGCCTTCCGCAGTGTCGTCGGCCAGCGAGGCCAGCAACGCGCCTTCGGCCAACTCCCCGGCTGTCACGCCAGCCGCGGCATATACCGCCGAGCAACGACGGTTACCGAAGGTGATGGTGCCGGTCTTGTCCAGCAGCAGGACGTGCACGTCCCCCGCCGCTTCCACCGCACGACCGGACTTGGCGATCACGTTCAGGCGCACCAGGCGATCCATACCGGCGATACCGATGGCCGACAGCAAGCCGCCGATGGTGGTCGGAATCAACGTGACCAACAGCGCCACCAGGAACACCAGCGGCAGGCTGCCATTGGCGAAGTGGGCGAACGGTTGCAGGGTGACGACCACCAGCAGGAAGATCAGGGTCAGGCCGATCAGCAGGATATCGAGCGCCACTTCGTTCGGGGTTTTCTGGCGCTTGGCGCCTTCGACCAGGGCGATCATGCGGTCCAGGGTCGACTCACCGGGGTTGGCGGTAATCTTCACCAGCAGCCAGTCGGACACCAGCCGCGTGTTGCCGGTGACGGCCGAACGGTCGCCACCGGACTCGCGAATCACGGGGGCCGATTCACCGGTAATCGCCGCTTCGTTGACTGCCGCGATGCCTTCGATCACCTCGCCGTCACCGGGGATCATCTCCCCGGCTTCGACGCGCACCACATCGCCCTTGCGCAGGTTGGCGGCGGGCACCACCTGAAAGCTGCCGTTGCCGGTCTTGCGCCGGGCGCTCAAGCCTTCACTGCCGGCCTTGAGGCTGTCGGCGCGGGCCTTGCCGCGACCTTCGGCCAGGGCCTCGGCGAAGTTGGCAAACAGCACGGTGAACCACAGCCATACCGCGATTTGTGCGGCGACGAAAGTCGGCACCGCCGTGTCGGGAATGAAGCACAGCACGGTGGTCAGGATCGCCGTCAGTTCGACCACCAGCATCACCGGCGCACGCTGCAACTGCCGTGGGTCGAGCTTGACGAAAGCTTGCAGCAGCGCCGGGCGCCACAGGGCCGAGATCGCGGTTTTAGTTTGTTCCGGTGCCTTGGCGGCGACGGTTTTGGTTACGGGCATATTCATCATCAGCTCCTTAGCTCTTTAACCCAAAAGCAGCCATACCCAGATGTTCAGCGATTGGACCCAGTGCCAAAGTCGGCAGGAAGGTCAATCCACCCACCAGCAAAATGGTCACGGTCAGCAGGGTCACGAACAGCGGACCGTGGGTCGGGAAGCTGTTCTGCCCGATCGGGGCGGTTTTCTTCAGCGCCAGGCTGCCGGCCAGGGCCAGGACCGGGAGGATGTAGCCGAAGCGACCGATCAACATGCCCAGGCCCAGCATCAGGTTGTGGAAGGGGGTGTTGGCGCCGAAGCCAGCGAAAGCGGAACCGTTGTTGGCACTGGCCGAGGTGTAGGCGTAGAGCAGCTGACTGAATCCGTGAGGCCCAGGGTTGCTCACCGCAGCCACCGGGCCTGGCAGGCTGGCGGCGATCGCGCCGAGCACCAGTACGCCAATCGGCATGACCATCAGGGTCACCACCAGCAATTGCACCTCCCTGGCTTGCAGTTTCTTGCCGAGGTATTCCGGAGTGCGGCCGATCATCAGGCCGGCGAGGAACACCGCGATCAGCACGTTGAGCAACATGCCGTAGAGCCCGGCGCCAACGCCGCCGAAGATCACTTCGCCGACCATCATGTTGACCAGGGCCACCATGCCGCTCAGTGGGTTGAGGCTGTCGTGCATGCCGTTTACCGAACCGTTCGACGCGGACGTGGTGGTCACCGACCAGAGCACGGTGGCGGTGGTGCCGAAACGCGCTTCCTTGCCTTCCAGCGGCGCGGTCTGCTCGACAGCGACGTTGTTCAAGGCAGGGTTAGGTTGGTATTCAGCCCACAGCGAGGTCGCGCCGCCGATCAGGAACAGCGCCAGCATGCAGGCGATGATCGCGCGACTCTGACGCAGGTCCTTTACGTAGTGACCGAAGGTGAACACCAGTGCCACCGGGATCAGGATGATCGAGGCCACTTCGAACAGGTTGCTCCACGCCGTCGGGTTCTCGAACGGATGCGCCGAGTTCACGCCGAAGAAGCCACCACCGTTGGTGCCCAATTGCTTGATGGCAATCTGACTGGCAGCCGGTCCCAGCGGAATCACTTGGTCAACACCCTGCATAGTCACTGCATTCACGTACTGCGCGAAAGTTTGCGGCACGCCCTGCCAGACCAGGTACAGCGCCAGCAGCAGGCACAGCGGCAGCAAGCCGTAAAGGGTGGCGCGGGTCATGTCGACCCAGAAGTTGCCCAGAGTCCGGGTGGATTTGCGGCCGATGCCGCGACACAACGCGACCAGTACCGCCAGACCGGTGGCGGCGCTGACGAAATTCTGCACGGTGAGGCCAGCCATCTGGCTCAAGTAGCTCAGGGACGCTTCGCCGCTGTAGGCCTGCCAGTTGGTGTTGGTCATGAAGCTGACGGCGGTGTTGAACGCCAGCGTCCACTCCTGACCCGGCAGGTTCTGCGGGTTGAGCGGCAGGTGGTCCTGGAACAACAGGATCGTGAACAGCAGCAGGAAACCCGCGAGGTTGAAGGCAATCAAGGCCAGGGCGTATTTCTGCCAGCTCTGTTCGGCTTGCGGATCGACGCCGGCCAGACGATAACAACCACGTTCGACCGGACCGAGAATCGGCGTCAGCCAGGTGCGCTGCCCTTCCATCACCTTGTAGTAGAAGCGCCCGAGAAACGGCGCCGGGACCAAAACCAGGGCAAAAAAACCGAGGATCAGCCAATAGTCATAACTGTGCATAGCCGCTCCTAGTTCCGGTCCGCGCGCAGCAGCGCAACCAACAGATAAATGAACAGCCCCACTGCCAGCAGCAGCGACACCCCGTCCAGAACGCTCATGGAAGTTCTCCGTGTTACGGCGTATTGCCGCGTGTGGAGTCATTGTCGGAAAGGAGGCTGTAAAGGAACGAGATCGAGGGTGCCCGCAGGGCATAAAGAAAGCGTAAAGAGTGGGTTTACGCGGGGGTTACAGGGTGCGGGAAGGCGTTCCAGCACGGAAAAAACCGGGAGTGTCGTACGTAGAGCGTTAAATTGTGCGCGAGAGTAGTGAGTGCTGGTTGCAAGTCATGGATAATCCGGCCCAAATGACGCGACGCAACCGATTGGGGTCAGGATCTCTTGCACCTCCCCGCTTGCGCCTGCAAGCTACCTCTATTCGCATTACTGAAAAAGGCTGGCCCAACGTGCGTATCCTAATTACCGGCGGAGCCGGTTTCATAGGCTCGGCCCTTGTCCGCGAGCTGATTCAACACACTGAGCATGAAGTGCTCAACCTGGACAAACTGACGTATGCCGGCAATCTCGAGTCGCTGACCAGCATTGCCAACGACACTCGCTACGAGTTCGTTCAGGCCGATATTGTCGATCAGGCGACCGTCAGTGCAGTGCTGGCGCGCTTTCAGCCTCACGCGATCATGCACCTGGCAGCGGAGTCCCACGTCGATCGTTCCATCGACGGGCCATCGGAATTCATCCAGACCAACATTGTCGGCACCTACAGCCTGCTAGAAGCCGCCCGAGCCTATTGGCAAGCCCTCCCGGAACCTGAGAAAAGCGCCTTCCGCTTTCATCACATTTCCACTGACGAGGTTTACGGCGACCTGCACGGTGTCGATGATCTGTTCACGGAAACGACGCCCTACGCGCCGAGCTCGCCCTACTCCGCCAGCAAGGCAGCGTCCGACCACCTGGTCCGCGCCTGGCAGCGGACCTATGGCTTGCCGGTGCTGCTGACCAATTGCTCGAACAATTACGGGCCGTTCCACTTCCCCGAGAAACTGATTCCGCTGGTCATCCTCAATGCGTTGGCCGGCAAGCCGCTGCCGGTGTATGGCAATGGCCTGCAAGTGCGCGACTGGCTGTTCGTCGAGGATCACGCCCGTGCGCTGCTCAAAGTGGTGACCACCGGCACTGTCGGTGAGACTTACAACATCGGCGGGCATAACGAACGAAAGAACATCGACGTGGTGCGTGGCATCTGCGCCCTGCTCGAAGAATTGGCACCGCACAAGCCCGAGGGCGTTGCGCATTACGCCGACCTGATCACGTTCGTCCAGGATCGCCCTGGGCATGACCTGCGTTACGCAATCGACGCCAGCAAGATTGAACGCGAACTGGGCTGGGTGCCCGAAGAGACCTTCGAAACCGGCCTGCGCAAAACCGTTCAATGGTACCTGGACAATCTGGAATGGTGCCGCCGCGTTCAAGACGGCAGCTATCAGGGCGAACGCCTTGGCGCCATCAATCCCAAGGAGCTGCTCGCATGATGAAAGGCATCGTTTTGGCGGGTGGCTCGGGCACGCGCCTGCACCCGATTACGCTTGGAGTGTCGAAACAGCTGTTGCCGGTCTACGACAAGCCAATGATCTACTATCCGATTTCGGTGCTGATGCTGGCCGGCATCAAGGATATTCTGCTGATTTCCACCCCGCAGGATCTGCCCCAATATCGCAATCTGCTGGGTGACGGCAGCCAGTTCGGGGTGAATTTCAGCTTTGCCGAGCAGCCATCACCGGACGGTCTGGCCCAGGCCTTTCTGATTGGCGAAGAGTTCATTGGCGATGACCCTGTGTGCCTGATCCTGGGCGACAACATCTTCCATGGTCAGCACTTTGGCGAACAATTGCAGAACGCGGCAAAACGCACCTCCGGCGCCACCGTATTCGGCTACTGGGTCAAGGACCCCGAGCGCTTCGGCGTGATTGATTTCGACAGCGATGGCCGTGCCCTTTCGATCGAAGAAAAACCGAAAGCGCCGAAATCCAGTTATGCCGTTACCGGCCTGTACTTCTACGACAACGATGTGATCGAGATCGCCAAGGCGGTGAAACCTTCGCCTCGCGGCGAGCTGGAAATCACAGACGTCAACAATGCCTATCTGCAACGTGGCGATCTGCAGGTCGAGCGTTTTGGTCGAGGTTTCGCCTGGCTCGACACCGGCACCCACGATAGCTTGCTCGAAGCCTCTCAGTACGTGCAGACCATCGAACACCGCCAGGGTCTCAAAGTCGCCTGTCTCGAAGAGATCGCCTATGAAAACGCCTGGATCAACCGCGAACAGTTGATGGAGCGCGCCCGGTACTTTGGCAAAACCGGGTATGGCCAGTACCTGGCCAAGCTGGCAGGGGAAGAGCAATGAACCTGTGCGAGCCCGATTCGCCCGGTAACGAGACTGGACTGTTCCCGTGAAAATACTCATCAATGGCCGACACGGTCAGGTTTCACATGAATTGCAACAGCGGCTGGGGGCTGTCGGCGAACTGGTCGTATTGGGTCGCGATCAGCTCGATCTCGCGCAGCCCGATCAGATTCGCCATCAAGTGCAAAACATTCGACCCGATCTGATCATCAACGCGGCGGCCCATACAGCGGTTGATCTGGCAGAAAGTGAACCGCAATCAGCCTTTGCCATTAACGCCGTAGCTCCCGGCATCCTTGCCGAAGAAGCGCTGGCTCTCGACATCCCGTTGATACATTACTCCACGGACTATGTATTCGACGGGATGAAAGCCGGACCTTACAACGAGGACGACACGCCCAACCCGCTCGGGGTATACGGCAAGAGCAAGCTGGCCGGCGAACAGGCCATCAGGGACGTGCAAGGTCAATATCTGATTCTGCGTACCAGCTGGGTCTACTCGACTCATGGCCGCAATTTTCTACTGACGATGCAACGTCTGCTGCAAGAGAAACCTGAGTTACGTGTAGTCGCCGATCAAATCGGCGCACCTACATGGGCCGGTACAATCGCCAATAGCACCCTTGCCCTGATTGAACGCTGGCAGACGAGTCAGGTTACCAACTGGGGTACTTATCACCTGAGCGCTCAAGGTGAGACCTCCTGGTTCGGCTTCGCCCAGGCGATCGGTGAAGCGCTGCGACAACAGGGCAAGCCCTGCGCCGACCTGTTACCGATCCCGTCCAGCGACTACCCGACACCCGCAGCCCGACCGCTCAACTCGCGCCTGGATTGCAGTCGCTTGCAACGCGACTGGGGTGTCAGCCAACCAGACTGGCAAACGGCGTTGCGCGAGTGCCTCAATCTGCAAGCCTGAATATCAACCGCTGCCCGCACCTGCATTGAAATACCAAACCTGCGCGTTGCCGCGGTGTGGGAAGCGGGTATGCGGGCTTGCTCGCGAAAGCCGCATTTGAAACCGGCGCGCCCCTGACTGACGCACAATATTCGCGCATCCAGTGGCGAACATCCCCGATACGACAGCTTTCAGCCCATTACGACGTGCAATCGCGAAATGGCACGCCCACTGCACTGGCCTCCCCTGAGCTTTCCAAACCACTCAGGGAGCAAACCCATGAACACACAACTCAAACCCACGCTGGGCACCTTGCACCTGTGGGGCATTGCGGTCGGGCTGGTGATTTCCGGAGAGTATTTCGGCTGGAGCTATGGCTGGGGCGTGGCCGGAACCTTGGGCTTTCTGGTGACTTCGTTCATGGTCGCCACCATGTACACCTGCTTCATTTTCAGCTTCACCGAACTGACCACCGCCATTCCTCACGCTGGCGGTCCCTTTGCCTACAGTCGTCGCGCCTTTGGCGAGAAAGGCGGCTTGATCGCCGGACTGGCGACACTGATCGAATTCGTCTTCGCCCCACCGGCGATTGCCCTGGCCATCGGCGCCTACCTCAATGTCCAGTTTCCTGCCCTGGACCCGAAACACGCGGCAGTCGGTGCCTACCTCGTATTCATGGGCCTCAACATCCTGGGCGTGAAACTGGCGGCGACCTTCGAACTGGTGGTCTGCGTGTTGGCGGTCGCTGAATTGCTGGTGTTCATGGGCGTGGTCGCCCCGGCATTCAGCTTCAGCAACTTCGCGCTCAATGGCTGGGCCGGCTCCGACGTGTTCGGCGCCCCGGCGATTGCCGGGATGTTCGCGGCCATCCCCTTTGCCATCTGGTTCTTCCTCGCCATCGAAGGCGCAGCCATGGCCGCCGAAGAAGCCAAGGACCCGAAACGCACGATTCCCAAGGCTTACATCAGCGGTATTCTGACCCTTGTGCTGCTGGCGATGGGTGTGATGTTCTTCGCCGGTGGTGTCGGTGACTGGCGCACCCTGTCGAACATCAACGACCCGCTGCCGCAGGCAATGAAAACCGTGGTCGGCGAAAGCTCGGGCTGGTTGCATATGCTGGTGTGGATCGGCCTGTTCGGCCTGGTGGCGAGTTTCCACGGGATCATCCTCGGCTACTCGCGGCAGTTCTTCGCCCTCGCCCGGGCCGGTTACCTGCCGGCGTCCCTGGCCAGATTGTCGCGTTTTCAAACCCCGCACCGGGCAATCATCGCCGGCGGTGTGATCGGCATTGCAGCCATCTACAGCGACGGCTTGATCAACCTCGGCGGCATGACACTGACCGCCGCGATGATCACCATGGCCGTGTTCGGCGCCATCGTGATGTACATCATGAGCATGCTCAGCCTGTTCAAACTGCGTAAAACCGAGCCGAACCTGGAGCGCACCTTCCGCGCCCCGTGCTACCCGCTGGTGCCGTTCATTGCACTGATGCTGGCGGTGGTGTGCCTGGTGGCGATGGCCTGGTTCAACACGTTGATCGGCCTGATCTTCCTGGGCTTCATGGTGGCCGGTTTCCTGTACTTCATGCTCACCGCGCAATTGCGCGCCGACGCACCAGCGGATGCGATGTTGACCGGACATTGAAAGCGTTCGAGTGAACCTTGAACAACAGGCATAGAATGGGGGTAATAGCGATGGAACTGCGACAAAACCCCATCACTCAAAGTGGTATGCACGATCGGTTGGCGAACCCTCGCCAACCCGCCTGCTTTCAAGGAGAGTCCTATGCCCTGGTATGCCTGGTTGATTCTGGTCGTTGCCATCGGCTCGATCGTTGGTGGTCTGATGCTGCTGCGTGACACCGCCAACAAGGTCGAACTGACCGAAGAGCAACGTAAGCGCGTCGCCGAACGCAATGCGGAAATGGACGCCAAGGAAGCGCAGGACCGCTGACTGAAAACCCCGCCTGGAACGGCGGGGTTTGTTTTTGCGTGAAAGCACCTGAATTCATGCCGCTTCTGACCCATATCGAAGCATCTGCATGTTTTTTAGAAGTAGAAGTACAGTCACCATGCAATTTTCATTGGTTAATATGTCCGCATTGATGCGGAGATATCAGATGCGTTACTCGCAGGACCATAAAGCCCAGACCCACCAACGCATAATCAAGGAAGCTTCAGCGCGATTTCGACGCGACGGTATCGGCGCGACCGGGCTGCAACCCCTGATGAAAGCACTGGGCTTGACCCACGGCGGCTTTTACTCGCACTTCAAGTCCAAAGACGAACTGGTAGAGAAAGCCTTGCAAGAGGCTGGCGCACAAGTCGACGAGTTGTGCGCGCAAATCTTCGCCGAGGAGCATCCACTCGAATCCTTCATCAACGCTTATCTGTCCGAATGGCATCAAACCTCACCTCAGGAAGGCTGCCCGCTGTTGACCATTTCTTCGGAACTGGGGCTGCGTGGTCAACCGAGTCCAACCAGCGACGTCGTGCTCCAGGCGCGACTCGATCAGATCCAGCACACCCTTGACGGAGAGCGGACCGCCGAGCGCAGCATTGTGATCATGTCTACGCTGGTCGGCGCCTTGCTGTTATCGCGTAGCGTTGCCGACGCCGAATTTGCCCAACGGATTCTCGACGTCGCACGCGAACACCTCAAACACTCGCAGGATTAACCCTGCCAACGCTTGAACAGCACACTGGCATTGACCCCGCCAAATCCGAAGCCGTTGGACAATGCGTATTCGATGGTCATTGGCCGAGCATTGCCATGAACGATGTCCACGCCTTCAGCGGCAGGGTCCGGGTTTTCGAAGTTGAGGGTCGCCGGCACGATCTGGTCGCGGATCGCCAGCAGCGTAAAGATCGCTTCGAGTCCACCCGCTGCACCGAGCAAATGCCCGGTCGCCGACTTGGTCGATGTCACGGCAATGCCGTTTTGCGCGCCGAACAATGCCTTGATCGCCGCCAGCTCTCCCAGATCCCCCACCGGAGTCGAGGTTGCATGCGCATTCAGATGCTGAACCTGAGCCGGTGAAACACCTGCTTGTGCCAACGCCAACGACATCGCTCGCCGCGCACCGCTGCCGTCCTCGGGGCCGGCGGTCAGGTGAAAGGCATCGGCGCTGGTGCCGTAGCCGACCAGCTCCGCCAGCGGGTGCGCGCCCCGGGCCAGTGCATGGTCCAGAGACTCGATGACCAGCAGCCCGGCCCCTTCTCCCATGACAAATCCATCTCGACCACTGTCGAACGGTCGCGAAGCGCGCTCAGGCGTTTCGTTGTAAGCGCTGGACAAGGCGCGAGCAGCCGCAAACCCGGCAAGGCTGACCCGATCGATCGCCGCTTCCGCACCGCCGCACACCGCGATATCCGCCTCCCCCGTACGGATCAGCCGCGCCGCGTCACCGATCGCCTGAACCCCGGCAGCGCATGCCGTGACCGGCGCGCCTAATGGCCCCTTGAAACCATGCTGGATCGACACATGACCTGCCGCGAGGTTGACCAGAAATGAAGGGATAGTGAATGGAGACAAACGTCTCGGACCACGGCTATCGGTGGTGCGAACCGCCTCGGCAATCGCGCCGAAACCACCTACACCTGAACCGATAATGGTGGCCGTGCGCTCCTGGGCATTGGCATCCAGCGCTTGCCAGCCGGCTTGCTCCAGTGCCTGACGCGCCGCTTCCATGGCGAACAGGATGAAGCGGTCCATCTTCTTCTGCTCCTTGGGTGAGGTTGCCCGGTCCGGATCGAACCCCGCCTCCGGATCGTCAGCCAGAGCAGGCACTGCACCGCCAACCTTGGCCGGCAGATCGGCAACCACCTCTTGCGGTAAATTGCGCAGCCCGGAACGCCCGGCCAACAGCCGCGCCCAGACCACTTCGACACCGCTCCCCAGCGGTGACACCAGGCCCAGGCCCGTTACAACTACTCGACGATCACTCATACCAAATACACCTCAAGCCGATTGATGGCGCTTACCGATAACGGGCAGCGGCCTTGCTTCTGGAAAGGTTAGGCGCCATGACATGACGCGCCGCCACGAACGCATCCCAATCCGCCGCATCGGGCAACGAAGGAATGGTGATCAATTCACCCTGATCTAGGCCCGACAATGCGGCATCGACCATCTCACCCGCCTCCATCACCATTTCCGCTGGAATTTGTGAAGCATCAATACCGGAGCGCTCCCAGATCTCGGTTCGTGTCACACCCGGCAGTACCGCCTGGATCTTCACTCCGGTGCCATCCAGCTCTGCGTTCAACGATTGAGTCAAGCTCAATACGTAGGCCTTGCTGGCGCTGTATGTCGCGTTGAAACGCTCGGGAAACAATGCCACCACCGATGCGATATTGATGATCGTGCCGCGCCCGGCCTTGGTAAAGCTGGCCGCAGCCGCCGAGGCCAATCGCGTGACAGCGGTGATATTCAACTGAATCATTCGCTCCAGTTGATTGGTATCGGCATTGGCCAACAGCCCGTCCGCCGCCACACCGGCGTTATTGAGCAACAGGCTGATACTCGAATCGCTGCGTAACCGCTGTTCGAGTTGCAGCACGTCTTCCTTCTGGGTGAGATCCGCCTTCAGCACTTCGACCTTGATCCCATGCTCGGAGCGCAGCTTACTCGCTGCCGCCTCCAGCCGCGGCTCGTCGCGAGCCACCAACAACAAATCAAAACCACGGGCTGCCAACCGCTCAGCGTAAACCGCCCCGATACCTGAAGAAGCGCCGGTGACGAGGGCCGTACCTTGGGACTGAACTGAATTCATGACGGTGCTCCTGGAGAATGCTGAAGGACGCCTGACGCGAAAGCACTTCGGCGCAAGCGGATTTTATTATAACCATAATTCCATTAAAATATGATACCCGTAATTTTTACTTGGCCGAGGACCGGAGGGTTCTCGTCAGTAACCCAAGCCAGAATGGAGAGTAGCCCCAGAATGACCATGAAACCGCGACGAGCCTATGGGATGGAGCGAACGGTATTGCGAGCCGACCGATAAACGGTGGGGCGAATCAACAAAGCGCTTTCAACGGTCACAGAGAGACGGGGGCCAGACCATAGGGCCTTCAAGGCGATGTCTGAGCCGCGACTGCGCTCGCATCCGTGACAGTTCCCCGCCCTTGCTGTTTGTTAACAAATGCTGGAAAATCCAAAAAATTTAACAAAATGTAAAGTTTTCTAACCTAGATGACGGCAATTTCCAGACATAGTTTGGAGAGTCTGTCCAAATTTTTAGAGCGCGTAATGAACATTCCAGTAAACACTATTGATACCCCCCGACAGGAAGTTGTTGAAGTAAAGGAGCTTATCGGTAGCCTTTGGGATCAAAGGGCGATTGTTCTATTGTTTACTGCACTGACTGTTACCGTCGCTATTGCCTATGCTCTATTGGCAACGCCTGAATATGAAGTTGAAACTACTGTCCGGCCTGTCCCACTGGCAGACCTGGATGAGTTGAATGAGTCCGGAATCTACAAACTCCTTCCAAATGACGCACTGAACAACATTGGTTCTTCAATGCAGTCTTATGATGTCCGCCTGAAGTTCTTCCAGGCCAATCCGCAATACCTTGCGCCATTGCAGGCACCAGGGCAATCCATTGAGAATACATTTGAGAGATTCAACGAAAGAGCATTTTCGCTTGAGAAAATTGACCCTAAAAAAAGCTCCAGCCTTTCCGAAGCCGTTGGCCTTAGTCTCAGATATCCTCAGGGTATAGATGGCGTAGGCATCTTGAGAGACTTTACCGACTTCGTTGTCAAAGGCGAAAAGGAAAAAGTTGCTTCAAACTTAAAAACATTGATTGCCAACCGCATCGACCAGGCTGAAAAGAAGCTGGAGTCAAAAAAGTCCGCTTATGAGGCAGAGAAAGACTCCAAAATTGCCCACTTGCTGGAAAAAGATCAGCTAAAAAAGCAAGTACTTCAAGACGAACTCAAAGCACTGCGTCAACAACTGCAAAGCCGCAGACAAAACCGCATCAAAGAACTTGATGAAGCCATTGTCATCGCCAAGAAACTCGGAATTGTAAAACCCACCACACCTTCGGCGCTGGGAGATGGAGAGCAAGCACATCAGGGCAACATGATCCGCACGGAAGTCAACAACCAGAAAATACCTCTGTACTTCCTGGGACAGGCGGCACTGGAAGCAGAGCGTGCCACCTTGGTAGCTCGTCATTCCGATGACTTCACCGAGCCGCGTATCGATGAGATTCAAAAAGAGCTCAGCCTGCTGGCCACCAACCGCGAAGCAGCACTTCTCAAGGAGCGGAATCATCCTGAGCTGTTTCTCAAGGACTTCGCGGACATCAGCGGTGAGTTGACTCACCTGAAGCAACTGAATGTAAACTTCGATCAGTTAAAACTGGTCAATGTCGATAAAGATGCGACGGAACCTCAAGCGCCTATAAAACCGAAGAAAGCCCTGATCGTTGGATTTGGCCTGATCTTTGGATTCATACTCGGCCTGGGTGTCGCCATCATTCGTCGCGCCGTACTGTCTCTGCATTCATCACGTCGTTAATTGTCGAGGGCTGCGCTTGCTCTTCAAGCGCAGCCCGACTTGACCAATAGCTTTAGTACCATCCTGTATCCCCAAAAAAATTCCAACAGCGCTTTTTTGACAATACAGCTTGTCAGTCCCGCTACGCAAAGAGCGCGTGACGGCCGACAACTTACTCCCGCAGCGTCTCTGGTGAAGTGATCGCTTGATCATTTCCACTCAACCAGAGATTGACGTTTTCGACACTTTCTTCCGATAACTTTCCGGCCCAGCGATTCAGGATAAAAAGGTTGGTTATAAAGTCGTATTGAGTCTTGAGCAGATCGCGACGTGCTTTGAATTCGTTCTGCACAGCGGTCAAGACATCCACGGCATTAACCACGCCATAGGTAAATGCTTTTTCAGCAGCAATGCGCGATTGCTCGGCCGAGGCCAATGCATTGCGGCTGGCGTGGATCTTTTCCACGCTTGAGTCTGCAGTCAAATACGCGTTTGTCGTTTCCTTGACCACCTGCCGACGCGTCGCTATCAATTGCTGTTCTGCGGTGAGCTGATCCTGATACAGCTGCCTTACCCGCGCGGACGTCGTGCCACCGCTATAGATCGGTATCTGTACTCCCACACCCGCGACATAGCTGTCGGTCTGTGGCGCCAACGAATTGTTGTAGCCTTCGTTGCTCTGCTGCGCGCTCAGGTTCAGATTGACCGTGGGATAGTGCCCGCCCTTACCTTCGCGCAAGGCAGCCTCTGCTGCTTCCTGTGCATTTTCACTGGCCTTGATCGCCGGGTTGTCGGCGATCGCCAAATTGACCCAACTCTCCAGGCTTTCGGCGGACACCTTCAATTCGACGTCATTACGCACACGACTCAGCTTCTCTTTGACCGGTCGTCCGATAATTTCCGACAACGCAACACGGCTCAGGCTGGACTGGTTACGCGCTTCGACTTCCTGGGCAGCCAGCGAATCGACTCGGGCCTGGAGATCCAGCAAATCGGTAACCATCGCCAATTGTTTGCTGTAAAGCGCACTGACCCTGTCGAGGTTCTTCTGGGTAGCCCTGCGTTCGGCCCGCACCAATTCAAGTTCATCATCGGCAGCCAGCGCAGCGAAATATCGCTGTGCAAGATCCACCGTGGCCTCGGCCTGAGCCTCTTTTGATTCGGAGTCAGCCTGCTTGGCCAGGCTTTTATAGCGCTGGTAGTTTTCCCAGGCAGCCTTGTTATACAACGGCTGGGTCAACCCCACCGAATAATTGCGACTGTCGTAGGCCTCGTCGATTTGAAGGTTGGACTGTTTGATCCGGTTGAAACCCGCGTTGGCCGTCACCGAAGGCAACAGACTGCCAAACGCCTGGTTTTGCTGCTCGACCCCGGATTGAGCCTTGGAGTAAGAGGAGATCACCCGAGGGTCCTCCAGGCGCGACTCGCGGTACAACTGCATCAAGTCGACCGAGTAGCTCTGTTTACTGACCGAAGCTGTTTGCGGCGTAGTGATAGAGGGTCGGGCGGTGGGCGCTTCAGCAGCATGGACAGGCAATGCCATCGAACCCAAAACCAGGCAGGGAAACAGACGCACGATCACTCCTCGATCATTGACTGGGCGATAACGTCACGTGCCGGCTGCATCAAGTATTGCAGCATGGTGCGCTCTCCGGTGTTGATCAATACGTCTGCCGGCATGCCCGCCAACAGCTTGCGATCTCCCAGCTTCCGCGCGCCCTCCCCCGTCACACTGATGCGTGCCAGGTAGTACGGCGCACTGGTTTTCTCGTTGATCAAACGATCGCCGGATACACTCGTCACTCGACCTTCGATGACAGGTGTCGTGGCCGTGTTAAAGGCGCTGAAGCGAATGTCCGCCAACTTGCCGATAGCGATTCGGTCGATGTCATTGGGCGAAACCTGCGCCTCGACCACCAGGTCGGAAACGGATGGAACGATATCCAGCAAGGGCGTAGCGGGTCGCACAACGCCACCGATGGTGTGAACCGTCATGCCAATCACCATCCCGTCTTCCGGAGCGCGAATAATCACCCTGCTCAGGCGATCTTCCAGCGCCGAGGCTTTTTTCTGCAGGTCGTAGGCCTTGGTCTGGGTCTCTGCCAACTGCTTGGTAACGTCGGCGTTGAAGTCCTTGTCGATCTGCAGGATCTGCAACTGGGTTTCGTTGATCTGCAACCTGGTCTTGATGTTTGTCGAGCGGTGATCCGCCACTTCAGACTTGAGCAAGTCCAGCTTGCGCGCCTGTTCCAGCATCCGCTGTTTGTCGACAAAACCCTGGGCCAGCAACTCTTTCAACTCGGCAATTTCGCCGCTGTAGGATTCCTGCAAGCTGGTCTTGGTACCGATCATGGTGTCGGTTCCCTTGATTTGCTGATTCAACTGACCAATACGCTCTTGCAGGACCGAGATTTGCCCAAGTCGCGAGCTACGCCGCGCGTTGAACACCTGCGTCTCGCCGAAACGCGCCTCATCACTGCGCTGACTGTCGGAATTGACATCGCTCGGGAAGGCAATTGTCGGAAGGTTATCCCGCTCGGCGAGCAAGCGCGCCTCCGCCGTCCTGGCAGCGATCAACTGGCTACGGGTCATCTCGTATTCGGAGCGCAGTTGAGCGTCATCGAGCACGATGATCGGGTCGCCCTTCTTTACGACATCGCCGTCATGGGCAAGCAGGTCCTTGACGATGCCGCCCTCCAGATGCTGCACCGTCTTGCGATACGTTTGCACGGTAACGACGCCCGGCGCGTAGGCCGCACCGTCGAGTGGGGCAAACGTCGCCCACCCGCCGAACAGGCCGAACGTCACCAGTACAATGAAAAATCCTGTTCGGCGTATAGACATGTCGGACGTGGGCAGATCTGCGAAAGTATCGGCAGGAGTAGCGAGCGTACGGTTCATCGAGAGTTTCCTGTCAAACGTCGGTCGACACGACGTCTGTGCCGGCCCAGGCAGCCGGCTTTTGCTGGGCGGCCAATTGAGGCGCATTGAGTTGCGCGAGGACCTGATCCCGCGGGCCATACAGGCTGATGGTGCCGGCGTTCATCACCAGCAAGCGGTCGAGCTGGGCCAGGATCGAGGTCCGGTGGGCGATGACGAAGACCGTCGCCCCCGTGAGTTTCAAATGTTGCAGCGCCAACGCCAGCGCACGTTCACCGATCTCGTCCAGGTGAGCATTCGGCTCATCCAGAACGATAAGCCGCGGGCTGCCATAGAGTGCCCGGGCCAGCCCGATACGCTGACGTTGCCCACCCGACAGATTGATGCCCCCTTCGCCAATGACCGTATCGTAGCCATTGGGCAGCATCAGAATCATTTCGTGGACACTGGCGGTCCTGGCCGCCTGCACCACTTTATCCGGATCAACGACACCAAAACGCGCGATGTTGTCGCTGATAGTGCCTTCGAACAATTCAATGTCTTGCGGCAAATACCCGAGGTGCGGCCCCAATTGGCTTCTGTCCCAATTGGCAATATCGGCGGCATCCAGACGAACGACCCCAAGCTGTGGTTTCCACACGCCCATCAAGGCCTTGCCAAGCGTCGACTTGCCCGAGGCGCTTGGTCCGACAACACCGATCATGGCGCCTGCCGGTGCGTTGAAACCGATGCCTTTGATGATCGGGGTCCTTGATCCCGGAGCCCCCAGCGTGAGGTTCTCTACCGTCACATGTCCGATTGGAGCGGGCAATTGCATCCGCTCCGGCTCGGCACTTTGCTGGTCGAGAACGCTGTTCAGGCGTGCGTATTGTGAGCGGGCAGCAATGAATCCTTTCCAACTGCCGATCATCAAGTCCAGCGGCGCCAGCGCTCGCCCCAACAGCACGGAACCTGCGATCACCAGCCCGGGGCTGATCTCATGGCTGACCGCCAGATAAGCGCCAAGGCCAAGAATCAGTGATTGAACGAGCAGACGGAAAGTCTTTGATATCGATGTGATGATCCCGCTGCGATCGCTGGCTCGGGACTGCAACAACAGCACGTTCTTTTGACGCAGACTCCAGCGTGACATGAGGGAGTCAAGCATGCCCATGGACTCGATCACTTCGGCGTTGCGCAAGTTCTTGGTGGTGTGCAGTGTCGCACCAATGCTCTGCTTGTTGGCCTCCGCCAGAACTTTGCCCGTGGATTGCTCATTGATACTGGCCAGCGCCAGCAAAACCACCGCACAACCGATTGCCGTCCAGCCATACCAGGGGTGAAACAGGAACAGCACTGCGATATAGATCGGCAACCACGGAGCATCAAAAAACGCGAACATACCGTTCCCTGACATGAACTGGCGCAGCCCGGTCAGGTCGCTGAGCGACTGGGCCGACGCATCCATGCCACCGCTGTCCAAGGCCCGTTTGAAACTGGCCCTGTAGACATCACGGCCAAGCAGCACGTCGAGCCTGGTGCTGACACGAACCATGATCCGCGAGCGTACCCACTCCAGCAGGCCCATCGTCACGAGCAGGAAGGTCAGGATAATGGTCAACATGACCAGCGTCGTCAGGCTGCCGCCCGTGACGACCCGCCCGTAGACCTGAAGCATGTAGAAGGTCGGGACCAACATCAGTGCATTGATGAACAGACTGAAAAAACCCACCGATATGAAGCTGCTCCTGCAGGCCCTCAGGGCTACTTGCAGGCTGTTTTCGGGTGTACTGCGTATCATCTCGGAACTGACAACCTGGTGTATTGATCGGGGGATTGCGGGGCGCGCGAGTGTATCACCTGAGCAACGCTTGCAGAATGAAATCGCCAGTATTCCGGCAGAGCAATGCAATCGACGAGCAGCACTCGCCCTTACTCTCTGAAGATTTATAATTACGATATGGCTAATAATGGTTCTTTAACATACCGCCCAAAGAACTGTAACATATGTGAAACTTTGGCCAGCAACGCCGTTTGCAGAACGATTCGGGTATCGGGAGCGGCCACCCAATCAATATGGAGTCACTTTTGATCAATTATTTTTCTTTAATCGCCGATATCGTCCGGGAAGAAGCAGCTGCAACCGGCGCGTTGCTGCAAGACGTCGCCCGCGAACTATTGGCCACCAATACAACTCACTCGGATGGAGCCTGGTGGGTTGCCCACGGCAATGACCCTTTCTATACCGCCGAGCAAATTTACAAGACCGTCACAGGCGACCCGACTGCCGAACGCGCAGAACTTCTGTGCGGCAACATGGTTAACGTATTCAGCGGCCTCTGCGCGGAGCTTGGCCTGCAAAAACGCACCATCTGGACGTACGCAGACTCCCAGGGATACTTCCAGGGACATACCTACATTGAAGTTTTCAATACCACAACCAACAAGTGGGAAATCCAGGACGCGGACTATAACGTCTATTACACCGACGTTCGAACGGGCGAGCGTGTCGGTGTCAAAGACATGATGAACGCAGACGATATTGAAAACTTCATTCCTCATAATTCCAGTGTATCCGGATGGTCAGAGACAGGCGCAGAAGGCTTGCGCCTGGCCAATCTCTATGCAGCGCAAGTAATCACTTCAGAGCATAAGCTCTATACCAGTAGCGACAGTCTGAGCGACACCTTGCTGGACAGCATTGCCAACTCCCTTAGTGGAGTTTTTGACTATACGGTAGTAACCGCTCCGGGCGATCCAACCGTCACGCACTTTACCGATAGCAACGCAACCACCGAAAACTCACGAGCCACGATAACAGGGACCGCGGGCGCAGACTTCATTTCATATGACGGCAGTTCGATCAGCCCGGTGTTCGCCAATCTGATCGGAGGAGAGGGTAATGACACGCTCGCTCTACATTTTTCCGCTGGTCAACTCTATGGCAACGCAGGCAATGACGTCCTGATTGGCGGAATGCGGGCGGATCTCCTGGTCGGCGGTACAGGTGATGACTACATGTCCGGCGGAGCCGGTGCAGACCAGTATGCGTTTTCCAAGGGCGACGGCTTCAACGATATCGTCGACAGTTTCGGTGTAGGAGCAGATCAACTCGTTTTCCTCGGCGTCAGCGGTGCCGGCGGTACGGGCCGCACACAAATTTCGCAAAGTGATTTCAACTTGAGGGTCGATCAGACAGTAACCGAGGACGGCGTCTATCTTCGCTATGACATCGATGGCGATGTACGTTTCGATGGAGGGATGTTGCTCGAAGGCCGTACGAACCTGCTCACCGCCAGCGACGCTATTTTTATGTTCAACGCTGACCCCCTCAAAGACTTCAAAACCATGGCTGCCACTGGCAATGCCGGTTACGGGTACGCCGATCAAATCTTCGGCGGCAGCTCGGCAGACAAGATCCTCTACACCGGCACCTCAGGCGCCATACTGGCTGGCAGTGTCACCGGTATAAACAGCGGCAATGACGTCATCCAGTCTCGTTCGGATGCAAACTGCTCGCTGAACGGTCACGATGGCAACGACGTATTGATTGGAGGTAACGGAAGCGACTTCATCGTCGGCGGTACCGGTAACGACCTGTTGATCGGCGGAAACGGTCACGACTTCTTCACATTCACCGCGGGCTCGGGCTCAGACACCATCCAGGACTTCAAACAAGGTGAAGACACCCTGTATATCTACGGCTGGACGGCTTCTACCAAGGCTGTGACGCAAACGCTGCAAGACAACGGGCTGGTTGTGACTTTCGACACCGCCGGCGATGGCGCTCACGGTGGCAATATCACGCTACTTGGCCAGACGACCTTGCTGAGCAATACCGACATGTTGTTTGCCTGAGTTCGGGTGATCAGCCCATCGGGCATTAGTTTCGCTAAAGAAAAAGGCCGATCAATGATCGGCCTTTTTCGTTGAATCACACCTCAGTTCACTTCGATCCTGTCGCGGTTTTTGTCCAGAATCGCCTTGCCGATACCCTTCACCTCCAGCAATTCGTCAACTGACGCAAAAGCACCATTACTTTCACGATAAGCAACAATCGCTTTCGCTTTGGCCTCGCCCACTCCAGCCAGCTCACGTTGCAGCGTAGGTGCATCAGCACTATTGAGGTCGACTTTGCCGGATTGTGCCTTGGCGACCACATCCTGCGCCAGAGGCGCATTCGTCACCTCAGGTGCCTTGGCAGGTGCGGCGATTGCCGTAAGAGAGACGCTGGTGAGCAAGGCGAAAACCAGAGAGTAGAAACTGCTTGTACGCATTAGGGAAGCTCCATGCCATCGTTTGAGAAAGCGGCCTTTCCGAAGCCGCTCTCCAAACTTAGGCGATGCTATTGAACTGTCAAAAATGTGTACGTTACCGGATATGAAACAATCAGGGTTCCAGGCGGCGCTGCTGGTAGATCCAGTCAACGATCTCACCGTCCGGGGTGTAGCCGCTGACAGTGTCACGCAACAGCTGGCGGACGCGCGTATAGTCGTCCTGGTCCACCGCAGCGAGCAACTCGCTCAACTTGCCCTTCAGCAAATCCCAGGACAGGTGATCCTCGTTGGCCGTCATGATCATCGGGTGCTGTGTGGCCGCCACGTTGTCACCGATCAGCAGCTCTTCGTAAAGCTTCTCGCCCGGACGCAGCCCGGTGAACTCGATAGCGATGTCGCCATGCAGGTTTTTTTCCGAGCGCACGCTCAGGCCGGACAAATGGATCATCTTCTCGGCCAGCTCGACGATCTTCACCGGCTCGCCCATGTCCAGGACAAAGACATCACCGCCCTGTCCCATGGAGCCCGCCTGGATCACCAACTGTGCCGCTTCAGGGATGGTCATGAAGTATCGAGTGATCTTCGGATGCGTGACCGTCAGCGGACCGCCCGACTTGATCTGTTTGTGAAACAACGGAATGACCGAACCCGATGATCCCAGGACGTTACCAAACCGTACCATCGTGAAGCGCGTTTTGTTCACACGGGAAACATTGCTCGTATCACCGAACAACACCGGGGCCAACTCACGGCTCAGCGCTTGCAACGTCAACTCGGCGAGGCGCTTGGTGCTACCCATGACATTGGTTGGTCGCACGGCCTTGTCGGTGGAAATCAGGACAAAGTTGGCCACCCCTGCCTGGAGCGCGGCCTGGGCCGTATTGAGGGTGCCTATCACATTATTGAGCACGCCTTCGGCAATGTTGTGTTCGACCATGGGGACATGCTTGTAGGCCGCGGCGTGATACACCGTGTCTACTCGCCAGGTTTTCATGACATCCAATAACTTGTCCGGGTTACGAACCGACCCGAGTATCGGCAAAAGACGGATGGACAGCGACTCTCGAGCGATCCGCTGCTCCAGTTCGGACAAGATGGAATAAAGATTGAACTCACTGTGTTCGAACAGTAGAAGCGTTGTCGGGCGCAGCGTCAGAATTTGCCGGCAAAGCTCGGAGCCAATGGAGCCCCCGGCGCCCGTGACCAACACGGACTGCCCCGTGATGCAATGCTCGAGCAAATCAGCCTGGGCCGGGACTGCGTCACGCCCAAGCAGGTCTGCAATGTCTACTTCCTGGATATCATCGACCTTGACCCGGCCGCTGGCCAGGTCCATGAAACCCGGGACGCTGCGAACGTGTAACGGAAAGCCTTCGAGAAACCCGAGAATCTCGCGACGGCGTCCACGGTTGGACGAAGGAATGGCGAGGAGAATCTCCTGAGCGCCAGTGTTGTCGATCATCTGTTGGATGTGCTTGGGCGTGTACACCTGCAACCCGGAGATCACCCTGTCGGCGATTCCGCTATCGTCATCGATAAAAGCAACAGGCCGCATGACGCGCCCCATCCGCAATGCAGTAACGAGTTGATTACCCGCCGCCCCCGCGCCGTAGATGGCCACTTTCGGCAGTCCGTCATCCCGGCTGGTGAACGGGACGTGCTGAGCTGCACTGAACCAGTCGCCCATGAAATACTGACGCATGGCCAGCCGCAGCCCACCGATCATGATCAGGCTCAACCACCAATAGTTGAAAATGATCGAACGAGGAACGACGTTTTGATGATTGCTGTACCAGTACACCACAACGCCAAGTATCAAGGACGATAGTGTCACTGCCTTGATAATGGCAATGAGCGCGTCATTTCCAAAGTAACGCATGACGGCACGGTACATGCCAAAGCGGACGAAAAGAGGAATGGCAATGACAGGTGCACTGACAAAAAGCCAGACGTGCTGAGTGAACGGGTTGACTAACTCGTCCACCCCAAGGCGCACGACAAACGCCATCCACAGGGCACACCAGACCAACGAAATATCGGTCAGAACCTGCAGAATACGCTTATGTCGTCTTGGCAGACTTAACAACCTTGCCCGAATCTTATCCATAACCCCTCTAAACACCTTTCGAAGCTCCTAGCATTGATACAGTAACTACAGCTTTCGGTAACTCACTTGCCGATAAAGCAATACTCAAAAACCAATGCGTCCATCACGCCTTGCCAGCGATTTCCAACTCGCCTGCGTGAAACTTGAAAGCCAGCAACACCAGAGGCACGTAGGCCAGGACCAATCCAGCCATGCCATCGAGATACTGCATGACGACCAATATAGCCACTGGTACTAACCACAACAAATTGATCGCAGCGATTGCCAGCGTAACCGCCCGATGACTGCCATATTTTCGTGAAGCATACTGGTATCCATGGCTGCGATGGGCCTCATAAACCTTGTCCCCCCGCAACAGCCGACGAATGAGGGTAAATGTGGCATCAACAATAAAGACGCCCAACAAAATGAGCCAGGCCCAGAGGAACAGTGGGTTCGTCCATGCCGCATAGAGCGACATCACCGCCAATATGATGCCCAGAAAACCACTGCCGGCATCGCCCATGAAGATCTTCGCCGGCGGAAAATTCCAGACAAGGAAACCCAAGACCGCCATCGCCAGTACAAGCGGAGCAATGGCGAGGCTGCTGTGGCCCGCGATCCAGTAAACCAGGCAAGCACCGACACAGGCGCAAATCGCCTCGACGCTGGCCAGACCATCAATACCATCCATGAAGTTGTAGAGATTGAGCATCCAGACCAGATAGAAGGCTGCGATGACATAACCGAACCAGCCGAGACTGAACTCGTGGCCGAACAGATTGATCGGCGCCATCCCCCCAATCCAGAACAATGCCCAAATGGCACCACCGAAATGCGCAAGCAGGCGCCAACGCGCGGCAATATGCCCATGGTCATCTAGAAAACCAACGATTGCGATCCAGCCGCCGGCCCCCAGCAGAGCCAGTGCCATCGGCCAGGCCACGGCATCTGTCCAGGCCAGGACAGGCAACGCAATCAGAAAGCTCACAACAATAGCCACACCACCACCCCGAGGGGTCGGAACCGAATGTGAACTACGCGCATTAGGAATATCTATCAAACTGCGTGCCAATGCGTATTTGCGCAATGCACCTGTGCCCAAGAATGAAACACCCACCACCAACGCCAACAGCCATATTGTGTTCAAAGGTCAACTTCCTGAAACAGCCAAAACCGATTCTGCAACGAACCGGCACTGTCATAAGCCAGCTTGGCGCTGGCTTTCCTGGTAGTGATTGGCAGTCGACGCAAGCGCATCATCGACGCTGATCGGAAGAATCCAACCCAGCAATTTTCGAGTCTTGCTTATATCGACTTGCAGCGTCTACGACGCTCAGGATTTTGACCAGACAGTACGATTGATGTAGTCGGTATAACTCAACACAACCCGAACTACCTGCTTCGACACAGGACCTGCCTGGTAATCCCTTACGACCGGGATAACGCGCTGGCTGCGATCATGCTGGCTGGTCACGACACGTACGGCATCCAGCACGCCTGCCACTTTCAGACCACTCATGATGAGGGTGCCTTCATCCATCCCTTCCGGACGCTCGTGCGCATTACGAATAGTAATGGCAGGCAGATTCAGCAGCGAAGCTTCCTCTGTGATGGTGCCGCTATCGGACAACACGCAAAACGCCGACATCTGCAACTTGATGTAGTCGAGCAGACCGAATGGCTTCGAGAAACGAATCAATGGGTGATCGAGGGATTCACCAATCGCTTCCAGGCGCTTGCGGGTACGAGGATGCGTGGAAACGATAATGGGATACTGGTACTTGTCGGCCAGGGCTCGCAGGGTTTTAAGCAAGTCGCGAAGGTTTTCCGGCGTATCGACGTTTTCTTCACGGTGAGCACTGATGATGAAGAACTTGTCCTGCTCCAGGCCTTCTCGCGCCAGCACGTCGGAAGTGAGGATTTTCGGCATGTAATAGTCGAGTACCTCCTCCATGTGCGATCCGGTCTTGATGATCGTTTCCGGACGAATCCCTTCAGCGATCAGGTATCGCCGGGCATGCTCTGTCAGGACCATGTTGATATCGCTCAGGTGATCGAGCACCTTGCGATTGAGTTCTTCAGGCACGCGCTGATCAAAGCAGCGGTTGCCGGCTTCCATATGGAACACCGGAATCTTGCGGCGCTTGGCGGCAATGACGGCTAGACAGGTATTGGTATCGCCGTAGAGCAAAAGCGCATCAGGCTTCTCGGCCTCAAATACTTCATCCGCCTTGGAAATCACTTCGGCGATGGTCTTGGCTGCGGTATCGCCTGCAGCACCCAGGAAGTAATCAGGCTTGCGAATTTCAAGGTCATCGAAAAAAACCTGATTCAATTCGAAGTCATAGTTTTGACCTGAGTGAACCAACACATGATTAACCTGCTTATCAAGCTCGGCAATGACGCGGCTCATCTTGATAAGTTCTGGTCGCGTACCGACCAGCGTCATGACCTTAAGCATCAAGTTGCTCCTGAATGTAGTCCAGGTTCAAAAGAACTTTCTTCACGCCTTCAACATCCAGACGCTCAGTATTGTGCGAGGTGTAATCGTCCAGATCGGAAATTTCCTGCTCGCCTTCAACAAAGAACTTCTTGTAGTTCAGGTCACGATTGTCCGATGGAATGCGATAGTAACGCCCCATGTCTTCGGCTTTGGCCATTTCTTCGCGAGAGATCAGCGACTCGTAAAGTTTTTCGCCATGACGGGTGCCAATGACCCTGACGTCATTGTCGCGAGCAAAGAGTTCCTTGAGCGCTTGCGCCAGGTCCTCTACTGTCGAGGCAGGTGCTTTCTGGACGAAAATATCACCTTGCTCGGCGTGTTCGAACGCGTGCAGAACCAGGTCGACGGAATCCTCGAGCGACATCAGGAAGCGTGTCATGTTCGGGTCGGTGACGGTCAGCGGCTCGCCACTTTGCAGCTGCTTGATGAACAACGGGATAACCGAACCGCGCGACGCCATGACATTGCCGTAGCGGGTTGCGCAGATCACCGGGCCTTTAGCCGGGATCATCCGCGACTTGGCAACCATCAGCTTCTCAGCCATGGCCTTGGAAATACCCATGGCATTAATCGGATAGACAGCCTTGTCGGTACTCAGTACAACGACACGTTGCACACCCGAAGCAATGGCCGCATTCAAAACGTTTTCGGTACCCATGACGTTGGTACGCACGGCTTCCATCGGGTAAAACTCGCAGGAAGGTACCTGCTTCAGGGCCGCGGCGTGGAAAATGTAATCCACACCCACCATGGCCTGATCAAGGCTATCGCGATCACGTACGTCGCCGATGTAGAACTTCACTTTGTCATTGGACAAAGCAATGCGCATGTCTTCCTGCTTTTTCTCGTCACGGCTGAATACGCGAATCTCTTTTACGTCGGTATCCAGAAAACGCTTCAACACCGTATGGCCAAACGAGCCCGTACCGCCCGTGATCATCAAAACCTTATTATCAAACATAACTACCTTCTCAAACCTGATTGAATTTAATGATCAACGCAACGCGCGCATCGATTTAACCAATTCCAACCATGAAGGTGGAACGTAACCGGTTGCAGCCTGAAACTTCGAGGAGTCCAGTGAGCGATCTATAGAAAGTTGACTGTCCGCGATGATATCGATTTCCTTTTCGTAAACTTCCGCTACCAGCTTCAGAAGAGACAACTTGTCAATCGGAGCCACCGATACATGGTAAAGGCCATGAAGCTGCGGATTCGGTATTACGTAGTCGTGAATGACACGTGCCAGTTCCGCGGTAGGCAACCCCGAAAAAATAGCCTTTTCATAGCCTTTGACGGCGCCATTCTGGGAAAGAAACCAGTCCACCAGCGAATACTGGCTTCCCAATTCGTGACCAATGATGGAGGTCCGCAGGGTGATCGCATTCGATTCGGCATGCAGCTCGCCAATATACTTCGACTTACCGTAGAGATCTTCCGCGTCGGAGATATCCTCTTCGGTGTATGAACCCTTGCGACCGGAGAACACGCAATCGGTGCTGATGTGAATCAGACGTGCCCCGGACAGCGCACACAGCTTGGCAATTCGGTGCGGCAACATCGCATTGATAGGCAGAGCCGACAGAGGATCCTTGGCATCGGCCAGCTGCTTGATCAATCCAACGCAGTTGATGACGACATCCGGCTTGACCCGTGCCAATACCGAAACCAGGGAGTCATGGTCAAGCACGTCAACGTTACTGATCAACGAACCGTGGGTGTTTTCAGAAAAGTATCTGGCGCCATTCGGGTTGCGCAATGTGCCCCACACCTCAAGGTGCGGGTTTCCGTGGAATTGCCTGAACACCGTGCTACCCAGCATTCCGGTGACTCCTAACACAAGAACCTTCATTTTGACCTGCCTTTCAATTCGTTAATCCTGCTGTGGAGAAGCTCGACCAGGCGCTGGCTTTGCCGCTCCATTTCGAAATGCTCGAGGTAGTACGCTCGCCCTGACTGCCCCAACGATTCCCGTTGTTCCAGAGTCATGCGGAAAAGTTGTTCAATGCTGTTCGCCATACCTTCGGCGTCCTGCGCCGGACTCGTCAGACCAGCCCCAGCCTCCTGAACGATGCGGGCCCCCTCGCCATCCAGTGCAGCAATGATGGGTCGCCCTGCTGCCAGGTAAGCCTGAACTTTACTGGGGATGGTATAGGAGAACGCCTCATTCTGCTTCAACGTCACCAACAAACCCGCTGCCCGGCTGAAAAAATGTGGCATTTCGCTCGCCGGGAAACGTCCGGCAAGGATGAGGTTGTCCAAAGCTCGTGATTGCTTCTGGCTTTCGATCCAGCTCAACATGCTGCCGCTGCCGACCAGAACAATTTTAAGGCCGGATAAACCGCGAAGCTTGTCCGCCACCTCGACGAGGGTTTCAACCGACTGGGCAGTCCCGAGGTTTCCGGCGAAAACGAGGCAGAAGTTATTCTCGAGCTCTGCAAGCAAGGGCGCGGGAATCCGCGTTGGCTCAGTGCTTGGAGGCACGTCCTGATAGGAATTTGGGTAATACACAATTTTACCCGGGTCAGCATAGCGGGCAACCGGTTCACGGAATGCTCGCGACTGAACCAGAAGCGTATCGACGAACGCGTAAATGCCTCTCACCATCCAGCCCGCGGCACGCAGCGCTGTTTTGTTCTTGACGAATCCCGTTGCACTAAGGCTCTCTGGCCACAGATCTTGAACCCATACAGCCAGATGGCTCTTGAGCTTCCACTTCAGATAAATGGCAGGGATGGCCGCCGTAATGGGAGACATTGCAAAGACAAAGATCGCATCGTAATTTTCGCCTTTGACTGCACGCGGGAAGTATCTCAGCCCATTAACGACGAAAGATAAATAATTGAACAGCAGGTTTTTTGCACCCGATGAACCACGAGGCCTGAGCGGTGCGCGACAGATCTTGACCGAAGAGTCGTAGATTTCTTCCTGGTATCCAGAAGCACTGTAACCCTCGAATACAACTCCCTCCGGATAGTTTGGTTTCCCGGTGAGAACCGTTACGACGTGCCCCTGAGCAGTTAAAGTTCTGACCAGATCATTAATAATAAAAAATTCCGGCCAAAAATATTGCGACACCACAAGAATTTTCATCTGTCAAACACTTCCCTTTGCGCGCCCGGCCAAAGCCAGCAACTCGAACCACGTTTTTCTCGAGGTGTTTTCCCAGTCAAACTTGTCACTTTGCGTTACTGCCTCGGCGGACAATTTCTTCAAAACATCTGGGCTCGTTAACGCCTCGGTGAGAATATCTTGTATGTTTTTTGAATCAAACGGCGAAAAATAAAGTGCAGCCTCTGCTCCAAATTCCGGCATCGGCATTACATTGGAACAGATCATTGGCCTACCGGAAGCCATCGCTTCAAGAAGAATATTCGGGCAGTTCTCACAGGACGAAGCAAAAAGATTCAGATAGGCGTGATGATACAGAGGAGGAAGACTGTGATAGGGAATAGCGCCCAACAACAGCACCTGACTTTCCAGGCCAAGTGTAGAAATCAGAGCTTTTACGCGCTCGGCCTCAGGCAGATGTGTTTCACCCACGAAAAGCAACGGAAACCTTTCACGAAGCTCCTGAGGGAGGTTTGCGTAGGCACTGACAACCTCATAATGATGTTTGTAAACATCAAATCTCGACACATATAAAATGTAATCACGCGCCGGAAGAAAATCCGGACGAACAGGGTTATCGCTGTGAGTTCGAAACACCGAACCAATACCATGGGGAATGGTGACGGCGTTTTTCACCTTGGTCAGCGACTCGATTACACTCCGCGCGTAATTGGAGATGAAGATTGTCAAATCAGCTTCCGACATGCTCTTGAGCATAATGCGGTTCAACAACCAGTTCCTGAGGCGCTGTAATCCCAATGGGATACTTTTGCGTACGCGCAAATCAAACGGGATCATGTTCCGAAACATCGTCGCAACCTTGCAGCCTGCAGGCGCACGAGTGCTGACTACCCCACCGGGGCAAAACAGTACGTCGGCCTTTTCCGCCTTCAAGATACCGGGCAGCGCCCACTTTTCCCAGAGTGCCCTGAGAATCGGGTTCTCTGTGGGCCAGGCCGGTTCGACCCGACGGATCCGGGGATGATCCGGCAGCTTCAGTGAAGCCGGGGCGAAGACAACGATCTCAAGATCTTCGTTGACGGGAACAAATTGAAAAAGATTGATCAGGTATGTCTGACCTCCGCCAAGTCGGGCAGAGAGCGCGTTGAAAACTATCTTCATAGAACACCATTGCTCAATATAATTAACGACTATTTTTATCAAGCCAGGACTGGAACATTAGAATATTCCACAAATGAAGACTGCGATCGTAGGTTCCGTTTTGATGCTGGACCCATGCCGAACGAATTTTCTGACAATCAAAATAACCTTCTCTCTTGATTCGCTCTTCCGTCAACAACTCTTCCGCCCACTCTCTAAGCGGCCCACGCAGCCATTGCGCCAGGGGAATGGAGAAACCCGCCTTCGGCCTATCGAAGAATGAATTGGGTACATAGCGTTTCAGCAACTCACGAAGCGGCCACTTCCCGACACCATTTTTGATCAATTGGTCTGAAGACAAGGAAAACGCCAGTTCCGCAACTCGATGATCGAGCAAGGGCGCGCGGGTTTCGAGGCTCGCGCTCATGGCGCCGCGGTCTACTTTAACCAGCAAATCGTCAGGCAAATATTGAGAAACGTCCCACCGACGCATTTCCTCAATATAGTCGTCCGCCGATTCCCAGCAAATAGCGCCCTGACCTTGACTGCCAACTCCGAGCACGACGTTGTCATCAGGCTGCCACTGCGACATCAAACCGGTGTACATCTGCGCCAGACTCTCGGATGCCAGCAACTCGGACATTCTGTAGATGCGGCGACCATTCACTTTTGCTCGTACCGAACCCGGTAAAACAGAGCAGACGTTGTCCCACCCTTTTGAGGAAAGCGAGCGAAGTGAGTAAGCCATGACACGGCGTGCAGGCAATGGAAGCTTTTCTATACGCGCCCATAAGCCAGCAGTGATCTGGTAGCGGGGATAACCGGCAAAAAGTTCATCACCGCCGTCCCCGGACAGCGCAACAGATACATGTTGCTTGGTCATCCTGGAAACCAGGATTGTAGGGATCTGCGAGGAGTCAGCGAAAGGCTCGTCGTAAATTTCCGGCAAATGCGGAATGATCGAAACGGCGTCGTCCGCACCTAGATAAAACTCAGTGTGATTCGTCCCCAAGTGCTTGGCGATCGCCTTCGCATAAGGGGCCTCATCAAACTCAGGCTCATTGAAGCCGATGGTGTAAGTGTTGATACTTGAACTGCTTTGCGACTGCATCAACGAAACAATCAGGCTTGAATCCACCCCACCGGACAGGAACGCACCGAGTGGAACATCCGCAATCATCTGCGACTTCACCGCAGCCGACAGCCTTTCACCAACAACGTCCACCACTTCTTTGTCACTGGCCTGCGACAACTCATCCCTTAATGCACTGGATTCCGCCAGGGACCAGTATGAAACAGGTGCCTGCCGGGAAGAAAAAGAATCCACCGTCAGATAATGGGCTGGCGGCAGTTTCTTGATACCTTCGTAGATAGACTCTGGGGCTGGAACATAGCCAAACCTGACGAACTTCGCCAGTGCGTGACGATCAATGCGCAGATCATCAGTAAAGGCCGCCTTGATTGCTTTCAACTCGGAGGAGAAAACAAACCGGTTACCGACAATACCGTAATACAGGGGTTTTTCCCCCATACGATCCCGGGCTAACGTAATTGTCTTGCTGACTTTGTCCCAGACAGCGAATGCAAACATTCCGACCAGATTTTCGAGCGTGGTTTGTACACCCCATGCCTCGATCGCGGCCAGCAGGACTTCCGTGTCAGAGTGACCACGCCAGATACGCGTCGAACCGGAGTCAATCAGTTTTTGTCGCAACTCATTGAAATTATAGATCTCACCATTGAACACAATAACGAAACGCTCGTTATCGGACACCATTGGCTGACTTCCATGTACCGACAACTCTAGAATGGAAAGCCGCCGATGGCCCAGCGAAATCCCACTATCGGCATCTGACCAAACTGCTCCGTCATCGGGCCCGCGATGTATCAGCGCATCCACCATTTTGCCAACGGCAAAGGCGCTCTGCTGATCCAACTTCCACCCGACAACTCCCGCAATTCCGCACATACCTACGCTCTCACTCCAGTGAAAATATTTAAACTCACTTCAAAACCCGAACGAGTTTCATCGCGAAGAATAATCCAAATGACAACACATAAAAAACCATCGCATTCAGCAAGCTTATTTCACCATACCAAACCCAGTGCATAACCGATGCAGCACAAAGCATATACAGAAAAAGCTGCAAGAAGTCCTGATCGCGCCAGCCCGAATCGACAAAACGCAAGAAACAGACGCTGATGAACCCATTGAAGAATACACCAAACAAACCGAAGTTTTCGAACGCCACACCAGCGGCATGGATCCCGCCCATCCCGGTAATGAAGTACCAGTAGGCCGGGTTGTCCACCGTAATGGGCTTCACTACACCGAAAGCCGTATAGATAGGAGAAGGTGCCAGCGAAAGAAACATGTCGAGGTAGGTCTGACCATACCGCAGGTGCTCCCCATCCCAGAAGCCTGTCAACTGCTGGACGAGCGGCAGGATGATTGCATTCCAGGAGTTGAACAAAAAGAACTGTTCAATATTATCCGTAGTTAAATCAACATCCATGCGCACCATGGAAACAATAACGCCGCTGCTCAGAACTACCAGCATAAAAGCCGCAACACACAACAATGTTTTGAATTTGATGAGATGGCTGTAGCGAAACATCAAACCCAGCACATAGGCCACTACCAACACAACAAAGTCCCGATCTCCGGTCATCGCGTTGGCAACGGAATAAGCCAGCACCAGCAGCGCCGAGAAGGTAAGCATGTACCATGATGGATAGGCAAACGCCAATGCAGTGACCGCAATGATAGAAAAAACCACCACAGCCTCAACACCCGCAAACATCACGAGCATCGCCTCTACATTTATCAGTCTGAACAAAACAAAGAAGACCGAGACTGAAAGAAACACCAGCCCTGCCAACTTGAAGTCCAATGGAGAGAAAAAAGCGTTGCGGCTCGAGGAGGAATTTTCGGCAGGCACCAAAAGCCCCAGCAGGTAGGCAGTCAGCCCGCCCGCGACGCCTAGAAACCAGACAAGCGAAAGTCTGAATACGAACTGTTCATCAAGGTAAAAACTGTAGTCTCCGATCGGCCAAAGCGTAACGGTATCGCTCCATAGACTGCTTACCAGTCCAAGGAAGGGCACCGAATAGCAGACGGCGTACAACGCAACCAGATATTTTTTGGATATCAGGCACAAAATGATTTGAACGAGCAAAATCAGCAAGCATGTCGAAACCAGTAATATGACCATGAACCTAACTCAAAAAATTAAAGCAATAGAACCGACTACCAGGTCCAACACTGGCCCCAACATCACTTACAGTCATGCGTATAGCGTGAGCATGACTCATATCGAATATACTTTTCATTGCAGCAACTTACGTCCGCCCATGGACGCAAGCACTACAATTTGTGCAACCAGGGCCAGGATGAATGACCTGAAAAGATCAATCGCCAACATATCACCCTTCACACCCGCGAAAACCGTCGACGACAGATAGACAACCGCATAAACGCAACTAGCCAGAAAAACAACCCTGGTCAGGTTTTTGCTGTGCAGAATCTGAGTAATGATAGTAGTCACAAGGCCAAGACCTCCCGCCAATACCGCATAAGCCAGAAGATCGGTTTTACTGCACAAACTGCTACCCAGAATACATAACCAGTAACTCTGCGTCAGAATCATGAACAAAGGCAAACAAATCGAAACTGCAACTCCGAGCATCAAGTACAACTTGCTGGAATTTTTTCCGTGGCCGGCTAGCTTGACGATGGCATATGAAGCAAGCGAACTCGGAAGAACCGTAACCAGAATATAAAAAAGAAAAAACAGATTGAAATAGCCCACTTCAGAGACATTCAAACTTGAATTCGCAAATATCATCAGACAAATGATATGAACAGGCGCCCCCAGAAGCATGCTTCCAGCGATGGCAGGAGCACCAGAACGGGAGAGCAGAGTTGCCATCTTTGCAAAAGAGAAGTACTCACGCCCTACCCCTTTTACATGGCTGAACTTGCTCGCCTTTATCATAAAAAAACCGAACGCAGGAGCGATCAACGTGCAGAGTGCAAGTGTCAAAATGACACCCTCTATACGCCCTTCAACCTTCGCGATAGCCAGTACCAGGAGCAATCCAAGCAGCCCATGAGCAGCCAAGGCAGCCACCCATCTTCCAGAGGTGTTAAGCGAGAACATCAGACCGGTTATGGTCAGATTGCAAACACAGGCAAACCCGAGGAAAAACGCGCCGACCATCAAGTACCCAGCACTCACCTCATAAGAAGACGCGGGCACCGGGAACACTGAAAAAACAACGACACAGAGGGCACCCACAACGATGCCGCCCCATGCCATGAGACTCAAGGAAGTCCTGTAGCTTACACTTTCGGCATTCATTACCGCATAGCGACTTAGTGCCACACTCAAGCACTCACCCACCACAGTCGCGATGCCTGTTACGATCGCGTAGTGGTAAGAAAATACGCCGTACAACTCAACCCCTAACATTCGGGCCAGGCTGAACAGCAAAACAAACATGCAAAGTTTGTTTGCCAAAACCGTAATAGCACAGATCTCTTTAATCACAAGAGTTAACTTCTTGCGAAGAACGAAACGTACCAGTCAGCTGCTTTCAACATACCTTCGCCAACATTGAAGAGAGGTTGATAGCCCAGCAGATCCTTTGCCTTGTCAATATTGGCTTGCGAATGCCTTACATCACCGGCACGGAAATCCCGATATACCATTTCAGACGTGGTCGTGACATCAACATTAGACAAAGCACCCTTGATACAAGCAAAGACCTGATTCAATGTTGTGCGGTCTCCAACGGCGACATTGTAAACATTGTTTTTTGCTTCAGGACTCGCACAGGCAGCCAGAATATTGGCCTGGACCGCATTCTCTACAAAGCAGAAATCGCGACTCGTTTCCCCATCACCATTAACGAAAACCTCCTCGTTGTTGATCATGGCCGCAGTCCACTTGGGAATAACTGCTGCATAGGCGCCATTTGGATCCTGACGCTTGCCGAACACGTTGAAGTAACGAAGACCAATGGTTTTGAAACCGTAGGTGCTGGAAAAGACCTCAGCGTACAGCTCATTTACATATTTCGTGACGGCATAAGGAGAAAGAGGCTTTCCGATAACCCCCTCGACTTTAGGCAGTCCCGGGTGATCGCCATAGGTAGAGCTGGAGGCTGCGTAAGTAAAACTCTTGACCTGCGCGTCTTTCGCCGCGACCAGCATATTCAGAAAGCCATCAATATTGGTGCTGTTCGTGGTAATGGGATCATTGATGGAACGAGGGACGGACCCAAGCGCCGCCTGATGCAGAACGTAGTCCACCGGAATATCAGTGGCCGCATCAAAAGTCATCGCCCTTCTGCAGTCTTCAATATTTCTGATATCCCCGGTCACCAGCACAAATCGCGCCCATTGCTCCGGGCTCACTACCGACTGCACCTCGTCGAGATTACGTTGATGCCCGGTCGCAAAGTTATCGAGCCCAACAACCCGTTGATCCAACTGCAGCAGCGTCTCCAATAGATTGGAGCCGATAAATCCGGCGACACCTGTAATCAACCAAACCTTGGGAGACTGTTGAATTTCAGCTTTGATTTTCTCGAAACGGATCATGTAATTCTCGACTTGGCATTTTTATGTCAGTGATAACGAATCAGGGTCTTCACAGACCCTGAGGATCACAGACGCAGATCTGACTGAGAGGCATCCAGCAGATACTTGAGGTCATAGAGAACGTGTTCGGCTTTACCCAGGCTCCGGATGTTCTCAGCGCCCATCGCGGAAAACTCGTTATGTGCCACAGCCAGAATAATACCGTCGTAGGAATTGGCCTCTGGTTGACTGATAGGAGTAATCGAGTACTCATGCACTGCTTCAGCCGTATCTACCCACGGGTCGTACACATCAACAACAATATTGAATTCAGCGAGCTCATTTACGATGTCGATAATTTTGGTGTTGCGCAGATCAGGGCAGTTTTCTTTAAACGTCAACCCCATAATCAGCACTCGTGCACCATCAACATGAATTTTGCGCTTGAGCATTGCCTTGACTAGTTGAGAGACGACGTAGGCGCCCATACTGTCGTTTAAACGGCGACCGGCTAGAATGATTTCCGGGTGGTAACCAATAGACTGAGCCTTGTGAGTCAGGTAGTAAGGATCTACACCAATGCAATGCCCGCCTACCAGGCCCGGACGAAATGGCAAGAAGTTCCACTTCGTCCCGGCAGCCTCCAGAACGGCCTCGGTATCAATACCCATTTTATTGAAAATCAATGCCAACTCATTGATCAGCGCAATATTCAAATCGCGCTGCGTATTTTCAATAACTTTTGCAGCCTCAGCAACCTTGATGCTCTTGGCCTTGTGAGTGCCAGCGATAATGATTGTGTTATACAGCGCATCGACAAGATCGGCGACTTCTGGAGTTGAACCCGCTGTAACTTTTTTAATGGTAGTTACGCGATGCTCTTTATCGCCCGGATTTATGCGTTCCGGACTATAACCTGCAAAAAAATCAACATTGAATTCGAGACCGGATACTTTTTCCAACACCGGTACACAGTCTTCCTCGGTAGCGCCAGGATAGACCGTTGATTCATAAATAACGATATCGCCTTTTTTCAGAACACGACCAATGGACTCACTCGCTTTAACCAAGGGCGTCAAGTCCGGTCTCTTGTGCTCATCGATCGGCGTAGGCACGGTAACAATAAATACGTTGCAGGCAGACAACTCATTCAGCGCGGAGCTAAAGCTCAATCCTGACGCGGACTGCAACTCATCATCAGACACCTCGAGAGTAGCGTCATGACCGGCTTTCAGCGCTTCAATTCGTCGCTGGCTGATATCAAAACCAACCACTTGCATTTTTTTGCCAAACTCAACCGCCAGCGGCAAGCCCACATAACCGAGACCCACTATGGCCAACTTCACATCTTCGAGTTTAAGCATTGTTTTCCCTTGCCATTCATCAATATTAAGTCGATCGTTAAGCACTTCACATCTCGCGCGTCAAAAACGTACGGCATAGCTGCGTAAACTGGAAATTATACCGAAAGCTCCGCAGGGAACCACAATCATTTACAGCAGTCCGGGAAAGAATATCCCCACGCCTTGGCGCAACTGCGAGGAGCAACGCGCCACCCGGGATAATAGCCGCCAATGAAACGACTGGAAACTGCCGACGATCAATTCGTGACCATCACTGCCTATCACACTGCAGAGCAAAGCTCGACCCCTCCCGTCGAAAAAAACGCTGAGCCGGGTGATTACGAGCCAGGAAACATATCAGGCATGATTTCGTCAAACCCGGACAGACAGGCAAATCGAAAGTCGATCCACCTGGCACTGCCCGCGAGAGAACAGGACCCAGCTTCCTTCCAAGGTTAAATTAATGCCCCACCGCTCGGCGATAGGGCACTGAAATATTACTGACAGAGGGTATAAAGTTTAATCTTCTGATTTCGCTGCGAAGAACCCACGCAACAATACGACAGCCAAACCCAGAATAAAGCCAGAAATAATACCCAAGACAAGGATCAATGCCTTGTTAGGCTTGACTGGGGTATCTGGCAGCTCGACGTCTCCGTCCTGCCGATAGACAGACACCGCCGTCGCGTCAGTTTTCAACCCTTTGAAAAAGTTGTATTTACCCTGAAGCTCACGCAAACGATCCGTGAATGGGTCATCCGACGTGCGGGCCTGGAGATTTTCGATTTCCGCCTTCAGCGCTTTCGAACCACGCATGTACGTAAGCTGACCAGACTCACCACCTGCAATAACAGACTGACTCAGCGTAATGGCGGGCGGCCTCTCCAATCCAATCGACTCGGCAATGCGCAAGGCTTCAGCCAACCTGGCAATCGAGTCTTCTTTCGCCAAGCGACTAGCATCCCTTGCGGAGCTTATCTGCTGCTCCAAATTACGAGCACGAACCTCAGACTCGATCGAAAGATTCCTGATCATTTCATTTTTAGCTAAATCGCCGGCCTGGGCAATGTACGCTGCGGCCCATTTTCTGGCCTGCTCAGGGTTGCTGGTCTGTACGACAACCAGATATCTGTCCGAGGCCTCCTTGAGTGGAGAAACGACACGGAGCACCTGAGAGAAATCCGCATATAAAAGATCCAGGGACCTTTTACGCTGATCCTCGGACAAACTTGGTAGATAGACCTTGTAAAAAAAATCCCGACGCAGCGACTCTGCCTGCAAACGACGAATATATATGTCGTAGACATCCTTAACATTATAAGGCGCCAACTCCGTATCTCTCGTTCGCCCGTAGTTAAAGTTAGCAATATCGTTCTGAGTTGGCGGATTTACGAAAGCCTTCGCCTCATAAATTGGAGTAGCGACAAAAGCGTAGCTCGCTGCAGCGACTGCCCCAAGGACAGCAAAAGCTAAAATGATAAATTTCTGACGTGAAATAGCGCGAACAAACCTTTGAAACTCAAAATCACTTGAATTATTTTCTTCTCTGGAGTTGCCCTGCATATACTGATAGCCTTTTACTTATAAAGTTACTTTACATTCCACGAACACAGACATTGAGAACCATCAACGTAAAACTCCAGGACTCAAGCTGCAACCGTACCGCGCCCCCTCCCTTAAAGAGCGTTCGCAGCACACGACATAGCAAAACCCCGACTGAGCGCTCGAACACCCAGCTTCAATCTTAATGAGAAACTTGCCGCACTCTCCTCCTGGATCTCAAGGCATAAACGGCCACCATCAACCCACCCATGATCATTCCGACCAGGAATGCGACAACTCCAACAATTGATACCTGCAGCTCGGGGGATGAAAAACCGAAAAAGGAAACGACAACAAGCTGCTGATTTTCCAATACAAAAAGTAAACACGCGACCGCGACCAACAATACCAGCCCCGTGATCGCAAACCGCACGAAGCGACTCCTGGCATGCCAGCTACTCCTCAACGTAACCTTCCTCTTCTTCATTCACCCGATCACGCAACTCTTTCCCCGGCTTGAAATGAGGAACAAATTTGCCATCGAGACTGACTGACTGACCGGTTTTCGGATTGCGACCGACACGCGGCGCTCTGTAGTGCAAGGAGAAGCTGCCAAACCCACGGATCTCGATGCGATCACCGGTAGCCAGACATTGGGACATTTGTTCAAGCATGGTCTTGATGGCCAGTTCCACATCCTTGGATGAGAGCAGCCCTTGGTGGGTGACTATTCGTTCGATCAACTCCGACTTCGTCATATTTTTCCCTTCTTTTTCAAGCAGCTAGATCAAGCGCTTCAAAGGTTTTAGCACGCCCAGATCAATTTGAACAGCCCGAGTTTTTGACATTTTCCACCTGCAAAGGGATGCCCACTTCCAAAGCAGCGGAACACTGATCGTGCACTCTCACGCCGACCTAAAGACAACCAGCATGGTGCGCGTCAGATAGCCTGCAGAGTTGAAGCAAAAGGGGCCCTCATCCTCATCTTTGGCATCATCGGACCTGGCTAGAACTTTGTAGCCCTGCGCCTTGCACTCTTTGTTCGCTCGCTCGCGGCACTTCTCCCATCCCGACCCCTGTCCCGAACAATCAATCTCGATACCACTGCCCCCACGCACCGCGTGAGTCTTGGCATTAGTGCCGCAGCCAGCCCAGTACTGCCATTACTAAGATGAGCTTGTTCATTCGCTTCCTTAGGCCTGGCACGCAGCCCGACTGTCGTTCGCCTCAAGCAAAAGACTAGCTGTAAATAAACGATTCATGCTGATGTAGAAAGGGACCACTTGCCATGGGTACTAGTTTCACGACTGAAGCAAAACAAGGAGGCCAGCCAAGGATCCCAAGGAAACCGTCACATCATCCACAGAAGGCGAAACGAGTACTACTCACCCCCCCCTCGTGTGCATCGTTTTGAAATCCCGGCCCGCCTCGATCACTGCCTGATCTGCACCGAGCGGCGCACACCATCCGAGAAGATTGCGGGCTTTACTAGAGTCCACTACCAGAGATCCACAGAGCTGTTCAAAGGCACCTCCCAACCCCGCAACGCGAGCGCCCCAACGCATAAGTCCTGGCGGCATAGGCACGAGCGAGGTCCGCTTACCCATTCCTTCCGCCAAGCGCTCGATAATCTGGGGCGTGGAAAGATCCACCCCATCAGAAATCAGGAATGTTTCGTTAGCGGCCGCTGGATGCTCAATACACAGGGAAATGAAATCCACCAGGTTTCGCAGTGACACCATGCTGCGGCGATTATCGACCGACGCAAGTGGCAACGGCAGGCCAGTGGCAACCAGTTTCAATAAACGCCGAAAGTTTCCAGGGGCGTGACCAGCATACACAAGCGGTGGACGAATGATTACGAGCTCCATATCAGAACCCTTCAGAAGCTCACGCAGACCTTGTTCGGCCTCCCACTTGGATATCGCATAGTCCGCTTTGGGGGCAGGTATCGAGGACTCATCGAATGGCGTGTTTGTTGTGCTTGATCCGTTCACACCAATGGAGCTAATAAAAATGAAGCGCTTCACACCGGTGGCCAGTGCCTTTCGAGCCAGATTCAATGTGAATTCAACATTGTCTGCGCGATAGAGATCGAGAGGCGAACTCGAGGTTTCTTTCAATACGTGCGCACGACCGGCAAGGTGGATCAGCGTGGTGACGCCTTCAGGAAAGGGCGCATCGGCCCAGGCTACGTTGCTGTTGATTATGACTTGAGCTACTTCGCCCGGAACTTCCTGACTCTGTCTGCGAACCAGCGCAGTGAGATCCGCATTCTTTTTTGCTATGAGTTGCTGCAGAAGCTCCTGCCCGATAAAGCCGGTAGCTCCGGTGATCAGTATCTTTTGTGAGGGAGTCAAGAATGCTGCTCCGAGAGTCGAAGGATTGAATTCATAGCGCCGCGAGCCAATGACGTTTACGCGGGACGCATCAAATTTTACATATAAAAAAAGGGCGACCGAAGGCGCCCTTTTTTATGGTTTGACAGAACTTAGTTCTGTTTTTCCATTTGTGCACGCAGCAGGTCACCCAGAGTGGTGGCCACAGGAGCATCAGTAGCTACTGGCTTGTCGCGCAGGCTCTGGATTGCTTCTTTCTCGTCTTCAACGTCTTTCGACTTGATCGAGAGCTGAATTACACGGCTCTTGCGGTCAACGCTGATGATCTTGGCTTCTACTTCTTCGCCTTCTTTCAGAACGTTGCGCGCGTCTTCAACGCGGTCACGGCTGATTTCGGAGGCTTTCAGAGTCGCTTCGATATCGTCGGCCAGAGTGATGATGGCGCCTTTAGCGTCAACTTCCTTCACGATGCCTTTAACGATGGCGCCTTTGTCGTTCTCTTGAACGTACTCGGAGAACGGATCGCTTTCCAGTTGCTTGATACCCAGGGAGATGCGCTCGCGCTCTGGGTCAACCGACAGGATAACGGTGTCCAGCTCGTCGCCCTTCTTGAAGCGGCGAACGGCTTCTTCGCCCACTTCGTTCCAGGAGATGTCGGACAGGTGAACCAGACCGTCGATGCCGCCGTCCAGACCAATGAAGATACCGAAATCGGTGATCGACTTGATGGTGCCGGAGATTTTATCGCCCTTGTTGAACTGGCCAGAGAAATCTTCCCATGGGTTAGATTTGCACTGCTTGATGCCCAGGGAGATACGACGACGCTCTTCGTCGATGTCCAGAACCATGACTTCCACTTCGTCGCCGACTTGTACGACTTTCGAAGGGTGGATGTTCTTGTTGGTCCAGTCCATTTCGGAAACGTGTACCAGACCTTCAACGCCTTCTTCCAGCTCAGCGAAGCAGCCGTAGTCGGTCAGGTTGGTTACACGCGCGGTAACGCGAGTGCTTTCTGGGTAACGGGCTTTGATAGCAACCCATGGATCTTCGCCCAGCTGCTTCAGGCCCAGGGAAACACGATTGCGCTCGCGATCGTATTTCAGAACCTTGACATCGATCTCGTCGCCAACGTTGACGATTTCGGAAGGATGCTTGATACGCTTCCAAGCCATGTCGGTAATGTGCAGCAGGCCATCGACGCCACCCAGATCGACGAATGCGCCGTAATCGGTGAGGTTCTTGACAATACCTTTGACTTGTTGGCCTTCCTGCAGGGATTCCAGCAGAGCTTCGCGCTCGGCGGAGTTCTCGGCTTCCAGGACGCTGCGACGGGAAACGACAACGTTGTTGCGCTTCTGGTCCAGCTTGATGACCTTGAATTCCAGCTCTTTGCCTTCCAGGTGCGTGGTGTCGCGCACTGGACGGACGTCAACCAGAGAACCTGGCAGGAACGCACGGATGCCGTTAACGTCGACAGTGAAGCCGCCTTTAACCTTACCGTTGATAACGCCCTTGACCACTTCTTCGGCTGCGAAGGCTGCTTCCAGAACAATCCAGCATTCAGCGCGCTTGGCTTTTTCACGGGACAGCTTGGTTTCACCAAAGCCGTCTTCAACCGAGTCCAGAGCAACGTGAACTTCGTCACCGACGTTGATGTTCAGTTCGCCAGCGTCGTTGTAGAACTGCTCAAGCGGGATGAGTGCTTCAGACTTCAGGCCAGCGTGAACGGTTACCCAGCGAGCTTGGTAATCGATATCAACGATAACACCGGTGATGATGGAGCCTGCCTGAAGGTTCAGGGTTTTTAGGCTTTCTTCAAAGAGTTCCGCAAAGCTTTCGCTCATTTTAATTCCTGTTGATGAGGGCGAAGAATACGCCCATCTCCACACCCCAGACGGTGTGGGTTAGTTTCATTTAAAAGAAGCCACCGCAGGACTATGACTGGTCCCCTGCGGCCTTCTTGGTCACCCGGCGATATCGCGAATGGCGATCTCGCTCATGATGCGTTCCAGCACCTGGTCGATGGATAATTCCGTGGAATCCAGCTGTATGGCGTCAGCCGCCGGTTTAAGCGGGGCTACCGCTCGCTGGGTGTCACGCTCATCGCGCGCACGTATCTCATCTAGCAGACTCGACAGACTAACACCCTCGACCTTGCCCTTCAACTGCAAATATCGACGGCGCGCCCGCTCCTCGGCGCTGGCGGTCAGAAAAATTTTCAGCGGTGCGTCAGGAAAAACCACTGTGCCCATGTCGCGACCATCCGCCACAAGGCCCGGCGCCTCCTGAAAAGCCCGCTGGCGCTGCAGCAGCGCCTCGCGCACAGCCGGCAACGCAGCTACCTGGGAAGCGCCGGAACCGACGCTTTCGGTACGAATGACATCGCTGACTTCATCACCTTCCAGGATGATGCGTTGCAACTGACCGTCCGTCGCCGCGATGAACTGCACATCCAGATGAGCGGCGAGTTTCTTCAGCAGCTCTTCATTGGTCAGGTCGACACCATGGTTATGCGCGGCGAAGGCCAGCAATCGGTACAACGCACCGGAATCCAGCAGGTTCCAGCCCAGGCGCTTGGCCAGAATCCCGGCTACCGTGCCCTTGCCCGAACCACTTGGCCCATCGATGGTGATGACCGGTGCAATGTTGTTCACGACTGTGCCTCTTGTGCCACGCGAATACCGACCTGTGCGCACAGCGCCAGGAAGTTCGGGAACGACGTCGCGACGTTGGCGCAATCATGAATGCGGATTGGCGCACTGGCGCGCAGCGAAGCAACGCTGAACGCCATGGCAATACGGTGATCACCATGACCATGCACTTCACCGCCGCCGATCTGGCCGCCGTCGATGATGATGCCATCCGGGGTTGGTTCGCACTTGACGCCCAGCGCCAGCAAACCATCCGCCATGACCTGGATGCGATCCGACTCCTTGACCCGCAGCTCTTCGGCACCACGCAACACGGTGCGCCCTTCGGCACAGGCGGCGGCGACGAACAGCACCGGGAACTCGTCGATCGCCAGCGGAACCAGCGCCTCGGGAATCTCGATACCTTTGAGTTTAGCTGCACGTACGCGCAAATCCGCCACCGGCTCGCCACCCACTTCACGCTGGTTTTCCAGAGTGATGTCGGCGCCCATCAGGCGCAGGATGTCGATCACGCCGGTACGGGTCGGGTTGATGCCGACGTGTTCAAGCACCAGCTCGGAACCCTCGGCGATCGATGCCGCCACGAGGAAGAACGCCGAGGACGAAATGTCACCCGGGACTTCGATGTGGGTCGCGGTCAGCTTGCTGCCGGACTCGACCGATGCGGTCGCACCGTTGACCGTTACCGGGTAGCCGAAGCCACGCAGCATGCGCTCGGTATGGTCGCGGGTCGGAGCAGGCTCGGTCACCGTGGTCTTGCCTTCGGCATACAGACCGGCCAGCAGCAGGCAGGACTTAACCTGGGCACTGGCCATCGGCATGGTATAGGTCAGGCCCTTGAGCTTGTTGCCACCACGAATGGTCATCGGCGGACGACCTTCGGCGGCGGTTTCGATCACCGCGCCCATTTCACGCAGCGGATTGGCGACGCGATTCATCGGGCGCTTGGACAGCGAAGCGTCGCCGGTCAGGGTGCTGTCGAAGTTCTGCGCAGCCAACAGGCCGGACAGCAGACGCATCGAAGTACCGGAGTTGCCCAGATAGATCGGGCCCGGTGCCGGCTTCAGGCCATGCAGGCCAACGCCGTGAATGGTCACGCGACCGTGGTGCGGACCTTCGATGACCACGCCCATGTCACGGAACGCCTGCAAGGTCGCCAGGGCATCTTCGCCCTCGAGGAAACCTTCGACTTCGGTGACGCCTTCGGCCAGGGAGCCAAGCATGATCGAACGGTGGGAAATCGATTTGTCACCCGGTACGCGAATCCGACCGGACAGGCGGCCACCAGGTTGAGCCAGGAAAATCAGATCGTTGGAATTCATAGCGTCCACATAGGCCCTGCGGGCCAGGATTTTACTGAAATGCTCGCGGGCAACCCGGGCGCGAGTGAAAACGCCCAACAATTGGTGCCCATCCCCTGCATCGACCGCGTCGCGCAAGGCGTCGAGATCGCTGCGAAATGTATCGAGTGTGCGCAGGACAGCTTCGCGGTTGGCGAGGAAGATGTCGTGCCACATGACCGGGTCGCTTCCGGCGATTCTTGTGAAATCGCGGAAACCGCCCGCAGCGTAACGGAAGATCTCAAGATTTTCATTGCGCTTGGCCAACGAATCGACCAGGCCGAACGCCAACAAGTGCGGCAGATGGCTGGTCGCGGCCAGTACTTCGTCGTGACGCTCGACCTGCATGTGCTCGACATCGGCGCCCAACTCGCGCCACAAACGGTCGACTACCGCCAAGGCTGCCGGATCGGTTTGCTCCAGCGGCGTCAGGATCACCTTGTGGCGACGGAACAGTTCAGCGTTGGAGGCTTCCACCCCACTCTGCTCTGAACCGGCAATCGGGTGCCCCGGCACAAAGCATGACGGCATCTTGCCAAATGCTTCGGTGGCCGCGCGCACCACATTGCCCTTGGCACTGCCGACATCGGTCAGGATCGCCTGCCCCAGATCCATGCCCGCCAGACGCGCAAGCACTTTCTCCATGGCCAGGATCGGCACCGCCAGCTGGATGACGTCGGCGCCCTGACAAGCAACGCCCAGGTCTTCCTCGCAGCGATCCACCACACCCAACTCGACCGCGAGCTTGCGCGATTGCGGATCGAGATCGACTCCGACCACTTCGCGGCACAGACCGCTTTCACGCAAGCCCTTGGCAAACGAACCGCCGATCAACCCGAGACCGACCACCACCAGGCGACCGATCATAGGTTCAGCAGATTGCAGCGCAGTGACATCAACCACGAGCCAGAACCTTGGTCAGCGCCTCAAGGAAGCGGCTGTTCTCTGCCGGCAGGCCAATAGTGATGCGCAGGTGGTTTGGCATGCCGTAGTTGGCCACCGGACGCACGATCACGCCTTCACGAAGCAAGCCCTGGAACACCGGGGCCGCGACCTGATCGAGATCGACGCAAATGAAATTGCCTTTGGATGGTATCCAGCTTAGCCCCAGCTCACGGAAACCGGCCTCCAGCTGCTGCATGCCGGACTCGTTCAACTGACGGCTTTGCGCCAGATACTCTTCGTCCTTCAACGCCGCACAGGCCGCGGCCAGGGCCAGGCTGTTGACGTTGAACGGCTGGCGTACACGGTTCAGCACGTCTGCGACCACCGCCGTGGACAAGCCATAACCCACGCGCAGCGCCGCCAGGCCATAGGCCTTGGAGAAGGTGCGGGAAACCAGCAGGTTCGGATAAGCCGCCAGGAAATCCAGGCCATCCGGCAGATCGCTGCCTTCGGCGTATTCGATGTAAGCCTCGTCCAGCACGACCAGCACATGCTCCGGCACATCCTGCAGGAATTCGTCGAGCGCCTCGGCGTCGAACCAGGTCCCGGTCGGGTTGTTCGGGTTGGCGATGAACACCACGCGGGTGTTGGCATCGATCGCCGCCAGCATGGCAGGCAGGTCATGCCCCCAATCCTTGGCCGGAACCACTTTGGCCTGTGCGCCGACCGCCTGGGTGGCAATCGGGTAGACAGCGAACGCATGCTCGCTGAACACGGCGTTCAGGCCCGGCGCCAGATAAGCACGCGCAACCAGTTCCAGGATGTCGTTGGAACCGTTACCCAACGTGACCTGGTCGAGTTCGACGCGGCACTGCTCGGCCAGCAGGCTCTTGAGGGCAAAACCGTTGCCGTCCGGATAACGGGTCAGCTCGGCCAGCGCATCGCGGATCGCCGCCAGCGCCTTGGGGCCAGCGCCCAGCGGGTTTTCGTTGCTCGCCAGCTTGACGATACTGGCTGGATCGAGGTCCAGCTCACGCGCCAGTTCGTCCACGGGTTTGCCCGGAACGTAAGGCGAAAGTTGTTGCACGCCCGGCTGTGCCAGAGCGAGGAAATTGCCACTCATTTGCTACCGCCCCTTAGAGAACTGCTTTCGGGTAGGAACCCAGCACCTTGAGTGCCACTGCTTCCTGACTGATCTTTTCCAGCACACCTTTGACCAAGGGGTCGCGGTGGTGGCCGACGAAGTCGATGAAGAACACATAGGTCCATTTACCGCTGCGCGACGGACGAGTCTCGATTCGCGTCAGGTCGATGCCATTGTCGTGGAACGGCACCAGCAACTCGTGAAGCGCACCCGGCTTGTTGCTCATCGAAACGATGATCGATGTCTTGTCGTCGCCGGTCGGTGGCACTTCCTGGTTGCCGATCATGAGGAAGCGCGTGGAGTTATCCGGACGGTCCTCGATTTTTTCGGCCAAACGGGTCAAGCCGTACAGGCCGGCCGCCATATCGCCGGCAATCGCCGCCGAGTTCCACTCACCCTTGACCCGCTTGGCCGCTTCGGCGTTGCTGGACACCGCCACGCGCTCGACATTCGGGTAATGGGCGTCCAGCCACTTGCGGCACTGGGCCAGTGACTGGGCGTGGGAGTAGATGCGACTGATGCTGTCGGTCTTGGTGTTTTCACCGACCAACAGGTGATGGTGGATACGCAGCTCGACTTCACCGCAGATCACCATGTCATGTTCGAGGAAGCTGTCGAGGGTGTGGTTGACCGCGCCTTCGGTGGAGTTCTCCACCGGCACCACACCAAAATTCACCGCCCCCGCCGCCACTTCACGGAACACTTCGTCGATCGCCGCCATCGGCTTGCTGATCACGGCGTGGCCGAAGTGCTTCATGGCCGCCGCCTGAGTGAAGGTGCCTTCAGGGCCGAGATAAGCCACTTTCAGCGGCTGTTCGAGCGCCAGGCACGAAGACATGATTTCACGGAACAACCGCGCCATCTCTTCGTTGCCCAGCGGCCCCTGGTTGCGCTCCATGACACGCTTGAGCACCTGAGCTTCGCGCTCGGGACGATAGAACACCGGCACTTCGCCTTCGGCCAGCGAGGCCATCTTTACTCGCGCGACTTCCTGGGCGCAGCGCGCACGCTCACTGATCAGCTCCAGGACCTTTTCGTCCAGGGCATCAATGCGCAGGCGCAGTGCCTTGAGTTCTTGCTCAGACATTAGCCGTGTTCCTTCTCGAACTCTGCCATGTACGAAATCAGCGCATTGACGGCGTTGATGTCGACGGCGTTATAGATGGAGGCGCGCATGCCACCCACGGAACGGTGGCCCTTGAGGTTCAACAGGCCACGCTCGTCGGCACCGGCCAGGAACGGCTTGTCCAGGCGATCATCAGCCAGACGGAACGGCACGTTCATCCACGAGCGGTCCGACTTGTTGATCGGGTTGCTATACAGGCCGCTGGCATCGATGAAGCTGTACAGCGTGCGCTGCTTGACTTCGTTGAGCTTGCCGATGGCCTCGACGCCGCCCTGTTCCTTGAGCCACTCGAACACCAGGCCGGACAGGTACCAGGCCAGCGTCGGCGGGGTGTTGTACATCGAGCCGTTATCAGCCGCGACCTTGTAGTCGAGCATGGTCGGGCACAGGGAACGGGCCTTGCCCAGCAGGTCTTCGCGTACGATGTTGACGACGATACCGCTCGGGCCAATGTTTTTCTGGGCACCGGCGTAGATCATGCCGAAACGCGACACATCCACCGGGCGCGACAGGATGTCCGAGGACATGTCGGCCACCAGCGGAACATCGCCGGTTTCCGGGATCCACTGAAACTCCAGCCCGCCGATGGTTTCGTTCGGCGCGTAGTGAACGTAGGCCGCGTCTTTCGACAGCTTCCACTCGTTCTGGCCGGGAATGGCGAAATAATCGTAAGGCTTGGCGGTGGCGGCAACGTTGACGTGGCCGAAGCGCGAAGCTTCTTCGATGGCCTTCTGCGACCAGATACCGGTGTCGATATAGTCGGCCGAGCCGTTTTCCGGCAACAGGTTCAGAGGAATCTGAGCAAATTGCTGGCTGGCGCCGCCTTGCAGAAACAGCACTTTATAGTTCGAGGGGATATTCAGCAGATCACGCAGATCCTGCTCGGCCTTGGTGGCGATGGACACGAACTCATCACTGCGATGGCTCATTTCCATGACCGACAGACCCTTGCCGTGCCAGTCGAGGAGTTCACCCTGGGCGCGCTGCAGGACAGCTTCGGGAAGCGCCGCAGGACCGGCACAGAAGTTATAGGCTCTCTTGCTCACATCCAATCTCGCTCTGATTTGGTGGTATCACTGTAGGAGCGAGCTTGCTCGCGAAAAACCTGAGAGCGCAAGGGTGCACCAGACGCCCTGCGTTATCGTTGACGACCATCGCGAGCAAGCTCGCTCCTACAGGGGATCTCATTATTTCAAAAGGGACAAACAACAAGGGGGCGAATTTTCATCCGCCCCCTGCTTGCCCACTTATTCCTGTGGTTCTTCGTCAGCGGCGGCGTCGAGTTGCTGGTCTTCGGCAACGTCGTCGATCACGACTTCACCGACAAACCCTTCACCCTCTTCACCTTCCAGCTCTTCACCCTCGACTTCCGACGGTTCTTGAACCCGCTCCAGCCCGACCAGTGTTTCGTCGTTGGCCAGTTTGATCAGGGTCACGCCCTGGGTGTTACGACCCAGGCTGGACACTTCGTCGACACGGGTACGCACCAGGGTGCCCTGGTCGGAAATCAGCATGATTTCCTCGCCGTCGAGTACCTGGACCGCACCGACCAGACGGCCGTTACGTTCGTTGCTGACCATGGCGATAACGCCCTGACCGCCACGTTTGTATTCAGGGAACTCGGTGATCGCCGTGCGCTTGCCGTAGCCACGCGCCGAAGCGGTGAGGATCTGGCTGCCTTCTTCCGGAATCAGCATGGAAATCAGCTTCTGACCTTCCGGTAGACGCATGCCGCGCACACCGCGGGCGGTACGGCCCATGGCGCGAACGTCGGATTCCTTGAAGCGCGTCACTTTGCCTCCGTCGGAGAACAGCATGACTTCACGCTCGCCATCGGTGATGGCAGCAGAAATCAGCACGTCGCCTTCGTCCAGTTCCAGTGCGATCAGGCCGACGCTACGTTGACGGCTGAAGGATTCCAGCGGGGTCTTCTTCACGGTGCCGTTGGCGGTGGCCATGAAGATGTAGTGACCTTCGGTGTATTCCTCGACCGGCAGCATGGTGGTGATGTATTCACCGTCATCCAGTGGCAGCAGGTTGACCAGCGGACGACCACGGGCAGCGCGGGACGCTTCAGGGATTTCGTAGGTTTTCAGCCAGTACACCTTGCCCTTGCTGGAGAACAGCAGCAGCGTGGTGTGGCTGTTGGCAACCAGCAGGTGAGCGATGTAGTCCTCATCCTTGACGCCGGTCGCCGACTTGCCTTTACCGCCACGACGCTGGGCCTGGTACGCAGCCAGCGGCTGGGTCTTGGCGTAGCCACCGTGGGAAATGGTCACGACGCGCTCTTCTTCCGGGATCATGTCACCCAGGGTCAGGTCGAGACGGGCATCGAGGATTTCGGTACGACGCACGTCGCCGTACTCGGCGCGAATCACTTCCAGCTCTTCGCGAATCACTTCCATCAGGCGCGTGGCGCTGTTGAGGATGCGGATCAGCTCGCCGATCTGGTTGAGGATCTCTTGATACTCGGCCAGCAGCTTTTCGTGTTCCAGGCCGGTCAGGCGGTGCAGACGCAGTTCCAGAATGGCTTGCGCCTGCTCTGGCGACAGGAAGTACTTGCCGTCGCGCAGACCGTATTGCGGATCGAGGTTTTCCGGACGGCACGAATCAGCGCCGGCACGTTCAACCATTGCCACCACAGCAGAGGATTCCCAAGGGGTGCTGACCAGCGCTTCCTTGGCTTCCGACGGCGTTGGCGATGCCTTGATCAGGGCGATGACCGGGTCGATGTTCGACAGGGCAACCGCTTGACCTTCAAGGATGTGACCACGCTCGCGCGCCTTGCGCAGTTCGAACACGGTACGACGGGTCACCACTTCGCGACGGTGGCGGACGAAGGCTTCCAGCAGATCCTTGAGGTTCAGGATCCGCGGACGGCCGTCGATCAGCGCGACGATGTTGATACCGAACACCGCTTGCAGTTGGGTCTGGGCGTAGAGGTTGTTGAGGATGACCTCAGGTACTTCGCCGCGACGCAACTCGATCACGACGCGCATACCGTCCTTGTCGGACTCGTCGCGCAGCTCGGTGATGCCTTCGAGCTTCTTCTCTTTTACCAGCTCGGCGATCTTCTCGATCAGACGCGCCTTGTTCAGCTGGTAAGGGAGTTCGGTGATGACGATCTGCTGGCGGCCACCGACCTTGTCGATGTCTTCGATCATCGAGCGGGCGCGCATGTAAATGCGCCCGCGACCGGTGCGGTAGGCTTCGATGATGCCGGCACGACCGTTGATGATCGCGGCGGTCGGGAAGTCCGGACCGGGGATGTATTGCATCAGCTCGTCGACAGTCAGCTCTGGATTGTCGATGAGCGCCAGGCAACCGTCGATGACTTCACCGAGGTTGTGCGGCGGAATGTTGGTCGCCATGCCCACGGCGATACCGCTGGAGCCGTTGACCAGCAGGTTGGGAATACGGGTCGGCATGACCGCCGGGATCATTTCGGTGCCGTCGTAGTTCGGCACCCAGTCCACGGTTTCTTTATGCAGGTCAGCCAGCAGCTCGTGCGCCAGCTTGGTCATGCGCACTTCGGTGTATCGCATGGCCGCGGCGTTGTCGCCGTCCACCGAGCCGAAGTTGCCCTGGCCGTCTACCAGCAGGTAGCGCAGGGAGAATGGCTGCGCCATCCGAACGATGGTGTCGTACACCGCGGTATCACCGTGCGGGTGATACTTACCGATCACGTCACCGACAACACGGGCAGATTTCTTGTACGGCTTGTTGAAGTCGTTGCCCAGCTCGCTCATCGCGAACAGCACGCGCCGGTGCACGGGCTTCAAGCCATCGCGCGCATCCGGCAGTGCCCGCCCGACAATTACGCTCATCGCGTAGTCGAGGTAGGACTGCTTCAGCTCGTCTTCGATATTGACCGGGAGGATTTCTTTGGCCAGTTCGCCCATGAGAAGCCTGATTCCTTTTTCTGGTGAAACTTCGTCACATCCATATGGGACCAACGAAGCTCGCCGATACAGGCTGAGTGCCATGCACCGACTTACGACAAATCAACGAGTTATGCCATGGATCTGCGCAGTACGGGTCGCCACTTCGGGCAACCCTGGAAACCGCCGGATGTTATCACAAGAGCCGCCACGCACCTATCCCCCAGACGCGCATGGAGAGTAGTTAGTTGACCGGTGACAGGCTTGAAGGGGACGAGAGGGGCTTAGAGCCGTGTTGAATGGAGAATTTGTGGCTGATTCGGGTTGGTTCATTGGGTTTGACGACCCCATCGCGAGCAAGCTCGCTCCCACAGGTTTTGTGTACACCGAAAACACTGTGGGAGCGAGCTTGCTCGCGATGGCTATCTTTCAGACGCCAGAAGCTATTAATGCAGGCGCTTGCGGCACATCAACTGCGCCATCTTCGCCGTATCCGGGCGCTCGACGATGCCTTTTTCGGTGACGATCGCATCGATCAGGTCCGCCGGAGTCACATCGAACACTGGATTGAACGCTTCGACATCCGCGCCCACCCGCTTGCCACCGACCTCCAGCAACTCGCGGCCATCACGTTCCTCAATCGGGATGTCATCGCCGCTGGCCAGGTGCATGTCGATGGTCGAACTCGGCGCCACCACCATGAAGCGCACGCCGTGGTGCATGGCGTTGACGGCCAGTTGATAGGTGCCGATCTTGTTGGCCACGTCGCCATTGGCGGTGATCCGGTCAGCACCGACGATGACCCAGGTAGGGCCTTTGGTCTTCATGATATGCGCGGCGGCGGAATCGACATTGAGGGTCACGGGAATGCCTTCATTGGTCAGTTCCCACGCGGTCAGCCGCGAGCCCTGCAGCCATGGGCGGGTTTCGTCGACATACACCCGCTCGACCATGCCCTCGATGAAAGCCCCACGAATCACCCCCAGCGCCGTGCCAAAGCCGCCCGTGGCCAGTGCGCCGGTGTTGCAGTGGGTCAGGATCGCCTGCGCGTTGCCCTGATGCTTGCGGATCAGGTCCACACCCAGTTGCGCCATGGTCAGGTTGGCTTCGCGATCACTTTCGTGAATGGCAATGGCCTCTGCCTCCAGCACCTCCAGCGGATCGGCATTGTCTTTCAGGCGATCAAGCCGGTCGTGCATGCGGCCCAGCGCCCAGAACAGGTTGACCGCAGTGGGACGGGAATCGGCCAGCAGCGCGAAATCCTCTTCCAGCGCCGCGTACCAGTCGCCACCTTCGGCAATCCGGGCACGGGCCGCGAGCACGATGCCATAAGCGGCACTGATACCAATCGCCGGCGCACCGCGCACCACCATCGAGCGAATGGCCTCGGCCACACCGGCCGCACTGGTGTAGGCGATCCAGGTTTCCTCGAACGGCAAAATGCGCTGATCCAGCAGATGGAGAGCGCCATCACGCCAATCGATGGCCTTTACCTTTTCCGCAGCCAACAGTCGATCGCGCATCCCTCACCCCGCACTCATGAACAAAAGCCGCCGATTATAGCGATCCCCCCGCGAAGACGCTCGGGTATACTTCGCCATCCTTTACAAAAGCACTGGAACCGACCCTCGATGCCGAACACTGCCGCTGCGCTCGACCTGTTATTGCTGCCGACCTGGCTGGTACCCGTCGAACCTGCTGGTGTTGTCCTCAAGGAACATGGCGTGGGCATCCGTGATGGACGCATCGTGTTTATCGGCCCACGTTCCGCCGCACTGAAGCTTAACGCAACCGAAACCCGCGAGTTGCCCGACATGTTGCTCAGCCCCGGCCTGATCAATGCCCACGGGCACGCGGCGATGACGCTGTTCCGTGGCCTGGCCGATGACCTGCCATTGATGACCTGGCTGGAGAACCACATCTGGCCCGCCGAAGCCAAGTGGGTCGACGAGGACTTCGTGCGCGACGGCACGGATCTGGCCATCGCCGAGCAAATCAAAGGTGGCATCACCTGTTTCTCTGACATGTACTTCTTCCCGAAGGTTGCCAGCGAGCGCGTGCACAACAGCGGCATTCGCGCGCAGATCGCGATTCCGATCCTCGACTTCCCCATTCCGGGCGCCGCTACAGCGGACGAAGCCATTCGTCAGGGCGTCGAGTTGTTTGGCGATCTCAAGCACCACGAGCGCATCAAAATCACCTTTGGCCCCCATGCACCCTACACCGTGGGCGACGAAAACCTGGAAAAAATCCGGGTGATCGCCGAAGAACTGGACGCCTCGATCCATATGCACGTGCATGAAACGGCATTTGAAGTGCAGCAATCGGTCGAGCAGCGCGGTGAACGACCGCTGGCCCGACTGGCGCGCCTGGGCTTGCTGGGGCCACGCTTCCAGGCGGTTCACATGACCCAGATCAGCGAAGAAGACATGACGCTGCTGGTAGAAAGCAACAGCAATGTGATTCATTGCCCGGAATCGAACCTGAAGCTGGCCAGCGGGTTCTGCCCGGTAGAGCGTTTGTGGCAGGCCGGGGTCAATGTCGCGGTCGGCACCGATGGCGCGGCCAGCAACAACGACCTGGACCTGCTCGGCGAAACCCGCACCGCAGCCCTGTTGGCCAAGGCTGTCGCCGGCTCGGCCACCGCACTGGATGCCCATCGTGCCTTGCGCATGGCCACCCTCAACGGTGCCCGGGCACTGGGTATCGAAGCCGAAGTCGGTTCGCTGGAAATCGGCAAGGCCGCGGACATGGTGGCTTTCGATCTCTCGGGCCTGGCCCAGCAGCCGGTCTACGACCCGGTTTCGCAGCTTATATACGCCACCGGCCGGGACTGCGTGAAACACCTTTGGGTTGCCGGCAAGCAGTTGCTCGACGACCGTCGCCTGACGCGCCTGGATGAACAACAGCTAAGTACTGTCGCGAAGGCCTGGGGCCGGCGCATCAGTGGCCGCACCGAATCGTAAGCACCCTGGAGCACAAACCGGGGCAACAGGATTTTTCAAGTTTTAGAGGACTTAAACCATGAGCAACGTCGACTACGCCGAAATCGCCAAATTCGAGGCCCTGGCCCATCGCTGGTGGGACCGCGAAAGCGAATTCAAACCGCTGCACGACATCAACCCGCTGCGGGTCAACTGGATTGACGAGCGGGTCAACCTGGCCGGCAAGAAGGTCCTCGACATCGGTTGCGGCGGCGGCATCCTCAGCGAAGCCATGGCTCAGCGCGGCGCGACCGTGATGGGTATCGACATGGGCGAAGCGCCGCTGGCGGTTGCCCAGCTTCATCAGCTGGAGTCGGGCGTGAGCGTCGAATACCGGCAGATCACCGCCGAAGCCCTGGCCGAGGAAATGCCCGAGCAGTTCGACGTGGTCACCTGCCTGGAAATGCTTGAGCACGTGCCAGACCCGTCGTCGGTCATCCGTGCCTGCTTCCGCATGGTCAAGCCCGGCGGCCAGGTGTTCTTCTCGACCATCAACCGCAATCCGAAGGCGTACCTGTTCGCCATCGTCGGCGCCGAATACATCATGAAGCTGTTGCCGCGCGGCACCCACGACTTCAAGAAATTCATTCGCCCTTCCGAACTTGGCGCCTGGAGCCGCATGGCCGGCCTGACCGTCAAGGACATCATCGGCCTGACCTACAACCCGCTGACCAAGCACTACAAACTGGCCTCCGACGTGGACGTCAACTACATGATCCAGACCCTGCGCGAGGAATAAGCCGATGCCAATCAGAGCAGTTCTTTTCGACATGGACGGCACCCTGCTCGACACCGCGCCGGACTTCATTGCGATCTGCCAGGCGATGCGTGCCGACCGTGGCTTGCCACCGATGAACGACAAACACATTCGCGACGAGATTTCCGGCGGCGCCAAGGCGATGGTCGCAGTGACCTTCTCCATGGACCCGGAATCGCCGGGATTCGAGGAGTTGCGCCTGGAGTTCCTAGAGCGCTACCTCGTCGGTTGTGCCGTCCATAGCAAGCTGTTCGACGGCATGGGCGAACTGCTGGCGGACATCGAGAAGGCCAACCTGATCTGGGGCGTGGTCACCAACAAGCCGCTGCGCTTCGCCGAGCCGATCATGCAACAGCTGGGACTGGCCGAGCGTTCGGCGCTGCTGATCTGCCCGGATCATGTGAAAAACAGCAAACCGGATCCCGAGCCGCTGATCCTCGCCTGCAGGATGCTCGACCTGGACCCGGCCAGCGTGCTGTTCGTCGGCGATGACCTGCGCGACATCGAATCAGGCCGCGATGCCGGCACCAAGACTGCTGCGGTGACCTTCGGCTACATCCACCCGGATGACAACCCGCGGCATTGGGGGGCGGATGTGGTGGTTGATCATCCGTTGGAGCTGCGCAAGGTTTTGGATAGCGCCCTCTGTAGCTGCTGAGACTGTCGTTGACCTCTGTAGGAGCGAGCCTGCTCGCGAAGAACCTGAGAGCGCCACGGGTCGTCATCGTTTACGCCCGTCGCGAGCAAGCTCGCTCCTACAGGGATAGCGCTTGACCTGAAGAATTTTCGTAGAGGTTTTTTATGTTTGATTATTCCGCCCGCCCCGAACTGCTCAAGGATCGGGTCATTCTGGTCACCGGCGCAGGACGCGGTATCGGTGCCGCAGCGGCAAAAACCTACGCGGCACACGGCGCAACCGTGCTGCTGCTGGGCAAGACCGAAGCCAACCTGACCCAGGTCTACGACGAAATCGAAGCCGCCGGCCATCCACAACCGGCAGTCATCCCCTTCAACCTCGAAACCGCCCTGCCCCATCAATACGATGAGCTGGCAGCGATGATCGAAAGCGAATTCGGGCATCTCGACGGTCTCCTGCACAATGCCTCGATCATCGGCCCGCGCACGCCGATCGAGCAGCTTTCCGGCGAAAACTTCATGCGGGTCATGCAAGTCAACGTCAATGCCATGTTCATGCTCACCAGCACCCTGCTGCCGCTGCTCAAGTTGTCGCAGGATGCCTCGGTGGTGTTCACTTCCAGCAGCGTCGGCCGCAAGGGGCGTGCGTATTGGGGCGCTTACGGCGTCTCCAAATTCGCCACTGAAGGCTTGATGCAAACCCTGGCTGACGAAGTCGATACCGTGGCCCCGGTGCGCTCCAACAGCATCAACCCGGGCGCCACCCGCACCAGCATGCGCGCCCAGGCTTACCCGGGTGAAAACCCACTGAACAACCCGACGCCCGAGGAGATCATGCCGGTCTACCTTTACCTGATGGGCCCGGACAGCACCGGTATCAATGGCCAGGCGTTCAACGCCCAGTAACGACCGTACGTCGCTTTTTAGTGCCGCGCCAGCTTCCTGTCGCGGCACTTGAAGGCTCTCGGGTTCGAGCCAGGCACCTGTCAAACAAACGTCACACGCCGCGCTACACAGGCAGCATACAACCAACAACCCATTGATTTAATAGAGTTTTTGTTCGGATGAACCGAATGGCACGACTTTCGCTCTAAGTTTGCTCAGACACGTAAAGTGAAAGCAGACGGGGGTGAAGCTTGAGCGCAGAGATTACTCATCTTCTACAAAGCGGATTAAACTTGTACGAAATGTCCTACGGGACTGACGGACCAGTACGACGCGCAGCCCTAAGCCGCTCTCACCCTGCTTGTAAGACAGCCTTACTGCTTAGGGGCGCATGCCTTATGAAACCACCTTCCCAGACCAACGCAATTGACTTCGATAGCGCCAAATTGCAGCGCCTGGGCTTTGGTCAGCAGCCGCCTCTCCTGGAAAGACCTGTCAGTCTTGCGCAATTGCGCCAGCAACTGAGCCTGCAGTTGCAAACCAGTCTGGAGCCGCAACGCATTCTTGGGACGTTCTATCGCGAGATTCAGCGGTTGGTACCGTTGGACGCCTTGTGCTACCAACACAAGAGCAGTGACCTGCGCCTGGAGTTCGGCCAACGCGGCCACCACTCCATCAGTTACAGCCTCAGCCACGAAGGCGAACACCTGGGTGAGCTGATCTTCCGTCGCAATCAGCGTTTCAGCGAACAGGATCAGGGCAATCTCGAATCACTGCTAGCCGCACTGCTTTTCCCGATGCGCAATGCGCTGCTGTACCGTACCGCCACCCAAAGCGCACTGCGCGACCCGCTGACGGGTGCCGGTAACCGCATCGCCATGGACCAGACGCTGCAAAGGGAAATCGAACTGTCCCGGCGCCATCTACAACCGTTGTCAGTACTGATGCTGGACATCGATCATTTCAAGCTAGTCAATGATACCCATGGCCACAGCACAGGTGATGACGTGCTCAAGGCGGTCGCCGCCACGATCAAAAACCAGCTGCGCAACGTGGACATGGTGTTCCGCTATGGCGGCGAGGAGTTCCTGATCCTGCTGTCGAATACCTGTCGCGAGGCCGCGTCCATGGTCGGTGAGCGGCTGCGGTTTGCAGCCCAGTCTGAAGAGTACCTGGCCGATGGTCACAGGATCCTGCTGACGGTCAGCCTCGGCTGTTCGACCCTGTTGCCCGGCGAGTCTGCCGAAAGTCTGTTGCGACGGGCAGACAGCGCGTTGTATGTGGCCAAGCGCGAAGGTCGTAACCGGCTGGAGATGGCGGGCTGACTTTTCAGCCACGACACAAACCAATGTGGGAGCGGGCTTGCTCGCGAATGGGATCTGACTTTCAACGATGATGTTGACTGACAGTCCGTATTCGCGAGCAGGCTCGCTCCCACAGTTGTTTTTCAAGCAGCGATTGAATCAGCCTTCGGCCAATGCCATCCGCTCACGCACGACCGGTACCCACTCTGCGTGCTCCATTTGCATGCAACGTTCGAGAAACAGGTACATATAGTCGTAGCTCTTGCAAACGGCCTGACGCAACTCCACCTGCAGAGATTTGCCGGGGTTCGTGCCCGCCAATGTGCAGATGATTTCCAGGGCTTCCCATGGATGGGCATCGTCGTACTGGGCATGCATCTTCAGCCACTTCATCGCCCGCTTGCGATCTTCCTCGGGAAACGAGGCGGCGTAGATACCGTTGGAACACACTACCGCCGACCATTCCCCGGTCGCCCCTTCGATGGCGTAGTTGGTAGCGGCAATCGCAACGATCAGCGAGTCGGCTGAACTGGTGTGCCAGCACCAATGGCTCAGGGCGTGAAGCTCGGGGGGAACCTGCTGAGCCTGCAGCTCTTCCAGGCTGACACCGTGCGCGCGACTCCAGTTCACCCAGTAATCGGCGTGGTTCAGTTCGACGCGGATGTTACGCATCAGCCAGCGACGGGCCATGTCTTCGCCGGGATGACGGGCAAAGCGGGTCTTGGTCAGGTTTTGTGCCATATACAACGCGAACTGTTCGACCACCGGCCAGCCACCGATCAGGTACTGGCGCATGGTCTTCGCACTGAGTTTGTTGTCTCGCATGCGTTGGTACAGTTCGTGTTCGACAACCCGGCGCTTGCTCTCGCTGCAATCCTGGATCAGGCGCTGGGCCCAGGCAGGGTAACTTGCAGCTTCCATGAGCGGTCCGGTTCGGTTGAATGTATCGATCACTGTCGAGCTCCTTTTGATTGTGATTGTAAGACCGGCAGGAGTCTCAACGGAACGTGCCAGGCGCCTTGAACAACAGCGGTTGCGGCCTGGCGGGACGACTTAACAGACTATCACTGGTAAACAACTGCGGGCGTTCAATCACATACCCTTGAGCGTAATCCACCCCGATCTCCAGCAATGCCTGCTCGATCTGGGGCGTTTCGACAAACTCGGCAATCGTGCGCTTACCCATCACATGGCCAATGTGATTGATCACTTCGACCATGGCGCGGTTAATCGGGTCGTCCAGCATATCCTTTACGAAACTCCCGTCGATCTTCAGGAAGTCTACAGGCAAATGTTTCAGGTACGCGAATGAGGACATTCCGGCGCAAAAGTCATCCAGCGAAAAATGGCAGCCTAAGCCTTTGAGTTCATTAATGAATCGAATGGCGCTGCCAAGATTTGAAATGGCACTGGTTTCAGTAATTTCAAAACAAATCATTTCAGGCGGAATCGAATACGTCACAAACTGTTCGCGCAAGAAGTCCAGAAACGCCTCATCCCCAATCGTCGTGCCTGACAGATTGATCGCACACATGGCCAGCGGTCCGTGGCCTTGCTCGGCCCGGCATTGGGCGATGATCTTGAACACGTTCTGCACCACCCAACGATCAAGCGAGCTCATCAGGCCATAGCGTTCAGCTGCCGGAATGAAGCTGTCGGGCAAGATCATCCGCCCGGCTTCATCATGTAATCGCAGCAGGATTTCAATGTGCCCGCCGTCCTGATCGACATGACCCAAGGGGGCGATTTCCTGGGCGTACAGGCAGAAGCGGTCCTCCTCCAGCGCCATGTGCAAACGCTGCACCCAGGCCATCTCGCCGAAGCGCAGGGACAATTCCGAGTCATCCGGATGATAGACCTGGACCCGGTTCCGACCCTTTTCCTTGGCCATGTAGCACGCCATGTCGGCAGCACGCAGCGAGGCTTCGAGCGTCGTCGGGTTCTGCGCGACATGGACCAGCCCGATACTGACAGTGGTCACGAAAGGCCGGCCTTTCCAGACAAAATGCAGATTCTGCACCGTCTGGCGCAGGCTTTCGGCAATTTTCTCCGCCGCTTCCGGTGCGCAGTTTTCCAGCAGGATGCCGAACTCGTCGCCGCCAAGGCGCGCCAGGGTGTCGCCTTCGCGCAGCCCCGATTGCAACAGCGCGCAGATGTGCCGCAGCAGTTCGTCCCCCGCCGCGTGGCCGCAGGTGTCGTTGACCAGCTTGAACTGGTCCAGATCGAGGAACATCAGGGCATGGCGACCCGAATGGCGGGTCAGGTTGTGCAGCGCCTGTTCCAGGCGATATTCGAACTCGCGACGGTTGGCAAGACCGGTCAAGGCATCGTGGGTCGCCTGCCACGACAGATTGGCGATGTACTGCCGCTCCTGGGTCATGTCATGCAGCACCAGCACCGTCCCGCTGACTTTTCCGGCATTGCGGATGGGCGCGCCCACCAGCGTGACCGACACCGTGCTGCCGTCCAGGCGTTGAATCAACTTGGAGTGTTCACTGCCGCCACTGAGCTGGCCGCTCAGAATATGCTCGATCAGGGTGAAACCATCGGTCTGGGCATTTTCGTCCAACAGGTTGAACAGCGCCGCCAGCGGCAATCCCGTCGCCTGCTCGGCCTTCCAGTGGGTCATCGCCTCGGCCGCCGGATTCATGTAGGCGATTGCACCGGAAACATCCGTGGTGATCACCCCATCACCAATTGATTGCAGGGTGATCTGCGCCCGTTCTTTTTCCAGTTGCAGCGCATCGGCGAACGCATGGCGCTGCTTGAGCAGTTTATGGGTGCGCATCAGCGCCAGCGCAATCAATCCAAGAGCAGTGGCGAGGTTAGTCAGCAGCAGCAAACGAAGAATGACCCGCGAACCTTCACCCAAGGCATCGCTGAACGCCTTTGCCGCCGGCGTCACACCGTCGTTGATGGCGAAAATCTGCTCCTTCCAGCGCTGTACGTCCGCGCCGGAGGCCGGGCCGGCAGTGATGTGCTGATGCATGTCCCGCGCAACGTCATCGAGCTGGACCAGATAGGCATCCCCCACGGTCCAAAGGTTGATGGCTTTTTCGAGATAACTGAAGTGACGAAAGTTGAGGTACAGCCAGATCAGGCTGGAAACGTCTTCCGGGTGGTTGCCACCCTTGAGAATCGCCACACGCGCCGCCTCTATATTCGGCGGTTGATGATCCAGCGCCACGCGCAACTCATGCCCGCCCTGAGGCACGGAAATGGCGTGCTGGTATTTACGAAAAATCGCTTCGTCGCCGCTGTCGGCATAGAGGTTGAGGTAATAGATTGCGTCCTTCTGGCCCTTGGACCAGAGGCTTTCCCCAGCAACATAGCCGCGAACCGCCGACAGTACGTAAAGGCTAACGCCGCCCAACAAGGCTTGAAACACTACAACGGCGATAAATGGCCAGACGATGCCCAACAGCCGTGGCGTTCCGAGAGTCCGCGTTTGATTCATGAGGTCCCTTGCATTAGCACCGCTTGCTCGTCTTCCGGACGAAATCGCTATAGCTAGACTAGGTTGCGATTCCGATCCCGGCAAGCGACAAGCTATGCCCGGAGGGAATATCGCGGCCACTGAATTCGGCCGCGATGATGTTTTTTATAGTATTGAAGTGGCGCCCTGCAACCTTGATATCATTTCACTACAACCGCTGCAAATGCCCATACAGCTTGGCGTACAGGCCACCGTCGGCAATCAGTTGCTGATGATCGCCATCCTCGGCAATTTGCCCGCCGTCGAACACCAGCACACGGTCGGCCTGTTTTACCGCCGAAAGGCGGTGGGCAATGATCAACGTGGTGCGGTTGCTCAGAAACCGCGCCAAGGCCTGGTGCAGGTTGTATTCGGTGGCGGCATCCAGCGCAGAGGTGGCTTCGTCGAGGATCACCACCTTGGGCTCGGCCAGTACCATCCGGGCGATGGCCAGGCGTTGACGTTGCCCGCCGGACAACCGCACTCCGGAGCGCCCGACGATGCTGTCCAGGCCCTTGGGCAAATCCCGGACCGTACCGTGTAATTGGGCGATTTCCAGCGCCTGCCAGCAGGCCTCGTCACTGCGTTCACGGCCCATGGTCAGGTTGGCCCGGATGGTATCGTTGAACAGCGCCGGATGTTGCAGGACCACGGCAACATTTTCCCGCACGGTTTCCAGGCCGATCTCCTGTTGGGTCGAACCGCCGAAGCGAATGGTTCCGGCCAACGGCGTGTACAAGCCCAGCAGCAGTTGCACCAGCGTGCTCTTGCCGCCACCACTGGCGCCGACGATCGCGACCTTTTCCCCAGGGGCAATGGACAGGTTCATCTGGTTCAGGACCAGTTCATCACCGTAACCGAAGCTCAGCCCTTGTACTTCCAGCCCGACCGTCTCGCGACCGACGAAAGGGTCTATGCCGCCCGGGTATTGGGGCTCATCGGCTCGGGACAGCAACTCGTTGATCCGCGACAGCGCACCGCCGGCAGCGTAGTAGGCATATTGCAGGTTCAGCAACTGTTCGACCGGGCCGATCATGAACCACAGGTAGCTGAACACCGCGAGCATCTGGCCGATTGAAAGGTCGGAAAACAGCACGGTGAGCATCGCCGCGGCCCGGAAAATATCGATACCGAACTGGAACAGCAAACCGCTGGCCCGGTTCGATGCATCGGTTTTCCATTGCGAATTCACCGCATAGTCACGCACGTCCCGGGCGCGCTGGCCCAAGCGACCGAGGAAAAACCCCTGGCGGTTGCCGGCGCGAACTTCCTGGATGGCATCCAGCGTTTCGGTCAGCGCCTGGGTAAAGCGTGAAGTGCTGTCGTTCTCGAGTTTCTTCAGATGTTTGACCCGCTTGCCCAACTGCACCGTGGCATAGATCACCAGCGGGTTGAACAGCAGAATCAGCAAAGCCAGTTGCCAGTGCATCCACATCAGAATGCCCGCCGTGCCGACCAGGGTCAGCATGGCCACGAGGAAACGGCTGAGGGTTTCGCCGACGAATTTGTCCAGCGTGTCCAGGTCGGTGACCAGGTGTGTAGTCACCGTTCCGCTGCCCAGGCTTTCGTATTCGCCCAGGGAAATACCCTTGAGACGCTCGATCAAGCGTATGCGAATGCGGTAGACGATGTCCTTGGCCAAGCCGGCGAACAATTTCGCCTGCACCACGTTGAACAGCAGAGCCGTGCAACGCAGGGTCAAGGTCACCACCAGCATCAGGCCGATGTAGCCAGCGGCCTTCTGCCAGCCTTCGGGCAGCACGTGGTTCATGATCTTCAGCGCGGCATCACCATGCCCCAGCAACACCTCGTCCACCAGCAACGGCAGGAGCAAGGGAATCGGCACGCTGCACAAGGTCGCCAGCACGGCTACGCCGTTGGCGATCCACAGGGATTTCTTGTGATGCAGGGCCAGGCGGCGGATTTCCGCCCAGCTCAGACGGTCGACACGTTTAGCGGGTGCGACATCATCAGGCAGGTCATGCACAGGCAGCACGCTCCAGCCAGCGGCCGAGCAGCGGGGACAACTCGCTCAACGGCTGATAGCCATTGGTCAACAACGCCAGTTGGCCGTTACGCTCGGCCAGCAGGGTGGGGAAACCGGCAATGCCCAGGTCCTGGACCCAGGTGAAATCGGCTTCAGTCGCAGTGTGCATGTCGGCACGGTCGAAAGCGGCGGCGAACTCGATGCGCGGCACGCCGGCCTGCTCGGCCAGTTCCACCAGCACGCTGGCGCGGGTGACGTCCCGACCTTCGACATAAAACGCATGCTGAATCAGCCCGAGCAGCTTCCAGGCACAATCCGGCGCCAATCCGCGCGCCGTCACCAGTGCCCGGCAGGCAGGCTCGGTGTCGTAGACAAAGCCATCGGGTAACGCGCCCTCAAACTTGAAGGGCTGGCCGGTGGCCTCGGTGACCGCCTGCCAGTGTTCAAGAATGTAGCGTCGGGTGGTCGGCTCCAGCGCCGCACCGCTACCGGTGCGCAAACCACCCACGATCAAGTGCACATCCACACCCGCGGCTTGCGCCTGCTCGACCAGTGACTTGGCCACGGGAGCAAACCCCCAGCACCAGGAACACATCGGGTCCATCACATAGAGCAGGCGCGCAGACATGGTTCAGGCCTCGGAAGATGCTTGCTTGTAGTTGAAGCCGATCGGGTGAGGCTGGTTACGAGCCTTGGCCAGTTCGATCTGCTTCTGCCGGTCGATCGCGCTGCGACGGGTCTTCTCACTCAGCTTATCCCAGCAATGCGGGCAACTGATGCCGGCCACGTAATGCTCGGACGCGCGGTCTTCCACACTCACCGGCGTGCGGCAGGCATGACATTGATCGTAGTCGCCCTCGCTCAGGTCGTGACGAACGGTCACGCGGTTGTCGAACACGAAGCAATCGCCCTGCCACTTGGTTTCTTCCTGCGGCACCTCTTCGAGGTACTTCAGGATGCCACCCTTGAGGTGAAAAACCTCACCGTAGCCCTCGCTGAGCATGTAGCTAGAGGCCTTCTCGCAACGGATGCCGCCAGTGCAGAACATCGCGACCTTCTTGTGCACGGCCGGGTCGAAGTTGGCTTTGATGTAATCGGGAAATTCGCGAAAACTGGTGGTTTTCGGGTCGATGGCGCCTTCGAAGGTACCGATCGAGACTTCGTAGTCGTTACGGGTGTCGATCAACAACACTTCCGGGTCGCTGATCAGCGCGTTCCAGTCCTGTGGATCGACGTAGGTGCCGACCTTTTTGTTCGGGTCCACGCCTTCCACGCCGAGGGTAACGATTTCTTTCTTGAGTTTGACCTTGGTGCGGTAGAACGGCTGCTCGTCGCAGTACGACTCTTTGTGGTCGATGTCGTCCATGCGCGGGTCGTTCTTGAGCCAGGCCATCAGCCCGTCGATGCCTTCGCGGCTGCCGGACACGGTGCCGTTGATGCCTTCTTCGGCAATCAGCAGGGTGCCTTTGATGCCGTTGTCGACCATCGCTTGCAGCAGGGGCTCGCGCAGGGCGACGTAATCTTCCAGGGTGACGAACTTATACAGTGCCGCCACGACAATCTGTTGTGTCATGGGTAAATCTCCAGGTGGCTACCCTCGTAAGGGGTGAACCGGATGCGAAAAAAAACGCGCCGGGTTAGCGGCGCGTTGGGCATTCTAACAAAAAACCGGAGTTTAGTGCTTGCTGCCGCCGGCACAGGTCGGCGAGGCCGGAGCTGCGTCAATCTGTGCCCATTCCTCTGGCGTGTAGGTATGCAGCGCCAACGCATGGAACTCGCCCATCAGCTCGCCGAGCGTGCCGTAGACCTTCTGGTGGCGCTTGACCCGGTTCAGGCCTTCGAACTGCGTACTGACGACCACAGCCTTGAAATGGGTTTGCAGCCCACGGCTGTGCATGTGGCTTTCATCCAGCACTTGCAGATGCTCGGGCTGAAGCAGGCCCAGCGTCGATTCGATGCGTTGTTGCATGGTCATACCGAACTCCGCTTAAGGCTTTTTCTTGGCTGGCGCGGCTGCGTCTTTCGGCGTCAGCTCGGCGGTCATGTCAGCCAGCAGCTTGTTGACCACAGGCACCGCGCTTTCCAGCTTCGCCTGGGTCATCTGGGCCGACTGCTGGGTCAGCTGAGGCATTTTTTCCAGGACTTTCTTGCCCAGTGGCGACTGGTAGAACGCAACCAGGTCCTTGAGCTCGGATTCGGTGAAGTTGGTGGTGTAGAGCTTGACCATGTCCGGTTTCAGCTTGTTCCAGCCAATGGCCTGGTCCAGAGCGGCGTTGGCCTTGGCCTGGTAGGTTTCCAACACGGCCTTTTTCGACTCAGGGGCTTTGGTCTGTTCGAAACGCTGGGCAAACATCTGCTGTACTTGCATGTACACCGGGGTGCCCAGTTTGTCAGCGTGCGCCATGGTCAGGAAAGCCTCGGCACTGGCGTTATGGCTGGCGGTGTCGGCAAGAACCTGGCCGCTGGCGCAGACCAAAGCAACGGCGGTACAGATGGCACGAAGACGAGTCATCGAGTTTCCTTTTCTAGCTGGCGAGGTAAGACCCCAAGGGCGTCCATTCTGCGCCTAAAAAAGTGTGCCGCTCAACCCCAAGCCTTGTCGCACCTGATTTAGAGGGGTTGAATGGTCAAATTCAGACTGATGGAACCACGGCCGTCGATCACGGCCTAAACTGCGCAATCGGACCTACAGGAGTGAGCAAGATGAGCCGTATCGAAACCGACAGCCTCGGCCAGGTTGAAGTCCCGGATGAAGCCTATTGGGGCGCTCAGACGCAACGCTCGCTGATCAACTTCGCCATCGGCAACGAACGCATGCCGCTGGCCGTGTTGCATGCCCTGGCGCTGATCAAGAAAGCCGCGGCACGGGTCAATGATCGCAACGGCGATGTGCCCGCCGATATCGCCCGCCTGATCGAGCAGGCGGCCGACGAAGTGCTCGCCGGCGACCACGACGACCAGTTTCCGCTGGTGGTCTGGCAAACCGGCAGCGGTACCCAGAGCAACATGAACGTCAATGAAGTGATCGCCGGTCGCGCCAACGAGCTGGCCGGCAACCCCCGTGGCGGCAAGTCCCCGGTGCACCCCAACGATCACGTCAATCGCTCCCAGAGCTCCAACGACTGCTTCCCCACCGCCATGCATATCGCGGCTGTCCAGGCGGTGCAACAGCACTTGCTGCCGGCGATCAGCGAACTGTCTGGCGGGCTGGCCGAACTGGCCGCACGCCACATGAAACTGGTCAAGACCGGCCGCACCCACATGATGGATGCGACACCCATCAGCTTCGGCCAGGAGATCTCAGCCTTCATCGCGCAACTCGATTACGCCGAGCGGGCAATCCGCAGCGCACTGCCCTCGGTCTGCGAGCTGGCCCAGGGCGGAACGGCCGTCGGCACCGGGCTCAATTCACCCCACGGCTTCGGTGAGGCCATCGCCGCAGAATTGGCCGCCCTCTCGGGTTTGCCGTTTATCACCGCGCCGAACAAGTTTGCCGCGCTGGCCGGTCATGAGCCGCTGACCACGCTGTCCGGCGCGCTGAAAACCCTCGCCGTGACGCTGATGAAAATCGCCAACGATCTGCGCCTGCTGGGTTCCGGCCCGCGCGCCGGCTTCGCCGAAGTCAGGCTGCCGGCCAATGAACCGGGCAGTTCGATCATGCCGGGCAAGGTCAACCCGACCCAATGCGAAGCGCTGTCGATGCTGGCCTGCCAGGTATTGGGCAACGATGTCGCCATCGGCTTTGCCGCCAGTCAGGGCCACTTGCAGCTCAACGTGTTCAAACCGGTGATCATCCACAACCTGCTGCAATCGATCCGTTTACTGGCGGATGGCTGCAGCAACTTCCAGCAGCACTGCGTGGCCGGTCTGGAGCCGGATGCGGAAAAAATGGCTGAGCACCTGGAGCGTGGCTTGATGCTGGTGACGGCACTCAACCCGCACATCGGCTATGACAAATCGGCGGAGATCGCCAAGAAAGCCTATAGCGAAGGCCTGACCTTGCGCGAGGCGGCGTTGCAGCTCGGGTATCTGACAGACGAAGAGTTCGATGCGTGGGTGAGGCCGGAGAACATGCTGGAGGCTGGGGCCAAGGGCTGAATCGGCAGCGCCTGATCGTCCGTCATCGCGGGCAAGCCGCGCTCCCACAGGTTTTGCGTCGTTCATTGATACTGTGGACGACGCAAACCCTGTGGGAGCGTGGCTTGCCCGCGATGAACGATAACGCGGTCTAACCGGCTGCCATCCGCACCTTCCGCGCCTTCAGCCCGGCAATCAACGAAGGCCCCAACGCCACCAGCGCCGACCCCAGCACCACCAGCACCGCACCGCCATATCCCAGGCCATTGATCGTCTCGGCATGCACATAGTCGGGCCACAGCCACGCAGCCATGGCAACCGCGGCAAAGGTCACCAACGGCGTGATGGCCAGCGTCGCGCTGACCCGGGAGGCTTCCCAATGGGCCAGGGCCTCGGCAAACGCGCCATAGGCAATCAGGGTGTTGAGGCAGCACGCCAGCAGCAACCAACCCTGCAAGGGGCTTAATTGCAACGCTTCGAGCGGATGCACCCACGGCGTCAACAGCGCTGCGCAGAACAGGTAGATCACCATCATCACCTGCAGCGAATTCCACACCGTCAGCAATTGCTTCTGCCCCAGGGCATAGAAGGTCCAGACCGTGGACGCCAGCAGCACCAGCAGCACGCCGGCGGTGTAGTCGGTCAGAGACGTGAGCAACTCACTCAAGCGCTGGTTGAAAAACAGCGCAAAGCCGATCAGCAGCACCAGCAGGCCAATCCCCTGCCCCAGGCTGAAACGCTCCTTGAACACAAACAGACTGGCGATCAGCAGCATGATCGGTCCCATCTGCACTACCAGTTGCGCCGTACCGGGGCTGAGCAGCTTCAGGCCCATCAGATACAACACATAGTTACCGACCAGGCCGAGCACCGCCATCAGCACCAACCAGCCACCACGAGGACCGAGCACCTTGCGGCTGGGCAGACGCCTGGTGGCCGCCAGGTAAATGAACAGGCAGCCGCCGGATACCATCAGGCGAAACCAGGTCACCGTCACCGGGTCCATTACCAGCAACACTTGTTTGAGCTTGATCGGCAGGATTCCCCACAACAACGCGGTCAACAAGGCCAGGAACAGACCATAACCCCAGCGACCCGATGAAATGTGCATGTGAACCCCAACGCCAACTGACAGGAGTCGACATTCTAGGCCCGCAGCGGTGGCGTACACAGGCACAGTTTCGGTCTGGCCGCGAATGAAACTGTGCGGGTCGTAATCTTCAGGTGATTTTTTTGACCGTGGCGCACCCATCGCGAGCAAGCTCGCTCCCACAGGTTTTGCGACGTACACAACATTTGTGATCGCCGCTGAACACTGTGGGAGCGAGCTTGCTCGCGATGACTATCGAACTGACAACGAGAAATATCGAGGCTTACCGCACCGCTTCAAACAGCCCGGTTGCCCCCATCCCGCCACCCACGCACATGGTGACGATGCCGTACCGCAGATTGCGTCGCTGCAATTCACGAACCAGATGCCCGACCTGGCGCGAGCCGGTCATGCCAAACGGGTGACCGATGGAAATCGAGCCGCCGTTGACGTTGTACCGGGCGTTGTCGATTTCCAGGCGATTGCGGCTGTACAGGCACTGCGAGGCGAACGCTTCGTTGAGTTCCCACAGGTCGATGTCGTCAATCCGCAAGCCTTTGGCCTTGAGCAGTTTAGGTACCGAAAACACCGGGCCGATACCCATCTCGTCCGGCGCGCAACCGGCCACGGTAAAGCCGCGGAAGAACGCTTTCGGCTTGAGCCCCAGCTCCAGCGCTTTCTCCAGGCTCATCACCAGGGTCATGGACGCGCCGTCAGACAGCTGCGAAGAGTTGCCCGCCGTGACCGAGCCATCTTCGGCGAACACCGGCTTCAACCCGGCCAGGCTTTCCAGGGTGGTGTCCGGGCGGTTGCAGTCATCGCGGTCGACGATGCCGTCGAGGATCTGTGCCTGACCTGTGGCCTTGTCTTCAACGCGATACTTCACCGACATCGGCACGATTTCATCAGTGAACAGCCCGGCGGCCTGAGCCTCTGCGGTGCGCTGCTGGCTTTGCAGCGCATACAGGTCCTGCTCTTGGCGGCTGACGTTGTACCGACGCGCGACGATTTCAGCAGTCTGGCCCATCGGGAAGTAGATGCCCGGCACCTGTTCCTTGAGCAGCGGATTGATCAGGTTGTCGGTGTTGACGCTCTTCATGGTCAGGCTGATGGACTCGACGCCGCCGGCGACGATGATGTCGCTGCAACCCGAAGCGATCTGGTTGGCGGCAATGGCGATCGCCTGCAGGCCCGAGGAACAGAACCGGTTGAGGGTCATGCCGGCCGTGCCGATGCCCAGGCGCGAAAGCACCGCGACATTGCGACCGATATTGAAACCCTGGGCGCCTTCGTTGGAGCCGGCGCCAACGATGCAGTCCTCGACGCTCGCCGGATCGATACCGGTGCGCGCCAACAGTGCATCGACACAGTGTGCCGCCATGTCGTCCGGGCGGGTCATGTTGAATTTACCGCGAAAGGATTTGGCCAGGCCGGTCCGCACGCTGTCGACGATCACCACTTCACGCATGACATACCTCATTGCTGTTATCGGTTGAGAGTGGACCGAGCATAAGTCCAGCTCTTGACCGACCGCGACGATCATTCACCCCGCGTATGCGTAACCATGGCCTCAATCCTTGTCCTTACGCTTGCGTTCATGCCGGGCGGATTTTTCGAAAGCCTCCTCCAGTGCCCGGTTGATGGTGCGCAAGACTTTTACCCGCGCCCAGCGTTTGTCGTTGGCTTCCACCAGGGTCCATGGCGCAATCTCGGTGCTGGTCCGATCGACCATGTCGCCGACCGCCGCGCGATAGTCGTCCCATTTATCACGGTTGCGCCAGTCGTCCTCAGTGATCTTGAAGCGTTTGAAGGGGATCTTTTCGCGCTCTTCGAAGCGCTCCAGTTGCGTCTGTTTGTCGATGGACAGCCAGAACTTGACCACGATCACACCGGCGTCGGTGAGCTGTTCTTCGAAATCGTTGATTTCACCGTAGGCACGCAGCCAGTCTGCCGGGCTGCAAAAACCTTCGATGCGCTCCACCAACACCCGGCCATACCAGGAGCGGTCGAACACGGTGAACTTGCCCCGGGCCGGCAGGTGCCGCCAGAAGCGCCATAGATACGGTTGCGCCCGTTCTTCCTCGGTGGGCGCGGCAATCGGCACGATGCTGTACTGGCGCGGATCAAGCGCTGCCGCTACCCGGCGGATCGCCCCGCCCTTGCCGGCCGCGTCGTTGCCTTCGAACACCGCCACCAGCGCGTGGCGGCGCATGCGTTTGTCACGCATCAACCCGGAAAACCGCGCCTGCTCGGTGATCAGTTGTTCTTCGTAATCTTCTTTGTCCAACTGCAGGGTCAGGTCCAGGCTGTCGATCAGGTTCACTTGATCGACACTGGGGAACACTGGCGCGGCGCTGACCTTTTCCGGATGGATCTTCGGTCGCTTCAATGCGCCCTGCAGGCCCGCCAGCAGAATCCGCCCCACGGCCAGGCTGCGATAATGGGCATCCGCCCCGGCGATCACATGCCAGGGTGCATAAACGCGGCTGGTGCGGCGCAACGCCCGTTCACCATACTTCACGAACCTGTCGTAGGTTTGCGACTGCTGCCAGTCCAGCGGGCTGATGCGCCAGCTGTGCAGCGGGTCGTCGGCCAGTGCCTTGAGGCGTGCCTTCATTTGCTTCTTTGAAAGGTGAAACCAGAACTTGAAGATCAGCGCACCTTCATCGCAGAGCATCTTTTCCAGGCGCTCGGCGGCATTGATCGCCTGATCCAGGCGCGGATCCTTGAACTCGCCATGGACCCGCCCCTGCAGCATCTGGCTGTACCAGTTGCCGAAGAAAATCCCCATGCGCCCCTTGGCCGGGAGCATCCGCCAGTACCGCCAGGCCGGTGGCCGCGCCAGTTCTTCGTCGGTTTGCTGATCGAACGTGCGGACCTCGATCAGGCGCGGGTCCATCCACTCGTTGAGCACCTTGATCGTCTCACCCTTGCCGGCACCTTCGATGCCATTGATCAAAATGATCACCGGGAAGCGGCGTTGCTGCTGCAATTCGAATTGCGCTTCGAGCAACGCTTCGCGCAGGGCCGGGATTTCGGCGTCGTAGGTTTCTTTGTCGATCGCGTGATCGATTTCGGCAGATTCAAACATGGGCGGCTCCCTTCCAGATGTGAGCAAGACTAGCGGATGGACCTGAAGGTCAGTGGAGATTTTCCGGATGGTTGCGGATTCCTGTGGCGAGGGGGCTTGCCCCCGTTGGGTTGCGAAGCAGCCCTGAATCAACCAACCGGGCCTGTCAGGTAAATCCGGTTGGCTGGTTTTACGACTGCTTCGCAGCCGAACGGGGGCAAGCCCCCTCGCCACAGGGCTTTGTGCAGGTTGATGATTTTCCCGGTTTCAGCCCGTTCATACCTTGCCACGGATCAAGCACCACACCTTCAATCGGCTAGAATGGCCGCCTTGCCGCTGCAGAGCCTGCCATGAAACCTGTATTGCCCCACGCCCAGCTCGACTGGGACGACCAAGGTCGCCCGTATTCGCGAGTGTTCGACGATGTGTACTTCTCCGACAAGTCAGGGCTGGATGAAACCCGCTATGTATTCATCGAGCAGAATCGACTGGCCGAACGCTTTGCCGCCTTGCCCGAGGGTGGGCGGCTGGTCATCGGTGAGACGGGGTTCGGCACCGGGCTGAATTTTTTGTGCGCCTGGCAGATGTTCGAGCAACACGCAGCGGCCGGAGCGCGGCTGCATTTTGTCAGCGTAGAGAAATACCCGTTGAGCCCGGCCGACTTGCAACGTGCCCTGGCACTGTGGCCGGAACTCAAGGTATTTGCCGATCAACTGCTTGAGCAATACGTGGCCATCCATCAGGGTTTTCAGCGCCTGACGCTGGACCACGGCCGCGTCACCCTGACGCTGCTGATCGGTGATGCACTGGAGCAACTGCCGCAACTCGATGCCCGAATCGACGCCTGGTTCCTCGACGGTTTCGCCCCGGCGAAAAACCCCGACATGTGGACCGCCGAACTGTTTGCCGAGCTGGCTCGCCTGGCCGCTCCCGGTGCATCCATCAGCACCTTCACCAGCACCGGCTGGGTGCGGCGTCTGCTCAACGCCGCCGGCTTCAAGATGAAACGCACCCCCGGCATCGGCCACAAATGGGAGATCCTGCGCGGTGAGTTCCTCGGCTGGCCCCCGGAAACGCCGGCCCCGGCCCTGGATAAACCCTGGTTCGCACGCCCGGCCCCGCTGACCGGCGAGCGCCAGGCACTGGTGATCGGTGCCGGCCTGGCCGGTTGTGCCAGCGCCGCCAGCCTCGCCGCGCGGGGCTGGCAAGTGACATTGCTGGAGCGCCACGACGCCATCGCCCGGGAAGCCTCGGGCAACCCGCAGGGTGTGCTCTACCTGAAGTTATCCGCCCATGGCACGGCGCTGTCGCAAATGATCGTCAGCGGATTCGGCTACACCCGACGTCTGCTCGAACACTTGCAACGGGGCCGCGACTGGGACGATTGCGGCGTATTGCAACTGGCCTTCAATGCCAAGGAAGCCGAACGCCAGGCGCAATTGGCCGCGGCGTTTCCAGCGGACTTGCTGCATCTGCTGGATCAATCCGAAGCACAGGCCGTGGCCGGTATCGGGCTGGCACAGGGGGGCCTGTTCTATCCCGAAGGCGGCTGGGTCCACCCACCGGCGCTGTGCCAGTGGCAGGCTGCGCATCCACAGATTCAATTGCTCACCCATCACGATGCGCTGGAACTGCGCAAGGTTGAAGGCCGTTGGCAAGCCTGGGACGGCGAGCGGTTGCTTGCCGATGCTCCCGTGGTGGTGCTCGCCGGGGCCGCCGAAATCCAGCGTTTCCCCGAGAGCGCCGAGCTGCCGCTCAAGCGCATTCGCGGGCAAATCACCCGCTTGGCGCAAACTCCGCAAAGCCAGGCCCTGAGCACCGTGGTGTGTGCCGAAGGCTATGTCGCCCCCGCCCGTTTGGGCGAACACACCCTGGGGGCCAGTTTCGATTTCAAGAGCGATGACCTGACACCGACCACGGCAGAACACCTGGGCAACCTGGCCATGCTCGAAGAGATTTCCCACGATCTGGTCGAGCGTTTACAGGCCGATAAACTTGCGCCTGAAAGTCTCCAGGGTCGCGCTGCTTTTCGCTGCACCAGCCCCGACTACTTGCCAATCGTCGGCCCCTTGGCCGACACCCAGGCGTTCACTCAGGCGTATGCGGCGCTGGGCAAGGATGCCCGGCAGGTGCCGGACGTCGAATGCCCATGGCTTGACGGTTTGTACATCAACAGCGGTCACGGCTCGCGCGGCCTGATCACCGCGCCGCTGTCCGCAGAACTGCTGGCAGCCTGGCTGGACAACGAACCCCTGCCGTTGCCCAGAGGCGTGGCCGAAGCCTGTCACCCCAACCGATTTGCCCTGCGACGCCTGATCCGGGGCAAGTAGTCGATACAGCAGCCGAAGTCGCCCTCACGGGGCGATTCGGCCGTGGTCTGGCCCGCATATAACTCATCGATCTAAAACTCCCCTTACCGAGGAGGGTCACTTTCTGAGTACCCGCCGTTTCGGCGCGGTATCGATCGACCCTCCCCAACGGAAAAACCGGTAAGGAATTTATGTGCGGATTAGCTGGCGAGTTACGTTTTGATCATCAACCTGCAGACCTTGCAGCCATTGAACGAATCACCCATCACCTGGCCCCCCGCGGCCCCGACGCCTGGGGATTTCATAGCCAGGGGCCGGTTGCCCTGGGCCATCGACGCCTGAAGATCATGGACCTGTCGGACGGCTCGGCGCAGCCGATGATCGACCCGCAACTGGGCTTGTCCCTGGCCTTCAACGGGGCGATCTACAACTTTCCGGAACTGCGCGCGGAACTTGAAAGCCTGGGTTACGCCTTCTATTCCGGTGGCGACACCGAAGTGTTGCTCAAGGGTTATCACGCCTGGGGCGAAGCCTTGCTGCCGAAACTCAACGGCATGTTTGCCTTTGCCGTTTGGGAGCGCGATGCCCAACGCCTGTTCATCGCCCGCGACCGTCTCGGCGTGAAACCGCTGTACCTCTCGCGCACCGGCCAGCGCCTGCGCTTCGCCTCGGCGCTGCCGGCATTGCTCAAGGGCGGCGACATCAACCCGATCCTCGATCCCGTGGCGCTCAATCACTATCTGAATTTCCACTCCGTGGTCCCGGCACCGCGCACTTTGCTGGCGGGCATTGAAAAACTGCCGCCGGCCACCTGGATGCGCATCGAAGCCGATGGCCGCACCGAGCAGAAAACCTGGTGGACCCTGCCCTACGGCCCTCACGCCGATGAGACGAATCTGACCCTCGAGGACTGGCGCGACCGTGTGCTCGAGAGCACCCGCGAAGCGGTAGCGATTCGTCAGCGTGCGGCGGTGGATGTCGGCGTGCTGCTGTCCGGCGGTGTCGATTCAAGCCTGCTGGTGGGTCTGTTGCGGGAAGTCGGCGTGGACAATCTGTCGACCTTCTCCATCGGCTTCCAGGATGCCGGCGGCGAACGTGGAGACGAGTTCCAGTATTCGGACCTGATCGCCCGACACTACGGCACGCAGCACCATCAACTGCGCATCGACGAAAAGGAAATCATCGAACAACTGCCCGCCGCGTTCCGTGCCATGAGCGAGCCGATGGTCAGCCATGACTGCATCGCCTTCTACCTGTTGTCACGAGAGGTGGCCAAACACTGCAAAGTCGTCCAGAGCGGCCAGGGCGCCGATGAACTGTTCGCCGGTTACCACTGGTATCCGCAAGTGGACGGCGCGAGTGATTCGTATGCCGCGTACCGCGAAGCGTTTTTCGACCGCAGTTACGACGACTACGCCGCCACCGTGCAACCGAAATGGCTGACCGCGAATGACGCCGCCGGTGACTTCGTCAAAGCGCATTTCGCCCAGCCCGGTGCAGATGCGGCGGTGGACAAGGCCTTGCGTCTGGACAGCACGGTGATGCTGGTGGACGACCCGGTCAAACGGGTCGACAACATGACCATGGCCTGGGGCCTGGAAGCGCGCACGCCGTTTCTCGATTACCGCCTGGTGGAGCTGTCGGCACGGATTCCGGGGCGTTTCAAACTGCCGGACGGCGGCAAGCAAGTCTTGAAAGAAGCCGCGCGACAAGTGATTCCCAGTGAAGTGATCGACCGCAAGAAAGGTTACTTCCCGGTGCCGGGCCTCAAGCATTTGCAGGGCGATACGCTGGAATGGGTGCGCGAGCTGCTGCTTGACCCCAGCCAGGATCGCGGCCTGTTCAACCCCGCGATGCTCGACCGTCTACTGACTGATCCACAGGGGCAATTGACACCGTTGCGCGGCTCGAAGCTGTGGCAACTGGCGGCCCTCAACCTGTGGCTCAGCGAACAAGGAATCTGACCGATGAAACCTCACGCCACGGCTTTCAGCCAACGCCTGTTGCGCGGCCAGTCGCCCTCCTACGAACGCTTGCAGGCACGTCTGGCCGAGGATGGCAGTGAACTCGGCGGGGCGCCGATTGCCGTCCATTGCGGCTGGGGGCGCTTGCTGATCGGCCACACCTTTGCCGATGCCGCGAGCCTGGCCGGGGAGTTGCTCAACGAGCAGCCCGGCGAACGGGACATTGCCCTGTACGTTGCCGCGCCCCAGCAAGTGCTGGGGCTGGAGCCGACGCAGCTGTTCCTCGACCCGTCCGATACCTTGCGCCTGTGGTTCAGCGACTACCGTCAGGCGACCCGGGTGTTTCGCGGTTTCCGCATTCGACGCGCGCAAAGCGATGCCGACTGGCAGGCGATCAATCAGCTGTATCAGGCCCGCGGTATGTTGCCGATCGATGCCACCCTGCTGACGCCGCGCCATCTGGGCGGCCCGGTGTACTGGCTGGCCGAAGACGAGGACAGCGGCGCGGTCATCGGCAGCGTCATGGGCCTCAACCACCACAAGGCCTTCAACGACCCGGAAAACGGCAGCAGCCTGTGGTGCCTGGCGGTCGACCCGCATTGTGCGCGGCCGGGTGTCGGTGAAGTGTTGGTGCGGCATTTGATCGAACACTTCATGAGTCGCGGGCTCGCCTGCCTCGACCTGTCGGTGCTGCACGACAACCGCCAGGCGAAAAACCTTTACGCCAAGCTCGGTTTTCGCAACCTGACGACCTTCGCCATCAAGCGCAAGAACGGCATCAATCAGCCGCTGTTTCTCGGGCCCGGCCCGGAAGCCGCGTTCAACCCCTACGCGCGGATCATTGTCGAAGAAGCACACCGTCGTGGCATCGATGTACACGTCGATGACGCCGACGCCGGGATGTTCACCCTCAGCCATGGCGGGCGCCGGGTACGCTGCCGTGAATCCCTGAGCGACCTGACCAGCGCCGTCAGCATGACCCTGTGCCAGGACAAAAGCCTGACCCACAAAGTGCTAAAGGCAGCAGGGTTGAATCTGCCAGCGCAGCAACTGGCGGGTAACGCCGATGACAATCTGGCCTTCCTCGATGAACACCAGCGCGTGGTGGTCAAGCCACTGGATGGTGAACAGGGCCAAGGGGTGGCGGTGGATTTGCGCACCATAGAGGAAGTGCAACAAGCCATAGAAGCCGCTCGCCACTTCGACAGCCGCGTGCTGCTGGAAAGTTTCCACGAGGGCCTGGACCTGCGCATTGTGGTGATCGGTTTTGAAGTGGTCGCCGCCGCCATTCGCCGGCCAGCCGAAGTGGTCGGCGACGGCCAACACTCCATCGGTGCATTGATCGAAGCCCAGAGCCGACGGCGACAGGCGGCCACGGGCGGCGAAAGCAAGATCCCGCAGGACCAGGAAACCCTGCGCACCTTGCGTGCCGCCGGATACGACTACAACAGCATTCTGCCGGCCGGTGAGCACCTGTTCGTACGGCGCACGGCGAATCTTCATACCGGCGGCGTGCTTGAGGATGTCACGGCGATCCTGCACCCGACGCTGGTGGACGCCGCCGCCCGCGCGGCTCGGGCGCTGGACATTCCCATGGTCGGCCTCGACTTGATGGTGTCCGCCGCTGACCAGCCGGACTATGTGTTTATCGAAGCCAACGAACGGGCCGGGCTGGCCAACCACGAACCGCAGCCGACGGCGGAGCGGTTTGTGGATCTGTTGTTTCCGTACAGTCAGCCGGTGGTCTCTTAGCCATGTGTTGGCTGGGCTGATGCCATCGCGAGCAAGCTCGCTCCCACCTTTGATTGCATTTCCCTGTGGGAGCGAGCTTGCTCGCGATGGCGGCCTGACAGGCAAAACAAATCCCTCATCGAAACCATCGATGCGCTCAACTCATCAGGAGTTTCCATGACCAGCAAAATCCCCGAACCGGACCTCGGCTATCTGCAAAAAATGCTGCTGGAAATGCTCGCCATTCCCAGCCCCACCGGGTTCACCGACACCATCGTGCGCTACGTCGCCGAACGTCTTGAAGAACTGGGCATTCCCTTCGAGCTGACCCGTCGCGGCACCATCCGCGCCACGCTCAAGGGCAAGAAGAACAGCCCCGACCGCGCCGTTTCCGCCCATCTGGACACCATCGGCGCGGCGGTGCGTGCAGTAAAGGACAACGGCCGTCTGACCCTCGCGCCCGTCGGCTGCTGGTCCAGCCGCTTTGCCGAGGGCAGCCGGGTCAGCCTGTTTACCGACAATGGCGTGATCCGCGGCAGCGTCTTGCCGCTGATGGCTTCCGGGCACGCATTCAATACCGCCGTGGATGAGATGCCGATCAGTTGGGATCACATCGAATTGCGTCTGGACGCCTACTGCGCCACCCGTGCCGACTGCGAGTCGCTGGGCATTAGCGTCGGCGATTTCGTCGCCTTCGACCCGCTGCCGGAGTTCACCGAAAGCGGCCACATCAGCGCCCGTCACCTCGACGACAAGGCCGGGGTGGCCGCACTGCTGGCGGCGCTCAAGGCCATTGTCGACAGTGGTGAAGAGCTGATGATCGACTGCCATCCGCTGTTCACCATCACCGAAGAAACCGGCAGCGGCGCGGCGGCGGCGCTGCCCTGGGACGTCAGTGAGTTCGTCGGCATCGACATCGCACCGGTCGCGCCTGGCCAACATTCCAGCGAGCATGCAGTGAGCATCGCGATGCAGGATTCCGGCGGGCCGTATGACTATCACCTGTCGCGCCACCTCCTGCGCCTGGCCAGCGACAACGACTTGCCGGCACGCCGGGACCTGTTCCGCTACTACTTCAGCGACGCCCATTCAGCGGTGACCGCCGGCCACGACATTCGCACCGCCCTGCTCGCCTTCGGCTGCGATGCCACCCACGGTTACGAGCGCACCCACATCGACAGCCTCGCCGCCCTGAGTCGCCTGCTCGGTGCGTACATCCTCAGCCCGCCCGTGTTTGCCAGCGATGCACAACCGGCCAAGGGCTCACTGGACCGCTTCAGCCATCAGCTTGAACATGACACACAGATGGAAAGCGATACACGGGTGCCGTCGGTGGACAGCCTGGTGGGGCAGCGGTCGGAGAGCTGATCCAGGATCTTCATCGCCAGGTATACCGCTATCGCGAGCAAGCTCGTTCCCACACTCGACCGCATTCCCATGAAAGAACCCGGTCGCCTGTGGGAACGAGCTTGCTCGCGATGGCGTCAGAGCAGACGACATCAAACCCCAGGCTAGCCGATACCGGTCATTCGCCGTAGCATCGCGCCATTGATCCAACCGAGGTGCCTATGCTGATCCCCCACGACCAACTTCAAGTCGACACCCTCACCCGCCTGATCGAGGATTTCGTGACCCGCGACGGCACGGACAATGGTGACGACACTCCCCTGGAAACCCGCGTACTGCGCGTGCGCCAGGCCTTGACCAAGGGTCAGGCACTGATTGTCTTCGACCCGGAAAGCGAGCAGTGCCAACTGATGCTCAAGCACGATGTGCCCAAGCACCTGTTTGACTGAGGTCTTCAGCGTCCCTTGGTTTTCGCCAGTTTGTTCTGGATGCGTTCGTAGATTTCACAGCGGTGCACATTGACGTCCTGAGGCGCTTCAACGCCAAAGCGGATGTTGCTTCCGTTGATCGCGAGAACGCGCACGGAAATGTTTTCACCGATGGAAATGGTTTCGCCCACAACGCGAGTGAGTACGAGCATGAGGAGTGTCCTTCAGGGGTTTCTGGCCCTTGAAGATGCCCGGCCCGCGGTACGCCTACAATGCTCCGACAGCAAACCAGACCGGACTGACAGCCCTTGACGCACACCACTTACGGAAAGGTCTGACAGACCGGTTGATTGTAGGACCGATCTGTCAGGACGCGGAGAATCGCGGCCCGAACAGGATGATGCTCGCGCCGAGCACACACAGCGCCACGCCAAGCCAGTCCGAACCCAGCGGACGAATCCGCTCGACCACGGCCAGCCAGCCGATTGAGGCAATGATGTAGATGCCGCCGTAAGCGGCGTAGGCGCGGCCGGCGTAGGTGGCTTCGATCCGGGTCAGCAGCAGGGCGAACAGGGTCAGGCTCAGGAGCGCCGGCACCACCCACCACATGCTTTTCCCCTGGCGCAGCCACATCCAGAAAGCAAAGCAACCGGCAATTTCGAACAGCGCGGCGAGAAAAAACCACAGGTAATTGAGCATGCAAGCGTCTCGCGAGGATGGCCGATGGCGGCCACCCTAACCACAGCGTTGCCTGCGAGCAAGATCAGCTTGCGGATTGCCTGGCCTTGGCGCGCATTTTGTCGGCCATGGCGGTCATTTCGTTGTAGAGCAATTGCGGGTTCTTCTGCTTGATCGCCCAGGCCATGCGGCCCTGTTCGTGGGGCAGGATCATGAACTCGCCGGCGGCGACCTGCTGATAGATGTAGTCGGCGATGTCGGCGGCGCTGATGGGCGAGCTTTCCAGCAACTTGCCGACCTGGGCTTTCATGGCCGGGGTCGGGCCACGGAAGGAGTCCAGCAGGTTGGTCTGGAAGAACGACGGACACACCACATGCACGCCGACTTCCTGATGCGCCAGCTCGATCAGCAGGCTTTCGGACAACGCCACCACGCCCGCCTTGGCCACGTTGTAGTTGCTCATCGCCGGGCCTTGCATCAGCGCGGCCATGGACGCGATGTTGATGATCTTGCCTTTGCTTTTTTCCAGCAGTGGCAGGAAAGCCTTGCAGCCCTTGACCACGCCCATCAGGTTGATCGCGATCTGCCAGTCCCAGTCCTCCAGGGACAACTCACTGAAGAACCCGCCAGACGCTACACCCGCGTTATTGACGATGACATCGATGCCGCCGAGTTTGACCTCGCAGGCCTGGGCGAACGCTGTCAACTGGCTGTAATCGCGTACGTCGCAGCGCTGGATGAAACCGTCGCCGCCCGCTTCGCGGACCAGCTTGAGGGTTTCCTGCAAGCCGGGCTCGCTGACGTCCGACAAAGCCAGTTGCCAGCCTTCACGCGCCCAGCGCAGCGCGATTTCGCGACCCAGGCCAGAGCCTGCACCAGTGATCATCATGCGATTTTGCATAGCAGACAGCCTTGTTGTTCTTGGAAGATGCACCGAGTGTAGCGAAGGAAATTGCCCGACCCACGCTCCATCAGATTGCTGAATGGCCCGAGCAAACTGCGGGAGCGTCTGACGCAATCAAGGCGACTACAAAAAATAAGAACTCGTGCGAAATACTTCAAAAAAACTTGGAATTTTCCTGCAAACGCAATAGTCCGAATTTTTAAGCAGCTCGAATTTACTTCATTCCCGCTGACCTTGATTGGCATGGTCAATCCACTGCATTTTCGACAAGGAAATAGACATGGGCACAATACTGATCATCATTCTGATCCTGTTACTGATCGGTGGTTTACCGGTCTTCCCGCACTCCAGAAGTTGGGGTTACGGCCCGTCCGGTATCATCGGCGTCGTATTGGTGGTGCTGCTGATCCTGCTCTTGCTTGGCCGAATATAAGTATCCGCCAGGCAAAAAAAAGAGGCCCTTGAAGGGCCTCTTTTTTTGCGTCACAACTTAGTCCGGCTTGCCATCAACAACACCGGCGGTGTTGTCCAGCAGACTCTTGGTCGCTGTTTGCAGGAACGCTTCGAGCTTGAGTTTCAACTCGGCGGTACGCGGCGCATCAGCAATGACTTCGGCGCGAGGGTTGGCACCCAATTCATACTGATACAACTTCGGCGCCATGTCCTTGTCCTTCGGCAGGACCAGAATCTGGTCCGCGGTGAGGACGGCCGTGGTCTGCTCGCTGCCCGACGGCTTGATCACACCAATACCGGCGTCGCCTTCCGGCAGGTTGAGCAGGTCGCGTCCCCAGCACTGATGACGTACTTCGCCACCGATGCGGCCCATGATGGTCGGCACGATGTCGATCTGAGTGCCCACGGTGTGGTCACGTTGGCCGAATTTTTCCTGGATGCCCGGCGCGATCATCAGCATCGGCACGTTGAAGCGGCCCAGGTCCATTTCGGTGATCTGCCGTTCGTTACCAAAACCGTGGTCACCGACGACGACAAACAGGGTTTCCTTGAAGTACGGCTCCTTGCGGGCCTTTTCAAAGAACTGGCCCAGTGCCCAGTCCGAGTAACGCATGGCGGTCAGGTGTTCGTTCAGGTTGCCACGATCGGTCACGCGCTCGACCGGCAATGGCGTCGGCAAGGCGTAAGGCGTGTGGTTGGACAGGGTTTGCAGCAAGGCATAGAACGGCTTGCCGTTTTCCCGCGCCTTGAGCTCGACCAGGCCACGGTCGAACATGTCCTGGTCGGACACGCCCCAGGTCGGATCAGAGAACACCGGATTCACGAAATCGTTACGGCCGATGAAGTTGGTCATGCCCTGGTTGCTGAAGAAACCCGACTGGTTGTCCCAGGCGAAATCGCCGTTGTAGACATACACGTCGTCGAAGTCACGGGCGCTGAGCAACTGCGGCAGACCGGACAGCTTGTGGCTGCCTTCCGGGGTCTGCATCAGGTATTCGAAGCCCGGCAGGTTCGGGAAGCAGGCCATGGTGGCGAACATGCCCTGGTGGGTATGGGTACCGTTGGAGAAGAAGCGGTCGAACAGCAAGCCTTCCTTCGACAGTTGGTCGAGGTACGGCGTGATGTTGCCTGGCCCACCCAGCGCACCCACCGAGTGACCGGCCATGCTTTCCATCAGGATCACGACGACGTTCTTGATCGGCAAGGTCTTGTCGGCTGGCGGGGTGTAATCGCGACGTACCGCCGCGGTCTCGCCATCCACCAGTTTGTCATCCGCCATCACCAGCATGTCACGCACCACTTGCTGGGCTTGTGGCTGTGGCAGCGTGGCTTTCCAGATATTGTCGCGATCCTCGGACATCCGGCTCTTGGCGGCGGCGACCAGAGAAAGCGTACCGTTGAGACCCAACTGGTTGGCGAAGTTGGAATCTGTGGTGTAGACATCACCCCAGCGCATCGGCGGGCCTTGGCGCAAGGTGCCACGGGCCGCGACGACACAGATCAGCAGGCAAACCACGAACACGCCAATGCGTGCATACCACGGCGCGACCTTGCGTGTGCCGATGCTGCCGCCACTGAACGGGCCACGAGGGCGGGTCGCACGGTCGGCGCCCTTGAATGCCATGCTCAGGATCACGGTACCCAGAGCCCACGCCAGCAGATAGCGGACCACCGGAAAACCATACCAGAGCATGCTGGCCACGGTTTTCGGGTCTTCCTTGACGTACTGGAAGACCAGGCCGTTGAGGCGCTGGTGGAATTCACGATAGAAGTCCATCTCCATCAGGCCCAGGAACAGCGCGATGCTGGAGACCACTGTCAGCCAGAGTCGGAACAGCCCGCGTGCCGCCATGGCCCGGGCGCTGAACAAGGCCAGCAGCAACGGAATACTGAGATAGACCACCAGGCGCAGGTCGAAACGCAGACCGTTGGCGAATGCCTCGAGGAAGGTCGAAGCCGGTGTGTCGAGGATCATCGAGCTGTTGTAAGCCAGCAGCGCGACGCGCAGCAGACTGAACATGACCATCATGACCAGGGCACACAACAGCGTGTAGGCCAGATGCGATTTGACGGTCGGTTGCAGCAGGCGACTAGAAGCTCGCTGCTGACTCAGGGCGTCCGGGATTGCCATGTCGTTTTAGGACCCATTGGAAGTTGAAGTTTCAAAAATACAGCTGCGCCTTGCCCTCTTTTCGGCCCGTACCAGGCCTGGGGGTTTGCGCGGTGCGCAAATGTTGCACGATCAACGGCAGCATTGCCATTGATAACTACCCTCATCCCGAGTCTTTCATCCTGCATTCAGCCATACGCTGCGCGTTACGGGAGAGCCGGCGAATTGTCTTGGAGAGTGGGTGAAAATTTCGTGCAACGCATATCCGGTAACAAATTAAAACCTGAGCAGCGTTCAAAAAAGCAAACGCCCCGATCGAGTCGGGGCGTCACGAAGTCACCTCAAAAGAGTGACACAATTACTTCTCGGCGCGTTCCTTGAGGGCTTTCAAGGTATTGAACGGGGCATCCACCACGAACTTGTTGGCCACCATCGACGGCACGCTGCCGCCCGGCTCGGTGTGCACCTGATAGGTCACTTCGATCTGGTCGCCCTTGGGTACGAACTTCCAGAAACCGTCGACCTTGGTGACCCGGACGAAGCCTTTTTCTTCAGGAATGTATTTCGGCACGCCTTCGAGCTTGCGGGTCAGGCTGCCATCGGCCCCTTCGATGGTGGTGATGTGCAACACCGAATCACGGGGAGTAACCGGCCACGGGGTGTTGAACTGAGTGTAGGTCCAGCTCTGCTCACCTTCGTGCTTGAGCAGCTTCTGGGTTTTGCATTCGTGAATCCAGGCGCAGGCTCCGGACACGTCGTCCTGCAACGCACGCAGCTTGGCCATGGTGGTCTTCATCAGCGTGACGCCCTGGTAGGCCTTGTAGTCGGAGCCGGCCACTTCACTCAGGGAGATCTTGATGCCGTCTTCGTCTTTCTTGACCTTCCAGTCTTCGGCCTGGGCCGTCGAGGTAGCCAGCACAACCGTCAAACCACACAGCACAGCCATACGATGCAGCGAACCCATAGTCTTATTCCTTATTGTTGAAGTTCCGTTCGTAGAACACATCACGCCGCCGTCATTTGCTCCCACCAGCCAATCAACCGGATGGCTTCTTCGCTGCTGTTTCCGCACACCTCGGGGTCGGCCTCGAAGGCAGAACACACCGCCGGCCGTTCCGGCTGGCCGAAAATACTGCACAGGTTATCGGAGGAAAGTTGCAGGCAACGCTGCCCCGCGGCCTTGCCATTGGGCATACCGGGAATCGGCGAACTGATGGAAGGGGCAATGCAACAAGCGCCACAGCCCTCACGGCATTTCATGACGACAAGCTCCTCGTGACGAGCAATGTGTTAATGGACGGGGCACAGAGTACCCGTTAAAACAGTTGTTTTAAATTACCTGCGGGCGGGTTTTTCAACGCAAACGAGCATGACCGGCCAGTCTCCGACAAAGCGTCTGGCCTGTGGCTCGCGGATCCTGACGGGGTTACTGCTTGAACTCGAAATCCAGTGCCGCGCCTTCGACCTCGTGGCGTTCTTCATTTCGCAGTTGCAGCTGCATTTCGTTGCTGAGCAGGCGGCCGTTGAGCTGGAACTCGCTGTTGCCGCTTTTGTCACCGAACATCTGGGGTAACAACGGCTCGCGCCTGACCAACGGCACCGTTCCGACCGGCTTGAGCTCTTGAACCATTTCCTTGGGCAAGCTCAGATCCAGTTTGGTAGATGGAAGCTCAGTCTTTGCCACCTCGCTGGCCGGTTTCGATTTGGAGGCAATGGGCGGACGCTTTTTCACGGGCGCAGCCTGCTTACTGGCCGCCGAGGCTTTTTTCGCAGGTGCGGCTTCTTTCGGTGCGACGTGGAAACTGCCGGTAGTCTGATCCTGCTCGGTGGCAGCCACGACGGATGCCGGCTGAATACTCGCAATCAGGCAGAGCCAAAGCCAGGCGGCAGGAAAAGTCGGTTTCATGTATCCAACGGTGGGTGCAAACGGCAGAGATGCATATGCTCGCCTGTTGCAGCCCACAAGACAAGCGCAGTCGCAGCCTGTTACAAACCGCCAGCCATCTCCTGGCAGAGTTGGGTGGCCAGCATGCCCAGGGTCATCAATGCACGCTCGGCCTCGCGGTTCCACGGGGTGCCGCAGTTGAGCCGGATGCAGTGATTGAATTGCTCGGTATTACTGAAGATCAGTCCCGGCGCGATACTGATGCCCTGCTGCAATGCCCGCACGTGCAACTCTTGCGTGTTGACCCGCCCCGGCAGACTGACCCACAGAATGAAGCCGCCGGTAGGTCGGGTCATCTGCGTGCCTTCAGGGAAATACTGCTGCACCGCCAATTGGAAGGCACTGAGGTTTTTCCGGTACTCCTGACGGATGAAGCGCAAATGCCGGTCGTACCCGCCATTTTCCAGGTACGCGGCAATGCCCATCTGGGTCACGCTGCACGCGGAATGCGTACTGAAGGTCTGCAAGCGCTGGATTTCCTGCTGATACTTGCCGGCGATCATCCAGCCGATCCGCACGCCAGGCGACAGGGTCTTGGAGAAGCTCGAGCAATAGATCACCCGGTCCAGCCGATCATAGGCCTTGAGAGACTTGGTGCGCCCCTGCTCGAACATCAGCTCACCGTAGATATCGTCTTCGACAATCTGGATATCGAAGTCCGACGCCAGGCGCAGCAATTGTTTCTGCCGCTCCTCCGGCATGGTGCCACCCAACGGATTGCTCAGGCGGGTGGTCAGCACCAACGCTTTGATCGACCATTGGTTGGCCGCCAGTTGCAGGGCTTCCAGGCTCATGCCCGTGGCTGGATCACTGGGGATCTCGATGACCTTGAGACCCAACAGGTCGGCCAGTTGCAGCAACCCGTAATAGGTCGGCGACTCGGCCGCGATCAGATCGCCCGGACGGGTCAGCACACGCAAGGACATCTGCAGCGCATCGACGCAACCGTGGGTGATCACCACCTCCGACGGATCGACCACCACGCCGGCATCGCGCATGCGGATCGCCACCTGTCGGCGCAACGGCTCGAAACCAGGGCTGAACATGTAGCTGAAGGCCCGCGGGCTATGGAAACGGGTGACTTTGGCCAATTGCTGATGCAGTGCCCGCACCGGCAAATAGTCGACACTCGGCACCGCAGCGCCCAGCGGGAAGACACCTTCACGACGGGACTCGACCAGGACTTGCTGAATGATGCTGCTGCGGGTGACCAGCCCGGGGCGCTCGACCCGGGCGATGTCCGGCGTCGGCGCGGTAAGTGCCGGCGTCTGGTGCACGTAGTAACCCGACTGCGGCCGGGCGCGGATCAGCCCCTGATCCTCGAGATTGGCATACGCCTGCAACACCGTCGCATGGCTGACATTGAGCTGCGAGCTCATCTTGCGCACCGAAGGCACGCGCTCCCCCGGCTGATAGACCCCACGGCGGATGTCTTCGGCCAGTTGTTGAGCAATACGTTGATAGAGCAAAAGATTGGTCATGACGCAGCACTCGATTTCACGGGCATTTTATTCTTGTGTGAAACAATACCGGAACAGTTTAGAAGTGTACGGGGACAGTTGCCACAATAGTCGACCGTACAGTGCAGTGTCAGCAAAATCTGTACTGTTTTGTGCGGTAATCGGCAGGCAAAAAAAACCCGGCACTGCATGGCAGGCCGGGCTTTCCAGCGACGCAACCCTTAGCGGGCAGCGCCGAGCTGGCCCTTTTCATCGGAAAACACAATTTCCACCCGACGATTCTGCGCCCGGCCCCGTTCCGACGCGTTCGCGTCCACCGGATACTCGTCGCCATAACCCTCGACCTGGATGCGCTTGTCGTCGATACCCAGGTCCATCAGCACGTCAGCCACCGATTGCGCGCGGTCGCGGGACAGCTTGAGGTTTTCCTGCTTGCCCCCGGTACTGTCCGTATAACCTTCGATCCGCACCACTCGCTTGGGGTTGAGTTGCAGGAACTGCACGATCTTCAACACCACACGGTTGGCCGACGGTTTCAATTCCGCTTCACCAGTGTCGAACAGCATGTCGCCCAAGGTCATCACCAGCCCGCGGTCGGTCTGGCTGGTCGTCAATGCCAGGATCTGCTCCTCGAGCCATTTGCCTTGCTGCTGCACGCTGAACAGTTTGGATTCACGCAATGCCAGTTGCAGACGCTGCCGTTCCAGTTCGAGTTTCGCCGCTTGCTCTTCGTTGAGCACCTGATTGGTGTGCTCCCGGGCAATGGCGCTGTAGCGCTGGCTCAGGTAGGCGTAATGCACCACGTCCGAACCGCTGCCCCAATAGCTGGACAGGCGATCGGCACGGGCCAGGGACTCACCGGCGCGAATCACGTCCTTGGGGGCGATTCGCAGCACATTGGAGTCTTCCTTGACCTTCTGAAAGTCGGCACCGGCCTGCTGCAACGCGGACTCGCTGTGCTGGCTGGCGCAGCCAAAGAGGCTCGCGCAGCCTGCCAGGATCAAACCGCCAAGGGCTTTGCTCTTGAGGCTCATTGGGCATCTCCCAGTTGCTTGCGCAGGCGGGCGATGCGGGTGTTGAGCACGTTCAACTGTTCCTCGCTCTTGGCCGTCAACACCTTGGCTTCCGCCAGGCGCGCATCGAGTTCGGCCTGCTCGGCCCGCATGCGTGCGTTTTTGAAGGATTGATCGGTCATGTTGCCTTTGGCGCGGTTGAACTTGTCTTCGGCCAGTTTCATTTCCGGCACATCGTCGGCGGTGGCGCCTACGGCCTTGGCCTGCTCGAGTGCCTGTTCGGTCAGGCGAATCTGTTCATTCGGCGCAGGATCGGTTGCACAACCCGCCAGGGCGGCAAAGGCCACGGCAGCGAAAAGAGGTCGAATACTCACTGAAAATCCTTACTGTTTTGGGGTACTGACGGGTTGTTGCGGGGGGCTTGGCTGTGGTTGTGAGCGTTGTGCTTTCCATCGCTCGATATTGCGCATCAGCACGGCCTCCGTCAGTCCGGACGCGGGCAATTCTGTCATCTTTTTGGCCAACTGTCCGCGCAACCACGGATCGTTGCACGCCGAGTCATGGGAAATCGCCAGGTACAGGCCAGGTTTGTCGACCGGTTGCGCGCGCGCGACCAGGTCAGCGGCCATGCCCAGTGTCTGTGCGGTCGCCATGCCCGAGTAACGCCCTGCCAGTACAAACTCGACCTCGCCCAACAGCAGTTTCTGAAAGGCCTGGGTCAGGTTGGACGTGCGCGTGAGGGTCAGTTGCTGTCCAGCAAAGGTGCTGAATTGCGGGGTCATTCGGGCCTTTTCCGACACGGCACCGGGATGGCCGTGCAGGTCCTGTGCTTCGTTGTAGACCAGTGTCGAGTCCTTGCGAGTCCAGACCAGGTAGTCGTTTTCCAGCAAGGCTGGATGGATGTAGTCCAGGGTCTCCAGCTCGCTGACGGTCAACGTCGCGTCCGCCAGCATGTCCATGCGCCCGCTGCGCACTTCGTCCAGGGCCTGGGCGCGTTTTCCGGCATAAAGCAGTTCGACCTTGAGCCCCAACTCCCCCGCCACTTGCTGCAGCAAATCGGCGTTGGCACCGATCAGGTATTTGGGATTGTGCGGGTCTTGCCACAGGTACGGCGGTGCATCCGGGCTGCCGGTGACCACCAGCCGCTCGCATTTACCCGCGGCGACAGACAGCGCCGGCAATAGCGTCAATCCCAGCAAGCTCCACACACAGCGCAGATCCATGGCTTCACACTCCACTCATACCTGGTTATGCCCCCCCCTGTAGGAGCGAGCTTGCTCGCGATGGATTCAAAGGCACCGCGTTTATCCAGGATCAACGCGTCATCGTTAACGTCCATAGCGAGCAAGCTCGCTCCTACAGAATGAAGAGCAAAAAAAAGCCCGACCAAAAGGCCGGGCTCTTTATAAGTGAAGCAGCCGGATTAGACCAGCTTCTCCAACTCAGGGATGGCTTCGAACAGGTCCGCCACCAGGCCGTAATCGGCCACCTGGAAGATCGGCGCTTCTTCGTCCTTGTTGATCGCAACGATCACTTTGGAGTCTTTCATGCCGGCCAGGTGCTGGATCGCGCCGGAGATACCGACGGCGATGTACAGCTGTGGAGCAACGATCTTGCCGGTCTGACCGACCTGCATGTCGTTCGGAACAAAACCTGCGTCGACCGCGGCGCGCGATGCACCGACGGCAGCGCCCAGCTTGTCGGCCAGGGCGTACAGGTGTTTGAAGTTGTCGCCGTTCTGCATGCCGCGACCGCCGGAAACGACGATCTTGGCAGCGGTCAGTTCCGGACGATCGGACTTGGCCAGCTCTTCGCCAACGAAGCTGGAGATGCCAGCGTCGTGGGCAGCGCCAACAGCTTCAACGGCAGCGGAGCCACCTTCGGCTGCAACCGGGTCGAAACCGGTGGCACGCACGGTGATCACCTTGACCGCAGCGTTCGACTGAACGGTAGCGATGGCGTTACCGGCGTAGATCGGGCGCTTGAAGGTGTCAGCGCTTTCTACCGAGATGATCTCGGAGATCTGGTCAACGTCCAGTGCAGCGGCAACGCGCGGCAGGATGTTTTTGCCGTTGGAAGTAGCGGCAGCCAGGATGTGGCTGTAGCCCTTGCCCAGCTCTGCAACCATAGGAGCGACGTTTTCCGGCAGCTGGTGAGCGTAGGCAGCGTTATCGGCTACCAGCACTTTAGCCACGCCAGCGACTTTCGCAGCGGCTTCAGCCACGGCGCCAGCGCCCTGACCTGCAACCAGCACGTGGATGTCGCCACCGATTTTGGCGGCAGCAGCAACGGTGTTCAGCGTGGCCGGGGCCAGCACTTTGTTGTCGTGTTCAGCAATAACCAAGATAGTCATTTAGATTACCTTCGCTTCGTTTTTCAGTTTCTCGACCAGTTCAGCCACCGACTTGACCTTGATACCCGCGCTACGTGCAGCCGGCGCTTCGACTTTCAAAGTCTTGTTGGTGGAGGCGGTGGAAACGCCCAAAGCATCCGGAGTCAGCACTTCGAGAGGCTTCTTCTTGGCTTTCATGATGTTTGGCAGAGACGCATAACGCGGCTCGTTCAAACGCAGGTCGGTGGTGACGATCGCCGGCAGTTTCAGGGAAACCGTCTGCGCGCCGCCGTCGATTTCACGGGTCACAGCTACGCTGTCGCCGCTGATTTCGACTTTCGAAGCGAACGTGCCCTGACCGTAACCGCTCAATGCAGCGAGCATCTGGCCAGTCTGGTTGTTGTCGCTGTCGATGGCCTGTTTGCCAAGGATCACCAGCTGAGGCTGTTCCTTGTCGACAACAGCTTTCAACAGTTTGGCAACAGCCAGGGAAGTCAGGTCTTCGGCGGACTCGACGAGGATGGCGCGGTCGGCACCCAGAGCCAGCGCGGTGCGCAGTTGCTCTTGAGCGGTGGACGGGCCTACGGAGACGACGACGATTTCAGTCGCAACACCCTTCTCTTTCAGGCGTACGGCTTCTTCCACGGCGATTTCGCAGAACGGGTTCATCGACATCTTGACGTTGGCAAGATCGACGCCGGAATTGTCCGCCTTGACGCGAACCTTGACGTTGTAATCCACAACGCGTTTGACAGCTACAAGAACCTTCATGGATTCCTCGTTACTCTCCGGTGAAAAGAAAGTCGCCTAGGCGAACCTGGCGGTTGATGCTCATCGGGCGCAAGGGCACCTCCAAAAACGCCGGCAAAGCTGTCAAGTGACCATCGCTCATGATCTGGATGACCATTGGTCAGTGGTGACTGACGAGTCATTCAACATCGCGGCGTGTAAACTGCACATCAAACCCGCGCAGCGCATCACTCTCTACTGCCATCGCCCTGTCTTTAGAGGTGCTCTTGAAACCAACAGCCAGCCTACGGCGAGCGCAAAACCGCCCGTATCTTGACCGGAACGCCTATTCCGGTCAATACGCCAAAATGGCCGTTCATAAGGCGCGTGACTTTGATTTCTCTGGCTTTGAGCCAATTCAAACAAACGTTTGTATTGGACGCTGAGAGTGGTGTAGATATAATGCGCCACCAAAAGAGAAAGGTGGTCAATCGATTGTCCTCTTCCGGCGTTGCGCCGGAATTCATGGATGCGACACCCGACTTCCAAATTAGAAAAAAAACTGTTGAGCCTTGAGTAGGAGATAACCTGTGGAACGCGAATACATGGAATTCGACGTGGTCATCGTCGGTGCCGGCCCCGCTGGTCTTTCCGCCGCCTGCCGCTTGAAGCAGAAGGCCGCCGAAGCCGGTAAGGAAATCAGCGTCTGCGTGGTCGAAAAAGGCTCCGAAGTCGGTGCTCACATTCTGTCCGGCGCCGTGTTCGAACCACGGGCCCTGAACGAACTGTTCCCGAACTGGAAAGAACTCGGCGCGCCGCTGAACACGCCCGTCACCCGCGACGACATCTTCGTGCTCAAGAACGCTGAAAGCGCGCAGAAAATTCCAGACTTCTTTGTGCCCAAGACCATGCACAACGAAGGCAACTACATCATCTCCCTGGGCAACCTGTGCCGCTGGCTGGCCCAGCAGGCCGAGAACCTGGGCGTGGAAATCTACCCTGGCTTCGCCGCTCAGGAAGCGCTGATCGACGAAAACGGCGTGGTTCGCGGGATCATCACCGGCGACCTGGGCGTTGACCGCGAAGGCAACCCGAAGGAAGGCCTGTATACCCCGGGCATGGAACTGCGTGGCAAGTACACGCTGTTCGCCGAAGGTTGCCGTGGTCACATCGGCAAGCAACTGATCAAGCGCTTCAACCTGGACACTGACGCTGATGCCCAGCACTACGGCATCGGCCTGAAGGAAATCTGGGAAGTCGACCCGGCCAAGCATCAGCCAGGCCTGGTAGTGCACACCGCCGGTTGGCCGATGGACATCATGGGCACCGAGAACACCGGTGGCTCGTTCCTCTATCACCTGGAAAACAACCAGGTCGTGGTTGGCCTGATCGTCGACCTGTCCTACAGCAACACCTACCTGTCGCCGTTCGACGAGTTCCAGCGTCTCAAGCATCACCCGGTGCTTGCTCAGTACCTGGAAGGCGGCAAGCGCATCAGCTACGGCGCACGTGCCATCTGCAAGGGCGGCCTGAACTCGCTGCCGAAAATGGTGTTCAAGGGCGGCGCGCTGATCGGTTGCGACCTCGGCACCCTGAACTTTGCCAAGATCAAAGGCAGCCACACTGCGATGAAGTCCGGCATGCTCGCCGCTGAATCCGTGGCCGAGGCGCTGTTCGCCGAGAAGGACGGCACCGAAGAGCTGACCACTTATGTGGACGCGTTCAAGAAGAGCTGGCTCTACGAAGAGCTGTTCGCCAGCCGCAACTTCGGCCCGGCGATCCACAAGTTCGGCGCCATCGTCGGCGGCGGCTTCAACTGGCTCGACCAGAACATCTTCGGCGGCAAACTGCCGTTCACCCTGCACGACACCAAGCCGGATTACGCTTGCCTCAAGCTCGCGGCCGACTGCAAGAAGATCGACTACCCGAAACCGGACGGCAAGCTCAGCTTCGACAAATTGAGCTCGGTGTTCATCTCCGGTACCAACCACGAAGAAGAACAGCCGTGCCACCTGAAGCTGGCCGACGCGAGCATCCCGATCAGCAAGAACCTGCCGCTGTACGATGAGCCGGCACAGCGTTACTGCCCGGCCGGCGTGTATGAAGTGATCACCAAGGAAGACGGCGAGAAGCGCTTCCAGATCAACGCCCAGAACTGCGTTCACTGCAAGACCTGCGACATCAAGGATCCTGCTCAGAACATCACCTGGGTGGCGCCGGAAGGTGCCGGCGGCCCGACTTACCCGAACATGTAAGCCGAACCGCTGAACATCAAGGCTCCCGAAACGGGGGCCTTTTTGTTGCGTGCGATTCAGGACATAACACCGCCCCCACAGGGGATCTATTACCAACTCAGGCAGCGCGTTCATCCCCGGGATTACGCTCGAAGTACCGCTTGTACTCGCGACTGAACTGCGACGTGCTCTGATACCCCACCCGATGCGCCACCTGCGCCACACCCAGCCCCTCCCCCACCAACAACTGCTGTGCCCGCAGCAGACGCAATCGCTTCAGGTACTGCACCGGTGACAACAAGGTGCTGCGCTTGAAATGCTCGTGAAAGGTCGACGCACTCATGTTGGCGCAACTGGCCAGGGTCTCGACGTTCAACGGTTCGGTGTAATGCGCATGCAGATGACTGAGGGATGCCGCGATCCGGGCGAACTGCCCCTGCTGCTCAACCAGTGCCCGCAATACATCGGCTTGCGGACCGCGCAGGGCGACGAACAGCAACTCACGCAAACGCGCTTGCCCCATGATCTGGCATTCCAGCGGATCGTGCAGGCAACGCAGCAGCCGCTCGACACAACCGCGCATGGCGTCATCGAGCACTGCCGAGGTCATGGACTCCGGTGTTTGCGCCGGAATATGCCGCCCCGGCGCCAGGCCCATCGCCAACACCAACTCGCCCAGCATCACCCGGTCGATCGCGACGGAAACACCCAGCATCGGCCCGCTGGGCGCGGCAAAGGTTTCACACTCGAACGGCACCGGCAGCGCCTGAATCAGGTAATGCCCAGCACCATATTCCAGGGTGCGCGGCCCCAGGTACGCCAGTTTGCTGCCCTGGGCGATGATCACCAGGCTCGGCTCATAGATCTGCGGCCCACGGGCCACGTCGCAACTGGCCCGCAGAACCTGTACGCCCGGCAACGCAGTCGGGACGAAACCGTCGCGAGTGGACAGCGGCTCGATCAGCGAAACCAGGGTGGCATTGGCATCAAGGTAACGGGTCAACAGCATCGGGGCTCTTCACAAAAAAGGTCACGGAACAAGGGACGAAAGCATCATCGCAGGTCTGATTGCCAATGGCTTCGAACAGAGGCGGATGCCGGAGGAATAGGCATGACACCCGGAGGAATCGCCATGGCCGGTACAGGGGACGACGCCCAGAATGCGCCACCTCACCCGTCAGCGCTTTTGCGAGGTTCACCATGTACACCGCCATCGGATACGCCGCCCAGTCGGCCACCACTCCCCTCGCCCCCGTGAAATTCGAACGTCGCAGCCCAAGGCCTGACGACGTTGCCATCGAGATTCTCTACTGCGGCGTCTGCCATTCCGACATCCATCAGGCCCGCAACGAGTGGGGCATTGCCGTTTACCCGCTGATGCCTGGCCACGAAATCGTAGGCAAGGTGACCGCCGTGGGTGCGAGTGTCACCCAGCATAAAGTCGGCGATCTGGTCGGTGTCGGCTGCATGGTCGATTCGTGCCGCAGCTGCGAAGCCTGCCAGGCCAACCTCGAGCAATACTGCCTCGAAGGTCCGACCATGACCTACGCCACCCCGGACCGCGTGGATGGCAGCAACACCATGGGCGGCTACTCCGACAGCATCGTGGTCAGCGAGCACTTTGTGGTGCGTATCCCGGAAAAACTGCCCCTGGCCAGCGCCGCGCCGATCCTGTGCGCCGGCATCACCACCTACTCACCGCTCAAGCACTACGGCGTGAAGGCCGGTGACAAGGTCGGGATTCTCGGCATGGGCGGCCTGGGCCACATGGGCATCAAGTTCGCCAAGGCCATGGGCGCCGAGGTGACCTTGTTCACCCGTTCGGCGAGCAAGGCCGAAGAGGCTCGTCGTCAGGGCGCGGACCATGTGATCGTGTCCACCGATGATGCCCAGATGCAGGCTGCGGCCGGGCACTTCGATTTCCTGCTCGACACCATTCCGGTGCAGCACGACCTCAACCCTTACCTCGATACGCTGCGATTCGACGGCGTACATATCCTGGTGGGGTTGATCGAACCGGTGGAGCCACCGGTACATGCCGCCAAACTGGTGTTGGGGCGTCGCGTGCTCGCCGGCTCGCTGATCGGCGGCATCGCCGAAACCCAGGAAGTGCTGGATTTCTGCGCCGAACACAACATCACCTGCGACATCGAAATGCTCGACATCCGCCAGATCAACGAGGCTTACGCCCGCATGATCGCCGGTGACGTGAAGTACCGCTTCGTCATCGACATGGCGACCTTGAAAATCTAAACCTTCAAGCCAAGCTCCGCCGACAGCCGGGCCGTGACCCCTTTGATCAGGGGAATCAGCTCGGCCATTTTTTCCAGCGGCATGTAAGGCACGGTACTGGCAATGCTGATGCCGGCAACAATGCGCTTGCTGGCATCACGGATCGGAGCGGCCACACAGCGGATCGACGGTTCGTTGTCTTCCAGGTCGAACGCATAACCGCCGGCCACATACTCGACCATGCGCTGCTGAAACTGCTCCCAGGATTGCTCCGGATGCTGCGGCCAGAACTGGTTTTTTCCACCCACCGGCAGGCTGACTTCGTACAGGCGCTGCCACTCCTGCTGCGAATCATCGAGCATCAGCGCCTTGCCGATCCCGGTGCGCGCCAACGGCATGCGATGGCCGACCCGCGAACGCATTTCCGGGCCATTGCGCCCCGGATTCTTGTGCAGGTACAGCACTTCGTCGCCTTCACGAATCGCCAGGTGAATGGTGTCGCCGGTCAACGCCGACAACTCATCCAGGTACGGCCCGGCCAGGGTTACCAACGGCAGCTCTTCACGGGCCTGAAAGCCCAGTTCGATCAGTTTCGGCCCCAGCAAATAACCGACTTGCGGCACCACCCGCAGATAACGCTCGTCCACCAGGCAACTGGCCAGGCGATGGGTGGTGCTGCGCGTGGTGCCGATCAGCCGGGCGATTTCCTTGAGATCCCGGGCGCCGCTGGCCACGGCCTGGACCACACCCAACCCGCGAAGCAGGGTCTGGGTGCCGGTCGGCGCGGCGTCCTTGGCGATTTTTGGGGCGTCTTCCTGCATATCCAGCCTTTACCGTTGAGCGAGTGAACGGGCGGCATTATGGTCGCCCGCGTGCCACGACTACAACTTGATACGCTCGACCTTGCCTACCAGCAAGATGTAGGACAGTGCGCCAATCAGTGCCAGCACCGAGATGTAGGTGATCGCCGGGGCAAAAGAATCACCCGTCGCGAGGAAGCCGATCACGATAGGCGTGGCAATCGCCGACAGGTTGCCGATGAAGTTGAACACACCACCGGTCAGCCCGAGCAAGCGCGCCGGAGCCAAAGTCGATACCAGCGACCAGGTAATCGAAGCCAGGCCATTGCCGAAGAATGCCAACGCGAGGAAGGCAATCACCAACGGCGTCGACTCGACAAAGTTGGCGCCGATGATCGAGGTGGAAATCAGCAGGCCGCTGATGATCGGCAACTTGCGGGCGAAACCTACCGTGTAACCGCGACGGATCAAAAAGTCCGAGAAGAAACCGGAACACAGCACACCGATAAACGCGGCGAGAAACGGCAGCGATGCCAACAGGCCGGACTTGATGAAGTCCATGCCGCGATACTTCACCAGGTAGGTCGGGAACCAGGTGAGGAAGAACCACAATGTCGAGTTGAGGCAGAACTGCCCGAGGTAAATGCCCCAGAGCTTGCGCTTGGTCAGGACAATCCCCAGGTCGGTCCAGCTGAATTTGGCTTTGACCCTGGCCTGTTCGGCCTGGATATCCACCAGCCCGCCGCCCTCGCGGATCAAATCGATTTCCGCGTCATTGGCGCCTTTGAAATCCCGTGGCTCGCGATACACCGCGTACCAGATCACCGCCCACACAATGCCCACCGCGCCGGTGGTGACGAACACCATGTGCCAGCCGAACTCGTGCTGCAGCCAGGCCAGCACCGGCGTCAGGAAGGCCAGACCGACAAATTGCCCAGAGGTATAGAAACCGATGGCCGTGGCACGCTCGCGCTCGGGGAACCAGGTGGTGACCACACGGCTGTTGATCGGGTACGCCGGCGCTTCCAGGGCGCCGACTGCCATGCGCAACACGAACAGCGCGATGAAGCTGCCGGCGAAGCCGAGCATCACCGTGGCCACCGACCACAACAGCAAGGCAACACTGTAAAGGATGCGCGGTGGCACGCGATCCACCAGCCAGCCGCCGGGGATTTGCATGGCCGCGTAGGTCCAGCCGAACGCGGAGAAGATCAGGCCGACGTGGATCGGGTCGATGCCCAGGTCACTGGTCAATGCCGGGGCAGCGATGGACAGGTTGCTGCGGTCCAGGTAGTTGATCACTACAGTGATGAACAACAGCACCATGATGAAAAAACGCTTGCGGCTGGGCGTCACAAACGACGCCTGCCCGGTGAGGGTTTGCGGTTGCATGGGGGGTGCCTCTTCTTATGGTTATTGAGGTCGATTTGAAACTTCGCGCAGACCCCTTGTAGGAGCGAGCCTGCTCGCGATAGCGGTGTGTCATTCAGCATTGATGTCGACTGACACACCATCGCGAGCAGGCTCGCTCCTACAGGGGATAGGTGGTGGATCAGAGATCACTCACCACTCGGCAAAACTGCCATCGGCATGGCGCCAGATCGGGTTGCGCCAGCGGTGGCCGATGGCGGCGCGTTCGATCACGTATTCCTCGTTGATCTCGATGCCCAGGCCCGGGCCGTTCGGGATTTTCACGAAGCCTTTGTCGTAGTCGAACACCCTTGGGTCTTTGACGTAGTCGAGCAGGTCGTTGCTCTCGTTGTAATGGATGCCCAGGCTCTGTTCCTGGATGAACGCGTTATAGCAAGCCGCGTCCAGTTGCAGGCACGCCGCCAGGGCAATCGGGCCCAACGGGCAATGCAGCGCCAGCGCCACGTCGTAGGCTTCGGCCATGTTGGCGATCTTGCGGGTTTCGGTGATGCCACCGGCGTGGGAGGCATCCGGCTGGATGATGTCGACATAACCTTCGCTGAGCACGCGCTTGAAATCCCAGCGCGAGAACAGCCGTTCGCCCAGGGCAATCGGCGTACTGGTCAGCGGCGCCAACTCTTTGAGCGCTTCGTAGTTTTCGCTCAGCACCGGCTCTTCGATGAACATCAGCTTGTACGGATCAAGCTCCTTCATCAGCACCTTGGCCATGGGCTTGTGCACCCGGCCATGGAAGTCGACGCCTATGCCGACGTTCGGGCCGACGGCATCGCGCACGGCAGCGACGTTGGCCAGGGCCTGGTCGACCTTGTCGAAGGTATCGAGGAATTGCAGCTCTTCGGTGCCGTTCATTTTCACCGCGGTAAAACCACGCTCGACCGCTTCTTTCGCCGCACGCGCGGTGTCCGCTGGACGGTCACCGCCGATCCACGAGTACACACGAATCTTGTCCCGCACCTGGCCACCCAGCAGATCGCTGACCGACACGCCCAGCGCCTTGCCCTTGATGTCCCACAAGGCCTGATCGATACCGGCCAGAGCGCTCATGTGGATCGCGCCGCCACGGTAGAAGCCGCCGCGATAGAGCACGGTCCAGATGTCTTCGATGTTGCGTGGGTCTTTACCGATCAGGTAGTCGGACAATTCTTCAACGGCAGCGGCAACGGTGTGGGCGCGGCCTTCGACCACGGGCTCACCCCAACCGGTGACGCCCTCGTCGGTTTCGACTTTGAGGAAGCACCAGCGCGGCGGAACGATGAAGGTGGTCAGTTTGGTGATTTTCATCTTTTGGCTCTCTTATTAGATGCAGCGCGCTCGGCGCTCAATGAAGTCTTAGCGAAGGGCTTTCCAGGCAGCGACGTAGGCCTCGGCATTGGCCGCCACTTGCGTAGGCGTCATGCCCGGTTTGAACAGGCCGGAACCGAGGCCGAAACCTTTGACGCCGGCGTCGATGAACGACTGCATGTTGTCTGGCGTGATCCCGCCAACCGGCGCCAGCAGGGTTCCGGCAGGCAATACGGCGAGCCAGGCTTTGACGACTGCCGGCCCCATCTGCTCGGCCGGAAACAGCTTCAGCACATCCGCGCCTTCAGCCAGTGCCGTGAAGGCTTCGGTCGGCGTGGCGACACCCGGCGACAGGTACAACCCTGCCGCTTTCGCCGCGCGCAAGACCTTCGGATCGCTATGGGGCATGACGATCACCTGGCCGCCCGCGGCTTTCACTTGCTCGACCTGCTCCGGCGTCAACACCGTACCGGCACCGATCAGGCAATCGGCGGGCAAGGTACTGCGCAGGATGCGGATACTTTCGTACGGTTCAGAGGAATTGAGCGGCACTTCGATGACGCGAAATCCGGCGGCGTACAGGACTTCGCCGACGGCCGCCGCTTCCTGCGGGCGCAGGCCACGCAGGATCGCGATCAGGCCGTTTTGCGCCAGGGCTTGTTTGAGCATGTCAGGACTCCAGTCAGGTTTAACGGGATGCGGTGCACGTGACCAGGCCGGCAGCCAGCGCCAGTTGCCACAACCCGCGTTCGGTGGCCTGATCGGCCAGAGTCACCCGGGCAAAACCGCAGGCGTCGAGCGCACGGCTGTAGCGGGCACAGAGTTGGGTGTTGCCGATGAGGATGATCGAAGGCAGATGCACACTGTTGCGTCGGCGCCGCTGGACATTGGCCACGGCCGTCAACTCGTGGCCGATCAGCAGGCCGGACAGATAGTCCGCCTGGGCGATTGCACTCAACTCGCCGGTCAGCCCGAGACTGCGGGCGCTGAACATCGTCGATAGCGGACCGATTTCACCGTGCGCCGACAACGCGACCTTCACGCCGCGATCAAACGCATCGCCATCGAAAGACGCGCCACATTGTTGGGTGCGTCCGAGAATGCTGTGTTGACTGAGCACAGCGAAGACTTCGCCGGTCATGAAAGTGTCGAAGTGCACGATGCAGCCGTCGGCCACTTCCACCCATTTCGAATGGCTGCCCGGCAGGCCGATCAGCAGATCAGCGCCCGCCTCGCTCGTCAGGTTTTGCAGCACGCCGAGTACCTGGGTTTCTTCGCCGCGCATCACGTTCGGCAAAGGCGAACGCTCGATGACGCCGGGCACGATGTGCACATCGACGCCGCGCCGGCTGCGCACGGTTTGCAAGGACGTACCGAGCGTGGCGACGTTCGCCGGCGTGTCGCGGTAGGCCGCTTCGCTCCAACCCTGGGCGCTACCGACCATGCCGCAGGCAATCACCGGCAAATCCGGCTGGGCGTCGAGCCAGTCGCCGCAAGCCTCATCGAAGGCCAGTTCGAAACCATCGGCGCATTCCCGGCCGCCAATGATTCGCGGCGCTTTCGGCAGCTGCATGATCCCCGACGACAGCGAGCGCTGTTCGAGCACTTGCCCACCTTCGGCCAGTTTGTAAGCACGTAATGAGGTTGTCCCCCAGTCGAGCGCGATCAATTGCGCCTGCATCGCTTCACCTGTTTTGGTTTTTGGCAGTGAGTGAGCGGGACTATAAACCTGTGACGGGACAAATCTCAATATATAAATATCAATCCCATATTATGAGGCAAGACAAAAAAATCGCAGCCCGAAGGCTGCGATCTTTTAGAAGCGATCAGTTACCCGCTGCAAAATCCCGCAACACCGCCCCATCCATCCGATAGCGCACCCACTCCTCCTGCGGCTGCGCGCCCAGGGATTTGTAGAAATCGATGGCCGGCGTATTCCACTCCAGCACGCTCCACTCGAAACGGCCGCAGTCGTTGGCGCAGGCGATTTTCGCCAGATGCCGCAACAGGGTCTTGCCCGCGCCACCACCGCGTTGTTCCGGGGTGATGTAGAGGTCTTCGAGGTACAGGCAGTTGCTGCCAAGCCAGGTGGAATAGCTGAAGAAGAACACCGCGAAACCGATGGGTGCACCCTCGCGCAGGCAGATCAGGCCATGGGCTGTGGCGCCTTCGCTGAACAGGCTGCGCTCGATATCGGCAACGCTGGCGATGACTTCATGGCGGGCACGTTCGTAGTCGGCCAGTTCAGTGATGAACGCGAGGATTTGCGGTGCGTCACTGGGGGTCGCCGGGCGGATTTCGATCGTCATGGACGTGCCTTGTCAAAAGTGGAAAACGCCATACTAAGTCGGCGCGGTATTTGTGGCGAGGGAACTGTCCCAACACCTGTAGGAGCTCGCTCGCGATGGTCGTTAACGATAACGCGTGCTTTCTGGATACACGCGGTGTTCTCGGGCTCATCGCGAGCAAGCTCGCTCCTACAAAGGGGGTTTACTCCGGCCGGCGCTAACCCTGGCATCGATAACCTCGGACCTAACATTCAGGCACTGCGTGGTTAGATAGATGCGCTGCTCATTTATCCGGCCAAGGAACCGCCTCATGTCTTGCGCAACACCTCCTGTATCAAGCAAGTTATTCGGCCTTTTTTGCCTCGCCAGTTACCTGTTGTCATTGTCCTACGGCTCGACGTTTCTGCTGTCGTTGCTGATTGGTTCTCGCGGCGGTAACGAACACGACGCCGGAAGTGTGATTTCGGCGGCGATGCTCAGCACCTTTGCAGCGGTGATTGTTTCCGGTCATTTGTCCGACCTGCTCGGTGCCGCCCGCTCGGTGGCGCTGTTCGGTGTATTGCTGGTAGCGGCCAGCCTGGGCTTCGCCCTGACCCCGGGCTTCGGTCACCTGTTGTTGTTTTTCGGCCTGCTGCTGGGCTTGGGCTGGGGCGTGTTCTACACCCTGGGGCCGATCATCGTGGCAAGCCTGGTGACACCCGCGCAGCGCGCCAGATACTTCGCCCTGTTGTCCGGCAGCATGATGACCGGGATCGGCAGCGGCCCGTTGCTCGGCCGCGCGGCGAGTGCGCTCGGTTATCCGGTGACCGCGGCGTTTTACCTGGCGGCGCTGGCCAGCCTGATCGGCGTATTGCTGTTCTGGCGCCTGGATCGACAACTGAAACCGGCGCCCGCGCAATCTGGCAGCGTATCGCGAATTTCCTGGCGTGCAGCGGGTCAGGTGCTGTCGTCCAGGGCCGTTCTCCCGATCATCATGGTTGGTCTCGGCGGCTGCGTGTTCGGTGGTCTGTCGAGCTTTCAAACCAGTTATGCCGCAGCGCGCTCGCTCGACTATTCGCTGTTCTTCCTCGGCTTCATGAGCGCGGCGATCAGCGGCCGCATGCTGGTTGCCGGTTTCGTGGTCAAGCGCGATCCATTGCGTGCATCGTGCCTGCTTTCGGGGCTGATGCTGGCATCGATCGTGATGTTCGGTGTTGTCGTCGACAGCAGCGTCAGCTACGTGCTCGCGGCGGTGATGCTCGGGATCGGTTACGGCCTGACCTACTCGGTGATCAACGGCCTGGCCGCCAATGAAGCGCCGAACGGCACCACCGCACAATCCTTGCTGCTGTTCAGCCTGTCGTACTTCATCGGCGTGTTCGGATTTCCATTGCTGGCAGGGAAAATCATCGTCGAGCAAGGCATGCCCACGCTGTTGCTCACGGTGTTGGCGGTTGCCTCGCTCAACTGGCTGATCACCGTGGGCCGCTTGATCTGGCGTAGAGCCACAGCGGTCAGGGCACTGGAGGAGGCCTGAGCCGTTCGTCGCTGACAATGCACCCATCCGGATCGAGGGCGGACTAATCAGGTAAGGACTCTACTCGCTGGAGACGCCACCATGACCCTGTCCAGGTTGACCGCCCTCGTTTTCACTGCCCTTTTATCCGCCGCCTCCTTCGCCGGAACCATCGGCTCGAGCACCGGCCCGACCAATCCGGTGGAAAAACCCAGGGCTCCCGCCATCCAGAGTGCCCCCGGCATGAACACCGATGGCACGACGATCGACCAAAACCTGCCGCCCGCCACCGGCACCGACCCGCGGATTCAAGGCAACGACGCGGGACGTCAGGGCGGGACGAATCTGCCGGACAAAAAAACACCCGGCAGTGGTGGCCTCGGTTCAAGCACCACCGAGGACGAGGAAAGCCATTTGAGCCAGTAATGAAGCCAGTCCGTCATCGCGAGCAAGCTCGCACACAGGTGTAATGGGGTATCAGCGCTGTTTCAGGCGGTCAATCACGACGGCCAGAAGCAAAATCGAACCCCGGATCACATACTGATAAAACGTATCGATGTTCTTCAGGTTCATCGCATTTTCGATGATCGCCAGAATCAACACCCCGGCGATCACGTGCCGGATCATCCCGATCCCGCCACTCAACGACACCCCGCCCAGCACGCAGGCCGAGATCACCGTCAATTCGAAACCCTGGCCGATCATTGGCTGGCCGGAGGTCATGCGCGAGGCCAGGATCACCCCGGCCAACGCGCCGATCACACCGTGCACGGCGAAGATGATGATCTTGGTCCGGTCGACATTCACACCGGCCAGCAGTGCCGCTTCCTGGTTGCCGCCGATGGCCATGGTGTTGCGCCCGTAGGTGGTGTAGTTCAGCAGCCAGCCGAAGAACAGGAAGCAGACGATGGTGATCAGGATCGGTACCGGCACGCCAAACATCTGGCCGTTACCGAACACAAAGAACGATTCCTGGGACACCCCCACCGCTTTGCCGTTGGCAAAGATGTAGGCCAGGCCGCGCACGATCTGCATGGTCGCCAGCGTGGTGATCAGCGCATTGACCCGCAGCTTGGCGATCACTATCCCGTTGATCAACCCGACGATCAGGCCCATCACCAGCGCGGCACAGACACCGAGAAACACGCTGTCGGTGTCGCGCATCACCACCGCCGCGACCACCCCGGCACAGGCAATCACCGAGCCCACCGACAAGTCGAAATGCCCGGACGCCAGACAATACAACATGGTGCAGGCAGCAATTCCGGTGGTGGAAATCGCCAGGCCCAGGCCACGCATGTTCAGCGGTGAAAGGAAGTTGTCGATCAGCAAAGTGCAGGCGACAAAGATGCCGACCGCCGCCAGCAGCATCACCCAGTCATCAAGGAAGCGCCGCAGGTCCAGCGGTTTGCGCGTGGTCGGCAGGGTGTTGTTTTGGGTTGTCATCATAGTCACCTCTCAGTTCGCCACGCCGTCGGCGCGTTGGCGCGGCAAAGCCAGTTGCAGCAGGTTGGATTCGTTGGCCTGTTCGCGGCTCAGCTCGCCACGCAGGGCGCCTTCGCACAGCACCAGGATGCGGTCGGAAATGCCCATGACTTCCATCAAGTCGCTGGACACCACAATCACCGCGATCCCCTCGGCTGCCAGGTTATGGATGATCTGGTAGATCTCGGCCTTGGCACCGATGTCGATGCCGCGTGTGGGTTCGTCGAGCAGCAGCACTTTCATCGGCATCGACAGCCAGCGACCGAGAATGGCCTTCTGCTGATTGCCACCGGACAGGTACATGATTTTCTGCGCCGCATTGGGCGTCTTCACTTTCAGCGCCTTGATCTGCTGCTCGGCGTTGTCCTTCTCCCACAGGCCACGCAACAGGCAACCGAAGGTGGAGTGGGCGCCTCGGGCGCTGATGTTGATGTTCTCCGCGACGCTTGCCAGCGGCAGGATGCCTTCCTTCTTGCGGTCCTCGGGGCACAACAGGATCCCGGCGGCAATCGCGTCCCGGGGTGAACGCAGCTTCAGTTCATGGCCTCGAAGTTTCAGCTGTCCGGCGCTGTTGCGCGCTAGGCCACTGAGCAGGCGCAACAGCTCGGTGCGACCGGCCCCAACCAGCCCGAACAGCCCGAGGATTTCGCCTTTGTGCACCTCGAAACTCACTGGCTCGCGCAACCCCGGCCCGAGCAGTCCGTCGACATTGAGTGCCACCGCGCCGCGCTGGCGCGGGCGGTAATCGTAGATGTCCTGGATGTCGCGCCCGACCATGCAGGTGACCAGTTGATCGTGGGTCAGTTGGCTCATGTCATCGAACGTGCGCACGTAGCGCCCGTCCTTGAACACCGTCACCGCGTTGCAGATGCGGAACACTTCTTCCATGCGATGGGAGACATAGAGCACCACTTTGCCTTCGTCCCGCAGCCGGCCGATGATTGCCATCAAGCGGTCGATCTCCCTTGCCGAAAGGCTGCTGGTGGGTTCGTCGAAGGCAATCACGTGGGCGCCACGGGACAAAGCTTTGGCGATTTCCACCAGTTGCCGCTGGCCGAGAGACAGGCGCCCGACTTTCTCCTGCGGGTCGATTTCATCGGCCAGGCCTTTGAGGCAGGCCAGTGCCTGCTGGCGCAGGGTGCTGCGATTGATCAGGCCGAAACTGGCTGGCAGATGCCCGAGAAACAGGTTCTCGGCCACGGTCATTTCCGGCACCAGATGCAGCTCCTGATGGATCACCGCGACGCCACTGCCGATGCTGTCGGCGGTGGACTTGAAGTCCATCGTCCGCTCGCCGATTTGCAAGGCACCGCTGCAAGGCGTATAGGCCCCACCTAGAATTTTCAGCAGCGTCGACTTGCCGGCGCCGTTCTCGCCCATCAAGGCGTGAACCTGCCCCGGATGGGCGACGAAGCTGATGTTGTCCAGCGCCTTCACCCCGGGAAAGGTCTTGCCGATCCCGTTGAAGCGCAAGCTGCCGGTAAGGCTGTGTTCGTGTTGGATTGTTTGCGCGTGCATAACCACCTCTTCACACCGATCAGGCGACCCCGCCGCCGAGGCCGCCGCTGAAGTCAAACGGCCGTCAGTTCCACAGGCCGATCTTTTCCAGTTCCTGCTTGAAGTTGTCGCGGGTGATCAGCGTCACGTCATCCATGGCGGTGTACTTCGCCGGTTCTTTGCCGGTGGTGACCCACTCGTACATCATGCTGGCGGTGTTGTAGCCCTCAATGTGCGGGCTCGGCAGCATCGAGCCGTAGAAGCCGCTGTCGGGTTTCTTCAGCTCGCCGATGGCGTCGGTGCCGTTGATGCCGATGCCGATCACGTTGGCCGCGGCGAAACCGGCGCTCTCGGTGGCGCGCACCCCGCCGAGCACGGTGTTGTCGTTCATGCCGCCGATGATCAGGTTTTTCGCCGCCCCCGGCAGTTTCACCAGGGCCGAGTTGGTGGCGTCCATGCTGCCCGGCACGTCGAGGGTCTTGAGGGCCGCGAACAGGATGTGGTCTTTGGGCATGCCGGCATCCTGCAGCGCTTTCACCGAACCGTCGGTGCGCTTCTTGCCGGTGTCGAGTTCGTTGTAGGTGTTGATCACCGCATAGGTGTCTTTCCAGTCCCAGCCGCGTTTCTTCGCTTCGGTCGCCATGGCATTGCCTTGTTTCTGGCCGACTTCGAAAGCGGCCATGCCGAGGTACGGCACGTCTTCCATGAACTTGCCGCTGGCATCGACGAAACGGTCATCGACGGCGATCACTTTCAACCCGTTGAGTTTGGCCTTGGCCATGATCGCCGGGCCGAGGGACACGTCCGGCGGGCAGATCACGAACCCCTTGGCGCCGTTGGCCGCGAGGCTGTCGATGGCAGAAAGGGTTTTCTCACCGTCGGGCACGGCGATCTTGATCAGGGTGAAGCCCTTCTCTTTCGCGGCCTTTTCGGCAAAGGCCCACTCGGTCTGGAACCAGGGCTCTTCGGCCTGCTTGACCAGGAAACCGATCTTCACTTCCTCGGCTGCCAGCAGCGTGTTGCTCAGGCTGAACGCCGAGACCGCCAACGCGGCACAGCACAGGGAACGGATAGCATGACGACGATTCATAAGCTGACTCCTTGTTATTTTTCTTGAGCACTCGTTGAAAGCGTTCTTTGTTAACCAACGGGCGGTAAAAACATACTGCCAATAGTCATATCGTATGATGATTGGATTTCAGGCGTAGCAAGGCGCCGGAAAGCCCGATCACTCAGTCGTGGTACATCACCGAGCGACCACCATCGATGGTGATGCACGAGGCATTGATGAACGGCGCTTCATCACTGGCCAGGAACACGGCGGTCATTGCCACTTCGATCGGCTGCCCGATACGGCGCGGCGGGTGCAGGTCAAACGCGCGCTGGCGTTCGGCGTGGGGGTCGGCAAAACCGTTCCAGTAATCGACGTTCAACTGGGTTTCGATGTAGCCCGGCGCAATCGCGTTGACGCGCACACCCTTGGGCGCATATTCGATGCCCAGCGCGCGGGTCAGACCGAGCAGGCCATGCTTGGCCACCGGGTACGGGAAGCAGCCAGGAATGATGTGGGTGGAATGGGTGGACGCGATATTGATGATGCTGCCGACGCCCTGCTCGATCATCTGCGGCAGCACTGCCTTGCAACCGTACCAGGCACCATCGAGGTCGATGGCAAAGCAGCGACGCCAGTCTTCCTCGGTCATTTCCAGCGGATCGCGGAATACGTTGACCCCGGCGCAGTTGACCAGCACATCGATCCGGCCGTGCAGGTCGATCGCCAGCCGGGCCATGGCGTGCAGGTCCTGCTGACGCGACACGTCGGCCTTGATCGCCACCACATCGGCGCCCTGGTCTCGCCAATGCGCCGCGACCTTCTCGACTTTCTCGCCCTGAATGTCGCTGATGATCAGCCTGGCCTGCTGGGACGCGAAGGTCGCCACAATCGCTTCGCCAATACCCTGGGCGGCACCGGTCAGCAATACGACCTTGTTTTTCAGGCGTTCGCCCTTGGGCGGTTCGGGCACCGGTGGCAATGACAGTGGTTCAGCCATGAATCAAGACTCCTGTTCGAAAACACGACGAAAACCGGGCATCTGTCGATGTCCGGTCAAAAGGCGCTGGGTAGGAAACAGGTGAGCGCGAAACGTTTCAGCCTGGAAACGTTCTGAGGCACAGGCTCCGCAAGGGAGCACGGGGGAACTTCGCTGCATCACTTCACCTGTTTTGTTTTTTTAAGTGTGAGTGCATGTAACTGGTGAGGCCGACTATAAACCCGGCCTGCGACAAATCTCAATATATATATTTGCATCCCATATTTTGGGATTCATCCAGCAAAGCGCGTACAATGTTTTCCAGGCACATCCACTGTGATCGACAACACAGCCCCATCCAACGGATGGCCCAGCGGACTGGCCGCGCTGGTGATGTACAGGGTTTTGAGGTCTGAACCGCCGAACACGCAACTGGTGGGACGACTGACCGGCAGTTCGATGATCCGATCGACTTTGCCGTCCGGGCTCAACCTGAGCAGGCAGCTGCCGTCCCAACGGGCATTCCAGATAAAACCTTCGGCATCCATCGCTGAACCATCCGGGCCGCCACGCTCGTGCGGACCAAACCAGACCTGCGGCGCATCAAGGGTTCCGTCGGTACGGATGAAATGTCGATACAAGGTGCCGTCGAGGCTGTCGCCGAAATACACGGTGGTGGCGTCATCGCTCCACAGCAGCGTGTTGGGAATGCCCAGATTGCGCAGCAACGGCGCAACCCGCCCGGCGCGATCGATGCGGAACAGTCCACCGGAACGGTGGACGATGGGCAGGTCTTCGCCGTTTGCGCCGATGTTGTTTTGCATGGTGCCGAGCCAGAGCCGGCCTTGGGCGTCGCAACGGGCTTCATTGGGGCGGTTGCCCGGTTGCGGATCGGCAACGCAAAACAGTGTCAGGCGCGGCGCCAGGCCCGGTGAATCGAGATCGAGCCGATACACGCCGCTGCTCAATGCCACCAGTGCATCGCCGCTTTCGCAGGGAATGAACGCCGACACGTGCTCCGGCATCTGCCAGATCTGCACGTTGGCGCCGATCAACCGCAACGCCTGCTTACCGGCGATATCCACCCAGTACAGGGCTTGGGTGGGCGCATCCCAGAACGGGCCTTCGCCCAGTCGTGCCCGATGCTCGGTCACCGCAGTCCACGCCATGAAACCTCCTGCGTTGTTCTTGTTTTTATTGTGTAGGAGCCAGCTTGCTCGCGAAGGTGTGCCAGTCAACCTGGTGGTAGCTGATACACCATCGCGAGCAAGCTCGCTCCTACAGTGGTTCGAGCTGTCAGCTGGCTTTTTTATCGGCCATGACTTGCGGGTAGTAACGCTTGATCGCAAGGTCCGCGTTATCGATCAGGGTCATACAGGCCCAGACACCCCGGGCGGTATCCCGGGCCGCGATAGCCTCGGCCAGGTCCCGGTGAATCGGCAGGGTGCGACGCAGTTCATCCGGGTCGGCCGCGGACACTTCAAAGGCCACCGCCAGCAACGCGCCGAGGGCGGGAACCATTTGTTCAATGAATTGATTGTGGCTGGCGGCGAGGATGCACTCGTGGAAGAACTGATCGGCGCGGTTGTAATCGATGCCGCTGTCCACCGCCCGTTCCAGCGCGTTGCAGGCCAACAGGATCTCGTTCACCTGTTCGCCGGTTGCGCGCTCGCAGGCCCAGCGCACGGCCATCGGTTCGATGGTGCGGCGCAGGTCGAGCAGATCGTCGACGAAGTTTTCCGGTAAGCCGCTGCGCGACAACCAGCCAACGACTTGTGGATCGAAGAGGTTCCAGCGCCGCACTGGCAATACCCGCGTGCCGACTTTCGGCCCGACCTCAAGCATGCCTTTGGCAACCAGGGTCTTGATGGCTTCACGGATGACCGTGCGGCTCACGCCGAGTTGTTCGCCGAGGTCGGCTTCGACCTTGAGTGACTCACCTGGCTTGACCTGCCCCGTGGCGAGCCAGCAACCCAGCCAGTCAACCGTCGATGCATGAAAGCTGCTGGACATGGACACCTCAATGCCGTTCGCAATGGAGGCCCACGCTAATCATCATATGATTGGATGTCAATTTGATTTTTTGAGTGTTCGCAATCCCCTGTGGGAGCGAGCTTGCTCGCGATGACGGAGTAACAGGCACCCTCATCGCGAGCAAGCTCGCTCCCACAGGGTTATGGGTCAGGGTTCGAGACCGATGGGGAAGAACTCGCCGCCACTCCATACACCGAGCCAGCGCTGGCCGTCGATCTCGCGACTCACCGCCAGCTCCACCAATTGATAGAACACGTTGCGATGGATCAACGCTTCAAGATTGCTGCGCACATGCACGTAAGGGGCAGGCTCTTGCGTTACCGGGTCGATGACCACACGCAGGAGGTGCTCGGCGCCGGCCTCGGTGGTTTCATCGACGTTGGTGGTAAAGCGCAACACCTGCGCCTCGCCCTCGCCTTCCACGTCCACCGCAATCGCCACGAACGGCGCATCGTCGACCTTGATCCCGACCTTTTCCACCGGTGTGATCAGGAAATAATCATCGCCGTCGCGGCGAATGATAGTGGAGAACAGTTTGACCATCGGCTTGCGCCCGATCGGCGTGCCCAGGTAATACCAGGTGCCGTCCCGGGCGATGCGCATGTCGATGTCGCCGCAGAAATCGGGATTCCACAGGTGCACCGGCGGCAAGCCTTTGGTCTTGGGGATTTGCCCCAGCAAGTCGTTGGCTTTTTGCGGGCCACTCATGGCGTTCTCCTTGAAATTACTGGTCGCTGAGCCCCAGCAGGCTGCGCGCGTATTGTTCCAGCGGCGGGCCCATCAGGTCTTCGGGTTTTTTATCGTGGAACGTCAGTAAACCGCCACGACTCTTGATGGTTGCAGTATCAATCAAATACTGGGTGCTGGTCTCGATCAACATGATCTGAATCATACCGCTGTCGATGCCGAGACGATCCAGGGCTTCCTGGTCCAGCCACTCGTCCGAGTTGCCGATACGGTCGTCAGACTTGGCAAACCGGGTGTAGAGCAGATAGTGCGCACCGGCCGCACGGGCTTCGCCCATGGCCTGGTCGAGGCCTTCCGGCGTACGGGCACGGCGGACCATCGGGAAATATTCGACAAAGCCGTCGAACGCGACTTCGGCAATCACGTTGGGCCGCGGATAAACGGCGCTGCCCGGCGGCATGAAAGCGCCCTGGGCGATGTAGACGAACGAGTCCGGCTGAATGCGCAGGTTGTTTACGCGACGGCTGTCACTGTGATCGAGCAGCCCCGCATCGCTCATATGGTAACGAGTCCCTTCGGCCATATCGCTGACGTTCATGCAGCCACCAAGTGCCAAAACGGCCAGCAGCAAAACCAGGCTACGCATCCTATCCTCCAGAGGCCGGTGTCGGAAAACCGGCGAATGGCCGTAGGATGCAGCTTCCGCGCCAGCTCATTAGCATCAGCATCTGACAGACCGAATCGCGAGCAAGCTCGCTCCCACAGGGGATTGCATATCACCCGTGGGAGCGAGCTTGCTCGCGATTGCGGAAGATCAGCCGCCGATAATCTTCATGACAGTCGCGCCGCCAGAGAACGCCACTTCCTGCTTGTCACCCAAGGCTTTCACCAGCAGCCGCTGCAAGGCCGGCAGGGCCTGATGGCGTGGCTTGTCCAGCAGATCACCGATGTAATGGCGATTGCTCGACGACAGGCAGCCATGCAGCCACCCGGTGGAAGACAAACGAAGTCGCGAACAGGTACGGCAGAAAGGCACGCTCTCGTTGGCGATCACGCCGAAATAACCCTGGCCGGGAATTTCATATCGAACGGCCGTCGCATCGACCGGGGCATCGGCTTGCAGATATTCGTAGCGTTCGCCGATCAGACTCAGCAATTGCTGGAGACTGACGAACTGCTGCAGAAAGGCATTGGAATCGTTGGCCAGGTGGCCCATGCGCATCAGTTCGATGAAGCGCAGTTCATAACCGCGCTCCAGGCAGTAGTCGAGCAGCGGCATCACTTGATCGAGGTTCTGTCCGCGCAGCGGCACCATGTTGACCTTGATCTTCATGCCGGCCGCACTGGCCTCGCTCATGCCGTCGAGCACGGTGGCCAGGTCGCCGCCCCGGGCAATACTGCGGAACGCACTGGCGTCGAGAGTATCGAGGGAGACGTTGAGGCGCCGGATACCAGCGTTCACCAGCAGCGGCAGTTTCTTCGCCAGCAACTGGCCATTGGTGGTCAGGCTGATGTCTTCCAGGCCCATCTGCCCGACCGCCGTCATGAACGCCTCGAGTTTCGGGCTGACCAGCGGCTCGCCGCCGGTAATGCGCAGACGCTCGATGCCCGCCGCTTCAATCAGATAAGCCACGCCGCGCGCCATGGCTTCGGCCGACAATTCATCCTGCGCAGCCACCAGCCGCTTGCCGTTGGGCACGCAGTAGGTACAGGCGTAATTGCAGGCTGAGGTCAGACTGATTCGCAAGTTGCGAAAACGCCTGCCTTGACGATCAACGATCATGGTCACTCCGGCGGAAGAATATCGGGCCGCTAAAACTTGACTCAGAAATCAAGTTTTAGCAAGTCCTCTACCTGAGTATATTCCTGCGCTACTGCGCCATGTAGCGAAATCATGGCGCAATAAGGCAACTGAATGGCTCAGCTGCCGGAAGTGTCGGTGTCACGCTTGCGCTTGTTGCCCATGCGCACGCCGATGTCCATCAGGAACTGGAAGAAACCTTCCTGATCTTCCAGCACATTGCTCCAGAACGGCGAGTGATACAGCGCGACGGCACCGTGCACCAGCGCCCAGGACGCGCAGTAGTGGAAGTAAGGTGGCACGTCTTCCAGCTTGCCTTCGCTGATCCGGCCCTTGATCAGCAAGGTCAGGCGTTCGAAATTCGAGGCACGGATCTTGTGCAGCTCCTCGATCATCTCCGGCACCTGGTTGCCCTTGACCACTTTCTCTTCGAGGCGGTCGAACAGGCGATAGCGTTGGGGATCGCGCATGCGGAATTCGAAGTAGGCCCGGGACAGGGCTTCCTTGTCCTTGTCGACATCGGCCGAATGCAGCAGAGCGTTCAAATCGCGCTCGTAGTCGAGCATCAGGCGCAGATAGATTTCCGCCTTGGATTTGAAGTGCTTGTAGATCGTGCCTTTGCCGATACCGACGGCATCAGCAATCATCTCGACGGTGACACTGTCTTCACCTTGTTCGAGGAACAGCTTGAGCGCGGTATCGAGAATTTCCTGCTCGCGGCGACGGAATTCACGGACCTTACGAGGTTCTTTATGCATAAGAAAAGGTCTGTCGGGGTCAAAATTCGAAGCCGCGTATTATGCCTAACTTACGCAAAAATGCACGGATCATCCGACCATATCTGCGCTTTCTGGTCATTCCGCGTACGTTTACAGGGTGATGAGAACTCTTCCGAAGCGCACGTATTCCAAATTTGTTTAAAAACCCGGACCGGTAAACTGGACGAGGCGCAATCCTGATCAATACTTGAACTGTCGGCGGGGCATCTCCCCCAAGTGTCACGCCGATATTGGTACCAACGGACCGCGTGCCATTGTTTTACTCCTAATGGTCTTAACCCGGATTCACCCCCCAGAACCCGGGTTTTTTTTGCCTGCGATTTAACCTTTTACGTGTGCCAGCGGGAACAGTCGCTTGAAATTCGCCGTGGTTTGCTCGGCAAACCGCTCGTAGGGCTCACCACGCAACATTGCCAGAAATTCCGCAACTTCACGCACGTACTGCGGCAGGTTTGGTTTGCCACGATACGGAATCGGCGCCAGGTACGGCGAGTCGGTTTCCACCAACAACCGGTCGGCAGGCACCTTGCTGGCCACATCGCGCAACGCATCGGCATTGCGGAAAGTGACAATCCCGGACAGGGAAATGTAATAGCCCATGTCCAGCGCAGCCTTCGCCATCTCCCAGTCTTCGGTGAAGCAATGCAACACGCCTGCCTGGGGCAGCGCCGCGTCCCGCAGCAAGTCCAGGGTATCGGTGCGGGCGCCGCGGGTATGGATGATTACCGGTTTGCCGGTCTGCTGCGCCGCTTGCAGGTGCAGGCGGAACGATTCCTGCTGCAACTCTGCCGCTTCAGGCTCGTAGTGGTAATCGAGGCCGGTTTCGCCAATCGCCACCACCCGCGGGTGATTGAGCTCCTGCAACAGCCAGTCCAGCGCCGGCGCGCCCCCCGGCTGCACATCCAGAGGGTGCACGCCCACCGAGCAGTCGACATCGTCATAACGTTCGGCCAGGGCCTTGACGTCGGCCGCGTTGTCCGCGCTGACACCGATACACAGAAAGTGCCCTACCCCACGCTGCCGGGCAGCCTCCAGGGCAGCATCCAGGGAGCCCTCGTGGGCGGTCAGGTCAAGGCGATCAAGGTGACAATGGGAATCTACGAGCATAAAAGGCTGCAACTTGTATGGGTGGGACGGTCGGATGTTCTGATACTCAGAGTCTAGGCGCAGACAGTCATCGTTGGGCAGGCAACGACGCCCATTGCACCAGCAATGCTTCCAGCAACAAGGCGGGGTTGAGGTTGGCCTTGCTCAGAACTTTCTGCCGCTGGGCGAGGATCCAGTCCTGAATATCGAGGACTTTGCCCTGGGCGCTTTTCTGCGCCAGGTATTGCACGACCTTGCGCATGTCGGTCAGGCCGAGGCCGGCTTCATCCTGAGTCAATTGATAGCGCAGGATCAGGCTCGACCAATCGCAGAACCAATCGAACAGGCGCAACATCGGAATGTTTTTCCATTCTTCGGCCAGTTGCGTCGGCGACTGCTGTTGCTTGAGGAGTTTTTTCACCCCTTCCACCACTTGCGTGCGCTGTTCACGCACGCCCTGGGCCTGGAGATTGACCGCCGCCAGCGGCGAACCGGCGGCCAGCGTCAGCAGTTCGACGCGCTCATCTTCGGAGGATTCCGGCAACGCCTGGGCCAACCACTTCAAGCTCATGGCCTCGCCCGGCAGCGGACAGGCCTGCTGCACGCAGCGACTCTTGATGGTTGGCAACAAGCGGCTCGGCTGATGGCTGACCAGCAACAGAACGGTATCGCCGGACGGTTCTTCAAGGCTTTTGAGCAAGGCGTTGGCGGCGTTGATGTTCATCGACTCGGCCGGCTCGATCAGCACCACTTTGCGCCCGCCCAACTGTGCGGTCTGCACCACGAAACCGACCAGGTCGCGAACCTGGTCGACCTTGATCGCCTTGTCGGCTTCTTCCGGCTCCAGGATGTAGTTATCCGGATGGCTGCCAGCCCTGAGCAGCAGGCAGGATTTGCATTCGCCGCAGGCTTGCAGCGCGTTCGGGCGCTGGCACAGCAAGCTGGCCATCAAGCGCTCGGCCAGTGCCCGCTTGCCGATTCCGGCAGGGCCATGCAGCAGGTAGGCGTGCGCATGCTGGGTGCGACCGGCCAGTTGCTGCCAGAGGTTTTCCTGCCACGGATAGGCCTCAGCCACGGCTCAACTCCAGCAGGCGCGGCAGCAAGGCATCCAGCGATTGCTGAACCTGTGCCAACGGCTGGGCAGCATCGACCAGCACATAACGCGCCGGATCCGCCTTGGCCCGCTTGAGGAAGGCACTGCGTACCGCGTCGAAAAAGGTCCGGCCTTCGAGCTCGAAGCGATCCAGACGACCACGAGCGCTGGCGCGGGCCAGGCCGACCTCGACAGGCAGATCGAAAATCAGAGTGAGGTCCGGGCGCAGATCGCCCTGGACGAAGGTTTCCAGGGTCGCGATGCGCTCCAGCGACAAGCCGCGACCGCCGCCTTGATAGGCGTATGTCGAGTCGGTAAAACGATCACACAAGACCACGGCACCGCGGGCCAGCGCCGGGCGAATCACCTCGGCCAGATGCTGGGCACGCGCCGCGAACACCAACAGCAACTCGGTATCCGGGTTCATGACTTCATCGACCGGGGCCAGCAGCACTTCACGAATGCGCTCGGCCAACGGCGTGCCACCCGGCTCGCGGGTCAGCACCACCTCGATGCCGGCGGCGCGCAGGCGCTCGGCCAGGTATTCGCGATTGGTGCTCTTGCCGGCGCCTTCCGGGCCTTCCAGAGTAATAAACAAGCCAGTCACAGGCAGTCCTTAATCAGAGTCATTGCGGGCTTTTCGGTGCGCTTGCATCGGGTTCGGGCGTTTCAGGGGCTGGCGCAGGATCTTGCGCCGGTACTTGCGGCAGCCCCTCGGGAGCCGTGTTCGGTGAAGCGGCCGGGATCGGCGCCTGCTCCTGCGAAGACTTGGCCTCCTGCATACCGTTTTGCTCAGCCTGGATTGGCGGCATCTCGGGCGCAGTAGCGGGAGCCGGGCTGGAGCGGTAATCGGCGCGGCGCTTGATCTGGAACTCCTTCACGGCATTGTTGTGGGCATCCAGGTCATCGGAGAACACATGGGTGCCATCGCCACGCGCCACGAAGTAAAGGCTGTTGCCGTCCACCGGATTGAGTGCCGCATGGATGGCTTCGCGACCGACCATCGAAATCGGCGTCGGCGGCAATCCCGCATTCATGTAAGTGTTATACGGCGTCGATTCCCTTAGGTGAGCCCGGGTCAGCTTGCCGCTGTAGCGGTCGCCGAGGCCGTAGATCACCGTCGGGTCGGTCTGCAGCAGCATGCCCATCGCCATGCGCCGCACAAACACGCCGGCAATCTGCCCGCGCTCCTGCGGTACGCCGGTTTCCTTTTCCACCAGCGAAGCCATGATCAGCGCCTGGTAGGGTTCGGTGTACGGTGTATCTGCAGCGCGCTTCTCCCACTCCTTGGCGAGCACTTCATCGAGGCGGTCGTAAGCGGTTTTCAGCACCTCGACATCGGACATGCCCCGCACGTAGCGATAAGTGTCAGGGAAGAAGCGCCCTTCCGGAAAAATCCCGGTGTGGCCGAGCTTGTCCATGACCTGGCTATCGCTCAAACCGTCGAGGCTATGTTCGAGCTTCTCTTCCCTGGCCAGCGCTGCGCGGACCTGACGGAAACTCCAGCCTTCGACCAGGGTCAGGCTGTACTGAACCATTTCCCCGCGTTTCCACAGGTCGATCAGGCCTTCGACGGTCATGCCGGGCTGAATGCGGTATTCACCGCTGTGCAGGGGTTGTCTGGCGAGGTTGAAGCGCCAATACACCCGCAGCCAGAATGCGTCCTTGATGACGCCGTTGGCTTCGAGTCGGTAGAGGGTGCGGGTCGGCGTGGTGCCCTTGGGCACATCCAGCAATTGTTCCTGGGTAATGTTCAGCGGCTGTACCAGCGCCGAATGAATCTTCCAGGCTGAAGCACCCATCAGCAGCCCCGCCAGAACCACACCGGTTTCCAGCAGCAGCAAGAGTTTACGTCTCACGTATCAAGCATCCAGTAGCACACGGGCAATGGTTTGGAGTTTACGGGTGAGCGGCCCAACCGGCCAGTGAAGAGCAGCATAGGCGCGCACCGGCCAGACACCATACACGCTGTTGCAGACAAAGACTTCGTCAGCCCATTGCAGCTGTTCGAGGGGGATATCGGTGATTTGCGTGGGGATTCCCAGCGACTTGGCCTGAAACAATATTTCTGCGCGCATCACGCCTGCCACGCCGCAGCGCTTGAGGTCAGCGGTGATGAGCACGCCATCACGCACCAGGAACAAGTTGCTGAACACACCCTCAATTACGCGCCCGGCCTGATCGAGCATCAAGCCTTCGGCATGCTCGGTGTCCTGCCATTCGGCACGGGCGAGGACTTGTTCAAGACGATTGAGGTGTTTGAGGCCGGCCAGTAATGGCTGCCTGGACAATCGCGTGGCGCAAGGAAACAAACGAACACCCTGTTCACCATGCGTGGCAGGGTAAGCCGCAGGTGGACTGCCTTGCACAATACGTCGGGCCTGGGCCGAAGGATCGGGGGCATAACCGCGCAGACCGTCGCCACGGGTGAGAATGAGCTTGAGCACCCCGTCACCCAGTGCCGCGGCGTAGGCCAGCAGTTCGTTGCGGATCAGCTCCTGCTCGGCCGTTATCGCCAGGCGCGAACAGCCGTCCGCCAGACGCGACAGATGCCGGTCCAGCAACACGGGCTGACCGCTGCGCACGGCGATGGTCTCGAACAGACCATCGCCATAAGCCAGGCCGCGATCCTTCAGCGACAAAGCGTCAGCCGGCTGACCGTCGACCCAGCTGTCCATCAGCCTGCGAACCGACGGAACACCAGCGAACCGTTGGTGCCGCCAAAACCGAAGGAGTTGGAAACGACCACATCGATATCCATGTTGCGCGCCGTGTGCGGCACAAAATCGAGATCGCAGCCTTCGTCCGGCTCATCGAGGTTGATGGTCGGCGGCGCTACCTGGCTGTTGATTGCCAGCACGCTGAAGATCGCCTCGACCGCGCCCGCCGCACCCAGCAGGTGACCGGTCATGGACTTGGTGGAACTGACGGCCAGCTTGTAGGCGTGCTCGCCGAATACCGACTTGATCGCATTGACTTCGGCCAGGTCGCCTGCAGGAGTCGAGGTGCCGTGGGCGTTGATGTACTGCACTTGATCGCCATTGACTTTGGCATCGCGCAGCGCATTGGTGATGCAGCGCGCAGCACCTGCACCATCGGCTGGCGGCGAGGTCATGTGGTAGGCATCGCCACTGGTGCCGAAGCCGATCAGCTCGGCGTAGATGGTCGCGCCACGCGCCTTGGCGTGCTCGAGTTCTTCCAGTACCAGCGCACCGGCACCATTGGACAATACGAAGCCATCGCGGCCCTTGTCCCATGGACGGCTGGCGCGGGTCGGCTCGTCGTTGCGGGTCGACAGCGCGCGGGAAGCACCGAAGCCGCCCATGCCCAGACCGCAGGCCGCCATCTCGGCGCCGCCGGCAATCATCACGTCAGCTTCGTCGTACATGATGTTGCGGGCCGCCATGCCAATGCAGTGTGTACCGGTGGTACAGGCCGTGGCGATGGCGTAGTTGGGTCCCTGTGCACCGAGGTGGATGGACAGGAAACCGGAAATCATATTGATGATCGAGCCTGGCACGAAGAACGGAGAGATCCGTCGTGGGCCGGTCTCGTGCAGCGTGCGGGCGGTTTCTTCGATATTGGTCAGACCGCCAATACCCGAGCCCATGGCCACGCCGATACGCTCACGGTTGGCGTCAGTGACTTCCAGACCGGCATTGCGTACCGCCTGAAAACCTGCGGCCAGACCGTATTGAATGAACAGGTCGAGCTTGCGGGCTTCCTTGACCGACAGGTATTCCTCGACATTGAAGTCCTTTACCGAGCCGCCAAAACGGGTGGAATAGGCAGAAAGGTCGGTGTGTTCGATCAGACCAATGCCACTGCGGCCAGCCAGAATGCCCTGCCAGCTGCTCGGCACATCCGTGCCCAGTGGCGACAACATACCCATACCGGTGACTACGACGCGTCTACGCGACACAGCACTCTCCTTTTTTCAAATGACGACTTTGCATCAGGCCTAAAGAAAAAACCGCACGCCATGATGGCAGTGCGGTTTTTCCATGACAGCGAGCAACGATTACAAACTATTACGCCTGGTGGCTAGTAACGTAGTCGATTGCAGCTTGTACAGTAGTGATCTTCTCGGCTTCTTCGTCAGGGATTTCGGTCTCGAATTCCTCTTCCAGAGCCATCACCAGCTCAACGGTGTCAAGGGAGTCGGCACCCAGGTCTTCAACGAAGGAAGCAGTGTTGACCACTTCTTCTTCTTTAACGCCCAGTTGCTCAGCAACGATTTTCTTGACGCGCTCTTCGATGGTGCTCATACCTTGTTTTCACTCCTAATGGACAAATTCAGGCAGCTGGCCAGTGGGTAAGTGTATAGAAAGGCTTTTCAGCTTTTCAACTGAAAGCTTCACTCCTCGAACCCGGTGACCCTCTGCCTATAAATAGATTGCAGCTTTATAACGGATTTTAGACAGCTCGTATGACATTTTTTTGAAGCAATCCGTCACATTTGAATTACATGTACATCCCGCCGTTCACCGGGATTGTAGCTCCGGTAACGTAAGCCGCACCGTCCGACGCAAGAAAAGCGACCACGGACGCGATCTCTTGAGCCTGCCCCAGACGACCCAGCGGAATCTGCGACTGCAAGGCTTCACGCTGTGCCTCGGGCAGTTCACGGGTCATATCGGTATCGATGAACCCAGGAGCCACCGAGTTTACCGTAATCGAACGCGAACCGACTTCGCGCGCCAGAGCACGGCTGAAACCTTCCAGACCGGCCTTGGCGGCAGCGTAGTTTACTTGGCCTGCGTTGCCCATGGCACCCACAACCGAGCCAATACTGATAATTCGGCCCCAACGAGCTTTGGTCATGCCGCGCAAAACGCCCTTGGACAGGCGGAACAGACTGTTCAGATTGGTATCGACAACGTCGTGCCACTCGTCGTCTTTCATGCGCATCATCAGGTTATCGCGGGTGATACCGGCATTATTGACCAGAATCGCCGGCGCACCGAACTGCTCCTGAATGCTCGCCAGAACACTTGCCACGGACTCGTCGCTGGTGACATTGAGTTCCAGGCCAGTGCCCTGAATACCGTTTTCCTTCAGGGTCGCGGCAATGCGCTCAGCACCCGACGCGGAGGTCGCGGTACCAACAACGATGGCGCCCTGACGACCCAGTTCCAGGGCGATAGCCTGGCCGATGCCACGGCTGGCACCGGTGACCAGTGCAACTTTACCTTGCAGACTCATGCAAGCTTCTCCTGATTCAGGCCAACGCTGCACGGGCGGCAGCGAAAGCGTCTGGGGTATTGAGGTTGGATGTCGACACGCCTTCGGCGCAACGCTTGTTCAGACCGGCCAGCACTTTACCCGGGCCACACTCGACCAGGTTGGTCGCGCCCTTGGCGGCCAGTGCCTGGACCGATTCAACCCAGCGTACTGGCTTGTACAGTTGCTCGAGCAGATCGCGCTTGAGGATTTCCAGATCGGCCGGCACCTGGGCACTGACGTTCTGCACCACGGGAATCTGCGGTGCCTGCCAGTCGATCGCCGCGATCGATTCGGCGAAACGCTCGGCAGCCGGGCGCATCAGTTCGCAGTGCGACGGCACGCTGACCGGCAACGGCATGGCACGCTTGGCGCCACGCGCCTTGCAGCCTTCGATGGCGCGCTCGACGGCAGCCTTGGCACCGGCGATGACCACCTGGCCCGGCGAGTTGAAATTGACCGCGCTGACCACTTCGCCTTGCGCCGCTTCGGCACAGGCTGCCAGTACGTCGGCATCGTCCAGACCCAGGATGGCGGCCATGCCGCCCTGCCCGGCCGGAACGGCTTCCTGCATCAGCTGGCCACGACGCTCGACGAGCTTCACCGCATCGCCCAGGCTCACACTGCCTGCCGCGACCAGCGCGCTGTATTCACCCAGGCTGTGCCCGGCAACGTAAGCCGGGCGCGCACCACCTTCGGCCAGCCACAAACGCCACAGGGCGATAGAGGCGGTCAGAATGGCTGGCTGGGTTTTATCGGTTTGATTGAGTTGCTCTTCCGGCCCTTGCTGGGTCAGTGCCCACAGGTCGTAACCCAGTGAATCGGAAGCTTCTTTGAATGTTTCAAGGACAACCGGATGTTGCGCGCCCAGCTCGGCCAGCATGCCGAGGGACTGCGAACCCTGTCCTGGAAAGACGAATGCGAGGGAAGCAGACATGTAACAAGCCCCTAATGATCTTGTCGTCGGAGAGTTGGCGCCCCGCTTTGGGGACGCAAGAAACTGACAGTTGGATGGCCCATCGAACCAAGCGGTCACATTTAAGCATTGTCCGACGAAAACGCCTAAAGCAACAAATCCTCCAGACGACCGTGCAGGCGCTCGGGAAGATTCTCCTGAATCTCGATCAAGGCGCGCTGAATGGCACTCTGAAACCCCTGGACCCCGGCAGAACCGTGGCTTTTCACCACAATGCCCTGCAAGCCGAGAAAGCTCGCACCGTTGTGCCGGGCAGGTGCCAGATCGGCCTGCAGGCGCTTCATCAACGGTAGTGCAAGCGCACCGACCGCGCGAGAGGCTACGTTCTTCCTGAACAACGCTTCGATGCGCCCGGCAATCATGGTCGCCAGACCTTCGCTGGATTTGAGCAGGATGTTGCCGACAAAACCGTCACACACCACCACATCCGCTTCGCCACGGTACAAACCGTCGCCCTCGATAAAGCCGATGTAATTGATGCCACGGGCGCCTTGCAACAAAGTCGCCGCCAGCTTGACCTGTTGATTGCCCTTGATGTCTTCGGTGCCGATGTTCAGCAACGCCACCCGAGGACGCGCTATGCCCAGGGTCTCGGCCGCCACCGAGCCCATGACCGCAAACTGCAACAGATGCTCGGCACTGCAGTCGACGTTGGCGCCCAGGTCGAGCAACTGGCAATAACCCTTTTGTGTCGGAATCGCCGCCACCATGGCCGGACGGTCAATGCCGGGCAAGGTCTTGAGCACGAACCGCGACAACGCCATCAGCGCACCGGTATTACCGGCACTGACACAAGCCTGGACCTTGCCGTCACGCAACAACTCAAGCGCCACGCGCATCGACGAGTCGGGCTTGCCGCGCAAAGCCTGGGCAGGTTTTTCGTCCATGGTGATGACTTCGGACGCTGGCATAATCGACAGGCGCGCGCGATCCACAGCCGGATGGCCAGCGATCAGCTCTTCAAGAAGGGAGGGTTGACCGACGAGGGTCAGGTGCAGCGAGGGTGTAGCAGACAGACAAGCAAGGCTGGCCTGGACAATGCTGCGGGGACCGAAGTCCCCGCCCATTGCGTCAATCGCGATGACTTGAGCGGACAAGTGATTACTCGTCAGCGCCCTTGTCGATCACTTTACGACCACGGTATACGCCTTCTGGCGATACGTGGTGACGCAGGTGAACTTCACCGGTGGTTTTTTCTACAGACAGGGTGCTAGCCTCGAGAGCGTCGTGCGAACGGCGCATGTCACGGGCAGAGCGGGATTTTTTGTTCTGCTGAACAGCCATAATTGATTAACTCCTAAACGTTTGGGTCACGCTTTAACTGCGCCAATACACTGAACGGGTTGGACCGCGTTACCTCGTCCTCGCTCGGTTCGGGCTCATCTGCTCCCGCCGGCTGCTGGCATTCTTCCGGATGATGAGCAGGCACAATGGGCAAGGCGAGCAGAAGCTCCTCCTCGATCAGTGACTGCAGATCCAAAGGATCTTCGCCCAGTTCCAGCACGTCATAACCTTTCGGCAACGACTGGGTATTCGCACCCTCCTTCACCACAGCGTAACTGCATTCGCTATGGATCGGCAGGGTGACCAGCTCAAGACAACGCTGGCAAACCATTTTGACTTCAGTGTCGATAAAGCTGTGGATGACCACAGATTTACGTTCATCTCGTTCAAAAACGAATTTAGCCTGCACCGTACCGACATTGTCGGAAAGCGGGTCGCAGAGTCTCTCCAAATCGGCCAGCAGCATTTCACCTTGAAGGGTGGTGCCACGATCAGCCAATTTGCGCGGGTCAACGTGAGGTGGAATCGGGTCATTCAACATAGGCGCAGCATTATAGGGATGCACCCGCCCATGTCAAAGGAAATTCAGCCCTGTCCGTCACTTGGAAGCCTCGCTAGAATTCGCACACGCCTTATGGAGTTGTGCATGCTGCCTTTAATACTCGCTTCCAGCTCGGCCTATCGCCGGGAATTGCTGACCCGCCTGCAGCTGCCTTTCACTTGCAGCTCGCCGGATATCGACGAAAGCCATCGGCCGGCTGAGTCCGCCATCGAGCTGGTCAAGCGCCTCGCCGAAGAGAAAGCGCGCGCCCTGGCCGACAGCCATACCGCTCATCTGATAATCGGCTCCGACCAGGTCGCCGTACTGGGAGAGCGGATTATCGGCAAACCCCACACATTCGAAAAAGCCCGGGAACAACTGCTGGCCGCCAGCGGTGCCAGCGTGACGTTCCTCACCGGCCTGGCCCTGCTCAACAGCCAGACCGGGCACTGCCAGGTCGATTGCGTGCCGTTCACCGTACACATGCGCACACTCGACGCACCTCGCATCGAACGCTACCTGCGCGCCGAACAACCCTACGACTGCGCAGGCAGCTTCAAGGCCGAAGGCCTGGGGGTCAGCCTGTTTCGCAGCACCGAGGGACCTGACGCCACCAGCCTGATCGGCCTGCCGCTGATTCGCCTGATCGACATGCTGCTGACTGAAGGCGTACAGGTTCCCTGAATCCCGATACTAAAAAACCGGCCACGCAGGCCGGTTTTTCATGTCACATCAGAATCAGCGCAGCGACGGACCGTTAAAACCCATCCACATCGCCAAATGCTCAGCCACGCTGGCGCCGAGCTTTTTCGAAAAGCGATCGAATGGCGATTCCTGAACGGTGAAGTCCACCAGTTCTTTCTCACCGATCACATCCCGCGCAACCGAACTGGCATTACCCAGCCCATCGATCAATCCCAATGGCAGTGCCTGCTCGCCGGACCAGACCAGGCCAGAGAACAACTCCGGATGCTCCTTGTCTTTCAAGCGGTCGCCACGACCCTGCTTGACGCTATTGATGAACTGCTTGTGGGTCGTATCGAGCACGCCCTGCCAGAAGGCGGTTTCTTCCGGCTTCTGTGGCTGGAACGGATCGAGGAACGACTTGTGCTCGCCAGACGTGTAGGTACGACGTTCGACACCCAGCTTCTCCATGGTGCCAACAAAGCCATAACCGGCTGCCGTCACACCGATGGAGCCGACCAGGCTCGCCTTGTCGGCGTAGATCTGATCCGCCGCACTGGCGATGTAGTAAGCGCCGGAAGCCCCCAGATCGGAAATGACCGCATAGAGCTTGATGTCCGGGTGCAGACCGCGCAGACGCTTGATCTCGTCATAGACATAACCCGACTGCACCGGACTGCCGCCCGGGCTGTTGATGCGCAGGATGACGCCCTTGACCTTCTTGTCCTCGAAAGCAGCACGCAAGCTGCCAACGATATTGTCTGCACTGGCCGACTCCTTGTCGGCAATCATGCCTCTCACATCGATCAACGCCGTGTAATTGGCACTAAGGGTGCCGGCCTTTTCCATATCCATCAGAGGCGAAAACAGGGCAATGGCGCCGAACAGATACACAAAAATCAGAAACTTGAAGAATATCCCCCAGCGACGGGACCGGCGCTGCTCCTGTATGCCGGCCAGCAGGGTCTTTTCCAGCAGTTTCCAGCTTTTGTCGTCACCGCTCTCTGCGCTCGCCTTGGCGGGCGCCTTCCATTCGTCGGTCATGCCATCCACCCCAAAAACAACCGGTTAAGCCCGCTGATTCAGCCAGGCATGCAATTCTGAAAAACGGTCGATGGCCAGTCGCGGCTCATACAACCTCAAGGCATCGATCGATTGAGCGCCATAACTGACGGCCACCGAACCCATGCCGGCGTTGCGCGCCATCTGCAAATCAAAGGACGAATCACCCACCATCAACGCCTGTTCCGGGCGAACCTCGCAATGGGCGAGAATCTGTTCGAGCATCAGCGGATGGGGCTTGCTGGCGGTTTCATCGGCGGCGCGAGTGATATCGAAGTAATTCTCCCAGCCATGGGACTTCAACACCCGATCCAGCCCGCGACGGGCCTTGCCGGTCGCCACAGCCAGATGATAGCCCTCGGCACGAAATGCCTCGAGCGACTCGACCACACCCTCGAACAGCGGCGAAGGCACAGCCTCCGACGCGATGTAATGCTCAGCATAGTGCTCGCGGAACGCGATCAGCTCGGCGTCGCCGATTTCGGGGTACAGGGTGCGGATCGCTTCCGGCAAGCCCAGGCCAATGATGCCCTTGACGGCCAGATCATCGCGCAGCTCAAAACCGGAACGCTGCGAGGCAACGTGCATCGCCTCGACAATCCGACCAATGGAATCGGCCAGAGTGCCGTCCCAATCAAAGATCAGCAGCTTGTAGTCAGATGGGCGCACTCAATCGCTCCACGGTTTTGGCCCACATCTCGTCGACCGGCGCTTGCAGCTTCAGCTCACCACCATCGGGGAGCGGCACCGTCAGCATGTAGGCGTGCAGGAACAGGCGTTTGCCGCCCAGATCGCGGATTTCCTTGCTGAAACCTTCGTCGCCATACTTGGTGTCGCCAGCGATGCAATGCCCGGCGTGCAAGGTATGGACGCGGATCTGGTGAGTCCGGCCGGTAATCGGCTTGGCTTCGATCAGGGTGGCAAAGTCGCCGAAGCGGCGCAGGACCTTGAACACGGTCACGGACTCCTTCCCCTCCTCCTCGTCGACCTCGACCATGCGCTCGCCGGAGCGCAGATTGCTCTTGCCCAGCGACGCACGGACTTGCTTGATCGAGCTCGCCCAGTTACCGCGGACCAGCGCCATGTAGCGCTTGTCGACGCCATCACCGCGCAATGCGGTGTGCAAGTGGCGCAACATGCTGCGCTTCTTGGCGATCATCAACAGGCCGGACGTATCACGGTCGAGACGGTGAACCAGTTCGAGCTCTTTGCAATCGGGGCGCAACTGACGAAAGGCTTCGATTACCCCGAAAGTCAGGCCGCTACCACCATGAACAGCAATGCCCGCGGGCTTGTTGATCACGATCAGCGCCTTGTCTTCGAAGACAATCGAGGCCTCTAGCCGCTGCAACAGGCCTTGTGCCAGCGGCACCGGTTCGTCGCGCTCAGGCACGCGAACCGGCGGCACGCGCACGATATCGCCCGCCTGCAGCTTGTACTCGGGCTTGATCCGACCTTTGTTCACGCGCACTTCGCCCTTGCGCAAAATGCGATAAATCAAGGTCTTGGGCACGCCTTTGAGTCGGGCGAGAAGGAAATTATCAATGCGTTGGCCGGCATATTCCGGCGAGACCTCAAGCAGTTGTACGCCTGGAGTCGGGGGGGTAGTCGTCGTCATGGCGCGGATGATAACAATTTTTTATGGAATTGAAGCACTTAATCATTGCTGCTATAGTCGCGAACGCCGCCAAAAGCGGCCTGGACAGCGGACCAACGGTCAAAAACCGGCCCTGACCAACGCAATTCACCAGGACGCGAGGCCGTCCTACGGGGCTTTCGCTACGTAACGGTGGAGTTTGCAGGTGTAACGAGCGCAGGTGACATGAGGCCTGAATCACGCCACAAAGCAGAGTTTTCCACTCGTTTTGCGAGCCATATTCACGGCCAGTTCACAAAGTGCAGTCAGCTGCGAATGACCCCGAGCGAAGGCATCGGAAACAACGCCTAAATTAGCCATGATGCGTGACCTCCCCTTTCGGAGCTCACGGTAAATGCCAACCCGCTGCGGATTCTGCGCGCGGCAGCACCCGAATTATCAGGGATACGTGTAGGGTGGAGATGCACAACCGCCGGACTGTGTAGCAACAGGCTTTCTCAAGACGCTTCATCTCGTCCACAGCCGCTGGTTGATTCCTCCTCCTGACTGAGTGCTTAAGTAGCCACAGCAAGCAGGACGCGTACGTCGCGATGAAGGCCCACATTGGCCGGACTTCGCTGGACACGGGAAATGGCCAACCACTCCCGACGCACCTGACACCGACCGTGAGAAGTCGTGTGTGCCGAACGCCGTTTCCGGCAGCCCGGAAACCGACGGTACTACATGAAAAGAATGCTGATTAACGCAACTCAACCCGAAGAGTTGCGTGTTGCACTGGTAGATGGCCAGCGCCTCTACGACCTGGACATCGAATCCGGTGCACGCGAGCAGAAGAAGGCCAACATCTATAAAGGCCGGATTACTCGCATCGAACCAAGCCTCGAGGCTGCCTTTGTCGATTTCGGCTCTGAGCGCCACGGCTTCCTGCCCCTCAAAGAAATCTCCCGCGAATACTTCAAGAAAGCCCCGGAAGGTCGCGTCAACATCAAGGACGTCCTGAGCGAAGGCCAGGAAGTCATCGTTCAGGTCGAAAAAGAAGAACGTGGCAACAAGGGCGCCGCCCTGACCACCTTCATCAGCCTGGCCGGTCGTTACCTGGTGCTGATGCCGAACAACCCGCGTGCCGGCGGTATCTCCCGTCGCATCGAAGGCGAAGAGCGCAACGAACTGCGTGAAGCCCTGAACGGTCTGGTTGCCCCGGCCGACATGGGCCTGATCGTGCGCACTGCAGGCCTTGGCCGCAGCAGCGAAGAAATGCAGTGGGACCTCGACTACCTGCTGCAACTGTGGACCGCCATCAAGGAAGCTTCGCTGGACCGCGCCGCGCCATTCCTGATCTACCAGGAAAGTAACGTGATCATCCGCGCGATCCGCGATTACCTGCGCCAGGACATCGGCGAAGTGCTGATCGACAGCGTTGAAGCCCAGGACGAAGCCCTGACCTTCATCCGCCAGGTAATGCCGCAGTACGCCAGCAAGATCAAGCTGTACGAAGACAGCGTTCCGCTGTTCAACCGTTTCCAGATCGAAAGCCAGATCGAAACCGCTTTCCAGCGCGTTGTCGAACTGCCTTCCGGCGGTTCCATCGTGATCGATCCGACCGAAGCCCTGGTGTCCATCGACATCAACTCGGCGCGCGCCACCAAAGGCAGCGACATCGAAGAAACCGCGCTGCAAACCAACCTTGAAGCGGCCGAGGAAATCGCCCGTCAGTTGCGCCTGCGCGACATCGGCGGCCTGATCGTCATCGACTTCATCGACATGACCCCTGCCAAGAACCAGCGCGCAGTGGAAGAAAAAGTCCGCGAATGCCTGGAAGCCGACCGCGCTCGCGTGCAAGTCGGTCGCATTTCGCGCTTCGGCCTGCTGGAAATGTCCCGTCAGCGCCTGCGTCCATCCCTGGGTGAAAGCAGCGGCATCGTCTGCCCGCGTTGCAACGGCACCGGCATCATCCGTGACGTTGAATCGCTGTCCCTGGCGATCCTGCGCCTGATCGAAGAAGAAGCCCTGAAAGACCGTACCGCCGAAGTTCGTGCACAAGTGCCGATCCCGGTGGCGGCGTTCCTGCTCAACGAAAAACGCAACTCGATCACCAAGATCGAACTGCGCACCCGTGCCCGCATCGTCATCCTGCCGAACGATCACCTCGAAACGCCGCACTTTGAAGTACAGCGCCTGCGTGACGACAGCCCGGAAGCCGCGACCAACCAGTCCAGCTACGAAATCGCCGCTGCCGCTGCCGAAGTCGAAGAAGTCCAGCCAGCCGCTGCGACCCGCACCCTGGTTCGCCAGGAAGCTGCGGTCAAAACGGCCCCAGCCCGTGCCAACGCTCCTGTGCCAACAGAGGTGGCCGCTCCAGCCCCTGCCCCGGCCGCCGTACCGGAGCCAAGCCTGTTCAAAGGCCTGGTGAAGTCGCTGGTGAGCCTGTTCGCCACCAAGGAAGAGCCTGCCGCACCGGTTGTGGTTGAAAAACCTGCCGCCGAGCGTCCGGCCCGCAACGAAGAGCGTCGCAACGGTCGCCAGCAGAGCCGCAACCGTAACGGTCGCCGCGATGAAGAGCGCAAGCCTCGCGAAGAGCGTGCACCGCGTGAAGAACGCGCACCACGTGAGCCGCGTGAAGAGCGTCAGCCACGGGAAGTGCGTGAACCTCGCGAAACCCGCGAAGAAACGCCAGCGGTAGCCCGCGAAGAACGCGCACCACGCGCGCCTCGTGAAGAACGTGCACCGCGCGCTCCGCGTGAAGATCGCAAGCCACGTGGCGAGCGTGAAGAACGCGTTCGTGAACTGCGCGAGCCTCTGGATGCCACTCCGGCTGCTCCGACCGCCGCTGCTACCGCTACGGCTGCTACCGCTACGGCTGCTACCGCTGAAGAACGCCCAGCTCGTCAGCCACGTGAAGAACGCGCGCCACGTCCACCGCGTGAAGAACGTCAGCCACGTGCCGAACAAGCTGCCGCAGCCGCAACTGAAGAAGAACTGACCACCAACGAAGAGCAACTGTCGGAAGACGGTCAGGAAAGCGCCGAAGGCGACCGTCCACGCCGCCGCTCCCGTGGTCAGCGTCGTCGCAGCAACCGTCGCGAGCGTCAGCGTGACGCCAACGGCAACGTGATCGAAGGTTCGGAAGAGTCCGAGTCCGGCGAAAACGCTGAAGCGCCAAGCACTGCCGATCTGGCCGCCGGCCTGGCTGTCACCGCAGCTGTTGCCAGCAGCGTGATCAGCGCTCCAGCAGAAGCTGAAGCCAATGTGCAAGCCGAACGCGCCACTGCCGCGGCCCTGGAAGCAGCTCCGGTTGAAGCGCCAGTCGTTGAAGCAACCACACCGGTCGAAGTCACCGCCTCGCCGGAAATCGAAGTGGCGCCAGCGCCAGAAGCTCAGCCTGCTGTTGAAGCGGCTGCCGAGCCAGCGCCAGTGGTAGAAGCACCTGCCCAGGCTGCGGAAGCTGTTGTTGAAACCGTGGCTGACACCGTGCGTGAAGTTCGCGAAGAGCAAACCGCATTCAACTGGGTTGCCGAGCCAGCCGTCGCTGAAACCGCTGCACCAGCCGCTGAAACCCAAGTGGCAGAAGCCATGGTTTCCGAGCCGGTGGTTGCCGCAGCAGAACCGGCCCCGGCGCCGGTGGTTGAAGCGCCAGCCGTTGAAGCACCGGTCGTTGCCCAAGCACCTGCACCAGTGGTCGAAGCCGCTCCTGCCAGCGCCCTGACGCCAAGTGGCCGTGCGCCTAACGACCCGCGTGAAGTGCGTCGTCGCAAGCGTGAAGCCGAGCGTCTGCAGAAGGAAGCTGAACTGGCTGCCGCTGCGGCTCCAGCTGAAGCGGTTGTCGCCGCCGAGCCTGCACCGGTTGCTGCTGAAGTGGTTGAGGCAGCTCCTGCCCCGGCTGCCGAAGTGGCTGCCGAGCCGGTTGAGTCGGTGATCCACGAAGCACCGCGCTCCGTTCAGGAAGCGGTAGAGCAACACGAGCAGGCCCAGGAAAAAGAGCACGAGCCTAAACCTCTCGTCTGATTCCATCGGCCACTAAAAAGCCCCGCCTGGTGATCCCAGGCGGGGCTTTTTTTACATCTGTGAAATCACACCATTCCCCTGTGGGAGCAGCCGGTCGACGCTCGATTGCTCGCGATGGCGGAATGACATTCAACATTGGTGCTAGCTGATCCACCGCTATCGCGAGCAAGCTCGCTCCCACAAGGATCTATGCTGGCCTGAAGGTTAGTGCTTCAGGCACATCCACATCCCACACCACACCAGGATCATCCACGCTCACTTCAACCACCCGGCCTTGGGCGAACAGCGGCTTGGCGCCGCGATCACCCGATAACGCCATCAACCCCGCCGCGAAGTCCCGTCCGAAACCGACCGGATGCCCGTACCCGCCGTCCTGCACGGGCACGCTGATACTGTCATCGCCAATCCCCGCCACCACTTGCTCGATACTCGATGGCAGGATGAACGGCATATCCCCCAGCACCATCAGCCAGCCATCGAGTTGCTTGCAGGCAGCGACTCCCGCGGCAATGCTGTCGCCCATTCCCGTCGATTCGATCAGCACAATCTCGCAGCCATAGGCCTGAGCCATGCGAATCACTTGCGGGCGGTCAGCAGTGGTCACCAGTACGCGCTTGTCCAGCGTCGCCGGCAGGTTGACCAATGTGTGCTCGATGACGGACCGCACCACGCCGTCACGCCCGATGCAATCGGCCACCAATTTATCCTTTTCGGCACCCGCCACCTGACGAAACCGGCTGCCCTGCCCCGCTGCCAACACGATAACGCCGATGGATTTGCTCATACGCTCTCCCGCAGGACTTTCTTCTGCTTCAGTTCGATGCCGTTTTTGACCGCCACGATTTCCGCCATGAGCGACAAGGCAATTTCCGCTGGATTATGACTGCCGATGTGCAAACCGATCGGACCATGCAAGCGGTCAATCGCCGATTGCAACAACCCCAGTTGAGCCAGGTTTTCCCGGCGCTTCTGGCTGTTGACCCGCGATCCCAGCGCTCCGACGTAAAAAGCCCTGGAATCCAGGGCCGTGAGCAGCGCCATGTCATCCAGACGCGGATCATGGGTCAAGGCCACGATAGCCGTGCGTTCATCGGTCTGGATACTCAATACCGCCTCATCCGGCATGCCCGAAACAAATCGTCCGTGCTGCTGCTCCCAGCCGTAGACGAACTCGCTACGCGGGTCGCAAATCAGCACCTCGAAATCCAGCAGCCGGGCCATTTCCGCCACATAGCGCGACAGCTGCCCCGCGCCGATCAGCAGCAAGCGCCAGCGCGGGCCATGGATCACCCGCAAGGTCTGTCCATCGAACGTCAACACGTCAGTTTTACTGGCTGGCTGCAAAAGTACTGCGCCGGTGGTCAGGTTCAGTTCACGCGCAACGATTTCATGGGCCTCGCAACGGGCGAGCAATTGCTCGACCCAATCCCCATCGTCGATACGCTCCTCGGTCAAGCGCAAGGTGCCACCGCAGGGCAAGCCGAAACGTGCGGCTTCCTCGCGGGTCACGCCGTAGGTGATCAATTGCACCGGCGGCCCGTCAAGTGCGAGGCGTCCGTCGTGCAGCCGGGCAATCAAGTCATCTTCGACACACCCGCCCGAGACCGAACCAATCACCATGCCGTCTTCGCGCAAGGCCAGCATGGCGCCGGGTGCCCGGGGCGCAGTGCCCCAGGTTTCGACCACGCTGTACAACACCACCCGCTGACCGGCGCGATGCCATTGCAACACGCTGCGCAGGACGTTCAGATCGGCGCTGTCCATCAGGCGCCGGCCTTCTGCCAACCCGACAACTGATAACGAACAGGCAGATTGCGGATGCGTTTGCCGGTGGCGGCGAAGATCGCGTTGCACAGTGCCGGCGCAATCGGTGGCACGCCCGGTTCACCCACACCACCCAACGGGACATTGCCCGGCGGCGTCACCAGATGCACCGCCACTTCTTTCGGCGCCAGGGACATGCGCGCCACTTCATACATATGGAAGTTATCCTGCTGGACCTTGCCGTCCTTGAAGCTGATTTCCCCCAGCACCGCATTACCCAGGCCCATGACACAGGCGCCTTCGAATTGCGCGCGAATCCGCTCGGGGTTGATCTGCGGCCCGCAATCGACGGCGATGTCAGCCTTGTGCACCACCAGCGTACCGTCGTCCTTGACCTCCACCTCGATCACCGCCGCCACATAGGTCACGAAGCTGTAATGCACTGCCAGGCCCAGGCCGCGTCCCTTGGGCAACTCACGCCCCCAACCGGCGGCTTTGGCGGCGGTCTCCAGTACCGTGCGCAGGCGCGCGGTGTCGATCGGATAACGCTCGGGGGATTCGCCGTAGTTCCACTCTTCACTCAAGGTACGCGGATCGATCTGACGGTCCGGGCCGAGCAATCTGATCTGGTACTTCAGCGGATCCTGCCCGGCCTTGTGCGCCAGTTCATCGATAAAACTCTGGATCGCGAAACCATGGGGAATGTTCGACACCGAGCGATACCAACCTACCCGGGTATGCACCGTTGCCTCGGGGTTTTCCAGGCGAATGTTGGGGATCGCATACGCCATGTTGGTGAACCCCATGCCCAGTTCGAACGCCGCCTCATGGTTCATGCCCGGCGCAAACAACGCGGTGATGCTCGGCGCCACCGTACGGTGCAACCAGCCGGTTGGCAGGCCATCCTTGTTCAGGCTGGCCTTGAGGTATTCGGCCGACACGGTGTGAAAATAGGAACAGTGGATGTCGTCTTCGCGGGTCCATTGCACCCGCACCGCTTTACCGGGGAATTCCTTGGCGAGGATGGCGGCCTCGATGATGAAGTCAGGCTTGGACTTGCGCCCGAACCCGCCCCCGAGCAGAGTCACGTTGAACGTGACCTTGTCGAACGGCAGGCCCAGGCGCTCACCGATCCGTTCCCGGGTGACCTGCGGCGCCTGGCTTGGCCCCCAGGCTTGGCACGCACCGTCCTTGAACCGCGCAATGGCGACCATCGGTTCCATCGGCGACTGTGACAAATGCGGCAAGTAGTAGGAGGCTTCCAGCGTGCTATCGGCGCTGACCATGGCCTCATCGAGGTTGCCGGTATTGCGCACCACCTTGCCGGGCTTGAGCGAGGCGGCTTCGAGTTCTTTGCGATAGGCAATCGAGTCGTAGCTGGCGTTGGGGCCGTCGTCCCATTCGATTTTCAGTGCCTCGCGGCCCTTGATCGCCGCCCAGGTATTGCTCGCTACCACGGCGATGCCGCCCAGGGGTTGGAACTCCGAAGGCAACGGGCGGCTTTCGATCTGTACCACTTTGACCACGCCTGGGACTTTCATCGCCGCGCTGCCATCGAAGCTTTTGACCTTGCCGCCATACACCGTGGGCCGCGCGATGGTCGCGTACAGCATGCCGTCGAAATGCACGTCGGCGCCGTACACCGCACGACCATTGACGATGTCCTCACCGTCGATGGCCTTGGTGCCTTCCTTACCGATATATCGAAATTCCGAAGGTTGCTTGAGTCTCAGGCTTTCTCGCGCAGGCACGGCCAAAGCGCCAGCGGCGGCGGCCAGCGAGCCATAGCCCAGTTCGCGGCCCGACGGTTTATGAATGACTTTATGAAGTTGCGCCTGGCACTCGCCGACTGACACTTTCCACTGGTCAGCCGCGGCTTGTTCCAGCATGGCCCGTGCGGCGGCGCCGCAACGACGCATCGGCTCGTACCAGTGACGCATGCTGCGCGAGCCGTCGGTGTCCTGGTTGCCGAAGCGCGCTTCATCGCCGGGGGCCTGCTGTACCTTGACCATCGCCCAGTCGGCTTCCAGTTCATCGGCCACCACCATGGTCAAGCTGGTGCGCACGCCCTGGCCCATCTCCGAGCGGTTGCAGATAACGGTCACCGTGCCATCGGCGGCGATGCTCACATAGACTTTCGGATCGTCGACCCAGCCGTGGGGCATGCCGTCGGCGCCGAACTTCTTCTCTTTCTCTTCGGCAAACGCGTCTTGCCAGCCCCAACTCGCGGCGACCACCAGCGCACCGGTCGCCCCCACGCCCTTGAGAAAACCACGGCGACTGAGGTTGCTCAGGGTGAAATCATTCGGTAACCGGCTCATGCCTTGGCCTCCTTCAGGTGAGTGGAAGCCTGACGGATCGCGGTCTTGATACGGTTATAGGTGCCGCAGCGGCAGATGTTGCCGACCATGGCTTCTTCGATCTGCTCGTCGCTCGGGTTCGGATGGGTCTTGAGCAGTGCCGTCGCCGACATGATTTGCCCGCCCTGGCAGAAGCCGCATTGAGCCACTGCCGTGTCGAGCCAGGCTTGCTGCACGACTTTGCCGATCGGATCGGCGTGCAGGTTGTCGATGGTGCTGACATTCTGCCCGACGACTGAACCGATGGGCGTAATGCAACTGCGTGCCGGAGCCCCTTCGATATGAATGGTACAGGCGCCGCACAGGCCCATGCCGCAGCCGAATTTGGTGCCGTTGTAACCGGCCACGTCGCGGATCGCCCAGAGCAGCGGCATGTCCTCGGTGACGTCGAGTTGATGGTCTTGACCATTGAGTTTCAGGGTAATCATGGGCACGCCCGCATAGGTCTTGAGTTATGGGGTCGAGCAATCTGCCGCTGGATCTCGGTGGGTCGCACGCAGATCGACTCAGGCTAATGGGCTCTCTTATGCTGACTCAAACGGTCTGCACCGGGCCTTTGGTGGAGCAAGAGTGTGCATCGTTAGCTGACTAAGTTAACCGAGCATTAACAAAAAAGCCCTGCACAATAAACATTGTGCAGGGCTTTTTGATCCGTCCTGAAAGCTTAGCTCAATACCGGTTCGGCTCCATTTCCAGATCGACATGGAAACGCTCGAGAATGTCTTTCTGGATGCGCTGCGCCAGGTTCAACAGTTGCAGGCCCGTCGCGCCTCCATAGTTGACCAGCACCAGCGCCTGCAATTTATGCACGCCAGCATCAGCTTCACGGAAACCTTTCCACCCTGCCCGCTCGATCAGCCAACCGGCGGCCAGTTTCATCTGCCCGTCGGGTTGCGCATAGGCCACCAGGTCCGGGTATTCACCCTTGAGCCGTGCAGCCAGCGCCGACGACACCAAAGGGTTCTTGAAAAAGCTGCCGGCATTGCCGAGTACGGCCGGGTCCGGGAGTTTTTCGTTGCGGATGCTGCAAATGGCCTGGCTGACATCGCTGGCGGTCGGATGCTCGATGCCTTGTTCGGTCAGGCGCTGGCGCACCGGGCCGTACTCCAGGTGCAGATGCGCGGCGCGGTCGAGGGCGAAACGCACACGCAGGATCAACCAACGCCCCGGCTCCTGCTTGAACAGGCTGTCGCGGTAGGCGAAGTTGCACTCTTGCAGGGTAAAGTCGCGCAGTTCGCCGGTCTGGCGATCGAGGGCGGTCAGGCCGGCGAACACGTCCTTGATCTCGACGCCATAAGCGCCGATGTTCTGCATCGGTGCCGCACCGACAGTGCCGGGAATCAGGCTGAGATTTTCCAGGCCGGACAGCCCCAGGGACAGTGTGTGTTGCACAAATGGATGCCAGGGCTCGCCTGCCTCGGCCTCGATCACCACTTTGCCGCCCTCATCGCTCAGCACGCGAATCCCGCGCGTGGCCATGCGCAGTACCAGTGATTCGATATCCGCCGTCAGCAACAGGTTGCTGCCGCCGCCGATCACCAGCACCGGAACCTTGTGCTCCAGCCCGTAGGCCAGAGCTTCGCGCACATCGGCGTCGCTATGGGCCTGGGCAAACAGCCGGGCCTGGACATCCACGCCAAAGCTGTTGAACGGCTTGAGCGAAACCTGTGATTGAACCTGCAAACTCATAACCGTCCCTTCAATTCGATCACCAGCAAATCACTGGCGTGCTCGATCAGGTCCAGCACCTGCTCGAAGCCTTGTTCGCCGTCGTAGTACGGGTCCGGCACTTCATCGACTGGCGACTGGTAGCGACGCAGGAACAGGTCCAATTCGGCCTTGCCCTTGGCCGGCTGCAAGGCCTTGAGGTTGCGCAGGTTGCTGTTGTCCATCGCCAGGATCAGGTCGTAGGTGGCGAAATCGGCACGACTGACTTGTCGGGCGCGCTGGGCGGACAAGTCATAGCCGCGCAGCTTCGCCGCGGCCTGACTGCGCTTGTCCGGCGCCTTGCCGACATGCCAGTCACCGGTGCCGGCGGAGGCCACTTCAACCTGATCGGCCAAGCCGGCCTCGCGCAGCTTATGCCGCAGCACGCCTTCGGCCGTGGGCGAGCGACAGATGTTGCCCAGGCAGACAAACAGAACCCGCATCACGCCTCCAGCAGGCGACGAACGCGCTCAAGGTCTTCAACGGTGTCGACTCCGGGTGGCGGCGCGATCAGTGCATCGGCGACGTGAATTCGTACGCCGTGCCACAGCGCACGCAGCTGCTCCAGACACTCGGTGTTTTCCAGCCAGCATGGACCCCAACTGACGAAATCCTGCAGGAATCCGGCGCGATAGGCATAAATGCCGATATGGCGGCGGTACGGCACACCTTCGGGCAACTGCTCACGGTTCACGGCGAAGGCATCCCGCGCCCAGGGCAAGGTAGAGCGGCTGAACGTCAGCGCCAGGCCATTGAGGTCGCTGACGACCTTGACCACGTTGGGATTGAACAGGGTGTCCACGTCTTCAATCGGCTCGGCCAGGGTGGCCATGCGCGCTTCGGCGTGGGCTGCCAGGTTGGCGGCCACCTGATCGATCACGTTCGGCGGGATCAGCGGCTCGTCGCCCTGGACGTTGACCACGATAGCGTCGGGCGCCAGGCCCAGCTTCATCGCAACTTCAGCCAGGCGATCGGTGCCGGAGTTGTGATCTTCACGGGTCAGCACCACTTCGGCGCCAAAGCCATTGCAGGCCTCGACGATGCGCGCGTCGTCGGTGGCCACCACCACCCGCTCGGCGCTGCTTTTGCTCGCCTGTTCCCAGACGTGCTGGATCATCGGCTTACCGGCGATCAGCAGCAGCGGTTTGCCGGGCAGGCGTGTGGAGGCGTAACGCGATGGAATGACGACAGTAAAGGCTGTGGTCATTTATCCAGGCGCTCGTCGGTGGTCAGGGTGCGCGCTTCGGATTCGAGCATCACCGGGATGCCGTCGCGAATCGGGTAGGCCAGGCCTGCGCCCTTGCTGATCAGCTCGGTCTTGTCGGCGCTGAGCTTGAGCGGGCCTTTACAGACCGGGCAAGCGAGGATATCGAGCAATTTGGTGTCCATGAGCATTCCCTGGAAAAAACGGAGTTAAGGCAACAAACGAGCCGGCAGCAGGCGCATCAACTGCGTGTCGAACCAGGCCACGAAGGCCGGCGACGGCACAGCATCGACCGCCAGGTACCACCAGTCGGCGGCGGCAAAGGCACGGCATTTCACCGCGTCCTTTTCCGTCATCACCAACGGCAATGACGGCGTGAAATTCAACGCCTCCACGCTGTATTCGGCGTGGTCGGCAAACGCATGTGGAACCGGCTGCCAGTGTAGCGTTTCGAGGGTCTTGAAGAAACGTTGTGGATTGCCGATGCCGGCCACCGCGTGCACGGCCTGGCCTGCGCCAAAGTGGTCGAGGGGACGACGTTCGCCGCTGCGCAGGTTGACCAGCGCGGTGGGTTGCAACTGGAAGGCAAATCCATCATCGCGGTCGGCCACGGCACCGTTGTAGAGGACCGCGTCGACGCTTTGCAGGCGCTCGACCGGCTCACGCAATGGCCCGGCAGGCAGGCAACGGCGATTGCCCAGGCCACGGGCAGCGTCGATCAGCACCAGTTCGAGGTCACGGGCAATGCGGTAGTGCTGCATGCCGTCGTCGGACAGGATCAGGTCCAGCGGCTCACTGGCCAACAAGGTTTTGACGGCGTTGCTGCGATTGGGGTCGATCATCAGCGGGACGCCCGTGCGCTGGACGATCAGCAACGGCTCGTCACCGGCGACGTCGGCGCTTTGCTCGGCCTCGACTCGCCATGGCAGTTGCGGCGGTTTGGCGCCGTAGCCGCGGCTGACCACGCCGACCCGCAGGCCGCTGCGCTGGCAGTGCTCGATCATCCACAGAATCAGCGGTGTCTTGCCGGTGCCACCCACAGTGATGTTGCCGACCACGATCAGCGGCACCGGTGGCTGATAGATCTCGCCCTCTCCGGCCAGAAAGCGCTTGCGCTTGTTCATGACCACGCGCCGGTACAGCCATTCCAGCGGCTGCAACAGTTTCAGGGCCGGATGACCTGCGTACCACGCGGCGAGCAATCGATCGGACATGGCCATCAGGACGCGGGGGGCGCCGCTTCGACAGTGGTCATGCGCAAATGGCTGAAACCGAGCTTGCCGGCCGCATCCATGGCGGTGATGACGGACTGATGCTGTGTCTTGCCATCAGCGCTGATCGACAGTGGCCGGTTGGTGTCGCCATTGGCTTCCTTTTGCAGCGCGTCCATCAGCGAAGCCAGGTCGCTTTTCGGCAGGATCTGGTTATTCACCGAGAACACGCCGTCGGCACTGATGGCGATGTCCAGAGGCTTGTTCTGATCGTCGGCCGGCGCGCCGCTGACCGCTTCCGGCAGATCGACGCGCAGCTGGGTTTCACGGGTGAAGGTGGTGGTCACAACAAAAAACAGCAGCAGGATGAACACCACGTCGATCAGCGACGCGAGGTTGATGTCCACCGTTTCCCGTGGTTTGCGGCGGAATTTCACGCTTTGCTCCCGGCCAGGTCCACATCGCGGTCGCCCTGCACTACCTCGACCAGTTTGATCGCTTCCTGCTCCATCCCTACCACCAGTTCATCGATCCGGCGTTGCAGGAATCGATGGAAGAATACCGCCGGGATACCAACCATCAAACCGGCAGCCGTGGTGATCAGGGCCTTGGAAATACCACCGGCCAGTACCGAGGCGTTGGTGGTCATGCCTGAGCCTGTGAACGCGCTGAAAATATCGATCATGCCCAGCACGGTACCGAGCAAGCCCAGCAACGGGGCCATGGCAGCAATGGTGCCCAGGGCGTTGACGTAGCGTTCGAGCTCATGGATGACCCGTTGAGCGGCCTCTTCGATGCACTCCTTCATGATCTCGCGACCATGCTTGGAGTTGGCCAGGCCGGCCGCCAGGATCTCGCCCAAAGGCGAATTGGCGCGCAGTTCCTTGAGCTTTTCCTTATTGAGCTGTTTGTCCTTGATCCAGACCCATACCTGCCCGAGCAAGTGCTCCGGGGTCACGCGGCTGGCCCGCAGGGTCCACAGACGCTCGGCAACGATCGCCATGGCCGCGATGGAACTCAAAATGATCGGCAGCATCATCCAGCCGCCGGATTTGACCAATTCCCACACAGTGACAGCCCCCTCGAAAAAGTGCGCCACTCTAACATAGGGGGTGGACGCACCGAAGACCGTGATGTCGCATCCGGTCGGGCTTTGATAACGCTCGGTTATGGGTTCAAGGGCGGCGGATCGCGCCAGAAACGCCGTTCCTGGCGCAATGACCACGGCGGCTCGAAGCGTCCCAGTTGCAGACGAATGGCACCCTGTTCGACGCTGTCGTAGATCGCCATTCCACGTTTTTGATAACGCGCGATGACCGTGGGATGCGGATGGCCAAACGAATTGCCCTGCCCGCGGGAGATCAGCGCACCTTTGGGTTGCAGGACATCCAGGAGGGCATTGGACGACGAGCTGCGACTGCCGTGGTGTGGCGCCTGCAGCCAATCGGTGGGCCGGGCCAACGGACTGTCCAGCAGGGCTCTCTCGGCGGCGGCATCGATGTCACCACTCAACAGCAGCCGTTCGCCATTGGCCTCGATCAGCAAGACACAAGAGTTCTGGTTGCTATCGCCGGCCAATGGCCAGTGCCAAAGCTGGAAATCGACTTCATCCCAGGTCCATCGCCGACCGCTCTCACATCTCCCGGCCTGCAGTTGCGCAGGCAAGTCTGACGGTTCACCACTGACCACCTGTTTCACCGGCAACCCCCTGGCAATCGCCGGGGCACCGCCGGCATGATCGGCGTGGGCGTGGCTGATCAGCATCAGGTCTATGCCCTTCACCCCCAGTTTGCGCAATGCCGGCAGCACCACCCGTTCCCCCTGGTCGAGTTCTCCGAAACGCGGTCCGGCGTCATACAGCAACGTGTGATGCCGGGTGCGCACCAGGATCGCCAGGCCTTGACCGACATCCAGTTGCCAGACTTCCGCCATGCCCTCCTGCAACATCGGCCTGGGCGAAAAAACCAGCATCAACAGCATGGGCCACCCTAACGGGCGCATCGGCAAGCCTCGCGGCAGCAAGAGCAAAAAGGCGCCAATAGCACCGATTGCCCAGGCCCATAGCGGGACTGCCGCGGGCACCCACGCAGGAACCTGACCGGAGACGACCCCCAATCCGCTGAACCAACCGTCGATCAGACCGCCCGCCAGCCACAGCAATTTCTCACCCACATAAGGCACCGGCAGCAACAGCGTCCCGAGCAACGCCGGTGGCAATACCACCAGACTGATCCAGGGCACCGCAAACAAATTGGCCAGCGGCCCGCTCAGACTGATGGGCAACCCCAGTGCCAATAACAACGGGCACAGCCCGATTGCAATCAGCCACTGGGCACGGGTCCAGGTCTGCCACCAACGCCACGGCCCCAAACGTCCGCCGAAGGTCAATATCAAGACTGCCACGGCCGCGAAAGACAGCCAGAAACCAGGCTGGAGACTCGCCAGCGGCGCCAGCAGCAAAATGCCGTTGAGTGCCAACAACAGTGGCCACCACGCACCGAGATGACGGAACCGCAGACGCCACAACAATACCAGACCAATCATCAAGCAGGCCCGTCGCACCGGTACCTCGAAACCGGCCAGCATCCCGTAACCGAGCGCAGCGGCGAATGCCAGGCCACACGCCCAGGGCAGCCATGGCAGACGGTTCGGCCATAACCCAAAGCGGGCCAGGCCGGCGATCAGCAGATACACGACGCCCGCCAGCAATCCGATGTGCTGCCCGGAAATCACCAACAGATGAACCGTGCCGGTGTCCTGCAATACCTGCCAGTCTTCGCGACTCAACCCGGCGCCGTCCCCGAGCACCAACGCCGTCAACGCGCCGTTTCGCCCTTGGGCATCCACCGCCAGCAAACGCTGACGGATTGCATCGCGCCAGGCCCACTGGGCTGGCGCAAGGCGTTCGCCCTGCTTGATCGTCCCGGTCGCCCCGATGCGTTGTGCCAGCAACCAGGCCTGGTAGTCGAAGGCCTGCGGATTGAGCAGCCCGACCGGACGCTTCAACTTGACTGCCAGGCGCCAGCGCTCGCCACTGTTCACCGGCGGCCCGCCATACCAGGCCAGACGCATTTGCTGCGGCAGCCGGGTACGTCGGGACTGGATGTCGGTCAACTCGAAACGCACGACACCGTCGTCATGCCGGGGCAAGCCAGTGACCCGCCCTTCGACCCAACGGGTTTCTCCGTCCAGCGCCGGCGGTAACCGGTCATCCAGCGCCCATTGCGCATTCGCGCAGGCCCAACTCAAGCCGAACAAGTAAAACGCCACCGGATAAGTCCTGAACGGCAGCAACATCAAACCCGCCACCGGCATCGCCAGCCATAACCAGACCGGCGGTAATGCCGGTAAAAAACGCAAGGTCAAAAGACCCAACGCCAGCGCCATCATCCCTGTGCGCATAAGCCCGTCCTTGAAAGTCCCCTTCAAGGCTTAGCCCGCTCGTCGCATGGGCGCCGTCAATAATTGTCACAAAATCTGAATAGGCAGTTCATGGAATCCAGACATACTTGCCGCCCTGACCGACCGAGAAGCCTTATGCCCCGGCGCTTATTCAAACGCTACATGCCAGACCCGATGAGCATCAGGGAACACAAGTCCTTACGCTTTCTCGGCACGCTGTTGCATGACCCGAACCTGTGGCACCTCAACCGCCACTCCGTTGCCCGCGCCATGGCGGTGGGGCTGTTCGCCGCGTTCCTGCCGATCCCGCTACAGATGCTGCTGGCGGCAATCCTCGCCATCATCGTGCGCGGCAACATGCCGATTGCCGTGAGCCTGGTCTGGCTGACCAACCCGATCACCATGCCCGCCGTGTTCTTCTGCACGTACCAGACCGGCGCCTGGCTGATGGACGTTCCCGCACGGCAGTTGCCGGACTCACTGAACTGGGAATGGATTACGGGTGAAATCTCGACCTTGTGGCAACCGTTTCTGTTGGGCTCAGTGGTAACGGGGCTGGTACTCGGCGCACTGGCCTACTTCCTGGTGATGATGTATTGGCGCTGGTGGGTGGCCAGGCAGTGGAAGCGGCGCAAGAAGAGCCGGATGTGAGAATGCAAAACGGCCTCCACTTGGGAGGCCGTTTTTTTTTGTCCGGGCTGACGCCATCGCGAGCAGGCTCGCTCCCACATTCAATCTACGCGGCGAACAAGATCCCCTGTGGGAGCGAGCTTGCTCGCGATGCAGGCGACGCGGTATTCCTTAAGTCCGCATCCCGCGCCCGCTGACCAGCAACCTTGCACTACCGAAATACAGCACCGCGGTCGCAACCAGCATGAAGGCGATGGCCACGCTGATGCGGATATCCGATACGCCAAGGATGCCGTAGCGGAACGCGTTGACCATGTGCAGCACCGGGTTGGCCAAGGACACGGTCTGCCAGAACGGTGGCAGCAAGGTGATCGAGTAGAAGACCCCGCCCAGGTAGGTCAGTGGCGTCAGCACGAAAGTCGGGATGATCGAAATGTCATCGAAGTTGCGCGCAAACACGGCGTTGATGAAGCCCAGCAACGAGAAGATGGTCGCGGTCAGCACCACCACCAGAATGGTCACGCCCAGGTGATGCACCTGCAAATGGGTGAAGAACAGCGACAGCAGGGTCACGATGATCCCCACCATCAGGCCACGCAGCACGCCGCCCAGGGTATAGCCAATCAGAATGGTGTGCGGCGACAACGGCGAGACCATCAATTCTTCAATGGACCGCTGGAACTTGCTGCCGAAGAAACTCGACACCACGTTGCCGTAGGAGTTGGTGATCACCGACATCATGATCAGCCCCGGCACGATGTACTCCATGTAAGTGAAGCCACCCATGTCGCCGATCTGCCGACCGATCAGATTACCGAAGATCACGAAGTACAGGACCATGGTGATGGCCGGCGGCAGCAGGGTCTGGGGCCAGATCCGGGTGAAACGCCGGACTTCACGGTAAACGATGGTGTTGAGGGCAACGAGGTTGGGGCGCAGCTCGGAACTCATACCGCCACCTTCGACAGATTTTTCTCCACCAGGGACACGAACAACTCCTCGAGGCGATTGGTTTTGTTACGCAGGCTCAGCACTTCGATGTTCTGCTGCGCCAACTGGGTGAACAGCGCGGTGATGCCCATGGACTTTTCCACCTGGACTTCCAGGGTGTGGCTGTCGATCAGCCGGGACGGATAGCCGAGCAACTGCGGCGCAGCTGGCAGGTCGCCCTTGAGGTCCAAGAGGAAGGTTTCGACATGCAGCTGGCTGAGCAACTGCCGCATGCTGGTGTTCTCGACGATGGTGCCGTGGTCGATGATGCCGATGTTGCGGCACAGCTGCTCAGCCTCTTCCAGATAGTGGGTCGTGAGGATGATAGTGATGCCTTTCTCGTTCAGCTCGGTGAGGAAGCTCCACATCGAGCGACGCAGCTCGATGTCCACCCCGGCGGTCGGCTCGTCGAGGATCAGCAGACGCGGTTCATGAACCAGCGCGCGGGCGATCATCAGGCGACGCTTCATACCCCCGGACAGCGAGCGCGATGGCACGTCCTTCTTGTCCCACAGGCCGAGCTGGGTCAGGTACTGTTCGGCGCGTTCCTTGGCGATTTTCGCCGGGATGCCGTAGTAGCCGGCTTGGGTCACGACGATGTCGAAGGTCTTTTCGAACTGGTTGAAGTTGAATTCCTGAGGCACCACGCCGATGGAGCGCTTGAGCTGCGCAGGATTCCTGTCCAGGTCGTGACCGAAGATGTTCACCGTGCCGCTGGTCTTGTTCACCAGGGTCGAGAGAATGCCGATGGTCGTGGACTTGCCGGCGCCGTTCGGGCCGAGCAAGGCGAAAAAGTCACCTTCGGCGACATCCAGATCGATACCACTCAGGGCCTGGAAACCGTTGCCGTAGGTTTTGGTTAGCTGCCGGATGGACAGAGCGGAACTCATATCTGATTTACGCACCAAGAAGGGAAGAAAAGGATAAGTATGGGCGGCGGCGAACAAAACAACCGCAGCGGAGTGGCACAATGGTGCTTGTCGCCGCCACACAAGTACAGTCAAGCGTGTCGATAGTGAGTATTAAGTCAACGCGGTCATGACCGCCTTTTGATACGCCGGACGCTGCTTCAACCGGCCATACCAGGCCTGCAGATGCGGTTGTGGCGCACGTTCGATCGGCATCTCGAACCAGGCATAAATGAAACTGCCCAGGGGAATATCGCCCATGCCGATCTCGTCTCCGGACAGGTAGGGCTTGTTCGCCAACGCCTGATCGGCCATTGCCAGCAGCGTGTCGCACTCCTTGATCGCCGCCTTGATGGCGGGCCAGTCCTGCTGGTCTGCCGGGGTACGCAGCACACCCCAGAACACGGTACGGAACGGGCCGGCAAAGCTTGAGGTGGTCCAGTCCATCCACTTGTCGGCAGTGGCCCGGGCCTTGGGACTATTCGGGTACCAGGCCGTGCCGTCGGCATGCAAGGCCATCAGGTAACGCACGATGGCGTTGGACTCCCACAACACAAAACCGTCGTCTTCAATGACAGGCACGCGACCATTGGGATTCATGGCGCGGTATTCGGGTGTATCGACGACACCAAAGGCGCCACCGGCATCGATCGCCTCGTAGGCCAGTCCCAGTTCTTCGGCGGCCCACAATGGTTTTCTGACATTCGACGAGTTTTTCCGACCCCAGATCTTCAGCATGACCGCCTCTTTTTCGGTAAGTGGGCAGGCAGCATACGCCGGATCAGGCGCGACTCAAATCGCTCTGCATGTCGCCCAATAGTGGTTGCTGTTGCTCACCGAACAGGTGCGGATAGCACTTTTCCAGGTGTTCGAAAAAGAACGCTTCAGGTACGTCGGCGAACTGGCCGTGATCGACCAGGTACTCCATCAGCTTCGCGCCATCGCGGTTGAAGGGATGAAAAACGCTGTCGTTGATCCCGTCGAATTCCAGCGGCGCCACATTGAACAGGTCGCAGAGTTTGCGGTTGAACGCGGGTGTCGCCTTGACCCAGCGATCCTGCAAGTAAAACTCGGTGTAGCCGTGCATGGCGAACATGTCGCTCTTGAGCAATTCGAGCAGCCGTGGCGTCGACAAATGATTGCGCACATCCGCCAGGCCGATTCGCGCGGGAATCCCGCAATGCCGCGCTGCACCTGCCAGCAACGTGGCCTTGGGCACGCAGTAACTCTCCCCGGCCACCAGCGCATAACTGCCGCGCAGGGTCTGCGGGTCGCGACTGAACGTGTACGGGTTGTAGCGCACCGCTTCGCGCACGGCGTAATAAAGACTGATCGCCTGCTCCAGCGGATCGCGACTGGCGCCACGGTGCTTTTCGGCGAACGCCACCACGGACGGATGGTCACTATCGATGAAGCGGCCGGGACTCAGATACTCGCGCATGAAAATAATCTCCTGGGGAAGCCCCGAGTCTAGCGAGAGCTTCAACACAGAGATAACGACGTTTCGGCCAAACATGGCCGCTTTGCCGCTCGCTCAATGAACGTATTTCCCACGTGTGCGGCCCATTTGTCGCACGAAAATCATCCGGGATTTCCCACGATTCGAATCACATCGCTCCAACCAGCCTGTTTCGCGGATGCCGTCTAAGCTCTGTGGGCTGGTTCGCCCTGGTTTCACGGAGGAATGAATATGCTGTTGTTGTGGATACTGGTTTTGCTGGTCGGGATTGCTTATTTGGCCCACCGCCGCATCGCCCCGCTGCCCGCCTTGGTCATCGTGGCCATCTATGTCGTGGCCATGGGCGCTTTCAGCCGCGCACCGGGCTGGCTGCTGCTGGTTTTCTGGGCGTTGATCGCCGCCGTCGCCGCGCCTTTGCTGCTGCCCGACCTGCGCCGCAATTTGTTCAGCGCGCCGATGTTCAACTGGTTCCAGAAAACCCTGCCGCCGATGTCGCAAACCGAACGCGATGCCATCGACGCTGGCACGGTCTGGTGGGACGGCGAACTGTTCAGTGGCCGTCCGGACTGGAGCAAGCTGCTGTCCTATCCCAAGGCGCAATTGAATGAAGAGGAACAGGCCTTCATCGACGGGCCGACCGAAACACTCTGCGCCATGGTCAGTGAATGGCAGCTCGGTCAAACCATGGACCTGCCGCCGCAAGCCTGGACATTCATCAAGGACAACGGCTTTTTCGCCCTGATCATCCCCAAGGAGTTTGGCGGCAAGGGCTTCTCCGCCTATGCCCACTCGCAAGTGGCGATGAAACTGGCGAGCCACAGCGGCGACCTTGCCTCAACCGTGATGGTCCCCAATTCCCTCGGCCCGGCCGAACTGTTGCTGCATTACGGCACCGACGAACAACGCAATCATTACCTGCCTCGCCTGGCGCGCGGCGACGACATCCCGTGTTTTGCCCTGACCGGCCCGCTGGCCGGCTCCGACGCCGGCGGCATGCCGGACTCAGGAGTGATCTGCAAAGGTGAATGGGAGGGCCAGGAAGTCCTCGGCCTGCGCCTGAACTGGGAAAAACGCTACATCACCCTCGGTCCGGTGGCCACCCTCCTCGGCCTGGCCTTCAAGGCCTACGATCCGGATCACCTGCTGGGTGACAAGGAAGACCTGGGCATCAGCCTGGCACTGATTCCGACCGACATCGCCGGTGTCGAGATCGGCCGCCGGCATCTGCCGTTGGGCGCGGCATTCATGAATGGCCCGAACTCGGGCAAGGACGTGTTCGTCCCGCTGGAGTTCCTCATCGGCGGCCAGGAGATGCTCGGCAAAGGCTGGATGATGCTGATGAACTGCCTGTCGGTCGGGCGTTCGATTTCCCTGCCGGCGGTGGGCACCGGCATGGCCAAGTTCACCAGTCTGGTAACGGGCCAATACGCTCAGGTTCGCGAGCAGTTCAATGTGCCGATTGCCTCGTTCGAAGGCATCCAGGAAGCCATGGCCCGCATTGGCGGCAACGCCTGGATGATGGACGCCGCCCGCATGCTGACCGCCAATGCAGTCGATCTGGGCGAGAAACCGTCGGTGCTGTCGGCAATTCTCAAGTACCACCTGACCGAACGCGCCCGCGACTGCATTAGCGACGCCATGGATGTGCACGGCGGCAAGGCGATCATCATGGGGCCGAACAACTACCTCGGCCGCAAATGGAACGGTGCGCCGATTTTCATCACCGTCGAAGGCGCGAACATTCTCTCGCGCAACCTGATGATCTTCGGCCAGGGCGCGATTCGCTGCCATCCGTTCGTGCTCAAGGAAATGGCCCTCGCCGGCCGTGAAGACAAGGATCAGGCGCTCAGAGAATTCGATGACCTGCTGCTCAAGCACATCGGTTTTGCCGTGGGCAACGCCGCCAGTACGCTGGTGCTCAATCTCGGTTTCGGGCATCTGGAACACACCCCGGGCGACAAACTCAGCCAAGGTTATTTCCGCGCACTCAACCGTCAGGCCGCTGCTTTCGCCCTGCTCGCCGACCTGAGCATGATGTTGCTGGGCGGCGCACTGAAACGCCGCGAACGCCTGTCCGCACGGCTAGGCGACGTATTGAGCAACCTTTACCTGGCGTCCGCCGCGCTCAAGCGCTACAACGACCTTGACTCACCGCAGTACATGACACCACTGCTGACCTGGGCCATGGAAGAAAGCCTGGGCCAGGCGGAACGGGCGATGGATGAACTGCTGAGCAACTTCCCGAACAAAGTCGTGGGCTGTGTGTTGCGAGTGATCGTGTTCCCGTTCGGGCGCCGGCACAAAGGGCCATCGGACAAACTCGGCGCCGAAGTCGCAGGGGTGATCGGCCGCGCCAAGGGCGACCCGGCACTGGAAGAAGTGCTCCTGGGGTGCTACCGCCCGCAAGCGAGCGACGATCCGGTCGGTGCACTGCAACACGCCTGCAATCTGTTGAGCACCGCACAGCCGCTGCAGAAAAAACTGCATATGGCACTCAAAAGTGGCCAGGTCAAACCAGTGGCCGGCGAGTCGGTGATCGATGCCGCCCTCGAGGCGGGTGTATTGCAGCCGGTGGAAGCCCAAACCCTGCGAGAAGCCGAAGCGGCTCGGCGCAAGGTGATCGATGTCGATGACTTTGACCAAGAGGCCTTGGCACTGGCCAAGGGAAAAGTCCGCTGATCCCCTCAAACATGTAAAAACGGGCGCGGGCGCTTTATACTCCCGCGCCCGTTTTGCTCTTGAGGACTTATCTCGTGTCCAACATCGTTGCCGATCATCTCGTTTTACTCGACCACCTGCGCAGCATCCTGGTCGCCGTAGGTGAGGCCGAGCAGGTTCCCGACGAAAGTCATGCCTTGTTCCTTGAGCGCTTCGACGAACTGCTTGCGTTACTGCCTGTCGACCCGATCGAAAGCCAGTACCTGGGCCAGGACATCCTGTGCCAGGTCATCACTCGCTACCCGCAAATCGCTCACCTGGTCCCGCGCGACCTGCTGTGGTATTTCGCCGGCGACTGCCTGCACTACATGCCCGATGATGAAATCGACCTGTATCAGGCACTGGAAGAGCGCCGCTTCGAAGCCGAACAGAACGACGAGCCCTTCGATTGGAACCAGGAAAAGCAGTTGCTGGCGCTGTCGAACCAGGACAGCAAGCACTGATCATCAATCAGTGATGCCAAAGGCCCGCATGCTTGAGCATGCGGGCCTTTTTTTTCCTTCAGCGCACCCCGTCAACTTCAGGCAACCGCACTGTGCCGCGACCTTTTCCGCAGCGTCCGCCTGCCTAGCTCCAGCCTTTGCACCAATAGTTTTCTCTCTATCTCATGGCACTTTGGTTTGATTGAACTACCTTCAAACTACAAGAAGTCATAACGGCTCGAGTTTTCACGTTAGCTTCAGTGATCAGATAGCGGATTGGCAAAAGGAGTTACCTCACCATGATCCTGGCAGGCGTTTTCCGGCTCTGTACCTGCATTGCCGATGACTTTCCGGGGGGACCAGGTCGAACCATAGGCGCGAGTATCGCTCCGACAGGCAGTCCAGGTCACCGGATCACTGAAAACCGTTTCAGCAATGGTCGCTCGCTATCCAGCCAGATCAGCGAATTGCGCCCGCTCATGTGTAGCACGCAAGGAATAACGCCAAGGCCGTGGATAAGTGGTCTGGCGCATTGGGAGAGGTAGTCCGGTCCCCGTGAGTGATCCGAGACAACTTAGTCAGCCTGAAGATGGCCTATCCAGCGAGGATGTCCTTAATGAGCTTTCGTACCGAGCCCGCTTTCAAGCGAATTATCCATGGCCTGTTCTGGATGGGCCTCAGCGTGGATGCGGCTCAGGCCGCGCCGGCCAATTGTTCACAACTGGACAATTGGCCGACAACGTACGAGGTCGGTCAGGGGCTGCAGAATGAACTGCGCAGCCCCGTTCCGGTGACGCAACTGGCGGTGGGTGACCCGAAAATTGCCGACGTGCAGCCCAGCGGCAGCAGCGCGTTCATACTCACGGGCATTGCGCCGGGGACCACCAGCCTGATGGTCTGGACCGCCTGTTCGAAAACGCCACGCCAAAGCATGGTGTTCGTCAAGGGTAGAGCCACATCGGCGCTGACCAGTGTGCCGTCGGTGCCCTCCGACGACCCGTTGCTACCGAGCCAGGTGCAGACCGATATCCGCTTCGTTGAAGTCAGCCGGACCAAACTCAAGGAAGCCTCCGCCTCGATTTTCGGCGTCCGTGGCAACTGGCTGTTCGGCTCGCCGAGAACCTTGCCCACCATCGGCGGCATTGTCACGCCGTCAATACCGGTGAACAACGACAACTTCAACCTCACGTTTGCTACCGGCAGTACCCTGGTGGCGCTCAATGCGCTGGAGGGCAGCGGCTTCGCCTACACCCTGGCGCGGCCAAGCCTGGTAGCGCTCAGCGGGCAGAGTGCGAGCTTCCTGGCCGGCGGTGAAATACCGATTCCGGTGCCCAGTTCAGGCAGCGATAGCATTTTCATCGAGTACAAGGAGTTCGGTATCCGCCTGACCCTGACGCCGACCATCGTTGGGAAAAACCGAATTGCACTGAAGGTGGCGCCGGAAGTCAGTGAACTAGACTTCACCAATGCAGTGAGCATCGCCGGCACGATAGTCCCGGCCCTGACCGTGCGCCGTACCGATACCAGCATCTCCCTGGCCGACGGCGAAAGCTTTGTCATCAGCGGCCTGATCAGCTCCCGCAACAATTCCCAGGTGAACAAGTTTCCGGGGCTGGGCGATATCCCGGTTCTGGGCGCGTTTTTCCGCGACAACACCATCAACCGTGAAGAGCGCGAACTGCTGATGATCGTAACCCCGCATCTGGTCCAGCCACTGGCTGCCAACGCACAACTGCCGTCATTGCCTGGCGAACAGCTGCGCAATTACGACCCGAACTTCTACCGCATGTTTTTCCTGGAAAATGGCGATTTCGACAGTCGTAGCGGGCTCTCGCAATGAACCGAAGCCTGAACCGGATGTGCCTCGCCCTCACTCGTAACGGTGACGTTGAACGCTTGCCGGGCCAGCTGTATTGCCATTGGCCAGGCGTTCAACCTGTTGTCGCCAGAGGACCTTCAATGAAAGCAGTCATTGCAATAGCGGCGACATTAATGCTCGCAGGTTGTGCCAGCAATGGTCTGTCTTCGCGACCGGCCAGCTGTGCCAAGCCCGGTTCGGAGCAAGAACTGGCCCTGAACCTGGCCGACAACATGGCCGACGAAGGCCGTTTGTATGCCAGCCTGGCGAATCTGGAAGGATTGCCCGATAACCTGGTCCAGGTTCGCCTGCGCAAGGCTCGGGTACTGCGCTTGATGGGGCGTAGCGGCGACGCGCAGCCGTTGTACGAAGGCTTGCTAGGCACCTGTCTGGCGGCTGAAGGGGAACATGGCCTGGGCCAGTTGGCCGCCGCCAGAAATGATAATGCCGCCGCTGCCACTCACCTCGAGCGTGCGGTGAGGATGGCCCCCACCGACGACAGGATGCGCAATGACCTGGGGGTCGTCTACCTCAATCAGCAACGGATCCCTGAAGCACGCTTTGAGTTCATGACCGCCATGGAGCTCAAGCAGGCAAACACACTGGCGGCACTCAATATGGTGACGCTGCTGATCTACCAGGATAACTGGAAGGCGGCCGCCGAACTCGTGACCCGCGCCGACTTGAGCCCCAAGCAAGTCGTAGAGGCTCAAACCCGCGCGGAAAAACTCAAGGCCTCCGCCAAAAAAGTGGTGGCATCCGAGGGGAATCGCAAGACTGAGGTAGCAGATGCCTCAGCCAGTGCGAACAAGTAGAACGTTCGAGGAGTCGAGATGAATACCAAACGGCTGTTGATCGTGTGCACGGCTTGTCTGTCAACCACTGCCTGGGCCATTGAGCCGGGCCCCTCCTCGCCGTATCAACAAGGCACCGAGCAGTGGTTGCAGCTGCAGATTCGCGGAGTGGTTGCCTCCCCTAAACTGCAAACCGCTTCGGCCACCGAACGTGACCTGGCCATGCAGCGCTGGCTCAATAGCTTCAACTACCCGATTCCGGAATTTTATGACCAGGATGCAGCGGGAGAAATGACCATCGGCAACTGAGTCATGTCGATGGGTGATCAGCCTCTGGTGTCGTCCAGAGTAGCCTGGCTGCAAAGCCGGGCTTGATGTCGTGTGCAGGAAAGCAGTGGTATCTACACATTATCCAATCCTTACCGAATTACCCCCGAAGCTGCCGCAGGCTGCGACAGCTCTGGGGAGATGTGTAGATCAAGCTCGGATGGCGAGGCCATCGCGCTCGACAGCCTCCGGCCGTTTTACCTCACCCGAATGCTTTGAATACCCCGATCAAGGCGGGGCCGATAGCGACCAGAAAGAAGCTCGGCCATAGACAGAAAATCAGTGGAAATATCAGCTTGGTACCGATTTTCGCCCCCATCTCTTCGGCGGCCTGCGTACGCCGGTCACGGAACTCTTCGGCATAGATGCGCAAGGTGTCGGCCACGCTGGTACCAAAACGGATACTCTGCGCCAACAGGTTGACCAGACCTTGTACGTCATCCAGCCCAGTGCGCACAGCCAGTTGCTTGAGCGCCGCGGTACTCGAAATTCCTGCGCGGATTTGTGCATTGACCAGGGCCAGTTCTTCAGCCAATTCGACCTGACTGACCGACATCTCCTCAGCCACCCGTTCGATGGTCATGGGCAAGGCCAGGCCCGACTCCACGCACACCACCATCAGATCCAGTGCATCCGGAAACGCGGCGCGCAGCCGGCCTTGTCGCTTCTGTTTGCGCTTGGCGACATACAGCGCTGGCATCAACCATCCGATACCCGCCACCAAGACCACCAACAGCAGCCCCATGATCAGGGAAACCTTGGGAATCATCGGCAACAGCAGCAACGCAATACCGATCAATAACAGCGGTAACATCAAGCGCACTGCCCAGTACATCTGCACCGCCGACGAGGAGCGGTACCCCGCATGCATTAACAGGGTCTGGGTGGCGGATGTTTGAGCTGACTCGGCCGAGGCAAAGCGCTGGCCGACCCGCTCCAGCAACAGTTGCAGGTTACCCGGAGCTTCCTGCCCGGTCGCGTTGCCTAAATAACCACGCTTGATCAGCGAAAGACGACGCTGCACGGGATCCTGAAGCCCTATCATCAGCAGGATCACGGCACCAACCGCAAGTACCGTACTCAAACCGATCGCGCCAAGGAACAACAGGCGCGCCATCTCCTCGTTCCCCGTGACCCGACTGAACAACCCGAGTAAAAAATCCATGACCTGTACCTCCCGGCAGCGAATACCGCTTAAACCTGAATCCGGATAATTTTGCGAATCCAGAAAATCCCGACCAACATGGCACCAAAAGCCCAAAGTATCAGCCTATGGCCCATCGGATCATTGAGCAGCAACGGCATGTACATAGGGGTAGTGAACAAAATCACAGCCGCCAGTACGAAGGGAATGGCCACCAGTATCCAGGCCGACATCCGCCCTTCGGCCGACAGGGTTTTGACCTTGCGCTGAAAACGGAAGCGCCCGCGGATCAGCAGACTCAGACGCTCCAGCACCTCGGTCAGATTACCGCCGGTCTCACGATGGATAAGGATCGAGGTCACCAGCATCATCACCGTCATGCTCGGCATGCGCTCCAGTAAGCCGAGCATGGCCCGGCGTACATCGTTGCCATAGTTGATATCGGAGAAGGTCAGGCCAAACTCATGAGCCACCGGCCCCTTGTGCTCCTCGGCCACCAGGCGCAGGGTTTCGTTGAATGGGTGCCCAGCGCGCAAAGCGCGGCACATGGCATCCAGCGCGTCCGGCAGGCCTTCCTCGAACGCAGCGAAACGCTTGCCACGGTCGTGAGAGATTTTCAGTATGGGTAACCAGAAAACCGCGAAACCCGCCAGCAGCGCCATCCACCAGACTGACCAAACCATCCAGATCAAGATACCCGCCCAGACACCCAGCGCCAGCCCGAGCAGCAATACCCGATAGGCCCGGTATTCGTGCCCGGACTGCTCGATCATTTGCGTCAATGCCTCCATAAAAGGCAGCTGCTCAAGCCTGGCCTCCAATGGCGACAAACGCGTCAGGTATTTCTGTCGCAACACGGTATGCATGCTGGACTGATTGTTGGCTTTCTCCAGTACATGCAAGCGGCCGCGGATGCGCTTGCGCATCTTGCCGGCCTCGCCGAATACCGGCACCGCCACGCCCTGGGACAGGAGGAAGACGGCAATAAACACCATGCCGAGGAACATCAGAATGAATTCACCAGGAACCTGGTTCATGATTGCCGTGCCTCCATCCACTCAGGCCTGAACATCGCAAGCGGCAACTCGATCCCGCGCTTGGCCAGCACATCGCGGAAGGCGGGGATCATGCCGCTAGGCCGAAAATCACCGAGTACTTCGCCGTTTTCGCCTACGCCGTGGCGCACGAAGGAGAAGATTTCGGTCATGGTGATGATCTCGCCCTCCATGCCGTTGATCTCCTGCACGCTGACCAGGCGGCGCTTGCCGTCCTCCTGGCGTTCCAGCTGGATGACCACTCCGATGGCCGAAGCGATCTGTTGGCGCATGGCCTTGATCGGGAAGGTCGCCCCGGTCATCGACACCATGTTCTCGATTCGCCCCAATGCATCGCGTGCGGTGTTGGCGTGGATCGTGGTCAACGAGCCGTCGTGACCGGTGTTCATCGCAGTCAGCATGTCCAGCGCCTCGGCGCCGCGCACTTCGCCGATCACAATACGGTCCGGCCGCATCCGCAGGCTGTTGCGCACCAACTCCCGCTGGTTCACCTCACCACGTCCCTCGATATTCGAAGGCCGGGTTTCCAGGCGCACCACATGGGGTTGCTGCAGTTGCAGTTCGGCCGAGTCTTCGATGGTGACGATGCGCTCGTTGTGCGGAATGAAACTGGACAGGACATTGAGCATGGTGGTCTTGCCGCTGCCGGTACCGCCGGAAATCAGCACGTTCAAGCGCCCACGGACAATCGCCTTGAGCAGCAGGGCAATGGCCGGGGTCAATGCCCCCACCTGGATCAGGCTATCGGTATTGAGCAGGTCCACGGCAAAGCGCCGGATCGACATGCTAGGGCCGTCGATGGCCAGCGGCGGGATAATCGCGTTGACCCGCGAACCGTCCTTGAGCCGCGCATCCACCAACGGCGAAGACTCGTCGATACGCCGACCCAGGCTGGAAACGATGCGGTCAATGATGTTCAGCAAATGCCGATCATCGCGGAAACGAACATCGGTGCGTTGCAGCTTGCCGAAGCGCTCGACATACACTGAGTCATGTCGGTTGACCAAAATGTCGGACACACTGTGATCGGCCAGCAGGGGTTCCAGAGGCCCCAGACCGAGCACCTCGTCGATAATCTGCTTGATGATCAACTGGCGGCTGGAAGTACTCACCGGTGCCGAATGCTCATCGAGCAGGCGCTGGCAAATATCGCGAATCTGCCGCGCGGCCTCAGCCTGTTCCAGGGAGTCCAGCAAGGACAGGTCCATGACCTTGAGCAACTGCTGGTAAATCTTTTCTCGCCACTCGGCTTCCACCGGGGTGACCTGACTTTTGGTTTCGTAAAGAACGTCCGGCGTTGCACGTTCCCACGCCATTATTTCCTCTGCCGGATCCGGCAGGTCGTCCCCCGGCTGGTTAGCCGACGATGAGGCGGGTTTACCGGACTGTTTGCGCAAGCGGTTACGAAAGTCGCTGATCATGGGTCACCCCCCGAAAAAACGGTTGAAGGCGCGTTTGAACACACCTTTTTTTCCAGCCATCTGGTTGCCGACCAAGTCGTCGGCCACGTTGCGCAGGGCAGTGGTGATCGCCGCCTTCGGCGCATGCAGCTCCAACGGCACGCCAGTGTTCTGACTCTGGCTGACCAGGTTGAAGTCGTTGGGTAATTTCGACAGGTTCGTGCTACGCAGCGCCTCGCCGATATCCTTGAGGCTGACCGCTGCCGTCTTGTCATAGCGGTTGACCACTATCTGCAACTGATCTCCACGCACACCCAGGTCTTCGCGAAGAATCCGCACCAGAGAGCTGGCATCGCGCAAATGGCTGACGCTCTGCTGCACCACCACGTACACCCGATCCACCTGTTCCAGCACGGAGCCGGTGAGGTGGTCGATTTGTCGCGGCAGATCGATCACTACCCAGTCATAGCTGGCGCGGGCCAATTGCAACAAGGTATCAAGTTGCTCGGGCTGGGCATCCTGCGGCAGGCACAGCTCGCCGGCCCGCCCACCCAGCACATGCAAGGTCGGGCTGAAGTGGCTGCAAAAACCGCGTAACGCGACGCTGTCCATGCCGTCGATCTGGTGCAACACCTCCAGATGACTGTGCGACTGCGCCACATCCAGGTAATGCGTCACGCTGCCAAATTGCAGGTCCATGTCCAGCAACAGGGTACAGCCACCCTTCATGCTGAGCTGCTGGGCCAAGTTGCAGGCCAGCATGGTGCCGCCGGATCCACCCTTGGCGCTGATCACGGAGATCAATTTCCCTACTGTCCCGCTGCCGGTCCGAACCTCCATGACCAGCCGATTCAAGGCGGCGACCAGCTCCGTCTCGGCGACGGGCTCGGGCAGCACGTCACGGGCGCCGGCCTGCATCGCCAGGCGCATGCCTTCCTGTTCGCTCAGCAGCCCGCACACCAACATCGGCGGACGCTCATGGGCCGGGCGCAGCAACAGTGCCGCCAACTCCTCGCGCCACAGGTGGCTGACGCGCAACAGCAACAGATCGGGCATCCGGTCCAGGCCGTAGAGCGGGTCGACATGCCCATTGCTCACCAGCCGAGTACTCACCTCCAGGCTGGGCATGCGTTGGCAGACGCCTTGCAGGTCGCGCAACGACGTGGCATCACGGCTGCTGATCAGCAACCTGAGCCCGGCTTTGCCGGTAGAACTGGCGAGTGGGGTGTCCTTGGTATTCAGCATGGCGTGATCTCCCCGGAATCGGAATGACGCCCGAGGCTTTCGCGTGGCAACGTTGCCCTGAATGTAGGCAAGGTAATGGGCACGCCGAACCCGGGAATGAACAGATTGAAAACGAAGTTTTGCAGGCTCAACCGGACATAGCGGATTGCACGAAAACCATTGACGCTGACCAGATCAGCGGGGTTGGCCACCTGTGCACCGTTTACATCCAGGTAGGTCAACGTCAGGTGAGTGGTGGCCAGATCGCCGATCAGCTGGCTATTACCTGCATTGCCCGCGGCATTGAAGATCGCCCGCCGCAATACCACCGGATCGCTGATATCGCACACCGCCGCCAGGCGCGTACCACGCCGTACGGCTTCATCCAGCGCATTGACCGTGAAGTACAGGCGGCCCATTTCCACTACGCCGAACAACAGTGTGAACACCAACAGACCAACGATGGCGAACTCCACCGTATAGGTGCCGCGCATGTATTTTCTATTCATTACAGGGCCCTCATCACGGTAGTGGCGACCAGCGGAATGCCCAGTGCAATCTGATTACCAAAAAAACCGGGAAGCGATCCGGTGCAATTGCCAGCGCCAATCACCGGGCAGAACGTATAAGTGATGGTGACCCGAACATGGTCGGTGCCCACTGCGGCGACGACCACATTGCCAGTCGTCAACCCTGACATCACAGCGGTCCCGGTGTTGGCAGGCACGCCATACACCGCAACGTTTTTCGTCTGGGTCAGTAGCGTACTGCTCATGGCGACCGCACCCAGCGTCGAGTCCCAAGCCTGGCTGGCGACGAAACGGTCGGCATCGCGGCTGGCCTGCAGCAACAAGTTGTACTGATAGAACATGCGGCCGAACTCACCGAAGCCCAGTAACAGCAACAGCAACACCGGCAGGACGAGGGTGAATTCCACCATGGCCAGGCCTTGCTGGCGCTGCCGATGTTTAAATCCATGAAGTCTCATGACGCCCCCCTACGAGTCAGTGCTCGGAGTGCTGCTGCCGTTGAGATAGGTTTTGTAGAGCTGAATGATCTGCGGGCCAGAATCGGTGGACGGCGAGGGGCCGGCCACGTTGTCGCCTTCGCACTCCTTCACGAACTGGCCGAAGATCTCCGCTTCCCCGCCGCCGCCATCCATGGGCTGCACCACGAAATAACAGCCAAAACCGAGGACGGGGATCGAGGTTGAACCACTATTTTTCCCAGCGCAGTTGCCCACCACGATTTTCAGCATCCGGCGCTCGAACACCCCATTGCTCTGACAACCACTGCTGCCCCCTGCCACACACGCGGCAACGCTCGCACGCCAGTCGTTGTAGTCCAGTATCGGGTTGCCGCCCGCTGTGAGATTGCCATTGCTTGAGGTAATGGTTTGCCCTTGGTACTTCGGGCCTGTGCCGTCGTCAGTGATGGCGGGATTACTGGACGTCGTCACCAGGTCCGGCGGATAGGCCGAGGCACTGACCGGGCCGTTGTAGATGCCGAAGCGCGTATTCAGGCCTTGAGACGCAGGGCCGACCTTGTTGCCAGGCTCGGTCGTGACGTTGTCTCCCACATTGCGACAGACCTTGCCGCCTCCCGCCATCTCCTCCCTGACCGCATTGCCGCCCGAGCCAAAATCGAGCAACTGAAAGTTGCCTGGACCAATTGGAGACTGATTGCCGGAAGCCGTCTTCAATACCTTCAAATCACCAAACTGGAAGCCCCAGAACATGCCCGCGTCCGGGTCGTATTGAGCAGGGTTGCCACAGACCATCAAAGGCGCGAGATCGCAGGGGCTGGTAGGGCTGGGTCCCGCGGTAGCGATAGCCGCCACCGCCTTGTTCCCCACGACGCCTAATGACTGGGCGAAGTTCCAGAAAAACTCCGTCAGGCCATAGCTCGCTACCGATACCCGAACGTACTTGGCATCCGTCGGCCCGGGAAAAGAGAACGGGCCATAGACACTGCTTGCCATTTCCACCACTGCAAATGCGCCTGCGTTGCCGCCGACCGCCGTGGCCAATTCTTTGTTGCCCGTGGCATTGGCATTCTGTATCAGCGTATTGAGCGCGGCGGTTTGCGTCACGCTGGCACCGGTGATACCCCCTCCCACCTGACTCAGGGTTTTGGCGCCACTCAGGGCGGCGGCGTCCACCGCATTCTGCAGGCGCGTTTTGTTCAGCATCATATGCCCGCCGTCCAGAGCCAACGCCGCCATCATGGCCATCACCGCCAACGCGATCACCATCAATACACTCACCGATCCTTCCTGGCGCCTTGGCGTCGAAGTGAACGGCCGCTGAATACGAAGATTCATCATCAAGCCCTCGATTGCCGATACTGATCCGGATCGGCTCCGCCAATAACGTGGTATCCAGGCAGCTGCTGCGCAAAGTCAGCGAATGTTGACTACTTTGGCTTCAGTCCCGCGGATAACGGTGATACCCGCCCCCTCGCCGCTGCTGTGCTGTACCACACGTTTTGGCGCCGCGACGGTGGCCACGGCCATGGCCGGCGCTACAGGTGCAGCAGGTGCAACGGCCGCGATTTTCTTCTCGAGGTTCAGTGGGTTACGCAGCGCCAGTTGCAACTTGCCTTCCGTCTGCGCCGTGACCAGGGCTTCAGCCTCTGCGGCCGTCATCTCCAGCGTCACTGCACGCACCACCACCGGTTGGGTTTTGTCGGTACCTGCGGTCTGGTCCACCGCCAACACCCGTAAATTCTCGAGGATGGTCTTGGACACAGCATTATTGCTGGCATTCTCCGTGCGTTTGGTCGCCAATACATCGACCCGGTTACCCGGCAACAGGAATCCGCCGACACCAACCACATCGTCCACCCGTACCGATATGGCACGTTTGTCAGGCGCTATCAAAGAGGCCAGGGTGCTGCCCCCCAGGTGCTCGCTCAGACGTGCACCGCGCACGATGTCGCCCCGCAGAATGTCGAACGTTGCGATCTTGCCCACGGCTTTTTCGCTGGCATCGAAGGCATCGTCCGGGATCGTATCCATGGGCATGCGTACGGTCGTGACCTGCTGGGCCTCGACCATCTGCCCGAATGGAATCTCTACCGTGGCGACCACCACACTTCGAAAGTGGTCATCCGGGCTGGCATTGAGCCGTGCGCTCAGCCAAGAGTCGGCCATCCATGCAGCCCCAAGGCCCATGACCAGAGAAGCGCCTATCAGGGTAAGCGTACGAGAGCTCATGTCAGTATCTCCGTATCAAAGAAAGTCGAGCTGGACGAAGTAGTTGTGCCAGGCCCATTCCAACTCTTTCGGTGACAGTGGTCCGGAACCGCCGATATAACGCTGGCGATCGAGTGCCATGTTCAGGAGATCGCGGGGATGGCAAGGCACCAGGGGCATGCCTTCACTTGCATAAAGCCTTTGCAGCACATAACGCACCAGCAGCGGGTCATAGGAAATGCCCAGACGCTCGCTTTCCTGACGCCAGATCTTTTCGTACTGCTCGGGCTTCAGGTAACCGAATTGCAGCTTGTAGCCAATCCGGCGAAGGAAGGCCTCATCGGCCAGTTCCAGGGGGTTGAGGTTGGTGGAAAACACCAGAATCAGATCGAAAGGCAGCTCGCAATGCCGACCGCCGCCCAGGTTGAGGAAATCGCGTTTCTCTTCCATCGGGACGATCCAGCGATTGAACAGCTCGGCGGGTGCCATGCGCTGGCGTCCCATGTCGTCGATGATGAACAGGCCATTGCTGGCCTTGAGCTGCAAGGCGGCCTGGTATTGACGGGTGAAGGGGTCATAGCGAACGTCCAGCTGTTCCATGCTCAACTCACCGCCCGTGATGACGATCGGGCGTTTGCAGCACAGCAATCGACGGTCGATACCTTCGTTGAGCATCAGGGTGTTCTGCTGAGCGTTGTCATCAAGGCGCTGATGCACCTGCGGGTCATAGATCTCGATCACCGACTCGTTGATGACGATGGCATGAGGGACCCAGATGGCCTCGGCGAACAGTCGGATCAGCCGACTGCTGACATAGGTCTTGCCGGTACCCGCGGGACCATAAATCATGATCGCGCGCCCGGAGTTCATCGCCACACCCAACTGATCGAGCATCTCCTCCGTGAGCACTACGCCAGCCAGGGCATTGCGCATATCGTTGGCATTGATGCGACCATGGTGAATGGTCTGTAGCTTGATCAGGGACCGGTAGGTACTCACCGGGAAGGGTGCCGCTCCTATATAACCGCTGCGAGACAGGGCATCACGGGCGGCACTGCGACCACGTTCGGTCAGGCCATAACGCAACATCTGCCCGCCGGTTTGGCTCACCTGGCCCAGCACTTCGACACGGCCGTCCTTGCGCAGAAACGCCAGGACCTCTTCAAGTACCGCGCCGGTCAGCGCCAGACGTTCCACCAGCCGCGACATGTCCAGCACACCGGCATCAAACAAATGCTTGCACACCAACTCTCCGAGAAAACTGTCCGTCAGGCCAGTTTCGCGGATAGTGCAGGGCTGAGGAGCCAGGCGTTGTACCGCTCCCCGATCGCTGGGGTAGGCATCACTTTCGACGATGACGTGCATGGCTAGCCTCCTGGGCTACGGGCCGATCTACAGCCAATAGCCACTGGCCAGGGTTCCGAGCAAAATTGCAACGGAGTATGGGAAAGGCTTTCCGGCCACTTCATCTACCGCCGGAGCCAAGTAGGTTCGCGCCCTTAATATCAACCCGTAGCGCGCTAAGGTTTGCAGCAGCTGGCCACGAAAAAGGATGATCAAAAAACCGCACAAACCACCGGCCGTCAGACTGAAAAGCGCCGTCCACAACGCGTCATACGGTGTAAAAAAACATCCGACCATAGCCATCAACTTGACGTCCCCGGCGGCCATACCGCCCAGGGCATACAAAGGTAGAAACACTGCAAAGCCGATCAGCATGGCCAGCGCAGCATTACCAAGCCCCTCAACTCCACTTGCGTAAGCCTGACTGGTCAAACCCAAAACAAGTCCTATAAGAACCAGCAGGTTGGGGATGCGGTGGCGACGAAGGTCGCTCACCACCGCAATACCTAGCAGCCCTAACAGAACAATTGATGTAAACATCTGCTCAATAGGCATCGCTGCATCTCTCACTGGGAATAGACTTACTAGCACGCCCCACCTGGGACCATACAAGTAGCTAGCCTACCGAGCTGGGTGGTAATGGCGGTGCCCAAGGTGGTAAACGCAGTGACAACCGCCAGGGTTATTAGCCCGCCAGCCACCGCGTACTCCACGATGGTCAGACCATCTTCGTCTTTGATGAACTTCACTACCGAAGCCTTGATTGTTTGCATGATCATTTTGCCCACCTCACTCGAATGTTGTTTTTTCTGAGGCAGTACTTTCTGCGCTGCCTGATGCAACCCTAGTCAGGGACAAGGCATTGGCGTTAGGAAGATTTTGCACATCGTTAGGACTTTTTTGCGGGGCGGCCAAATACGGGGCATTGGCCTTTGCAGAAGTAACTGGAGGGGTGAACAAGGCATTGAAACGCAAAGGCAATTGTCATTGATTCACAAGCGACAGGCGGCTAAACCCAGGTTTATCGACAACACACGAGCAAACACTCGCCCGGGGCTGCCCTCCAGGTAACCCATAGAGCGAAAAGAACTAAAAATCGTCTTTCCTATCAGGATTAAATCTGCAAAGTGATGGCACCTTGGCAATACTCCTTAGCGAGAGAGTCACCAAGAACCCTAGAGTAGAGACATGACGTCCAATTTGACCAAAAGGCCATCGCTCCTGTGGTTCGATCTGACTCATGATCGGTCCACGAAAGAACTCGTCGCGCAGTTCGAGGGTTCCTGCGACTGCAATCTGGCGAAAAACTCCGTGCTGCCCATCAGGGAACAGGCAGACATGATCTGCGTCCATTTTGATCGCCCTGACACGCCAGGCTTGAGGCTGTTGCTGGAGATCAAACGCACCACCCCCAGCATCCCGATCACCATGTTCACCGTGCAGCACTCGGAGGAACTGGCTGTCTGGGCCATGCGCTCCAGCGTCTGGGAATACATGGTGCTCCCGCTCTCGACCACCGAGAAGAAGCGTTACCTGACGGCGGTGGTGCAGCTCTGCGAGCTGCGCCGAAATGCCCACGGCCAGGTCAAATCATCGCAAATCGACCACGCCCCGACCCTGCCGGACAGCATCCGGCGGACCTCAGGACATCAAAAACACCAGGCGCTGAGCAATGTCATGCTGTACATCGAACAGCACTTTCGAGACAGCATCGATCAGAGGGAATTGGCTCAGCGTTGCGGCATGACGACATTTCGCTTCAGCCGCCTGTTCAAGGAAGCCAATGGACTGGGCTTCACGGATTACATCCTGGACAAGCGCATGAACTTCGCCAAAGAACTGCTCGACAACAGCCAGATGCCGATTACCAGCATCGGCTATGAGGCCGGCTTCAAGGATCCTTCCTACTTCGCCCGTGCCTTCAAGCAGTTCGCCAACTGCACACCCAGCGAATACCGCCTGGCACGCCAACTCAGAGCGGCTGCTGCTGTGCAACTGGAGCAGGATGAAGAAACCTCTGAAGCGCTCGAAAGCCTGGTACAAAGCCTCAGCAGTTGACCTGTTTTTTTACGCGCAAACAAAAACGCCGCTCAATGAGCGGCGTTTTCGTTAAATATGGAGCGGGAAACGAGACTCGAACTCGCGACCCCGACCTTGGCAAGGTCGTGCTCTACCAACTGAGCTATTCCCGCAAATGGCGTCCCCTAGGGGACTCGAACCCCTGTTACCGCCGTGAAAGGGCGGTGTCCTAGGCCACTAGACGAAGGGGACACGCTACCCGGAACACATGGTGTGTGTTTCGGTGTCCAGAGCCGCATCCGAAGACTTGGTTCTGGTTTCACTCAGCCCTGCCCGAAAGCAACGCTGTTTAAAATTGGAGCGGGAAACGAGACTCGAACTCGCGACCCCGACCTTGGCAAGGTCGTGCTCTACCAACTGAGCTATTCCCGCATTGGCGTCCCCTAGGGGACTCGAACCCCTGTTACCGCCGTGAAAGGGCGGTGTCCTAGGCCACTAGACGAAGGGGACACACGTACAACATTCACTCCCTGCTTCGTTTCGCTGTGTGCTTTACGCTGCAAGTGGCGCGCATTCTATGGATGGATTGAGAGGTCGTCAACCCCCTGATATAAATTTATTTAAATCAATGACTTCGCCCTGCTTTTGGGAGCCATTGCGGTTTTTCCGCTGCCCGGCGTTTGACGCCTATATTCTGGCACCCGCCAAGACGTTATAGTCCACCCGATGATGGCAATCTGAGTATCGAGTGCCATCATTCATAGAAGCGGGGCTCCGGCCGATATAAGAACAAGCATGTCCGATCCAACCCGTCGTGCAGGCCTGGGGGCTCAGATGCCAAGCCACTCAACCCGCATGCGTAACCTATAAAGAGGTCTTACCGGTGACGCCACTCATGATCACCCTGCTAGTCGTAGCCGGGATCGCGCTGTTGATCGCCATTGGCTACATGAACCATGTGGTGGAAAACAACAAGCTGGAAAAGGCCCGTACCAAGATTGAGCTCAACGATCGCCTGCGACGCTGCGGCGAAATCACCGAGACGTTCCCCGGCCAGCTGATGACCCCGGCCCTCAAGCTGCTGTTGGCCCGCCTGGAACTGAACGTATGCCAGCGCCTGCTTAACCTGGAAAAATCCAGCGCCAACCTCAAGGCACGGATCGCCGAACTGGAGGCCCTTGTCGGCCAGGGTGAATCCATCCCGGTCAACAATCCGCCGGCACCGATCCAGACTGAAGCCAAGGCCAAGGATGTACGCTTCCTGCTCGAAGCCCTGCACGGCCAGGTTACCCGCGCGGCCCAGGACGGCTTCCTGCCACCCAACGAAGCCAAGCGCTGGATTCGTGAAGTGCGCCACATCCTGGTGCTGCTGCACATCGAGTTCTTCAACAACCTCGGCCAGCACTCTCTGCAACAGAACCAGCCCGGGCAGGCCCGCCTGGCATTCGAACGTGGCGTGCAATACCTGCGCAAACAACAGGAACCACAGGTCTATGCCGAGCAACTGGAGTACCTGGAAAAACTCCTGGCCAGGGCCAACGACCAGGTCATGGATCGCATCGCGCCGGTCGAAGGCGAGGTCAACCAGTTGACCGAAGGCCTCAAGGACGTCGAGGTTGACGCAGACTGGAAGAAGAAAGCGATCTACGACTGATCATCGAAAAACACTGTAGGAGCGAGCTTGCTCGCGATGGACTCCAGAGCGCCGCGTTCAGCCAGTAAACGCGCGTTATCTTTTGCGACCATCGCGAGCATGCTCGCTCCTACAGGAAGCTTTAATCGAGAGGTGGCTTTTTTAGCCTGGCCGAAGATCATTTCAAAGCCTGAAATGCCCCACCATCCCCTTCAGTTCAACCCCCAGTTGCGCCAGCTGAATACTCGACGCTGCATTGCCCTGCATCGCCAGCGATGACTGATCGGCACTGGCGCGAATACTGGTGACACTGCGGTTGATCTCCTCGGCCACCGAGCTCTGTTCCTCGGCCGCCGCGGCAATCTGTTGGTTCATCTGCTGGATCAACGACACCGCTGCCGCAATGCTTCCTAGCGCACTCTCGGTCTGCAAGGCATCGCTGACCGCCAGCTTCACCAACTCGCCACTGCTCTGGATCTGCTGCACCGACGACTGCGCCGCCGAGCGCAAGGCGCTGACCAGGCGTTCGATTTCCTCGGTCGATTGCTGGGTTCGCTTGGCCAGCGCACGCACTTCATCGGCCACCACTGCAAAGCCCCTGCCCTGCTCGCCGGCCCGGGCTGCCTCGATCGCCGCGTTCAACGCCAGCAGATTGGTTTGCTCCGCCACGCTTTTGATCACACTCAAAACCGTGCCGATGTTCTGTATTTCCGCACTCAGGCTTTCGATGCTCGAACTGGCCGAGGTGGCCGAGTCCGCCAACTGCTCGATCCGCGCCATGCTCTGGCGCACCACCTGCTGACCACTTTCAACCTTGCCGTCAGCGGTTTGCGCGGCCAGCGCAGCTTCCTCTGCATTACGCGCGACGTCATGCACCGTGGCCGTCATCTGATTCATTGCGGTGGCGACCTGTTCGGTTTCCTCCTTCTGCGTGCTGACTTCGAGATTGGTCTGTTCAGTCACCGCCGACAACGATTGGGCGGAAGTCGCCAACTGCTCGATCCCCGACTGCAAGCCGCTGACTATATGGCTGAGCCCCGCGCCCATTTGTTGCATTGCCTGCATCAACTGGCCGATTTCGTCACGGCGGGTCACGTCAATGGTCGCACTCAAATCCCCTGAGGCAATCTGCTGTGCCACCTGAATCACACGGCGCAGCGGTGCCACGATCAACCGGGTGATGATCCACGCGGCAACCAGTCCAACCAGCAAGGCCAGGGCAGAAGAGCCAATGATCAGCAGCGAGTTCTTTTTCAGTTCAGCCTGCATCGCCAGGTCTTGCGCGACATAAGCCTGATCCACCCGCTCGACCACTTGGGCTGCGCGCTGGTGTAATTGTTGATAGACGGTTTTTTCCTGTTCCAGCAGGCCGGTGTACTCGGCGAGCTTGTCACTGAAACTGACGATATGACCCATCACCTCATTGAGGACGGTCTGGTAACCCTCGTCCTTGACCGTAGTCTTGAGCTGTTCGGCCTGGGCCAATGCCTGGCTGGCCTGTTCGATCTTGCCCTGCCCGGCGCTGTCGTCGCCTTTGCGGCTTTGATCCAGACGCACGCGCGCTTCATTCATGGCTTGCAGCATCAGGCGTGAAACCTGGCTGACCTGGCTGGCCTGCTCGATGAATTGCGCACCGTCCTTGCCTTCGGAGTCTTTCAGCGTATAGGTGCCGTCATCGGTGAGCCCGGATTGCAATACATCAAGGTTATTGGCCACGCTGGACACCGACCAACTGGCCATTTCCAGCGCCAGGTCCTTGGCCTGGCTGAGCGAGACAAATTCGTCGAAGGCCTTGCGATAGGCTCCCAGGGACTGTTCGACATCATTCATCACCGGCACGTTGGCCGCAGACGCGGCCTTGAGCTGGCCGGCCAGGGCGATCAAGCCATCGACGCCCTCGTGCAGGGCATCGACGGTTTTCGGATTGCCGTGCAAGGCGTACTCCTGCTCCAGTAGCCGCACCTTGAGCAAACCGCTGTTGAGCGATGACATTTGCTTGAGCCCATCGAAGCGCTGGCTGATGGTTTGCAGGGACCAAACGCCAATGCCCGCCACCAGCGCAGTCAACAACAGCACCAGGACAAACCCGACACCCAGTTTTTTCGCCATACCGAGGTTGGCAAAACGTCCTTGCACGGCCGAATTCATTGCACTTAGTCCCCTGCCAAAGTCTGTAGACGCAGATTCGCAACGGGCCAGTGGCAACACAAGGCTCTGGCTCCGGAATAATGGCAAAAAGCTACGCCAACGTCGTTTTCAGAACGTTTGAGGTCGATCCCGGGCAATGGCCTGAAAGAACGCCCGGGCACGCGGATCGCAGGCATATGTCACGTTGATACGCTGCCAGTCACTGGACTCACCCGAGGGGTTGAAGGCGGTCTTCGATGACAGCAGTACACCCAGGCGCCGTGCCTGGGTTCGCAGCTGATCGTAGTCGGACATTCGTGATCGCGCCCAGATGAACAGGCCTCCCGCCGGCTTGCCGAAAACTTCCCATTCGGCATCTTCGAGCAATTGCAGCACCACCAGCCGGTCGCTGCTCAAGCGTTGGCGCTGACGCTGTACCAGTTTGCGGTAGGCACCGTTAGCCAACAGGCACGCCAGCACCGATTCGCAAAATCGCGAGGCGCCCATGCCACTGATCATCTTGACCTCGGCCAGACGTGTAATGACTTCGGCATCGGCCACCACGAAACCGACCCGCAAGGAACTGCTGAGGGTCTTGGAAAAGCTGCCCACGTAGATCACATCGTCGTCCAGCGCAGCCAGTCGCATACCGGAACCGCTGTGCAAATCCGCATAAACGTCGTCTTCGATCACCTGCACGCCGAAGGTCCTGGCCAGTTGCAGCACGCGGCGCGCCACCACCGGTGCAAGGCTGCTGCCGGTCGGGTTGTGATAGAAGCTATTGATGAACAGCCCTTGGGGCCGGTGTTTGACCAGCACCGACTCGAGCACGTCCACGTCCGGCCCGCGCGGTGTTCGCGGTATCTCGACCATGTGGATGCCGTGCAGCCTGAGCAGATCGAACAGCACCGGATAACCGGGACTCTCCACGACCACACAGTCACCGGCCTTGAACAGCGTCCGCACAATCAGGTCGAGCCCCTGACTGGCACCCGCCGTGGTCATGATCCGGTTGTCCTTTGCCCGAATATCCAGCTGCCTGAGGTGCTTGAGGATCTGTTGTCGCAAGGCTGGCAAACCCAGCGGCGTGCTGTAGTTGAACAGGCTGGCCGTGTCGGTACGACTGACTTGCCGAATCGCGTAAGTCAGATCGTCTGTCTCGCGCCAGCTTTCAGGCAGTCCGCCACAGCCAAGCCTCAACTCACTCGAAAAAGTCCCGTGATCGGGCTCCGCCCCCTCGAACCACACCGGCTCGTGCTTTGTGCCTGTGGCCAATGCCGGATCGGCAACCGCATAACCGGCTCCATGACCTGACACCAGCATTCCCTGTGTCACCAGGCGTTCACAAGCCTGAGCGACGCTTAACTGACTGAGCAAATTGATCCGCGCGATCTGTCGCACCGAAGGCAGGCGCGTACCGGGCGATACCCCGCTGGAATGAAGCCAGCAGGTCAGTGCGTCAACAATTTGCTGTACGACGGGCACCAGCGCCTGTCGGTCGATTCTCAATTCCATGAGCAAGCAAACCCCTGTTGATTTTGCGATTAGCAGTTAATCACAGGCGTGCTCGAAGACTTGTGCGACAACGCCGCCAAAACCATTCGATCTAATCATTTGATACACATTGCCTGGCCCTTCAGCGGAACCAAAAAACCTGTGGGAGCGAGCTTGCTTGCTCCCACAGGTTCGCAGTGTGTCTGGTATTGGTATGTCGAGTTAAAACGCGGTAACGCCACCGTCCACGGCCAATGAGTGCCCCGTGGTGAATGCCGCGCCATCGCTGCACAGGTACAGCACCGCGCTGGCGATCTCTTCGACCTTGCCGATGCGACCGACCGGATGCATGGCGTTGGCGAACTCGCCTTTTTTCGGGTCGGCTTCATAAGCGCGGCGGAACATATCCGTGTCGATCACCGCCGGACACACGGCGTTGACCCGGATTTTCTTCTTGGCATATTCGATGGCCGCCGACTTGGTCAGACCGATCACCGCATGTTTAGAGGCTGCGTAGATGCTCATTTTCGGCGCCGCCCCAAGGCCGGCCACCGATGCCGTATTGACGATCGCACCGCCCCCTTGCGCCAGCAGCAACGGCAACTGGTATTTCATGCACAGCCAGACACCTTTGACGTTGACGCCCATGATCGCGTCGAACTCGTCGAGCGTACCTTCGGCCAACTTGCCCTTCTCGATTTCGATACCAGCATTGTTGAAGGCATAGTCGAGGCGACCGTAAGTATTGATCACCTCCCCCATCAGATTTTTTACATCGTTTTCCAGGGTAACGTTGCAGCGCACGAAGGTCGCTTCGCCACCGGCGGTACGAATCAGCGCCACCGTGCCCTCGCCGCCCGCCACGTCCATATCGGCCACTACTACCTTCAGGCCCTCGGCGGCAAATGCCTGGGCGGTCGCGCGGCCAATACCGGCCGCCCCGCCTGTCACCACGACCACCTGGCCAGAAAACGTCATGCTCATTTTGTTATGTCCTCGAAAAGAAGAATGCGGGGAATCGCGTAGGACCAGTCTAGCCATGGAGGTCTTGAACACGGCAGCACTATCAAGGCTCCGGTTGGGCGCCCATGAGTTGCAGTGATGGAACTGCCGTACCAACTATCACTGCACTGGATCAACCTGCATTCGCCGCATCAGCCGAACTTGCAGCATCGTCGCTGACCGGCTATCAACAAAGCTTCATTCAACTTGAGTGCCTGCCATGACCTCCCAGACCAATCGCCAATTCCTGCTCGCCAAACGTCCGGTTGGCGCGGCGACCCGCGAGACATTCACCTACCAGGAAGTACCGGTCGGCGAGCCTGCGGCGGGTCAGATACTGGTCGAAAACCAATACCTGTCCCTGGATCCGGCCATGCGTGGATGGATGAACGAGGGCAAGTCCTACATCCCGCCGGTCGGGCTCGGCGAAGTCATGCGCGCCTTGGGTGTGGGCAAAGTCATTGCGTCGAACAACCCGGGGTTCGCGGTCGGGGATTACGTCAACGGCGCCCTGGGTGTGCAGGACTTCTTCCTCGGCGAACCGCGAGGCTTCTACAAGGTCGATCCGAAACTGGCACCACTGCCACGTTACTTGTCCGCGCTGGGCATGACCGGAATGACGGCGTACTTCGCCCTGCTCGACGTCGGCGCTCCAAAGGCCGGTGACACCGTGGTGCTGTCGGGCGCGGCGGGCGCCGTGGGCAGCATTGCCGGGCAGATCGCCAAGATCAAAGGGTGCCGGGTGGTTGGCATCGCCGGTGGCGCCGACAAGTGCAAGTTCCTGATCGATGAACTGGGTTTCGATGGCGCTATCGACTACAAGAGCGAAGACGTCCTCGCCGGCCTCAAGCGCGAGTGCCCGAAGGGCGTCGACGTGTATTTCGATAACGTGGGTGGCGACATTCTCGACGCGGTATTGAGCCGCCTGAACATGAAGGCGCGGGTGGTGATTTGCGGTGCCATCAGCCAGTACAACAACCAGGAAGCGGTCAAGGGACCGGCCAATTACCTGTCACTGCTGGTCAACCGCGCGCGCATGGAAGGTTTTGTGGTGATGGACTACGCCGCCCAATACGCCAGCGCCGCCCAGGAAATGGCTGGCTGGATGGCCAAGGGGCAGCTCAAGAGCAAGGAAGATATTGTCGAAGGACTGGAGACTTTCCCGGAGACGCTGATGAAATTGTTCAGCGGCGAGAACTTCGGGAAGTTGGTGTTGAAGGTCTAACCCGATATTTAGACTCACCCAAAAACCACTGTGGGAGCGAGCTTGCTCGCGATAGCGGAGTGTCAGGCAACATTGATGTCACTGATCCTCCCCCATCGCGAGCAAGCTCGCTCCCACAGGTTTAGCGGTGTTTAGGCCAGTTCAGCCACAACCGACGCCAGTGCCTTGGCTGGATCCGCCGCCTGGCTGATCGGACGGCCGATCACCAGATAGTCGGAACCGGCATCCAGCGCCTGACGTGGCGTCAGAATGCGGCGCTGATCGTCCTGGGCGCTGCCCGCCGGACGAATCCCCGGAGTCACCAGTTGCAGCGACGGGTGCGCCGTTTTCAGTGCCTGGGCTTCGAGGGCCGAGCACACCAGGCCGTCCATCCCGGCTTTTTCCGCCAGGGCGGCCAGGCGCAGCACCTGCTCCTGGGGCTCGATGTCCAGGCCGATGCCCGCCAGGTCTTCACGCTCCATGCTGGTCAACACGGTCACGCCGATCAGCAGTGGTTTAGGACCGGTGCGCTGATCCAGCACTTCACGGCACGCAGCCATCATGCGCAGGCCGCCGGAGCAATGCACGTTAACCATCCACACGCCCATTTCCGCCGCCGCCTTGACGGCCATCGCGGTGGTGTTCGGGATGTCGTGGAACTTGAGGTCCAGGAACACTTCGAAACCCTTGTCGCGCAGGGTGCCGACGATTTCCGAGGCGCAGCTGGTGAACAGTTCCTTGCCGACTTTGACCCGGCACAGCTTCGGGTCCAACTGATCGGCCAGCTTCAGTGCGGCGTCACGGGTAGGGAAATCCAGGGCGACGATGATGGGAGTCTGGCAGGCGGACATGAGTGGGCTCTCAGGCAAGTCGAAATCGGCGCGCATTGTAGCGGAACCAGCGCCGCTGCGGGACCCGATGATCGGTAAATCGTCGCGACGGCTCAGGCAAGACTAGCCCTTGAGGCCATTGTGTCGAGTTCGATACACACACGACACGCCCGCAACACCCAGGCCCGCTACCCTCGGCAACCGCAACGGGTCCCTACAACAGCGCTTCCCGCCTCAGGGCCGGCGATCTTCACCCCGTGCCTGGGTGGTGCTCCAGTCGATCAACAGGCTGTAGGCCACCGCCAGCAATGTCGGGCCGATGAACAGGCCGATAAAGCCAAAGGCAATCAACCCGCCAAACACCCCAAGCAGCACAATGACCAGCGGCAGGTTGCCGCCACGGCTGATCAAGTACGGTTTGAGCACGTTGTCGACACCGCTGATGATGAATGTGCCCCAGATCCCGAGGAATATGGCCATCCCGTACTCGCCTTTCCAGACCAGCCACGCGGTTGCCGGAATCCACACCAGCGGCGGGCCCATCGGGATCAGGCTGAGCATGAACGTCACGATGCCAAGCACCAGCGCACCCGGTACGCCGGCAATCAGGAACCCGATCAGCGCCAGGATCGCCTGGGCCGCCGCAGTGCCGATCACACCGTTCACCACCCGTTGTACCGTGCCCGCCACCAGCTCAATGTAGTAGCCGGCCCGTTGACCGATCAGCCGCTCCAGCAGTGTGTGTACAAATGCCGCCAGGCGCGGCCCGTCACGATAGAAAAAGAATACGAAGACGACGCTCAGGGTCAGTTCGAGAATACCGCCGCCGATCTGCGCGCTGCGCGCCAGCAACCAGTTACCCACCTGCCCCAGATAAGGCTTGAGCGACACCATCATCGCCGCGCCCTGCTCATCGATACTGTTCCAGATCCCTACCAGCCGCCCGCCCACCAGGGGAATCGAACCCAGCCACAGCGGCGCTTCGGGAAGCCCCTCAACCTGTGCATCCTTGATGAATGCCGTGGCATCGCGCACATGATCGGCAAGGTTGAAACCCAGCCACACCAAGGGTGCCGCTACCAACACCATCCAGCCCAGCGTCAGCAATGCCGCCGCCAGCGACTCGCGGCCATTGAGCCAACGGGTCAGCAAGCGCATCAGCGGCCAACTGGCAAACGCCAGGACCGCGCCCCAGAACATCGCCGACCAGAACGGCGCCATCACCCAGAAGCTCGCGCCGAACAACGCCACGAGCAGGATCTGCACCAACAGGCGATCGTTATTGATCATCAAAAGTCTCGAAAAAGTCAGTCAGCAAAAGAGTAGGCGAACGCGACGTACACGCTCGCCCGGTACAGCCTAGCGCAATAGCTCGATGTGCAGGCCAGAGCCTTCGGCACTACCGGTTTCCAGCCGCGCGGCACGCACGCCCTGGCCAATCAGGGCCTGACGCCAGGCTTCGGCGTTCGCTCCGGAAATGCTGACCCGCAAGGTGGTATCCAGATTCAGTCCGCGAGAAATCAAGCGGAGCCAGGTCTCGTCAGGTGCGCTGTTCAACGTGGCGAAATCGAGCTCGCCGGTGCTCTTGAGTTCACGCAGCAAGGTCGCGGAGGTCGGTAACAACTCGCCCAGCGGTGTCGAAGCCTCGAACTGTTCGACATGCAGGTAGGCTTTGCGATTACCTCGGGTGATGCTGTACAGCGCAACGAGCGTGTTGTCCCTTGGAGCAGCAAGTCGCAGCAACAAATAGGCTTGCTGATCGTCGGCGCCGTACAGCTTCGCGTTGCCAAAGACCTGGTTGGCCCAGAGGCTGCTTTCACCGCAATCGCGCGCCTGGCACCAGAAGAGCAACCCGGCGTCCTGCTGTTGCAAAGCCTCGCGGGCAGCGGTGAACGCCTCGATGGATGAATGCTCCGAGGGTAATTCGTAGGTCACCGAAGTGACGTTGCCGCGGGCACTGACCTGGCCGTCGAATCGTAACTGGCCACTGATTTTACGGATCGAGCCCAACGGGTAGATCCGCTCCAGTTCGGCGGCGGGGCGATAGTCGACAATCTGGGCGTCGACCATGCGCGGCACTATCGGCAGGTCCTGACTGCCCGGAACATCGGCGGCGAATAACAAGGGACTGAAACTGCACAGCACCAGCAAACTGAATGAACGCATGGATAGACTCATCGGATCAGCATGGCCTGGGCGCCCTTGATAATACTGGCTTCATCGGCGCGTTTCGGTACTTGCAGGCCACGCTGCACCGCCGGCCGGTCCTCCATGGTTGCCATCCAGCGTTGCAACGCCGTCAAGCCTTCCACCGAGACGCCCGACCACTCGTAGCCGCGCACCCAGGGAAAGGTGGCAATGTCGGCAATGCTGTACTGATCGGCGAGGAACTCCACGCTTTGCAACCGCGTGTCGAGCACTTCGTAGAGGCGACGGGTTTCATGCTGATACCGGTCGATGGCACCCTGGAGTTTTTCCGGAAAGTAGCGGAAGAACACGTTGGCCTGGCCCTGCATCGGGCCGATGCCCCCCATCTGGAACATCAGCCACTGCAATACCAGCGAACGCCCCTTCGGGTCCGATGGCATCAGTTTGCCGGTCTGTTCAGCGAGGTAAATCAGGATGGCGCCTGACTCGAACACGGCGAAATCGCCATTGGCGCGGTCGACAATCGCCGGAATCCGGCCATTGGGGTTGATCTTGAGGAAGTCCGCGGACTTCTGCTCCTTTTTGTCGAAACTCAAGGCATGCACCGTGTAGGGCAGGCCGAGTTCCTCGAGCACGATAGAGACCTTGTGGCCATTCGGGGTCGCAGCGGTGTAGAGATCTATCATGGTTGTCTCCCTTTTCAACCCGCCAAGCCTCGACAGTTGCCCGGCGCAAGTCAAGGAATGGCGAAAAACCGATTGAAACAGTCTGCGACAAGATCGGCACCAGACTCATCATTGAGGTGCAAATGGTGGCCGCCTGGCAGCTGTTCCCGGCTAAAGGGTAGACGCTCCAGCAACTCTGAGTGTTTGGCGAGCATGCCGTCGGCGGCAACCACCAGTGTTGCAGGACACTTGACCCGCTGGACGAAGGCCATGGCCTGTTCGGTGGTAAGGCGCAACGGCGATGGCAGTGTGAGGCGATTGTCAGTGCGCCAGGTGTAACCGCCCGGCACCGGCATCAGGCCACGCTGCGCCAGCAGTTCTGCGGCCTCGCGGCTGACCGCCACCAGGCCTTTCATGCGCGCTTCGACGGCTCGGTCGAGGGTGTCGTAGACCGGTTTGCGCTTTTCCCGCAGATCCAGTTGCGCCTGCAGGGCCATGCCCATGCGCTCGGCAGCGTTTTCACCTTTGTCTGTAGGAGGAATGATGCCGTCGATCAACGCCAGGTGGGTAACCCGCTCGGGCATCGACCCGGCGATGATCAACGAAGCAATGGCGCCCATCGAATGCCCCATCAACGCAAACTTCTTCAGCCCAAGCTGTTCGGCGACTTGCAGCACGTCGTGGGCATAGTCCCACATGGCGTAGCCGGCTCCCGGCGGGCGATGCCCGGAATGACCGTGACCGGCCATGTCCAGGGCGATGATGCGCAGGCCTTTAAGCTTCGGCGCCAGACGGGCAAAACTGTTGGCGTTGTCCAGCCAGCCATGCAGGGCAATGACCGGCAATCCGTCTTCAGGACCGAACAGGTGCGCCGCCAGTTCGATATGCGGCAGGCTCAGGCGGACCTCTTCGACGACGTGGTTCATGCGCAATCCTGTTGTCGACGGCCGTCCCAACCGTAGAACAGGCCTTTGAGCATGTCAGCGGTATCAAGGGGACGTTCGAGCGGAAACATGTGGCCGCCAGGCATGGTCAACGACTCGCCCAACGGCAGGCGGTCGACCGAACTGGCGTGATGGCGCATCACCACGCGGCTGTTGTGCCCGCGTACCACCGCCAGCGGCACTTGCAACTGCCGGGTGCTGCCCGGGCTGGTGTGCGGCACACCGCGATAGATGCTGATTTCCGTGGCCGGGTCGAACCGCAGGCGCAACTTGTCGCCGACCTGATGCAAGCCGTGTTGCAGGTAGGCATCGAAACATTCCGGGTCGAAGCCACGAAACAGGGTTTTTCCGGCGAAATACTTCCGGGCGCTTTCCAGGTCGGCGAATTCTTCACGGCGGCCCAGGGTACGCCCGGCCGGGGTCAAGCGGTCGATGAAACCAAAGCGTTTGGCCGCCCGTATGACCCATTGATCGGTCCGGGTCAGCACTGGCGAGTCGAGCATCACCACCCCGCGATACAACTCGGGGCAACGCAAGGCCGCATGCAGGTGCAACACGCCACCGAAGGAGTGACCGACGCCCCACACGGGTTCGGCCTGTTGTTGCAGGTGATGGATCAGCTCATCCACCAGGTTGTACCAATTGTCGTCCGCCGGGAAACGCGGGTCGTGGGCGTGCTGCTCCAGATGCGTCACCTGAAACTCGGGTGCCAGCGCCGCAAACAACTTGCCGTAGGTCCCCGAAGGAAATCCATTGGCGTGGGCGAAAAAGATCTGTTGCGACATACCTGCAAATCCATGAGCGAGAACAGGCGTAGATTGTCCGCAAGACCGCGTCCTACAGCAATGACCGTAACTGACAGGAATGATGACAGTCCGGTCAAAGCTATGGTTTTGGTTCAACGCGTCGGCGGATTCTCCCCCAAGGGCACCACTGCCATGGTCAGTCGCGACACACAACTGGCCTTGCCCTCATCGCTGGTCAACCGAATATCCCAGACATGGGTCGTGCGGCCGATGTGGATCGGCTTGGCCACCGCCGTCACCCGTCCGCTGCGCAGGCCGCGCAAATGGTTGGCGTTGATTTCCAGGCCCACGCAATAGAATTTGCTGGCATCGATGCACAGGTAGCTGGCCATCGAGCCGACCGATTCGGCCAGCACCACCGAGGCACCGCCATGCAGCAAGCCGTAAGGCTGATGGGTGCGGTGATCGACGACCATGCTGGCGGTCAGGGACTCATCGTCAAAAGCTTCGAAACGGATGTCCAGCACTTCGCCGATGGTGTTTTTCTGGATTGCGTTCAACTGCTCGATGTTCGGGGTGGTGCGCCACAGGCTCATCGCAGAGTTTCCTCGTTGGTTTTGTTCGTGGATCAATCCTGCCACAGCACCGCTTCGCTGCGCTCGCTCCATTCCTCAAAGCGTTCACCGTAAGCCGCTTCGATCACGTTGCGCTTGATCTTCAGGGTCGGGGTAAGAAAGCCGTTTTCCACGGCCCAACTGTCCTTGACCACCACCAGGCGCCGAAGTTGTTCATGCTTGTCGAGGGCACCATTGACCTCCTCCAGCAGTTTTTCCAGGCTCGAATGCAAACCGGCGCGCGCGGCCCCGCCGGCATCCTGCTGGCCGACCGCCGACAACACGCACAACCCCAGCGGCGCACTCAAGCCATCGCCCACCACGCAGACCTGTTCGATGCGCGAATGCACGGCCAGGCGATTTTCAATCGGTGCCGGCGCCACGTACTTGCCTTTGCTGGTCTTGAAGATTTCCTTCAGGCGCCCGGTCAGGCGCAGATTGCCTTCGGCGTCCTCCTCGCCCTTGTCGCCAGTACGCAGAAAGCCGTCCTCGGTAATGGTGTCGGCGGTTTTTTCCGGTTCCTTGTAATACCCGAGCATGGTCGCACCACTGCGCACCATGACCTCCCCCGTCTCGGCGATCCGCACTTCGACTTCCGGACACGGCTTGCCGATCCAGCCCGGTTTGTTCTGGCCCGGCAGGCCGATGTGGGAGTAGCCGCAACTCTCGGTCATGCCGTAGACCTCCAGCACGTCCAACCCCAGTTTGCGGTACCACTGCAACAAGGTCTGCGGTACCGGAGCCGCGCCGGACAACGCGATGCGCAGCGCATCCAGCCCCAACCCGGCGAGGACTTTATGCCCGACCCGTTTGCCGATGATCGGCAGGCCGAGCAGGAAGTCGAGACGTTTTGCCGGGATCTTGCTGTACACGCCCATCTGGAATTTGGTCCAGATGCGCGGCACGCCAAACAGTGCGGTCGGGCGCGCACGGCGCAGGTCGGTGAGGAAGGTATCGAGGCTCTCGGCGAAAAACACCGTTTGGCCGGTATAGATCGATGCCAGCTCGACGAACATGCGCTCGGCAACGTGGCACAGCGGCAGGTAGGACAACAGCCGGTCCGACTCGTTGAGACCGAACAACGCAGTGCCGCGGGTGGTGGCAAACCCCAGAGTGCCGAAGCTGTGCATCACACCCTTGGGCATGCCCGTGGTGCCGGACGTGTAAATGATGGTCGCCAGTTGATCGGCGTCGGGCTTGGGATTGTCCTGGATGGGCGAACTGCGTTGCAGGTCGTCCCAACTGAAATCAAAGTCGCCGGGAGGATGCAGGGGCAGGCTGATGGTCGGCAGGTCGGGGCTGACACCACGGGACATACCTGGCCAGTCGTCGAGCTTGCCGATGAATGCCAGCGCTGCTTGCGAATGTTCGAGTACCTGGGCAACGGTCTCGGCGGTCAGGTTTGGGTACAACGGCACCGACACATGCCCGGCCATCCAGATCGCGAGATCGGCAACGATCCAGTGCGCACAGTTTTTCGAGATCAGGGCGATATGGCTGCCCTGCGGCAGTTCCCGCGCTCGCAGCCAGTGGGCGGCGCAGCGTGCTTGATGACCGACGTCCGCCCAGGTCAAGGTCTCGACCTGGCCGCCCCCGACAGGCTGGACCAGAAAGCGCTGGCGGGGATGACGAGCCTCACGCTCGTAGAAAACGTCCAGCGGCAAACGAAAAGCAGCAGACATGCGACTCGCTCCTGTGATTTTGGTCTGGAGCAAGCGTAGTCAACCAAGCAAGTGCTTGGTTGACTATTTCATACAAAACTTTCGGGTTATGACGTACCTGTGGGAGCGTGGCTTGCCCGCGATGCAGGCTCCGCGGTTTATCAGGCATGACCGAGTCGATGCCTTCGCGGGCAAGCCACGCTCCCACAGAAAAGCGGTGTTACGGATGCTTGATGCTGTCGAGTTTCATTGACCCGACCAGCAGCTCTTCACCCTTGAGCTCCGCCAGACCGGCAGTGCTGACCCTTTCCGGCGGATGTCCGGCACCATGCTGCAGGTAGCTCAGCAGATTCCCCACCAGCGGGTTGTGACTGACCAGCAAAACGTTGCTTACCGCGACCATCTGTTCGGCCACCTTGTCCGGCTCCGTGTCCGGTGTCAGCCACTCGACGGTGCGGATTTCCGGTTCGAAACCCAATGCGTCTCGTACCAGATGCGCTGTTTCCTGCGCTCGCAGGTACGGGCTGGCGTAAATGCCGGTCAGTGGCTGACCCATCAGCTCTGCGGCGATTTTCAATACTTCCTTACGACCGTTATCCGTCAATTCCCGCTCCGAATCGTGGGGGCGGGAGCCGTGTGGTACAGCTTCACCATGACGCAATACCCAGAGTTTCATAGCTTGGGTTCCTCATCTCGGGCCGGATGCGGTGCCGGTGCCACGACATGCGGCGCCTCACCTTCCGGTGTACGCGGCGTCGGCCAGTCGGCGAACGGCCAGGGCTTCTGGTCGCTGTGAAAGCTGCCGAAACGACCGATCTGCGCCAGAAACTGGCTCAGGCTGTCGCCGAAATTCATCAAGCTGGCGCTTGGGGCGCCATAGAACAAACGATAGATCAACTGCACCAGCACGACGGCGCCGAGGATGAACTGCGCCACTTGCCACACCAGCACGAAGAGGATCATCCACAGCACCCGCAGCAGGATGGACTCGTACTTGGCTTCTATTTTTGGATCGTTCATGCGCAACTCCCTGCTTTTCTGGCAAGCGTGATTAGTTGAAACCACTGGTGGAAATAAAGTCGACGTCGGTTTTCGGCTCGCCACGCATTAACAGACCGATGACCTGCTCCAGCGTGCGCCCCTCGAACAGGATCGCGTGCAGCCCGGCGACCAGCGGCATGTACACGCCAACCTCCTGCGCCTTGGCCTTGAGCACTTTAAGGGTATTGACCCCTTCGGCGACTTCGCCCAGGCGCGTGACCGCCTCGTCCAGGCTCAGGCCCTGGCCGAGGGCGAAGCCGACCTGATAGTTGCGGCTCTTGGGCGACGAACAGGTCACGATCAGATCGCCCACGCCGGCCAGCCCCAGGAAGGTCATCGGGTTGGCACCCTGGTTCACCGCGAAGCGGGTCATTTCCGCCAATGCCCGGGTAATCAGCATGCTCTTGGTATTTTCTCCCATGCCCAGCGCAACCGCCATGCCGGCGATGATCGCGTAGACGTTTTTCAATGCTCCGCCCAGCTCCACGCCGAAACGATCGGCGCTGGCGTACACACGAAAGGTGCGCCCGTGCAGCGCGGCCTGAACCTGCTGGCAGAGTTCTTCGTCTTCACTGGCGACCACCGTGGCGGTCAGCGCGTGCTCGGCGATTTCACGGGCCAGGTTGGGTCCGGACAGGACGCCGATGCGCGCCTGCGGGGCGATCTCTTCGAGGATCTCGCTCATCAACTTGAACGTGTGGGCTTCGATGCCTTTGGTCAGGCTCACGAGCATTTTGCCGCTCAAACGTTCGGCGTGCGGCACCAACACCGAGCGCAGCGCACTGGAGGGCAATGCGACGAAACACAGGTCGCAGGCGTCCAGGGTGGCTTGCAGGTCAGTGACCGGTGTGACGCCGGGCAGAATCTTGATGCCTTTGAGGTAACGCGGGTTCTCGCGATTGACCCGAATGGCCTCGGCCTGTTCGGGGTCACGCATCCACTGAAGGACCTGATGCCCGTTCTCGGCCAGCAGATTAGCCACGGCGGTTCCAAAACTTCCGCCTCCCAGGACCGCAATCGGGCGCTGTTCAGTCATATGCAATCCGTTAATCCATACCAGTGGCGATGTCGGCATTATACGGGGCAGTCCATCGACGGCCAGCCCCGACATCAAATACCTGCACCCGTAGGAAGAAGACCAATAAAACCGAGGAAAATGCAGACATCGTGAATGGAAAAGTCATTCGGCTCGGTTAACATGCGCGCCAACAATCACTGACAGGGATGTGTTGTGTCTCCGGGCTCTCCTTCACCGCATTCACCTCTGGTACTGGCGCTGATTTTCAGCTCGCCGGCGCTGGCCGACGACTTGTTCCTGGACAGCGAACCGCTGCCGCAAGTACTCACCGCCACGCGCCTGAAGCAGTCGCCGGCGGCCGTGCCGGGAAGCATGACGGTGATCGACAGTGCCCTGATCCACGCCAGCGGTGCCCGTGACATCAGCGAACTGCTGCGCCTGGTACCGGGGATGATGGTCGGCAACATCAGCGGCAATCAGGCGACGGTGAACTACCACGGCACCAATGCGAATGAAGCGCGGCGCATGCAAGTGCTGATCGACGGGCGCTCGGTGTATCGCGCCGGCCTGGCCACCGTGGACTGGAGTGACATTCCGGTGGCCATGGAAGACATCGAGCACATCGAAGTCTTTCGCGGACCGAATACCGTCAGCTACGGCGCCAACGCCCTGATGGCGGTGGTCAACATCATTACCCGGCGCCCGGCCGACAGTCACGGCACGCGCATGAAGGTCACCCGGGGCCAGCGCGGCATCAACGACTTTTACGCCAGCCAGGGCCTGGGCTGGGAGGATGGTGACATGCGCCTGTCCCTGTCCGGCCAGCAAGACGACGGCTTCGACACCGACCGAACCGGCGCTGACTACCATGACAGTCGTCGCCTCGAGCGTTTCAACCTCACTGTCAGCCAGAGCCTCGACGAACGGCAAAGCCTCGATTGGCAATTGAATGCCAAGGACGGCACCAACCAGCGGCCCTATACCTACCGGCCGGTGTTCCCGGGAATTACCCGCGCCGGCGACGACTCCGACGTCACCGCCAAGGACTACGCCGGGTCATTACGCTGGAATCTGGACGTCAATCCCGACCACAGCCTTTACATCCAGGGTTCGGCCCAACACTGGGATCGCCAGCAAACCTGGCGCGCCTGCGATGCAGAAGTTTCGTTCAGCCCGCAGCTGACCGAACTCTGGCAGTTGAACCCGAACTACACCGAGCGCCTGGCCCGCAATATCACGCGTTTCATCGGCTCTGGTGCGCCGGCCGGCACGCCCGCCGAGCAGGCGCTGGCCAACCAGGTACTCGATCAATGGCGCAACGGCGCGAGCCAGACCGTTTGCGGCGACATCGACCAGAGCACCCGGGAATCGCGCTACGACCTCGAACTGCAGGACACCCTGAGCCTTGCCGATAACCTGCGACTGGTCAGCGGGATGAACTATCGTTACGACCGGGCGGATTCCGAGACCTACTTCAATGGCACTCTCGATGACAGGATCTGGCGAGCGTTCGGCCAGTTCGAGTGGCGTGCCACCGAACACTGGCTGCTGCAAGGCGGCGCCATGTTCGAGGACACCCGGTTGACCGGTAGCTCGCTGACACCTCGCATGGCAGTCAACTACCTGATCAACCCGCGCCACGGCTTGCGTGCGGTGTACTCCGAGGCCATCCGCTCACCGGACATGTTCGAGAACAACGTCAACTGGAGTTATCAGGTCACCAACCTCAAGCCCGGTGCGTTTGGCCAGTCCAGCGCCCGTTATTTCGTCAAGACCCGCGGCCCCGGCGACCTTGATCAAGAGCACATGCGCTCCCGGGAACTGGGCTACAACGGCTATTTTCCCGAACCGGGGCTGGCGCTCGACGTGAAGCTGTTCCACGACGAAATCACCGGCATGATCAGTGAGCCGCTGCGCAACAATCAGTACATTGCCAGCAATGCCAACAAGGCGCGCTTTTCGGGGGTCGAAACCCAGCTCGACTGGCGTGTCGGCAGCCTCGATCGCCTGCGACTGACTTATGCCTACGTCGATACCGATGCCAGCAATCCGCTGGATGCCAGGCAGACTGCAAGTAACAGTGGTTCGGCCGGATGGCTGCGCGATTGGGGCCAAGGCTGGAACAGTGCGCTTTTCTATTATGGCGATGACGCCCTCAACGGCTACCGCTTCGAACGGGTCGATGCGCGCATCGCCAAACGCATCGCCTTGGGCAAGGCCAGCCTGGAACTGGCCGGGGTGCTCCAGCAACGGCTGGACAATCAACCGACCACCTTCATCGACAATAATTATGACCAGCGCCAGGTGATGTATTTCAGCGCCGAGCTGGAGCTTTAAGATGCCGAATCGCCCGGCCTGCAGAATGCCGCCCCTGGGTCGGCTGCTGGCCATACTTTGCCTGCTGACAAGCGGCCTGCTGGGCAGCCTGGCGAGTAACGCGGCCGACATTTTGCTCACGGGGGCCGAAGACAGCCCCGGTGTGCGGGCGTTTACCCAGGCCCTGAGCGAGTTGCGACCACGCGATAACGTACGCTTCCAGACGCTGGCCAAAATGCCGATACCGGACAAGCTGCCGGAAAACATCCGCTTGATACTGCTCGACCTGCCCAGCCTCGACTGGCGCCTGCAAAACGCCCAGGGCCCGGCGACTCTCGTATTGCGCATCAGCCGCCTGCAAGCCCGGCAACGCTTGAACAATACGTTGCCTGCGCGCCTGTGCCTGCTATGGAGCGATCCACCACTGGATCGCCAGTTGCGCTTGACCCGCACGCTGTTGCCACAAGCCAGACGCATCGGCGTGCTCTACGACACCCACAGTGAATTCCTGTTGAATGAGCTGCGTCAGGCCGCCCTCCCCCTGGGTCTTGAGATCGTCACCCAGCGCTGGGACAACATTCACGACAGTCGTCCATTACAGGCACTGCTAAATAACAGCGACGTGTTGCTGGGACTTGACGATGCCGACCTGTACAACCCGCAAACCGCAAAGAACCTGCTGCTGAGCAGCTATTCGCGGCAAGTGGCCCTGATCGGACCCAACGCCGGATTCGTCAAGGCCGGAAGCCTGGCCAGCACCTATAGCGATCAGAGCGACTGGCTGGCGGTCCTCGACGAATTGCTCGACCGGCCACCAGCCACTTGGCCGCGCACGCACTATCCCCATCGATTCAAGGTCGCGAGCAACCCGCAAGTCGCACGTTCATTGGGTATCGAACAGATAAACGAAGCGTCTGTCGCCACACTGCTGGCTGAAGGAGAACGCCGTCCATGAGCTTGCGCCGTCGCTGGGACATCAACACTCGCACCCAACTGATCAGCCTCGGCCCTGCACTGCTGCTGACCTTGTTGCTGATCAGTTTCTTCACGTTCGTGCGCATCCAGGATCTGCGTCAGGAAATCTCCCACACCGGCCAGTTGATCGCCAATCAACTGGCCCCGGCCACCGAGTACGGCGTGATTTCGGGCAACATCGAAGTGCTCGAAACCTTGCTCAAGGCAACGCTGGCCACGCCCAACGTGAGTTTTCTGGAAATCCAGGACAGTGCAAACCGGGTTCTGGTGTACGTCGAACAACCGAGCGAACACCACAATCGCGCGCAACAGCTCGAAGTGTTCCAGGCACCGATACGGCTCCAGCGTATCGCGTTGCACAATGATTTTTTCCAGAGCAGCAAAACCGCCACTGCCGCCCCCACCGAGGACTACCTCGGTCGGGTGATCGTCGGGCTGTCCAACGATGCCTTCAGCCGGCGCCAACAGGAAATCGTGCTCAAGGCCGCCATCCTGGCGCTGTTTGCCCTGCTGTTTACCTTCATCGTGGCCCGCCGCCTGGCGGGCAGCCTGTCGAAACCGATCCGTGATATCGGCAATGCGGTCAAGGCGATCCAGGACGGCGATTACAACACACCGCTGCCCATTGTCGACGACACCGAGCTGGGGGCGCTGTCGCAACACATCAACAACCTCGCCAGCGGTCTCGAGCAGGCCAGCCGCGAACAGCATCAGGCCATGGCGCAGTTGATCCAGACCCGCGAAGAAGCGGAAAAGGCCAACAACGCCAAATCCGATTTCCTCGCCATGATGAGCCATGAACTGCGCACGCCGATGAATGGCGTACTGGGCATGCTGCAGTTACTGGAAACCACCGACATGACCGAGGAGCAGGTGGAGTATGCGGCGCTGGCCTCCGAATCCACCGAGCACTTGCTCAAGGTCATCAACGACATCCTGGATTTCTCGCGGATCGAACGTTCAGAGCTGGAACTGGAGCACATTGCGTTCAACCTCACCGACCTGATCGGCAGTTGCGCCCAGTCGTTCCAGCACAGTGCCGCGCAACGCGGTCTGGACCTGCAACTGATGATCCCCGACGACATGCGCGGTTTGCAGGTCAAGGGCGACCCGACGCGTATCCGTCAGATACTGGTCAACCTGGTCGGCAATGCGCTGAAGTTCACCGAGCAGGGCCGCGTCACGATCGAGGCGCAGTGGCAGTCGCTGGACCACGAGTTGCTGTGGTTTACCTGCACCGTGCGCGACAGCGGCATCGGCATCCCGGCGCAAAGCCTGGAATTGATGTTCAACGCTTTCCAGCAGGCCGACAGTTCTATTTCAAGACGCTACGGCGGTACGGGGCTGGGCCTGCCGATTGCCCGTACCCTGGCCGAACGCATGGGCGGCACCTTGCGCGCGCAAAGTGAGGAAGGCCGCGGTTCGGTGTTCACCCTGGAAATTCCCCTGGCATTGCACCAGCAGACACAACCACTCCTACCCCCTCGCGCGCAATCGCGCAACAGCAACGGCGAAGGACGCAATGTGCTGTTGGTCGAAGACAACCCGGTCAACCAGACCGTCATCGAAGCCATGTTGCGCAGCCTGGGCTTCAAGGTCAGTGTCGCTGCCGACGGCGCGCAGGCGGTACGCAGCGCCGAGAGCCTGATCTTCGAAGCGATCCTGATGGATTGCCGCTTGCCGATCATCGATGGCTATGAAGCCACCCGACAAATACGCAATCTACCCGGTTGCACCGACCTGCCGATCATCGCCCTGACCGCCAATGCCTTGCAGGGTGACCGCGAAGCCTGTCTGTCGGCGGGGATGAACGATTACCTGGCCAAGCCGTTCAAACGGACTGATCTGCAGCAAATTCTTCAGCGTTGGGTGCAGTAGTACAGGCCTTTCGACCATCTGCGACTGGCGTGAAAGGCGAAAGTGCGGCAGTCTTAGTCACCCGAACAGGCCCGAAAAGGGGCTTGAATAATAATTTCAGTGCACAAGTGTACATTCATGTCCTTGGTGCTGTGACTTTCACCACAACGCAATAGTCTATGAGTAGGCTGCCGGTTCGAGGCATGAACGCTTCGATCGGCCGGGAAGATTTGCCCCACCTGCCGCATGGGACTATTGAGGAGCTCGCATGACCAAACAAAACGCCTTTACCCGGGAAGATCTGCTGCGCTGCAGTCGCGGTGAGCTGTTCGGCCCTGGTAACGCGCAACTGCCCGCCCCGAACATGCTGATGGTTGATCGCATCACCCTGATCAGCGAAGAAGGTGGCAAGTACGGCAAAGGTGAGTTGGTCGCCGAGCTGGATATCAATCCGGACCTGTGGTTCTTCGCCTGCCACTTCGAAGGCGATCCGGTGATGCCGGGCTGCCTGGGCCTCGACGCCATGTGGCAACTGGTCGGCTTCTTCCTGGGCTGGCAAGGCCTGCCGGGCCGTGGCCGTGCGCTGGGTTCGGGCGAAGTGAAATTCTTCGGCCAGGTCCTGCCGACCGCCAAGAAAGTCACCTATAACATTCATATCAAGCGCGTCCTCAAGGGCAAGCTGAACCTGGCCATCGCCGACGGTTCGGTCACTGTCGACGGTCGCGAAATCTACACCGCCGAAGGCCTCCGGGTCGGCGTGTTCACCTCCACTGACAACTTCTAAGGGTTATCCGCATGCGCCGCGTCGTTATCACTGGTCTGGGCATCGTTTCTTGCCTGGGCAATGACAAAGAGACCGTCTCCGCTAACCTGCGTGCAAGCCGCCCTGGCATCCGGTTCAACCCGGAATATGCCGAAATGGGTCTGCGTAGCCAGGTTTCCGGCTCCATTGACCTCAACCTTGAAGAACTGATCGATCGCAAGATCTATCGCTTCGTCGGCCACGCGGCAGCTTATGCCTACCTGGCCATGAAAGACGCCATCACTGACTCCGGCCTGACCGAAGAGCAGGTTTCCAACCCGCGTACCGGCCTGATCGCCGGTTCCGGTGGTGCATCGACCTTGAACCAGATGGAAGCGCTGGACATCCTGCGCGAGAAAGGCGTCAAGCGCGTCGGCCCATACCGCGTAACGCGGACCATGAGCAGCACCGTTTCCGCTTGCCTGGCCACTCCGTTCAAGATCAAGGGCCTGAACTACTCCATCGCTTCTGCCTGCGCCACCAGTGCTCACTGCATCGGTACCGCCATGGAACAGATCCAGATGGGCAAGCAGGACATCGTCTTCGCCGGCGGCGGTGAAGAAGAGCACTGGAGCCAGTCGTTCCTGTTCGACGCCATGGGCGCCCTGTCCAGCAAGCGCAACGACAGCCCGGAAAAAGCTTCCCGTGCCTACGACGCTGACCGTGACGGTTTCGTCATCGCCGGCGGTGGCGGCATGGTCGTGGTTGAAGAGCTGGAACATGCTCTGGCCCGCGGCGCGAAGATCTACGCGGAAATCGTTGGCTACGGCGCGACCTCCGACGGCTACGACATGGTTGCCCCGAGCGGCGAAGGCGCGATCCGCTGCATGCAGCAGGCGCTGTCCACCGTCGACACCCCGATCGACTACCTGAACACCCACGGCACTTCGACCCCGGTCGGCGACGTCGCGGAAATGAAAGGTGTGCGTGAAGTGTTCGGCGACAAGGCTCCGGCCATCAGCTCCACCAAGAGCCTGTCGGGTCACTCCCTGGGCGCTGCCGGCGTTCACGAAGCGATCTACTGCATGCTGATGATGGAAGGCAACTTCATTGCCGGCTCCGCCAACATCGACGAGCTGGACCCTGAAGTGGCCGACCTGCCGGTGCTGACCAAGACCCGCGAAAACGCCACCATCAACACCGTGATGAGCAACAGCTTCGGTTTCGGTGGCACCAACGCCACTTTGGTACTGAAGCGCTGGGAAGGTAAGTAATTTCCCTCTGCTGAGTCGCACATGAAAACGCCCCGACTGGTTCGGGGCGTTTTTTTTGGCCTCAAAGAATTCGACACCACAACCATTGTGGGAGTGAGCTTGCTCGCGATGAGGGAGTGTCAATCGACATCATTGCTGTCTGACCCACCGCCATCGCGAGCAAGCTCGCTCCCACAGTTTCAGTGCTCGACACTGGATTTGTGGTGCCTTCAACATGAAACGTTTGTCATGAAACTTAACGCCCTGCGACTGAATGTCGCGGATTCCGCGGGCTGCAGGACTGTTTCCATTTTTGCAAAAAACCGTTACCAAACTCAGTTATTTACTTAGCAAGCTAACAAAACATATAACAGAGTCCTGCACACGCCTTGCTGCAGATAACAGAGATTGGAGCTAGCAGATGACTGTAAAAGTAACTGAACGCGACGATTCACATAAATCCCACGAGGGTGTAGCCGCCGGTATCCGGATCTGGGACGTGCATCAACAAGACCTGCTGGTCGGGATGTTCCACTCCGAGATCGACGCGCAAAACTACAGGGCCGAACTGGAAATGCTCGAGCGCAACCGCGAGCTCGCAACCGGTTGAAGACAGACTCCACCACCATGCAGCCTGCCCCTTCCCGCACGGGCAGGCTGCAACCGGAGCACGCGGCTCAGGCAATCTGAATGGCCGCTAAATGAAGGGAGTCGTCGATCACCACCGAAGGAACAACACCGACGATCCAGCCCGCCTCAAGCTTCACCACCTCGCACTCACCATCGCCCATGCCGTCATTGCGGACGGCAAACTGAAGCGAAGATAGATGACGCTTGCCGTCATCGAAGTCCATGCCACAGGCGATCAGGAAATCGATTTTGGCCCCCGCCAGTTCAACCTCCTTGTCCCGTTCACCGTCTTTCAACACCGCATAATCGAGGCACAAGTTGATACCGAATGGGCAACCCACTACAAGACTATTAATAAATATTCCTTCATAGCCACCAAAGTAACTGTGCTCGGCCTGTACACTACTGACCTTCTTTACCCGTACCACAATCTCATCGAACAACTTGAAAAACCAGTACCCGTCTTCCGAGCCTACATGTCTTCCAAAATCGATGCCTGACACATAACGCTTCGGCCACATCGACATCAGCGGCATGTCGACCTCGTATTCCTTATTGGAAATTGTGAGCACATAATTAATGACATCGTAATAGCTCGACTCCCCCTCTCCCACCTTGATCAGCGTCGCACAACTTCCTGCCAATAAAACGATCTTGCCGTAGCGCTCCACTGGCAGATCACTTATCAACAGCGTCACACACTCGGTCACCTTCGTCAGGTAAGCAGAGTTCAGTTCGTGAAGTTCCTGTTCATTACGGACTTCGTGCCAGGGAATGTTCCAGAAAAACTCAGGCAGGGTTACGAAAACGCACGCGGGCCTGCCGTGATCGTCGCGAGCAGCTTTCGCAGCGATCTTGATCTTTCGGCGCACAAGCTCCGCTCGTGTGACAAGCTCGTCGTCCAGATAGTCGTGAATGGATTGATCGGGTTGTCGCGGCTGTGAAAGCTGCGATTTAAAAGTAGGTTGGCGTAACGAGGCGATACTTACCAGCATTGACAATATCCTTATTCATTTAATTTCATTCCATTAGTTCTCTCCCCTGAGAATATTTCGGGCAAAAGAAAACCCGAGAGATCGTATCGACGCGATCTTTCGGGTTCAATTCATTAATCCAGCAATGTACTAACAAACATGTAATGGAAGAGGAGCGATTACCACATCAGATCATCAGGGATCTTGTAGGCCGCATACGGATCGTCCTCGACGCTGACTTCTTCGGTCTGCACATTCATCTGCACGATGCGTTGCGGGTCGCGCTCCTGAATCTTCAATGCCGCCTCGCGCGGAATCACTTCGTAGCCGCCAGCGTGATGCACGATGGCCAGCGAACCGCTGCTGAGCTTGTTGCGCATCAGGGTGTTGACGCAGATGCGCTTGACCTTTTTGTCGTCGACGAAGTTGTAGTAATCCTCGGTCGTCAATTTCGGCAGGCGCGAGACTTCGATCAATTGCTTGACCTGCGCGGCACGGGCCTTGGCCTCAGCCTTTTCCTGATGCTGGCGGTTGAGCTCCTGGTCGCGCTTGACCTTCTCGGCCATGGCTTCCTGTGCCGCGCGCTGCTGGGAGTCATCCAGCTCGATCTGGCCTTTGTGGGCCAGGCGTTGCTGTTTCTGCTTGTCTTTGCTGACCTGCTTGGCCTGCTTCTGGTTGACCAGCCCTGCTTTGAGCAACTGGTCGCGAAGGGAAATGCTCATGGTGCTTATTACTCACTTAGGCCACTGCTCAACCGCAGCTGGGCAAATTCTTTTCCTGACGTTTGGCTTCGCCCCACAAGGCGTCCAACTCTTCGAGGGTGCAATCTTCCATGGGACGGCGGGTGTCGCGCAATGCCTGTTCGATAAAACGAAAGCGTCTTTCAAACTTGCCGTTGGCACCCCGCAGTGCGGTTTCCGGATCAACCTTGAGATGCCGCGCCAGATTCACCACGGAAAACAGCAGGTCACCGATCTCTTCGGCCACGGCCTCGGGATCATTTTCCGACATGGCTTCGAGGACTTCATCAAGCTCTTCACGCACTTTGTCGAGCACCGGCAAAGCGTCCGGCCAGTCGAACCCGACCTGCCCCGCGCGCTTTTGCAATTTTGCCGAACGTGACAACGCCGGCAATGCGGCGGGGACGTCATCGAGCAATGACAGCTGCTCGGGCGCGCAGGACTTCTCTGCGCGCTCCTCGGCCTTGATCTCTTCCCAGCGCTGCTTGACCTGCTCTTCGCTGAGGCGCGGGACATCCAGCGGTGCATAGAGGTCGCCCGTAGGGAACACATGGGGGTGACGACGGATCAGCTTGCGGGTGATGCTGTCGACCACACCTTCAAACTCGAAGCGCCCTTCTTCCCGGGCCAACTGGCTGTAATACACCACCTGGAACAACAAGTCGCCGAGCTCCCCCTGCAAGTGATCGAAGTCACCGCGCTCAATGGCGTCGGCGACTTCGTAGGCTTCTTCCAGAGTGTGGGGGACGATGGTGGCGTAAGTTTGCTTGATGTCCCACGGGCAACCGTACTGCGGGTCGCGCAGGCGGTTCATGAGGTGCAGCAGGTCTTCAAGTGAATACATCAATCTCTCTCACTGCAAAGTCCCTTGTGGGAGCGAGCTTGCTCGCGATAGCGGACAGTCAGACAACACCTGTGTTGAATGTTGAACCGTCATCGCGAGCAAGCTCGCTCCCACAGTGGATCGGCGCTGAACATGCATCAAGGTGTACGGTTACGCCGGGTTTCGATGATGTTCGGCAACTGGGAAATCCGCCCCAGCAACCGCCCCAATGCATCCAGCCCCGGAATCTCGATGGTCAGGGACATCAGCGCGGTGTTGTCCTCCTTGTTCGAGCGGGTGTTGACCGCCAGCACGTTGATCCGCTCATTGAGCAAAACCTGCGAAACGTCACGCAGCAACCCGGAACGGTCGTAGGCGCGGATGATGATGTCCACCGGATAGGTGAGCACCGGTACCGGGCCCCAGCTGACCTGGATGATCCGCTCCGGCTCCCGCCCACTCAGTTGCAGCACCGAGGCGCAGTCCTGGCGGTGAATGCTCACGCCGCGGCCCTGGGTGATGTAACCGACGATGGCATCACCCGGCAATGGCTGGCAGCAGCCGGCCATCTGGGTCATCAGGTTGCCGACGCCCTGGATCTGGATGTCGCCGCGCTTGCCCGGTTTGTAGCCGGTGGCCTTGCGTGGTATGAGTTCAAGCTGTTCGTTGCCACGCTCCGGCTCGACCAGTTGCTGCGCCAGGTTGACCAGTTGCGCCAGGCGCAAGTCCCCGGCGCCGAGGGCGGCGAACAGGTCTTCGGCAGTTTTCATGTTGGCCTTGTCGGCCAGCTTGTCGAAATCCACCGCTGGTAGGCCGAGGCGATTGAGTTCGCGTTCGAGCAAGGTTTTACCGGCCGCGACGTTCTGGTCGCGAGCCTGCAACTTGAACCAGTGAACGATCTTCGCCCGTGCCCGCGACGTAGTGACATAACCCAGGTTCGGGTTCAGCCAGTCACGGCTCGGGGTGCCGTGCTTGCTGGTGATGATCTCGACCTGTTCACCAGTTTGCAGGCTGTAGTTGAGCGGTACGATGCGCCCGTTGATCTTGGCGCCGCGGCAGTTGTGACCGATTTCGGTGTGCACGCGGTAAGCGAAGTCCAGCGGGGTAGCGCCCTTCGGCAAGTCGATGGCGTGACCGTCCGGGGTGAAGATGTAGACCCGGTCCGGCTCGATATCGACCCGCAGCTGTTCCGCCAGCCCTCCGATATCGCCCAGCTCTTCATGCCATTCGAGCACCTGACGCAGCCAGGAGATTTTCTCTTCGTAGTGATTGGAACCAGATTTGACGTCGGTGCCTTTGTACTTCCAGTGCGCGCAAACTCCCAGCTCGGCCTCTTCGTGCATGGCATGGGTGCGAATCTGCACTTCCAGCACCTTGCCCTCCGGCCCGATCACCGCCGTGTGCAGCGAGCGGTAGCCGTTTTCTTTCGGGTTGGCGATGTAGTCGTCGAACTCTTTCGGGATATGCCGCCACAGGGTGTGGACGATGCCGAGCGCGGTGTAGCAGTCGCGCATTTCCGGCACCAGCACCCGCACGGCACGCACGTCATAGATCTGGCTGAACTCCAGACCCTTGCGCTGCATTTTGCGCCAGATCGAATAGATGTGCTTGGCGCGGCCGCTGATGTCGGCATCGACGCCGGTGGCCTGCAGTTCGTTTTTCAGCTGGCTCATCACGTCGCTGATGAAGCGCTCGCGATCCAGTCGCCGCTCATGGAGCAGCTTGGCGATCTGCTTGTACTGGTCCGGTTCCAGGTAACGGAAGGACAAGTCTTCCAGTTCCCACTTGATATGACCGATACCCAGGCGATGGGCCAATGGCGCGTAGATGTCGAAGACTTCACGGGCCACACGGTTGCGCTTTTCGTCGTCGGCGGTTTTCACCGCACGGATCGCGCACGTGCGTTCGGCCAGTTTGATCAGGGCGACGCGAACGTCGTCAACCATGGCCACCAGCATCTTGCGCAGGTTTTCCACCTGGCCCTGGGTGCCCAGCACCAGGGATTTTCGCGGACTCAGGCTGTCGCTGATCGCGGCCATGCGCTGCACGCCGTCGATGAGCTTGGACACCACCGGACCGAAGCGCTGGCTGACGGCCGGCAACTTGATCTGGCCTTCGCGCACGCCTCGATACAGGATCGCGGCGACCAAAGAGTCCTGGTCGAGTTTGAGATCGGCGAGGATCTCGGCGATCTCAAGCCCTGTACGGAAAGTCGAGTTACCTTCCGACCACAGATTCTGTGCCGCATTGGCTTGTTGTTCGGCCTCGCGAGCGTACTCGCAGGCTTCTTTCAAGGCTTCGCGATCCAGTGCCAGATCGACACTGACCGCATGATCGAGCCAAGCCTCGAGATTGATACTGCCGTCGGTATTGATCGGCTGGTGTGCTCTCACCTGTACCATCTTGCTTACCTTCCCTACGACGCAGATTCAATGCGTCAAATCGCTGACCTTCGTTGCCGGTGCGCCCACGTCGGGCTGGGTGCGCGGCTGCACGGGCGGGCCAGTCGGACCAGACGAGCATCCTAGCTCGCTTCAAATAACGCCATGGCCTCGACATGTGCCGTTTGAGGAAACATATCGAGAATCCCGGCACGTTTTAACCGGTAGCCCTGCTTGATCAATTCGACCGTGTCGCGCGCCAGAGTTGCAGGGTTGCACGACACATACACCAAACGTTCGGCGCCCAGGCTCCTGAGCTTGCGCACAACCTCGAAAGCACCGTCACGCGGTGGGTCCAAGAGTACCGCACAAAAGCCTTCGGCGGCCCATTCGGCGTCCGTCAAAGGCTGGGATAAATCGGCCTGAAAAAACTTCGCGTTATGCAGATTATTGCTGGCCGCATTCGCCGCAGCCCGATCGACCATCACCTGCACGCCTTCGACCGCCACCACTTCACGAGCGGCCTTGGCCAGCGGCAAGGCAAAGTTGCCCAGGCCACAGAACAGGTCGAGTACGCGCTCATCCGCTGTCGGCTTCAGCCAGTCCAGCGCCTGGGCGACCATCGCTTCGTTGACGGCGGCGTTGACCTGAATGAAATCCCCGGGACGATACGCCAGCTCCAGGTCCCACTGTTCAAGACGATAGCCCAACGACTGATCGGCCTCGACCGGTTGCGGTTCGCCATCGCCGTGCAGCCACAACTGGGCTTCATGGAACGCGCAGAATTCCTTGAGGATCGTCAGGTCGGCATCGGACAACGGCGCCATGTGCCGCAGTAAAACCGCCAGCGTCGAGCCGCTGAACAACTCCACATGCCCGAGTGCCTGGGGTTTGCTCAAGCGCCGCAGCATCTCCGGCAAGCGGGCCATGATCGGTTGCAAGGGCTGTACCAGCACCGGGCAGTCATCGATGCCCACGATGTCCTGGCTGCCAGCGGCACGGAAACCGACTTCGAGTTTTTTTGCCTTCATGTCCCAGCGCACCGCGACGCGGGCGCGACGGCGGTAAGCGAACTCCGCACCGCTCAATGGCGCTGCCCACTCATCGGGTTCGACGCCCGCGACTCTCGACAACTGCTCGGCGAGCATGCGCTGTTTCAGGGCAAGCTGTTCGTTGTGGGGCAGATGCTGCACGCTACAACCGCCACAGCGGCCGGCATGGGCGCACGGTGCAGGGCGGCGTAGTTCGCTGGCCTTGAACACCCGTTCGGTGCGCGCCTCGACCACTTTGCCATGGGCACCGAGGACGCGCGCCTCGATCTCTTCACCGGCCAATGCGCCGATGACGAACCAGGTGCGACCTTCGAAAAACGCGATACCGCGACCGTCATTGGCCAGGCGCTCGATGGTCAGGCGCTGCTTTTTGCCGGTCGGGACTTGCGGGGCCTTGCTGCCGCCGGTGGGCTGGAAGCGCAGGCCTCTTTCATGTTTGGCCATCAGTTGGGCGCGTCGAAAATGCCGGTCGACAAGTAACGGTCGCCACGGTCGCAGATGATCGCGACGATCACCGCGTTTTCAACTTCTTTGGACAGGCGCAGCATTGCCGCCACGGCACCGCCCGAGGACACACCACAGAAAATGCCTTCTTCGCGGGCCAGACGACGGGTCACGTCTTCGGCTTCGCTTTGCGCCATGTCGACGATCCGGTCCACGCGGTCAGCCTGGTAGATCTTCGGCAGGTATTCCTGAGGCCAGCGGCGGATCCCCGGGATCGCCGAGCCTTCCATCGGTTGCAGGCCGATGATCTGCACGTTGTCGTTCTGCTCTTTCAAGTAGCGCGACACACCCATGATGGTGCCGGTGGTGCCCATGGAGCTGACGAAATGGGTGATGGTGCCCTGGGTCTGGCGCCAGATTTCCGGGCCGGTGGTGGTGTAGTGCGCCTCGGGGTTGTCACCGTTGGCGAACTGGTCCAGTACCTTGCCGCGACCTTCGGCTTCCATCTTCTGCGCGAGGTCACGGGCGCCTTCCATGCCCTGCTCCTGGCTGACCAGAATCAGCTCGGCGCCATAGGCCGTCATGGCTGCCTTGCGCTCGGCGCTGGAGTTGTCCGGCATGATCAGGATCATTTTGTAACCCTTGATCGCAGCGGCCATGGCCAGGGCGATCCCGGTGTTGCCCGAGGTCGCCTCGATCAGCGTATCGCCGGCGTGGATCTGCCCGCGCAACTCGGCGCGGGTGATCATCGACAGCGCCGGACGGTCCTTGACCGAACCCGCCGGGTTGTTCCCTTCGAGCTTGAGCAAAAGGGTATTGCTGGTGGCGCCGGGCAGGCGCTGCAAACGGACCAGCGGAGTGTTGCCGACGCAATCGGCGATGGTTGGGTACTGCAAGGTCATGGCGTATTCGCAATCCAGACTGCGGGGGCGACTATCATACCGGCAAACGTTCCCAGGCCATATCACGCAAAGTGCGGTGCTTATGGCTTATGGGAATAAGCAGATATGTTGCGGTGAACAGGAGGGCTTCATCGCGAGCAAGCTCGCTCCCACAGGGTGCCGGGGTGATCACAGGTTTCGCGGTTCAAGAACGGTCAGTGTGGGAGCGGGCTTGACCGCGATGGCGTCGGCACTGGCGCTATCAACATCCGCCAACAACCGCATGTTCAGGCGCAACCCGGTTCCGGTGTTCTGCGCCCAAAGCTGTCCGCCCTGACGCTGCACCGCGTTTCGGGCGATGCTCAAGCCCAAGCCAAACCCACCATCCCCCGGCCGCGAACCGTCGAGTCGGGTGAACGGCAGGAAGATCCGCTCCAGATCAGCTTCCGCCACGCCGCCACCCTGATCCTCCAGCCATAGATGCCAGAAATCTCCATCACGCTGGCCGCCGAGCAGGACAACCCCACCATCAGGTGAATGCCGAATCGCATTGCGCAGAATGTTTTCCAATGCCTGGGCCAGGGTGTTGAGATGACCGCGAACCCAGCAGGATGAATCTACGGTGCATTGCAACTGCGTATCGGGCCAACCACTTTCATAGCAGGCGTTCTCCGTGAGCATTTCCCACAGGGCCTGGATCTGGATCGCTTCGTCAGGCAATCGGGTGCGCTCGGTATCGAGCCACGCCAGTTGCAGCGTGTCTTCCACCAGGCGCTGCATGCCATCGACTTCACGGCCGATGCGTTCGCGCAATGGCTCCAGCCCCTGCTCGCTTTCACTGGCCACCCGCAGGCGGCTCAAGGGCGTGCGCAATTCGTGGGACAAGTCGCGCAGCAGTTGCTGCTGCAAGGCCACAGTGCTTTGCAGGCGCTCGGACATGTGATCGAACGCCCTGCCCAACTCGCCCAATTCATCGGAACGATTGGTGGTGCGGCTCGACAGGCGCACATTCAGTTGGTCGGCACGCCAGGCATTGGCCTGTTCACGCAGACTGTTGAGCGGCACCACCAACAAACGATACAGCCCGACGCACAACAGCAAGGTGAACAATCCCGGAATCACGCCGTTGGTGATCACCCGCCAGAACACCCGGTAACGCCCGGGTACGAAGCGCTTGGGCAACTCGATCACCAGGCTGCCGACGGAGGGGTCACCGGGAAAGGGTATGCGCATCCACGGCCGGCCTTTCTTGTGGATGGGCCAATCGAGGCCGCGCAAAAAAGTCAGGCGTTCGACTTCCTTGTCCGTCAGCGATTGGTTGCTCAAGGACTGCAAATCACCGCCGATGACACCGACCCAACCTTTTTCCCGCTGATGCATGCCTTGCAGCCAGTCATCGATACCGGCGCTCTGACGCTGCTGCCATGCCTGCTCGGCTTCGGCGGCATAACCGGACAGGGTGCCGCGGGCCTCATCGGAGAGGAACTGGTTACGCTGCTCCATGTAACGGCCCCAGGACCAACTCAGCCAGATCATCAGCAGACAGAAAGCGACCAATAGACAGGCCAGTTTCCAGAACAGCGAATGCCTGCCCGGCAAGTTACATGTCATCGGCGGCGCTCAGGATGTAGCCCTTGCCCCAAACCGTACGCACTTCGCGCTCGGTATATCCAATGGCCTTGAGCTTGCGGCGGATCTGGCTGATGTGCATGTCCAGGCTGCGGTCATGGGCCGCGTAACCGCGCTGCAGCACCTGTTGATAAAGAAAGGCTTTGCTCAGTACTTCGTCGGCGCTGCGGTGCAGCGTCTCAAGCAACCGATACTCGCTGCGGGTCAGGCCACCGGCCTGTTCGCCATAAAAGACCTCGAAGCTTTCATCGTCGAAACGCAGGCTGTCCATCGACGGGGCCGGCACGGCGGGGGCCGGTCGGCGGTCGAGTGCCACCCGCCGCAGAATGGCTTCGATGCGCACCCGCAACTCCACCATGCTGAAGGGCTTTGGCAGGTAATCATCAGCCCCCAGGCGAAAGCCGCTGATGCGATCGGCCTCGGCACCGAGGGCAGACATCAGCAACACCGGGGTGGAATGGCTCTGGCGCAATTGGGTCAGTACCGCCAGGCCGTCCAGGCCCGGCAGCAGAATATCCATCAACACCACGTCGAATGGTTGCCGGCGGGCAATGTCCAGGCCTTCCTGACCGTTCTGGCACCAGGTCACCTGGAAGCCGCTGCGGTCCAGATGCTCATGAACGTAGGCGCCGAGCACAAGGTCGTCTTCGATGGACAGGATTCGGGGAAGGCCGGCAGTGATGGGAGTCATGACTATCTGCAAATAATTCTCAGTTGAGCGATTATTCAAGATTGCCTCGCCAGGGGCAACCCACCGTTTGTCCGTATTGCCAATGAGTCGTCCGGACCGACGAATGACGGCACCATTTTTACGAAGATTGCCCGCGAGCAAATCGCTACACTGCGCAAGTGGTGCATGGCGGATGCATGTGCAGGCCTATAAATAGCGGGATGCAGGAGAGATGCGTGCTCAAGAAACTGGGAATCAAAGGCCGCGTGCTGTTGCTGACCCTGTTGCCAACCAGCCTGATGGCGTTGGTGCTGGGGGGATATTTTACCTGGATGCAACAGGCTGACCTGCAAACCCAACTCATGCAGCGCGGCGAAATGATCGCCGAGCAGTTGGCTCCACTGACGGCGCCAGCCATGGGCCATCAGGACAACGAACTGCTCGAACGCATCGCCACCCAGGCCCTGGAACAAACCGACGTGCGGGCCGTGACCTTCCTGGCTCCTGACCGCACGCTGCTGGCCCACGCCGGCCCGACCATGCTCAACCAGACACCCTCCGGCAGTGGCACGCAGATGCTGCGCCGCAGTGGCAACGATGCGACCCGCTATCTGCTGCCGGTATTCGGCAAGCACCGCAACCTGGCCGGGGACGTGATTCCCGAAGAAGCCGACCGCCTGCTGGGCTGGGTCGAGCTTGAACTGTCCCATAACAGCATGCTGTTGCGCGGTTACCGCAGCCTGTTCGCCAGCCTGATGTTAATCGCGGCGGGGCTCATAGGTGCGGCACTGCTGGCCTTGCGCATGGGTCGCACGATCAATCGGCCATTGAGCCAGATCAAGCAAGCCGTGGCTCAACTCAAGGACGGTCATCTGGAAACCCGCCTGCCGCCACTCGGCAGTCAGGAACTGGACGAGTTGGCCTCCGGCATCAACCGCATGGCCGGCACCCTGCAAAATGCGCAGGAAGAATTGCAGCACAGCATCGACCAGGCCACCGAAGACGTGCGCCAGAATCTGGAAACCATCGAGATCCAGAACATCGAACTGGACCTGGCGCGCAAGGAAGCCCTGGAAGCGAGCCGGATCAAGTCCGAATTCCTGGCCAACATGAGCCATGAAATCCGCACGCCGCTCAACGGCATTCTCGGTTTCACCCACCTGCTGCAAAAAAGCGAGCTCACCCCGCGCCAGCTCGACTACCTGGACACCATCGAAAAATCCGCCGACAGCCTGCTGGGCATCATCAACGAGATTCTCGACTTTTCGAAAATCGAGGCCGGCAAGCTGGTGCTCGACCATATTCCGTTCAACCTGCGCGACCTGCTACAGGACACCCTGACCATCCTCGCCCCGGCTGCCCACGCCAAGCAGCTGGAACTGGTGAGCCTGGTGTACCGGGACACGCCGCTGTCGCTGGTGGGCGACCCACTGCGGCTCAAGCAGATCCTGACGAACCTGGTGAGCAACGCGATCAAGTTCACCCGCGAAGGCACCATCGTCGCCCGCGCCATGCTCGAAGAAGAACACGAAGACACCGTGCAGTTGCGCATCAGCATTCAGGACACCGGCATCGGTCTGTCGAACCAGGACGTACGCGCCCTGTTCCAGGCCTTCAGCCAGGCCGACAACTCGCTGTCGCGGCAACCCGGCGGTACTGGCCTGGGCCTGGTGATTTCCAAGCGCCTGATCGAACAGATGGGCGGTGAGATCGGCGTCGACAGCACGCCGGGGGAAGGGTCGGAATTCTGGATCAGCCTGAGCCTGCCAAAAACCCGCGACGATGCCGAAGACCTGCCCTCGGCACCCTTGCTCGGGCGACGGGTGGCGGTACTGGAAAACCACGAGCTGGCACGGCAGGCGTTGCAGCATCAACTGGAAGACTGCGGCCTCAGCACCACACCGTTCAATACCCTGGAAAGCCTGACCAATGGCGTCACCGCCGCCCACCAGACCGACCAGGCGATCGACCTCGCCGTACTCGGCATCACCAGCAACGACATGCCGCCGGAACGCCTCAACCAGCACATCTGGGACCTCGAGCATCTTGGCTGCAAAGTGCTGGTGCTGTGCCCGACCACGGAACAGACGCTGTTCCATCTTTCCGTGCCCAACCCCCACAGCCAGCTCCAGGCTAAACCGGCCTGCACCCGCAAGCTGCGACGCTCCCTGTCTGACCTGGTCAACCCGCGGTCTATGCGCAGCGAGCCGGGCGAACCGGTATCCAGCCGTGCCCCGAAGGTGCTTTGCGTCGACGACAATCCGGCCAACCTGATGCTGGTGCAAACCCTGCTCGAAGACATGGGCGCCAAGGTACTTGCGGTGGAAAGCGGTTATGCCGCCGTCAAGGCGGTGCAGAACGAGACATTCGATCTGGTGTTGATGGACGTGCAGATGCCCGGCATGGACGGTCGCCAGAGCACCGAGGCGATCCGCCAGTGGGAAAGCGAACGCCATTGCACGCCGCTGCCGATCGTGGCCCTCACTGCCCACGCCATGGCCAACGAAAAACGCGCGCTGCTGCAAAGCGGCATGGACGACTACCTGACCAAACCGATCAGCGAACGGCAATTGGCGCAAGTGGTGCTGAAGTGGAGCGGCCTGGCGCTGCGCAATCACAGCCCGGAGCGCTCCGGCGATGGGCATGCTGGCACCCATGATCTGTTGGTGCTCGACCACGAGGAAGGATTGCGCCTGGCTGCCGGCAAGGCCGATCTGGCCGCGGACATGCTGGCGATGCTGCTGGCGTCACTGGAGGCTGACCGCGAAGCCATCCGACTGGCTCGGCAAAGCAATGAACACAACGCCCTGGTCGAACGGGTCCATCGCCTGCATGGCGCGACGCGTTACTGCGGCGTACCGCAATTGCGTGCGGCCTGCCAACGCAGCGAAACCCTGCTCAAGCAGCAGGACCCGAAAGCCAGCCTGGCACTGGATGAGCTCGACCGGGCAATCAATCGCCTGGCAGCCCAGGCGCGCATGAATGCTTGATGCAGCGCAATCGCGAAGGGCTGCCGGCGAGTTAACCTGAGGACTGTCGAATGCCGGCTTGCTCAACGGCGCAGGCCACCTTCAAGGAGCACCGCATGCGTACGATTCTTTTCAGCAGCCAGAACTACGACCGCGACAGCTTTCTCGCGGCCGGGCAACCGGCCGGCATCGAGTTGCAATTTCAGACTGCGCGCCTGAGCCTCGACACGGTAGCGCTCGCCCAAGGGTATGAAGCGGTCTGCGCGTTCATCAATGATGACCTTGGCGCTGCGGTACTCGAGCGCCTGGCCGCTGGAGGCACACGCCTGATCGCCCTGCGCTCGGCCGGTTACAACCATGTCGACTTGCCGACAGCAAAACGCCTGGGACTGGCCATCGTGCGTGTCCCGGCCTATTCGCCCCACGCCGTTGCCGAACATGCAGTAGCGCTGATCCTCGCACTCAACCGCCGTTTGCCCCGCGCCTACAACCGCACTCGCGAAGGGGATTTCAGACTACAGGGGCTGACCGGTTTCGATCTGGTGGGCAAGACCGTCGGCGTGGTCGGCACCGGTCAGATTGGTGCCACCTTCGCCAAAATCATGAGCGGATTTGGCTGTCAGTTGCTGGCCTATGACCCCTACCCCAACCCGCAGGTCGAAGCCCTCGGCGCTCGCTACCTGAGCCTGCCGCAATTGCTGACCGAATCGCAGATCATCAGCCTGCACTGCCCGCTCAACGAGCAGAGCAAGCACTTGATCAACCGCGAGTCCCTGGCGCACATGCAACCGGGCGCGATGTTGATCAATACCGGGCGTGGCGGTCTGGTGGACACCCCGGCACTGATCGATGCCCTGAAAGACGGTCGCCTGGGTTACCTGGGGCTGGATGTGTATGAGGAGGAAGCGCAGTTGTTCTTCGAGGACCGCTCCGACCTGCCGTTGCAAGACGATGTGCTGGCCAGGCTGCTGACCTTTCCTAACGTGATCGTCACCGCGCACCAGGCGTTCCTGACCCGCGAAGCGCTGGACGCGATTGCCGCCACCACATTACACAACATTGCAGCCTGGACGGCGGGCACCCCGGAAAACCTGGTGACGGGAGACTGAAACGGATCGAAGGTCATCTACCTGCGCGATGCGGCGTACAAGCCCGTGCTAGCATATCGCGCATATTTGGAGGACCCATGGTCGAACACGATTTCCGCTACAGCCTGATGAACCCGCAACACACCCTCACTGAATGCCGCGCCCTGGTGCCGGGGCGCTATCAAGTCACCGGCAACGGTGGTTCGATTCGCAACAATGACGTGCTGGTTGTGACTCTCAAGGGTGCCAAGGACTTGTCCATGCGCCTGACCGTCGAAACGGTTCGCCACCTGATCAACCCGCCCGGCCAATGGGTCGCGGTAGCCAGTGGCCCGGTGTTCGGCGAACTGGCCATCCACACCTGGCAAGTGAACTGTGACAGCTGTGCCAAAGAGCTGAGCTTCGAGTTTGCCGTCGATGCCAAGCTGGGCAACAAGGCCGAAAAGCCTGCCGCCACCGCGCGGATCGCCGAGCTGGGCTGGACCAGCGTTGGCGAGAAACACCTGTGCCCGAAATGCCAGGAGCCTGCGTGATGAAAGGCCTCGCTCTGACCGCCATGGTCGGTGCCGGCCTGCTGGGCTGCGCCGCCGAGCCGGTGCAACTGCAACAGAACCGCAGCTACATTCTGGAGTGGATCGGCGAGCGGCCGTTGATGGACTACAGCCACCTGACCGTCACCCTCGGCGAAGACGGCCGGGCCTACGGTAATGGCGGCTGCAACCACTGGTTCGCGCCGTACACCCTCGATGGCGACAAACTGACCTTCGGCAAAATCGGCAGCACCCGCAAATTGTGCGCGCCGGCACTGATGGAACAGGAAAAACGCTTCCTTCAGGCCCTGGAAGACGTCCAGCGCTGGGACGTCTCCCCGATCGAGCAGATACGCTTCTGGCCAGCCGAAGGCAAGGCGTTGCGTTGGTGGCTCGAGGAGGGTTGATCGCCCTTTCAGCACGGTGAAACCTGTGGCGAGGGGGCTTGCCCCCGTTGGGCTGCGAAGCAGCCCTAAATCCAATAACCGCGTTTGATCAGGTTAACCGTGTATATCGGCTTTGCGACTGCTGCGCAGCCGAACGGGGGCAAGCCCCCTCGCCACAAAAAGCCCCTGACCACAATGAAAACGATCATCTGATCAATTCTTCGCCTGCAACGCCTCAAGCTTCGCCATCACCCCCGCCGCCGTCTGCTCACCCATCAATTGCTCACGCACCTTGCCCTTGTTATCGATGATGTAGGTCACCGGCAATGCTTCGCTGCGCGGCAGCTCGAACAGTTCGGAAGGGTCCTGGGCCAGCACGGTGAACCTGATCCCAAGTTTCTCGCTCGCGTCCTTCAGTTCTTGCCCCTGGACATTGTCGAAGTTGACCCCGAACACACCGATTTTCTTGTCCTTGAGCTGCTCAGCCAAGGCATTCAACTCCGGTATCTCGGTACGGCAAGGCCCGCACCATTCTGCCCAGTAGTTGAGGACCAGCCATTTGCCGTCCAGTCGGTCGGCGGCGATCTTGTGGCCGTCCTGGTCGATGCCATAGTCATTACCGCAGCCCCCCAGCATCAACGCTCCGATGATCGCCAATGCTGCTGCCAGTCGCCTTGTCATGTCGTGTTCCTTGTCAAAAATTGAATGCACCTGCGACCCATCGCCTCTTACGGTTCTGGATTGCGCGCTGCACAGTTAGAATAGCCGCCACCTTACGCAAGATGCGACCCGCTCATGACCGATCTGACGCTTTATCACAATCCGCGCTGCTCGAAATCCCGCGGTGCGCTCGAACTGCTTGAAGCCCGTGGCCTGACCCCGACCGTGGTCCGCTACCTGGAAACCTCGCTGGACGCCGCGCAGATCCAGAGCCTGCTGGGCAAACTCGGGATCAGCGCCCGGCAACTGCTGCGCACCGGCGAGGACGAGTACAAGACCCTTGACCTGGCCGACAGCAGCCTGAGCGAAGCGCAATTGATTGCCGCCATCGCCGCCCACCCGAAACTGATGGAACGACCGATTCTCGAAGTCGGCAACAAGGCCATTATCGGCCGCCCACCGGAGCAGATCCTGGAACTGTTGCCATGAGTGCACCGTACATTCTGGTTCTGTACTACAGCCGCAGCGGCTCGACCAACGAAATGGCCCGGCAGATCGCACGTGGTGTCGAACAGGCCGGGCTTGAGGCCCGCCTGCGCACGGTGCCGGCGATTTCCAGCGAGTGCGAAGCCGTTTCGCCGGAGATTCCCGACGAAGGCGCGCTGTATGCCAGCCTCGACGACCTGAAGAACTGTGCCGGCCTGGCACTCGGCAGTCCGACCCGCTTCGGCAACATGGCGGCACCACTGAAGTATTTCCTCGACGGCACCAGCAACCTGTGGCTGACCGGCGCCCTGGTGGGAAAACCGGCGGGTGTGTTCACCTCCACCGCGAGCCTGCACGGCGGCCAGGAGACCACGCTGCTGTCGATGATGCTGCCGTTGTTGCACCACGGCATGCTGATCACCGGCCTGCCCTACAGCGAGTCGGCACTGCTGGAAACCCAGGGCGGCGGTACGCCATACGGCGCCAGCCACCACGCCGGCGCCGACGGCAAAAGCGGTCTGGACGCCCATGAAGTGGCGTTGTGCCGCGCGCTGGGTCTGCGCCTGGCCAAGACCGCACAGAAACTGGAGAGCTGAGTTGGCCAAGAAGCCGAAGATCCTGCCCGCCCTCGAATGGCTCGAACCACGCGTCAAGGCGATGCGCGCCATCAGCCTGCTGTGCTTTTTCGGTCTGGTGGGACTGCTGTGTGTTTACTACCTGGCGATTGCCGATCTGCATGGGGCACGCCCCTGGGTGATCCTGTTGATCGAACTGGTGCCACTGCTGATTCTGGCACCGGGGATGATCGTCGGCAGCCCTCGCGGGCATTCGTGGATGTGCTTTGTGGTGAACCTGTACTTCATCAAGGGCGCATTGGCTGCCTATGACCCGAACCGGCAAGTCTTCGGCTTGCTGGAGATGGGCGCGAGTCTGGCGGTGTTTTGCTCGGCGCTGCTGTATGTGCGCTGGCGGTATCAGTTGAACCGCAAGTTGGCTGGCGAGGGCGAACCCTCCGTCGCCTGACCCACAGCTATCGCGAGAAGGCTCGCTCCCACAGGGGATTTTGTGAACGACACAGATCCAATGTGGGAGCGGGCTTGCCCGCGATTGGGGCGACTCGGTCTCAATGATTGACTGTGTAAGCCAGCATCATCGAAATCTGGCTCATCGGCCGCCCGCCGCTTTCCTCATGCCACTGATTGAACACGTCCTGCACCAACGCCAGGTCGCGCAGACTGCTCGGCACCTTGTCGATGATGTCCTGCGCATTCAGCGCAGCCACCACGTCATAGCTCGGTACAAAGGTGTCCTTGCCGATCATCCGCAAGAAGCGCGGGGCAGACAGCCCGCCCAACTGATGTCCACGTTTTTTCAGGAAGGTCCAGAGCCCGACGATATCGGTCACCGGCCAGTCGGCGATAAGCGCGCCGAAGCTGCCCTTTTCATGGGCCACGTCCAGTATGAACTGCGCATTGCGCGGCACGCTCTTGAGCTTGCCCAGGTGACGGATGATCCGCGTGTCCTGCATCAGGCGCTCAAGGTGCTCGGCGCTCATCAGCACGACTTTTTCCGGGTCGAACCTGAAGAACACTTCTTCGAAGGCCGGCCACTTGGCATCCACCAGGCTGTGCTTGAGCCCGGCGCGGAACACCCGTAGCGCCATCATCGAGAGGTAGCGATCGTCGCTGATCTTGCGCAGTTGCGCGGGAGTCTTGGGAACGGGCAGATGGGCTTCCAGTTCAGCCGCCGAACCGAAGCGGTTCAAGCAGTACTCATTCAGCCACTTGTAGTCGCGCATGCCCTCTCCTGGAGGTTGAAACAAAATACAGTTGTAGAGTGAGCCTGTGGCGAGGGGGCTTGCCCCCGTTGGGCTGCGAAGCGGCCCCAAGATCTCCCAAGTACCAAAGATCTTGTGAGTGCTGCGCACTCAAACGGGGCGGTGCGGCGTTCCGACAAGCCCCCTCACCACAGGCTCGCTCCCACAGTAGTTGTGGTCAGAGGTTGACCACGTTGACGAAGCGCGATGCGGCGCTTTCGTCGATCTTGAGGCTGGTGAAGTCGAACAGGTTGCGATCCGCCAGTTGGGACGGGATCACGTTCTGCAGGCTACGGAAAATGCTCTCGGTACGGCCCGGGGTCTTGCGTTCCCAGTCCAGCAGCATTTCCTTGACCACCTGACGCTGCAGGTTCTCCTGGGAACCGCAGAGGTTGCACGGAATGATCGGGAATTGCTTGAAGTCCGAGTAGGCCTGGATGTCTTTTTCGTTGCAGTAGGCCAGCGGGCGGATCACCACATTACGACCATCGTCGGCGCGCAGCTTCGGTGGCATGGCCTTGAGCGAACCGTTGAAGAACATGTTCAGGAAGAACGTTTCGACGATGTCGTCGCGATGGTGACCGAGGGCCATCTTGGTCGCGCCGATTTCATCGGCGAAGGTGTAGAGCGTGCCGCGACGCAGGCGCGAGCACAACGAGCAGGTGGTCTTGCCTTCCGGGATCAGCTCCTTGACCACCGAGTAAGTGTCTTTCTCGACGATGTGGTACTCGATCCCCAGATCCTTGAGGTAGGCCGGCAGCACGTGCTCCGGGAAACCCGGCTGCTTCTGGTCCATGTTCACGGCCACGATCTCGAACTTGATCGGCGCGACTTTCTGCAAGTGCATCAGCACATCGAGCATGGTGTAGCTGTCTTTTCCTTATAGCTCAAGGATATCCCAAGAGACATTACACTCATGCTCGTAACCCTCTAATTTCAATCAGTTTTACAAATAACATTCTTTACAAAAAAAGTCGATAATGTAAATTTCATGGTTTCACGAACTCCAGAACCTCCCTTTCCTCACACAAAACGACGTTGAACCTTTACAAAACCTGGACGACATTTATCCAGTTTTCAACGCGGGAAGAAGAAACCGCTGCGTCTTCAAACTTGTAGGGCGGCCGCCCTTCCGATCTGTCAATAGACAGATTTACGAAGTCGAACAGACTGCGATCGGCCATCTGGGAAGGGGTTACGCTTTGTAAGCTGTGAAAAATGTTTTCCACGCACCCGGGATTTACCGAGTCCCACTCCGTAATCATCGATTTAATTTTTTTCCTTTGGAGATTCTCTTGTGAGCCGCAGAGATTACATGGAATGATCGGATACGCGCTATCAGCAGCGACCTTAGCTACATCTTTTTCTCGGCAATAGGCGAGCGGTCGAATAACGATATTTCTCTTATCGTCACTGAGAAGTTTAGGCGGCATCCCTTTCATCTGCGCTTGGAAAAACATGTTGAGAAACAAGGTCTCAACCATATCATCCATATGATGCCCAAGCGCCAATTTAGTAGCCCCTATTTCCTCAGCAAAACTATAAAGCGTACCCCTTCTGAGCCTAGAACAAAGAGAGCAGGTTGTTTTACCTTCAGGAACTTTTTGCTTGACGACCGAATAAGTATCCTTGTCGATTATATAATAATCAATCCCTTTACTCTCAAAAAACTCAGGCAAAACATGCTCAGGAAAACCAGGCTGTTTCTGATCAAGATTTACAGCCACAACGCTAAACCTTATTTGCGCAACGCGCTGGAGGTGTAGCAGCGCATCCAGCATTACAAAGGAATCTTTGCCACCACTTACGCACACCATAACTTTATCGCCGTCTTCGATCATCGCGTAATCTACAACAGCCTTTCCGACATTGCCACGCAGCTTTTTACGACGAAGCTCTGCTGCCTTATTTAATTGAGCTGTATTTTCATCTATCATCATGGCTTTAAGTTCCGACCAATAATTTAGAAATAACTTCAATGAAAAAATGACCTACTTAAAACATCCACACCACTTGCAACGAGCCAAGATAGTTAGCCACCGCAAAAACCAAATATAGAAAAAACTCATGACAAATAAAATACAGCAGTGCAGACACTTCACATCTTATCTAGACGCTTAAATCTCGAAAAAGAGATAAAGCGTATGACAACTGAATTGGCTGCATCATAACAAGATTGTGTCTACATTTTAAGTGTAGCCTGACCAACGATCGCCTTCTGCTCCACTAGGGCGCCTCAGTGATTGCCGACACCACGGAGTACTGCGGTGACCAGGGTTGATTGGCCTCACAGACACTCATGGCGATAGATAATCATCTACCTTTTGGGACGGCTGCAGCCGGGATCATCAAGCAATGGGATGGACTCCTCCTCACCTCGGCATCTTGAGTGCCAGACTGACGGTGCGAACCACAGTCAACCGTGAGAAGGAGTCCACACATGAAGCTTATGCGCATTGGGGTCGACCTGGCCAAGAACGTGTTTCAGATTCACGGCGTGGATCATCATGAGCAGCCAGTCTGGCGGCAGCGTTTACCTCGCGATCGCTGGCTGCAAACGGTGCAGGAGAAGATCGAGCCCGGCTGTGAGATCGGCATGAAAAGTTGTGGCGGTGCGCACCATTGGGCGCGGCAGCTACAGGCACGCGGTTTTCAGGTGAGGCTGATCGCGCCGCAGTTCGTCAAACCGTACGTCAAGCGCAACAAGAACGACGCCAACGATGCCGAAGCAATCTGTGAGGCGATGAGCCGCCCCAGCATGCGCTTCGTCGCCGTCAAGACCATCGAGCAACAGGATATCCAGGCGACGCATTGCATCCGGGCCGGCTTAGTCGAACAGCGGACGGCCAACGCCAATCAGATTCGTGGGCTGATCGCCGAGTACGGCCTCGTTGCGCCGAAGGAATTACTGATACTGTGTCGTGCAATACCGTGCTGGCTAGAAGATGCCGATAACGGATTGACGGCACACTTTCGTCATCTGCTGAATGGCTTGTGGGATGACCTGCGCGCACTTGATGAGCGCGTGAGCAAACTCGATGGTGAGATATCTGCGATCGCGGCAAGTGAGCCAGCGGCCGTCCGCTTGCAACAGCTGCGTGGCGTCGGCCCGATGATTGCCACTGCGCTTGTTGCTGCCATCGGTGATGCCAGTCAGTTTGCTAACGGCCGACAACTGGCCGCCTCGCTAGGGCTGACGCCAAAGCAACACAGCTCTGGCGGCAAGGATCGACTGCTTGGCATCAGCAAACGTGGCGATGCTTATCTACGAACGCTGATGATCCACGGTGCGCGGTCGGCACTGCACACGGCCAAGTCCAAAGACGATCGACTCAGTCAGTGGGTTGTCCGTTTAGCCGAGCGCTCACATCCCAACGTGGCCGCTATCGCACTGGCCAACCAAACTGCACGCATGGCTTGGGCGATGCTGCGCAACGGCACTGATTACCAACCGGATCGGGCAGCGGCCTGACCCATTCATCCCGGGAGAAGCCCCACACACCACGATTGCGAAGCAACCCGAGCAATGGCAAACCGGTCGAACCGGTGCCGGCAAAACCCTTTAACGTCCAGGTGCGTAAAGTACGTATAGCGATTGGGAGCCGACGCGCGAATAGCCCATCATGGCCCTGCATCAAAACGATGCCGCAGTAAGAGGCCGAATATACGTGTGCAGTCGGCACGGGCGCCAAAGCGAAGGAGGCTTGCAACGAGGAGGAGTCCATATACGGTCATATGGAGGCTTCTAGGAAACTAGAGACGATTCAATGGGCAGTTTCAATAAGACTGAACTAGCCTTACCTAAAAACTTCGAATGCTTGGAGCTCTTCCTCCTATCGCATCGCAGTGAACGGCACCGTAAGCCAATTCACACGTGGCACTTTTGGGGAAGAGGCAGTGCTCAGCATGAGTTTCCTGGCTTTATTCCTGATAGCGATCCACTACCGCCGGCAAGGAGATGTGATGCGCGCCACAGCGTTTTCAGTCGGTGAACCTGCCCCTTGGTTCTATTGCCGAACTCAACAAAGAGAGCGCTTTTGTTTCGACACTATTGCCGGTCGGTATGTAGTGCTTTCTTTTTTTGGTTCTGCAGCTGATCCTGCATCAATTAAAGTTCTGGAAGGTGTTCGGGCCCATCGCCAGCGGTTCAATGGCGATCACGTCTGCTTCTTAGGTGTTTCCGTAGATCCAGAGGATGAAAAGCTGAAGCGGGTAGAAAGCTCGATGCCTGGCGTGCACTTCATCTGGGACTTCGATCGGTCAGTTAGTAAGCTCTACGGTACGTTGCAGCTAGACGGCAGCATCAGGCAAATGACCTATGTGCTGGATCCAGCGCTACGTGTCTTGGCCATCGTCCCGATAGAGACACCGGTCGATAACCATATACCCTCGTTAATGCGCTATCTGGATAGATTGCCCGCACTGGCTCCGCAACATATCGCCACTCCACACGCACCAGTCTTGGTGATTCCCCGTATATTTGAGCCCTCGCTGTGTAAAACACTGATAAGTTATTACGACGAACGTGGCGGAGAGGAGTCTGGATTTATGGTGGAGCAGTCGGGTAAAACTGTCCAAATCACCGACCATAGCCACAAAAGACGTCGTGACTGTTTTATTGAAGACAAGGCGCTATCCAAAGCATGTTCGTTGCGTATAGCTAACCGCCTGATTCCAGAGCTACACAAAGCGTTCCAGTTCTACGCCACTCGAATGGAACGATATCTGGTGGCCTGCTATAACAGCGAGGAAGGTGGGCATTTCCGGCCCCATAGGGATAACACCACAAAGGGCACAGCGCATCGCCGTTTCGCCGTTTCCTTGTTTCTTAATTCGGGAGAGTACGAAGGCGGTTTTCTACATTTTCCAGAGTTTGGAAAAGTGCTTTACAGCGCGCCAACAGGAGGGGCTGTGGTGTTTTCGTGTTCACTTTTACACGAAGCCACTCCTGTAACCCAAGGTCGTCGATATATGTTTCTCCCGTTTCTATACGATGATGCTGCTCGCGCCATTCGAGAAGAAAATCGCCCATTTCTTGACAGCTGACTCGTGCTTAACACAATTCAGCTGTCATTACGGACGGTCTTGAATACCAGTTCGTTGTCAGCGCAGTACTGCAACCCTATGATTGGTCAGGTCGAATGCAAATGGGTGGGCAAGTCTGTGCAATTACCCAACCCAGACGCGCATCCAGTTAAATTATGAATTCTCTCATAATTGCGCATAAAGCTAGAAATTTAGAATTTTTTTGCTGATTACGACACGTGAATGGTAAAAAAACCAAAATATCTTATTTATACACCATCCTGGCATCCGTCCTCCGAATGCATTGGGTTTGGTCCTCAAGCTCCGCAACCATGATCGGTAGAGAACTGCCCACAGTCAAAAGCAGACAGTTATTATATGAAACCAACCAGTGGTGAGGCTTCAAGTGTTCCAGTTTCTGCTAGCTACTAGCGGCGCGCTCGCGCTGCTTATGTACCTGGTGATCGCCGTTTCTTCTGCTGTTCATGCGCCGTAAGCCTGTGGCCATTGGGAAAGCGTCTTGAGGTGCGCATGTGGCTATTCCCTTGGCTGACGCTGCTGATCATCGTGTTCATCATCGGCATATTCGCAGTGATGGCGATCTTTCCGATCCAAGGGGTCGAGCTCCTTAGCATGTTTGACCTGACGGCCTTTCTGGTAACCGTCGGGGCTTTTCTGCAAAAGAGCGAAGGGGGCCAGTCCGCACTCTCGGCCCGACGCAGCGCCATGCAAGTGGGGCACACGCTCTACGGGCCAGAAAACGTGGAAGAAATGATTACCTAGTTCCACGTTCAGGGCGGCTGTACCTACGTTGCCCCACAGAACATGGGCGTCCTGCGATTCGCAGGGTGACATAGGAGATGGAGTAGCTTAGCTGCTGACGACTCACCTAGGCATTAGCGCAAACAATTTGCGCCGAGGCCCATACATTCATACCATCACATAGGGTGCCCTGCTGTATATAGCGCAGGGCAGGTTAATCTTACGCGTTGGTCGGGCCGCCATCGGAGAACTTCAGTGCCCGAAAATAATCCCTCTTCTCCGTCTATCCCCCGCCCTCAAGTGCTCACCGAAAAAGCACTTGCTGCTCTTGAACGTTTTTCGCACATTGAAGCCGTCAGCGGGATTGCTCTTCTAATAGCAGCTATTGCGGCCTTAGCTTGGGCAAACAGTTCTTTTACTGGGAGCTACGAACACCTTTGGCATACCAAAATCATCATTAGTTTTGGTGATGCCACCGTATCCCAGTCCCTTCATTTTTTTGTGAATGATGGGTTGATGACGATATTTTTTTTAGTCGTCGGTGCGGAGATACGTCATGAAATCCATGATGGGGCCTTGGCGAGCCTTAAAATGGCTTTGCTCCCAATGGGGGCAGCACTGGGCGGAGTGTTGGTTCCGGCGTTGATGTACATCGCGATCAACCATGGTACAGAAGCCAGTGACGGCTGGGCTGTGCCAACTGCAACAGATATCGCATTTGCTGTAGGTGTACTTGCATTGCTAGGTAAGTCAATACCCGGAGGCGTAAGGGTATTACTGCTAGCATTAGCGATCATTGATGACATCGTGGCTATTCTGATAATTGCGGTATTCTATACTTCTAACTTGGACTACATGGGGATAGCAATCGCCTCGGGCGGTATGCTGATGATTCTGATGTTCCAGCGGATGGGGGTTGGCAAGATGGCTCCCTATGTATTACCTGGCGCGATCATCTGGTACGGATTGCTTAAAACGGGTGTGCATCCGACATTGGCTGGCGTGCTGCTCGGGCTATTAAGTCCAGTGCGCTCAATGCCAATGACGGAACGACCGTTAGATATTATTCAGAGAAATTTTCATGAATTATTAGACAGATTTTCCTCAAATGGCACTCCAGATCAGTCAGTTACTAAGCCTTTGAAGGAAATACTTCAAGCTCAGAGGGAGATGCTTTCCCCGGTGCAGCGTATTCAAGCGACACTTCACCCATGGGTCGCATTCGGCATTATGCCGCTTTTCGCCTTAGCTAACGCTGGTGTGAGCTTCACAGGCGCCGACCTCGCAAACGCACTATCCCAGCAGGTATTTATAGCGGTGATGTTGGCGTTGGTTGTAGGCAAGCCATTAGGCGTGATTTTTGCCTCCTATCTACTCGTCAAATTCAAATGGTGCGAACTCCCTACCGGAGTAAGCTGGTTTGGGATAGTCCTCGTTGGCCTACTCGCGGGAATTGGCTTTACCATGTCAATCTTCATTGCGTCGCTTGCATTTGACGATGCGGCCCTGCTAGCCGCCTCAAAATTGAGCGTGTTATGCGCTTCCAGTGTTGCTGCAGTATTAGGCCTGAGTTGGGTTTGGATACGGCGATTACCCAAGCGCGAGCAGCCAGAGGAAAACAGCGAATGAACTCAGGTACAGAAAGCATTATAGGTGTAACTCTATTGATTCCTTGTTATACCCTTTGCCTTAGCCTTTTATTTTGCTGACAGCAGAGTAAAGGGCGAGGCATTGTTACACCTGCCACTCCCCTACAAACTCTATAATCGGCATTACAACATACCGTCTCTGACGCCGTCGCTTGAGGCGATGGTGTCCACCTCAAATTACGTGGACACCATTTTTTACAACTTTAAATCGGACGCCCATGCCACCAGAACGCCGTTCCTATCCGAGTCGTTCAAGACCCAGGTCATTGCCGAGTGCGCCCAGCCTGACACTGCCACCCCAAGGTCGCCATAACCTACAACCTCACGCTGATCTCGTTCATAAGTGACTCTGGGTACATGCGCAGAAAACTCTGACATTCAAACGCTTTCATCCAAGCAAGGGCAGCACCGACGACGACGGTGCAGCAAGCTCCACCTACCCCGAATTGAACCAAAGTACCGCATTCAAAAGGTGAAGTTGTTGTGAGTTGGTCGGCAGACAATGCAGCGGCGTAAGCTGCTTTCCTGAGAGACTTGCTGCAATGATTCACATCGACTTCATCTGGCTCGCCACCGAGCCTTGGACATGATTCTCGTTTTGCAAACCGCCGCGCCTCCGTATGGAGACATGGGCGCATGACGGCGTGGGAATCTGGCTTGTCGCCAGGCGCCTGCAGCAAAGGCTGGCCCGGTGTGGAGCATGACTCCGAAGTCGAGTTGGATGTCGAGCAACTTCCATTAAAAATCGGTCAACAAGAAACTGGTCTATGTATTCGCGTAACGGAGATAAAAAGCCCAGTTTTTTATCTCTTTGGGTTAACTCTTACCAATCCCAAAAAAGACACCCTGCCAATCAGGGCGTGATATTTTTTGAATCAAATTCGCTGTCGACAGAACGGTAATACGGGCTAATCTGAAACCGTTACTCAGGAGGCTCCTGAGTGAGTTATATTTGGGTCTATACGACCATGCAATCCTCGGTTCATACGTTATGGGCGGGGTCGCGTCGGGCACCCGTAAGGGTGGCTGGACTAGTGCTAGCACTCCAACCTTCGCGGCTTTGCCTACCCTCCATTCGTATACAAGCAATGGTGGCTCTCCAGTTATCCTTGGTTCTACGACTTCGCTGGATTCCGATTTTTTGTAGACCTGACCTCGAGAGGCTTGCGCGATCCCGATTTCGACTGGACTGCCGGCGCGACGGCCGGTGTACGGGTCAAGCGGGCCGATCAACTTTTAAGACTTCAGCCATACCTCGGTAGTAAAACGCGGGCCTAATTTCAAATTCAGTTTTAGTCGCATCACTTTTCAGCGCTTTGACGGCTTGAAGCTGTTTGGATAGGTGCGTTTCGAGTTGGTAGAATTCGGAGAGTTCGGACATGAGAAACCTCGGATAACCCTTCCCGGGGCCGTAACATGTGCGCGACCGGCTGGGTGAAGTCGGCATAGATCGGGTCCAGCTGCGGAATGGCAGAATGGCAGAATGGCAGAATGGCAGAATGGCAGAATGTAAGTTTGGGGTCGCACGCGGCCCTTCGCGACAGGCACTGATCGGCCAAAAGCTACCCGTGGTAAGTGGCTGGTGACCGGCCAAGTAAACAAACATTCCGTTAGCACCGCTATCGGTCATTTAGTAGGTATGCGTCCGGGCATCACGTCTTGCGTGATTAAACCAGCTGCCACTTATGTGGAAGCAACTGCTCGATTTCACTCGCCCGCTCCATCGCCGGCGAGTTACGCATAGTTGGACCTACGATCAGAAAGAGTCGTTGATACATGCCTCATGTGGCACCACCAAACGTTCTGGGTTATCCGCTAGCGCCCCCAGAACTCTCGCTTGTCCCACCATTGATGATCTCTTATCGCCTCAACTACCTTGATTGACACTATCAATATACGCCAGCATTACCGGCTTATCAGTTTCCAGACCTTTCGAAGGGTGTAGCAGACCTTTTCATCACGATCGAGTAGGAGGCGGGATTGTTGGCGCTGATGCGGTTTTGACCCAGGCTGCCGGAAATCGTTGAACTACCTGAATACTCGGTAATCGATGGTCTTATGCGTGTCTTCACAGACCGCCTTAGGGCGGCTAAAGTCGGCAGTTTGAGTCAAAACCGCATCAGCACCGACAGGTCTGCGGCGTAAGGTACGACTGTTCGGCGGCGCGTGCCATGCCCCCACCTTGGCCACGGAGCAGAACTAATGCCATTACCGGTAGTTGAGCATCTGAATCAATACTTCGTAAAAAACGAACAATTCGCAACGTATAAACGATCTTTATTGATGCAACATGCCCGTTAGCATGACCTCTTCCAGCCCATTGCTGCGCCATGCGGAGACAGTCATGCAGATGGCCATCCAATGCCGCGGTTTCGAGCTAACCGAGGGTTTGCACGATTACTTCAGCAAGCGCCTGGCCTACAGCTTAAGTCACGGCGCCGCCCGCATTGGGGCGGGTGATCGTGCGGCGCTACATGAGTATCGGCCAACCTTGGATAGTTAAATGACCGCCATTAGCGTCGGCCAATCTTGGATGTGGGCCGCCTTTATCGGGTTCGTCCTCGCCATGCTGGCGCTGGATCTTTTCGTCTTCGGCGGGCGCAAGGCGCATCGTGTTTCAGTACTCGAAGCGCTGGCCTGGGTCATCGCCTGGGCCAGTTTGGCGTTGGTCTTCTCCGTCCTGCTCTGGTGGTATCTGCGCAGCATGTTCGGCGCCGAAGTGGCCCAGCGTACAACGCTCGAATTCCTGACGGGCTACCTGATCGAGCAGTCGCTGTCGATCGACAACATGTTCGTTTTCGTGATGATCTTCGGCTATTTCGCCGTGCCGCCAGAGTTGCAGCGCCGCGTCCTGCTCTATGGCGTGCTCGGCGCCATCATCATCATCATCATCATCATCATCATCATCATCATGCGCGCCGGTATGATTTTCGCCGGTGTCTGGCTGGTGCAGGAGTTTGCCTGGCTGCTCTACGTCTTTGGCGCTTTCCTCGTCATCACCGGCTTCAAGATGCTGATCTTCGCCAACCAGCAGCCAGAGCTCGAAAAGAACCCTTTGCTGCGCTGGCTGCGTAGCCATCTTCGCATCACCGACGGTTTTCACGGCGAGCGCTTCTTCGTGCGCCAGAACGGCCTGCGCTGGGCGACACCGATGTCCCGGTGCTGGTACTGGTCGAGGCCAGCGACCTGGTGTTCGCGGTCGACAGCATCCCGGCTATCTTCGCCGTCACCACCGACCCCTTCATCGTGTTCACCTCCAACATCTTCGCCATCATGGGCATGCGCGCACTGTATTTTCTGCTTGCCGACATGGCCTACCGTTTCCACTTGCTCAAATATGGTCTGGCCATCGTACTGGTGTTCATCGGCGGCAAGATGCTGGTCGCGCCGTGGTGGCACATGCCGATCCAATGGTCGCTGACCACGGTCGGCGGCATCATCTTGATTTCGGTACTGTTGAGCCTGACTTTGACGAAGAGCAAAACACGGGTTACGGGAGAACAAGGATGAATTTGAGACAAGAACGGACAATGCCGGCACCGACGCTATTCTGACCCAACCCAGCAGTCTGAAGGCGAAACTCAACAACGAGTTCGGAGCTCGAAACTAGGTCAATGAAATTCCGGAATGTGGGTGAAAAATTCGTCGGTGGCAACAATCTGACCATCTCCCAGCAAGACTATTCATCTTCTTGGTTATTACCCTCCAAACGACAATTTACTGCCTAGACTTGCTCCTGTCCCGACTTAAAAATGTGCTCAATGCATCGAGCCATATGAATAACAAAAACAAGAGGCCCCACCAATGTTCAAGTCAATATGCAAAACACTCGCCTTTACCCTTGTCCTCGGATCCCTGAGCACCGCGATGGCCGCCGACCCAATAATTATCAAGTTCTCGCACGTGGTCGCTGAACAGACACCCAAAGGCCAAGGCGCCTTGCTGTTCAAGAAACTGGCAGAGGAACGCTTGCCTGGCAAGGTCAAGGTCGAGGTCTATCCCAACTCCTCACTATTTGGTGATGGCAAGGAAATGGAAGCGCTGTTGCTGGGAGATGTGCAGTTGATCGCGCCCTCGCTCGCTAAGTTTGAGCAGTACACGAAGACCGTCCAACTGTTCGACCTGCCGTTCCTGTTTGACGACATCGCCGCTGTCAACCGCTTCCAGTTGAGCCCGCAGGGTCAGGGACTGCTCAAGTCCATGGAAAGTAAAAACATCACCGGCCTGGCCTACTGGCACAACGGGATGAAGCAACTGTCGGCCAACAAGCCGCTGCGTGTCCCCGCCGATGCCCGTGGCCTGAAGTTCCGGGTGCAGGCGTCTGCCGTGCTTGAAGAACAGTTCAAGGCGGTGCGCGCCAATCCGCGCAAGATGAGTTTTGCCGAGGTTTATCAGGGGCTGCAGACTGGTGTGGTCAACGGTGCGGAGAACCCTTACTCGAATATCTACAGCCAGAAAATGCATGAAGTGCAGAAGTACATCACTGAATCCAACCACGGTGTACTGGATTACATGCTGATCACCAACACCAAGTTCTGGAACGGCTTGCCACCAGACGTTCGCAGCGAACTGGACAAGATTGTCGTGGAAGTCACCGCTCAGGTGAACAAGGAGGCGGAGCAACTCAATGAGAGTGACAAGCAACGCATAATCGCAGCCAAAACGACTGAAATCATCATCCTGACACCGCAAGAACGCGAGCAATGGCGAGAAGCGATGAAGCCGGTATGGAAGAAATTCGAAGGCGATATCGGCCCTGAACTGATCTCCGCCGCCGAAGCCGCCAACAAGGCTCAATGATCGCAAGGCAGGTGCTGCCGGCGCGGCGCCTGCCAGTCGTCACTCGACGTGAGATGCCATCCATGAACGCGCTTCGGCGAATCTGGGAACACTTCGAGGAGGGCTTTATCGTCTTCCTACTGACCGCCATGACCCTGATCACATTCGTTTACGTGATCCTCAACAATTTCTACAGCCTTTTCTACTGGCTTGCCGATCGCTGGCCAGGTGCAAGCGCCCCGCTGTTCACCATTGGCGATAAAATCATGGGGATGGCTCAAGCGATGACCTGGAGCACTGCCCTGACCAAGGCCCTGTTTGGCTGGCTGATCTTTTTCGGACTGGCCTATGGCGTGCGCACGGCCGGGCATATAGGTGTTGACGCACTCGTCAGGCTGACCAGCCGATCGGTGCAAAAGTACATTGGTATTGTGGCCTGCCTGTGCTGCCTGGCCTATGCAGGACTGCTCAGCGTCGCCAGCTTCGAATGGATTCGGACGTTGATGATTGCAGGCATCGGTGCCGAGGATCTAGGCCACTTTGGCATCATGCAATGGCATATCGGGATGATCGTTCCTTTGGGGTTTGCCCTGATTTTCATCCGCTTCGCTGAAATTTTCCTGCGCATCCTGCAGAACCGCCAGACCGGCCTGGGCCTGGCCGACGAAGCCGCTGACGCGTTGAAACTCGCCGAACACGAGGATGACAAGTCATGACCATTGCTTTCTTGTTCGTGGCCTTGTTCGTCCTGATGTTCATCGGCGTTCCCATCGCCATTTCCCTCGGTCTGGCCGGTTCCTTGACCATCATTTTCTTCAGTCCCGATTCGGTGCGCTCGCTGGCGATCAAGCTGTTCGAGACCTCGGAGCATTACACGCTGCTGGCAATTCCGTTTTTCCTGCTCGCCGGCGCGTTCATGACCACCGGGGGCGTTGCCCGCCGGTTGATCGACTTCGCCAATGCCTGTGTCGGGCATATTCGCGGCGGCCTGGCCATCGCTGCGGTGCTGGCCTGCATGCTGTTCGCCGCCCTCTCCGGTTCCAGTCCGGCGACGGTGGCTGCCGTGGGTTCAATCGCCATTGCCGGCATGGTCCGCTCCGGTTATCCGCAAGCCTTTGGCGCGGGGATCATCTGCAATGCGGGGACGCTGGGTATCCTGATCCCGCCTTCGATCGTGATGGTGGTCTATGCCGCCGCCACCGAAACCTCCGTCGGCAAGCTATTCATGGCCGGTGTGGTGCCAGGTCTGTTGTTGGGAACAGCGCTGATGGTGGCGATCTATATTGTCGCTGTTAAGAAAAACCTACCTGCCTTGCCACGCGCATCACTCCGGGAGTTGCTGGGTACGGCGCGCCAGGCGATATGGGGCCTGTTGCTGATGATCATCATTCTGGGTGGCATCTATTCCGGGATGTTCACCCCGACCGAGGCGGCGGCGGTGGCGGCCGCTTACTCGGCGTTCATCGCCTTGTTTGTCTACAAGGACCTGACGTTTCGTGAAACACCAAAAGTCCTGCTGGAATCCGCCAAGCTGAGCATCATGCTGATGTTCATCATCGCCAACGCCATGCTTTTTGCCCATGTGTTGACCACCGAACAGCTCCCGCAGCAGATTACCGCCTGGGTGATTGACGCGGGCCTGACACCCGTCAGCTTCCTGCTGGTGGTCAACATTGTGCTGCTGATTGCCGGCGCGTTCATGGAGCCGTCGGCCATCATCCTGATCCTGGCGCCGATCCTCTTCCCCATCGCCATGGAACTGGGTATCGACCCGATTCACCTCGGCATCATCATGGTAGTCAACCTCGAAATCGGTCTGATTACCCCTCCGGTGGGCCTGAACCTGTTCGTCACCTCGGCGGTGACCGGTATGACATTGCCCGCCACCATAAGGGCCGCCATGCCTTGGCTGATGATCCTGCTGCTGTTCCTAGTGCTGATTACCTATGTGCCCTGGATTTCGCTGGTGCTGCCTGAGTGGCTGGGCATGAGTTGACTTTCTGCCTCAGCCTCACATTTCACGAACGCATTTTTTGCCATGAACTGAACAATTTTCCAGAAAACAAAAAGCCCACACTTGGCGGGCTTTTTGTCGAAGGGGAACCAAATCCTTTGGTCTTTGTCCAGTTTGCCTAGCAATAACCACGGTATCAAGGCAAACCATCCGGACGACTGCAGAACCCGACAATCTGGACAAAACAATATCTTTGGTTAAGGCAAACGGTACATCGACACAGATGCTTTGCGAAGCCTGGTTGCTTCGGTCTAGTAGACGCCCTGCTAGCGACTGAAAAAAGTAGATCAATACCTCCAAAAGACTGGCGTTACGATCACCAGTACCGTCAGTATTTCTAGCCTGCCAAGGAGCATGCCAACCGTCAGCAACCACTTTGCAGCATCTGGTAACGAAGCAAAATTGCCTGCCGGTCCAATGATCGTTCCTAGTCCAGGGCCAACATTGCACACCGCTGTAGCTGCCCCACTCAGTGCAGTCGTCCAATCAAGGCCGATCAAAGCCAACCCCAAGGCTAGAACTGCGATAGTGATCGTGAAGAAAAATGAGAAGGTCAAAAGCGAGCGCAAAATCTCCTCATCAATGGGATGCCCGTTGTACTTTTTTTGAATCACTGCTCGGGGGTGGATCAGTTGCTTCAAGCTACTCACGAGCAAGGCGGCGGCCACCTGAAAGCGGAAAATTTTAAGACCACCCGCCGTTGAGCCAGAGCACCCTCCGACGAAGGTCAGGTAGAAAAAGAGCAAAACGGCAAAGCTGCCCCACAGAGTGTAATCACCAACCGCAACTCCCGTGGTCGTGACGACCGAGGTCACATTGACCGCCACGATACGAAACGCATCCCACCATCCGTAATCGCTGTGAAAACACAACCACGTACCCACTGCGAACCAAGTAAGAATCAAGAAGCCAACAAATCCTCGTACTTGGTGATCCTTGAGTAGCGCCCGGCGGTGGCCGCGTAATGTCGCGACATACAACGTAAAAGGTAGGCTACCCAGAATCATGATAATCACCGCCACCCAGTGAATCGTGGGTTGCGTCCAATGCCCAAGTGAGGCGTCCGAAGTCGAGAATCCCCCAGTAGAGATCAAGGACATTGCATGATTGACTGCTTCAAATGGTGTCATGCCGGCGATCCAGAGCGCCAGAGCTCCGGCTCCAGTAAGTCCCAGATAAAGCAAAAGGATGTACTTGGCTGCAATATGGGAGCGCGGTGTCACTTTCTCCGACCAGTCTGAGGACTCTGTTTGGAAAAGGCGCATACCACCTACTCGCAGCAATGGAAGGATCGCTACAGCCATACCGATGAAGCCGATACCACCTAGCCAGTGAAGCATTGATCGCCACATCAACAATCCTGGTGAAGCAGTATCCAAACCACTCAGGACAGTTGAGCCAGTGGTTGTTATACCGGACATTGTTTCAAAGAAGGCGTCGGTGTAACTGATGTGGCTGATAAGCACCATTGGTAACGCTGCGAAGGTGCACACAACGACCCAACTGCCAGTAGTCAGCAGGTACATATCCCTTGGGCGAAGCTGGCCAGTATCCGGGCGCCCCCGCACGACCAACAGGAGGCCGCAGATGAAGGTAATCAAACTCGACCAGAGAAAGGCCGACAGATCGTCGCTACGCTCATAGGCCACCAGTGTGATCATGGGAATAGCCATGCTGAAGGCCAGCGTGATCAGAAAAATGCCCAAGACGAAGCCGATAAGCCGAATTGCTGCGAGGGACATAACTGTAGCGTTCCAAATTTTCATCGCGCAGTATCGGATGCCCAACCTCAACAACCCGTAAACTTTGCGTAAAATTTCTATGGGCAGCTAGTCGGATTGAATTTGGCCTGTCATTTCGAAATTGATACCCATCGGCGCAGCTTGAGTCACGACTTTGAATCATCAAGTCGGAGCAAGCCTGTACAAGTGGCACTGGGCACTGTCTTGTTATAAGTGCGGATTCAATCGGTCGATGCAACAGATCGGCTAAATCTCGCGGCTAGCGTTCGCAAATGGTTCTTTGGGGTCCAGTACCACTACTGACTTCATCACGTGTTGACCCAACTATCAGGTCGGCGTGGCGAAGGCGATGGCCGCCACCAAAGAATCCGTTAGTCGCCAGTTGCTTTAAGATTTGCCAGTTGTCCTCCTAACGCACAAAGTCTATGACTTGGTGCCACACTGACCCATAGGGATAGCGGCTCCTAGTGCCGAGCCAGTCCTATCTTGGAGCTATCACTTCATGATCAATATCGATGATTTCCGCTTCAAGTCTCACCATCTTTTGCTGGAGCTGGACGCGGCTACAAATCACATGATGATGCTGGTATCAGCACGGAAAATCACTGGCGATCCGTGGAGCGAAGCTGCCGAACGACAGAAACAGGCATACGAGGCATGGGCTGCCTTTCTTTCTGAATCAGAAACGAACCCTATGCCTTGTCTGGATGGTCGAGCCGCAGATAGCTATGGGCCATTGGAGGACTGAAAATTTCAGCTAGTGTTGAACGTAGTGAATTATCCCCTGATCGTAAGGAGACCCTATGAATCGGCAAGAAGAGTTTTTAGCTAAAGCTTTGGAAATACATCATGAGTATGAACGGGCGACAGCGGTCATCAATGACTTGATGAAAAAAAATATGGCTGTAGGCCCTGATTGGGATGCCGCTGTTGCGAGACAGCTTTCAGCTCTGGATGAGTGGATGGAGCTGCCCGGTGGATACGGCGACCTTAAGGGTGATGACTAACCTCAATTAGGTTTTCGCGTATCCTGTTAACGATCGAGTTCTCTACAGCGCAATCGAGAAGCAACTGAGCGGCAACCAAGGCGCGTCCCTTACCAACGCCCTCTGCCAGCCGCTATTTTGAGTGACCCAAAGCAGGTCGCTTACAAAGCAGTAGGCATGAATCATGATTGTTCAGCGAGCTCATCTGCTTGATCCCAATATGCGTCCGGTATCACGCATCGCCTGAAGTGATGGTGTCGGTAGATATTGCTGACCGCCAGCGCGGGTGATGCCCACGATCTGCTACCAGCGCAGCCAGCGTCGACCGAGTAATGCGCCTAGTACCGTCGGCACCAGCATGCCCAACAAGTACCACACTCCCCAAAATGGTATCTGCATTTCGGGGCAGCCAAGGGAATAAGCAATCGTTGCCATTGAGCCTGCCAGCAGTCCGCCACAGGCTCCTGAGAGCGTCAGGTTGGTTGGCGCGAGACCGCGTAGCGCCCAAAACATAGCGATAAACCCCGGAATCGACAGCAAGGTTATGTTGAGTGCGCATACCTGCCAGGTTTCGCCGAAAATGATCGCAATGCGGTCGTCAGGTGGGGCTACCAAGAGCACATAGATAGATCCGCCCCAAACCGAAGCGACTGCGGCAAAAATCAGAATTTTGCCGGGGCCTGAGGCGATTCCAGGTCTTGCTAGCCTCATTACCATGCTCAGCGTACCGATCATCAGACAGAGCGGAAAGGCGATCTTAGCCCAAAAAATTGGTGTAGCAATGACCTGGCCCAGGTCTGGCCGAACACCCATTATTGCTATTACCAGCAAAGTGGCGCCTAGGAGGCCGGCCAGCACCGCGCTGCTGAATCGCTTAGCGAGCGTCCTGCGGTCAACCGGGGCCACACCCGATGCGAGCAGGGAAATAAAGTCATCAGTATTCATCGTGCACCTCTAACTCTTAACGCCAGAGCTTTAAGCCCTCGGTGTATCCCAATCTTCACCGCAGACTCAGATAACCCCGTCATTTGAGCGGTTTCAGTAACAGACAGCCCTTCTATTTTCACGTGCACGATAGGTAGACGCTGACGTTCAGGTAGCTGCTCAAGCAACCTGCCTAGGTCGCGACTGGCTTGGGCAGGTTCAAGATGTGGCTCGGCAAATAGCTTTGCTGCATCATCGAGGGCATCGTTGAACACGTCATGACGTGACCGCCCTCGGAAAAAATCGGTGAGTTTGTAACGCGCAATGGCAAAAACCCAAGCCGTCAGCGGTTGGTCTATCCGATAGGTCTGGCGCGCATTATGAACGGCCAGCAAAACCTCTTGCAGCAAATCCTCGACTTCACCAGGTCGCTGCTGAAGTCTCGAGCGTAAAAAACCGCGAAGATGACCACTTAACTCCGATAAAAACATTCGATAAGACCGCTCATCTCCGTCCAGACCTGAGATAAACAGAGCCTGAAGGTGGAGCTCTCGACTGTGCAACACGTCGTTATGTGTAGTTCGTTCCATCGTTCGCTCTGGTTACACGAAAAGTAAAAATATCTCGCTCCTGCATGATGTCGGCGCTAGTGACGGGCGGCGGATCTAACATGCGTTAATCGGCATAAGGTAACAAGCGAATCAATTTTGCAGGTTTGAGAAATATTTTGCGGTCACTGTAACCGGAAGTGAAAAACCATCGAACTACCTTTTGGATCGCAAGCACGGTACTCAAGCGCTGATGCGACGACCAGCCCCCATCATCTGGAGACACAACCATGAACAATCTCAAGCTTGCCGCCCTCGCTGTTGCCTTCTCTACATTCGCTGCAGGTGCTATGGCCGCAGAGACTCCTGCTGCCGCAGGCGCCATGGAGAAATGTTACGGCGTCGCCCTGGCGGGCAAGAACGATTGCAAGGCGGGTGCAGGTACCACCTGCGCAGGCACCGCCAAAGTGGACTACCAGCCTAATGCCTGGAAAAACGTCCCTGCGGGTACTTGTACCTCCATCAAGACTCCAAAAGGCATGGGCACTCTCGAACCCAAGTAATCGTAATGCCACGGGGGCACACCAACCATGAAAACAGAACGCCAGATGGGGGCCGGGCTCGGCCTGAAACCGAATCATTACTCAGATGCGCTTGACTGCACGACTGAGGGGCTCTGGTTCGAAGTTCATCCGGAAAACTACATGGTAGGTGGTGGCCCCCGTCTCGCATGGCTGGAGGCAATTGGGAATCAACACCCGCTGTCGCTGCACGGCGTTTCACTTTCACTGGCTGCCGATTGTCCGCCAGACGAAAACCATTTGAAGCGCCTGAAAGCGCTGGCAGATCACGTTCAGCCTGCGTTGATTTCCGAGCACCTGGCTTGGTCAGCATGGCGTGGTCAGTATCACCCTGACCTACTGCCATTCCCTCGCACGGTCGAGACATTACAGCGCATCGTAAGCAATATCCAACGGACACAAGACGCCCTGGGACGTCCTATTGCCATTGAAAACCCTACCCATTATCTACGCCTGGATGGTCATGAATTCAGCGAAATCGACTTCTTGATCGAACTTAGCGCGAGAACTGGCTGCGGGTTACTGCTGGATGTCAATAACGTCCACATCAGCGCGCATAACTTGGGTTTTGATGCAGGAACGTATCTGGATGCCTTCCCGGCCAAGGCAATCGTGGAGATCCATTTGGCAGGCCACGCAGTGGATCCGGGAGATACGCGGTTGCTAATAGATACTCACGATGCCCCCATCGCTGACGACGTCTGGTTGCTGTATCAACGCGTTATCGAACGGATCGGCATGCGCCCGACCTTGATCGAGCGCGACGACAATATCCCAGGGTTCGACGTCTTGCTGGCTGAACGAGACAGAGCACAGACACTTTTGAACATCGGTAAGAGGCGACCATCGGAAGTGACGATATGAACACCTCACTTGCAAGATTTCAGGATGCATTCGTCGATGCATTATATGAGCGAAATTCGACTGAAATGACTGCACTAATCGAACAGCCCGGTTTTTTGGTGTACCGCAATACCGTATTGAAAGGTTCCACGGATGCATTACTCGCGAACTTTCCCACCATCGAGCGTTTGGTCGGGACAGAGTGGCTTAAGGCCGCTGCAGCGATCTATGCCCGGCAGTCGCCACCGACGGATTCCCGACTGCTGCGCTACGGCGCTGATTTCCCGGATTTTCTCGACGCGTTTGAGCATGCGCGAGAAATGCCTTATCTGGGCGACGTTGGCCGCCTGGATCTGCTTTGGACACAAGTCCATTGCGCTAAAGATGAACCCGACATTAACCCGAACGCGTTAGCGAGCCTGTCCCAAAAAGAGTTGGCCCGTAGCCGGCTCATACTGAGAGCAGCTTCCCGTTGGGCCTGGTTCCCAGACCACCCGGTCTACACCATCTGGCGCTTCAATCGCGAACAGCGGGACATGCCTGACGAACTCGACTGGCGCGGCGAAGGAGCGCTTCTGACGCGCAAGCAAGGCCGGGTTTGTTGGGAGGCCACCAGTGCTGCGGATTGCACTTTTCTAGACGCCTGCGCGGCATACCTGCCTATTGAATTGGCCGCAGAAAAAGCCCTTGAAGTTCAGTCTGATTGGGATCTGGTAGACCTCATTGCCCGCTTGCTCAGTGCCGACGCGTTCGTCGCTGTAAACACACACAGCTCTCTCTGAAGATTAACCAACGGAGACATCATGGACGTGACACGAAATACGTCGCCCACCGCCGATAAGTCCGTGCGCGGCATGTGGAACCGCATTGCAGACCGACTTGGCTTGATGATCGGTGACTCGCTATTGGTGCTGGTTGCTCGCCTATCCATCGCGGCCATTTTCTTGATTTCAGGACGCACCAAAGTCAGTGGTTTTTTGACGATCACGCCCAGTACCTATGAGCTGTTTCGCACAGAATACTCACTGCCATTTATCTCTGCGGAACTGGCCGCGCATCTTGCTACCTACAGTGAACATTTGTTTTCACTGCTTCTTGTACTGGGCCTGTTCTCACGACTATCAGCATTCGCGTTGCTGGGCATGACGTTTGTGATCCAAGTGTTTGTCTACCCTGACGCCTGGCCAACACACCTTTCCTGGGCAGGCCTGCTATTGCTTATCGTCGCACGGGGTGGTGGGGCAATGTCGCTGGATCGCCCGTTCGGCATCAAATGATGCTTTGACGCGTGCCCTCGCACTGTCTGATGGGAGGTTTACGTGCTCAGGCCCAATCAGGTATTTCGGACAGATAACCGGCTACGAGAGCAGCCCGAATCGTCCTTCGATGGAGTGTTTTAGTCGTCAGAGGGCTCATTGCTGGGGAGAATTGCATCCCGCTCGTAAGCTACCTCCCATCGGGTTGGGAGCGTTGCTGCATACGGCACATCGCAGGTTAATGCTCAAACGTTGGTCGGACCGCCAACGGAGAGTCAATGTGCCTGATAAAAGCTCAGTGTCCCTCTCGATCCCACGTCCCCAGATGTTAACCGCACGCGCCCTCACCGCGATTGAGCGGTTTTCACATATCGAAGCCGTCAGCGGTGTCGTTCTATTACTTGCTGCAATGGTTGCGCTGATTTGGGCGAACAGCCCATTTCCCGGCTCCTACGAGCATTTCTGGAACACCCAACTCACCTTGGGTTTAGGCAACTTTACGATCTCGTGTTCGCTGCACTTTTTGGTCAATAATGGGCTGATGGCTGTTTTTTTTTCTTGTGGTTGGCGCGGAGATACGCCAGGAAATTCATAACGGAGCGCTTGCAAACCTCAAGTTGGCGACGTTGCCTCTTGGAGCGGCATTGGGCGGCGTGTTGGTACCGGCGATCATCTATATGCTTTTCAATCACGGAACGGAGGGTAGTGCAGGATGGGCTGTGCCGACCGCCACCGATATTGCGTTCGCAGTGGGTGTTCTTGCGCTCTTAGGAAAGTCGATTCCGGGCAGTATGCGTGTTCTGTTGTTGGCACTGGCCATTATCGACGACATTGTCGCCATCCTGATCATCGCGATGTTCTATACCTCGACCCTTGACTATCTCGGGTTGGTGGTGGCCGTGAGTGGACTGGTACTGGGGCTGGCCTTTCAGCGAATGGGTATCAGCAAGGTCTATGCGTACGTATTGCCTGGCGCCGTTGTTCGGCTTGGTCTCCTGAAAACCGGTGTGCACCCAACGCTCGCGGGCGTCATTCTCGGACTGACGACCCCCTACCAACTCCAAGCCCACAACTGAGCGCCCGCTAGACACCATCGGACGTACGTTACATGAACTGGTGGAACGACTTTCCCATTCAGGGAGCAACCCGCAAGCAGTGGTTAAACCGCTGAAGCAACTCCGGCACGCCGAGCAGGAAATACTGGCTCCCGTGCAACGAGTCCAAGCAGGATTGCACTCATGGGTAGCGTTTGGCGTTATGCCCCTTTTTGCACAGACAAACGCAGGGGTGAGTCTGGTGGGTAACCGACTTGACGATGCCGTTTCGCTGAGTGTGTTCATGGGGGTGATACTGGCACTGGTTCTGGGCAAGCCCCTTGGAATCATTCTGGCCAGCATAGCGCTCGTCAAACTCAAATCTGTGAGCTGCCCGAAGGCGTGACGTGGACAGGGGTCGGACTGGTGGGGCTGCTGGCCGGTATCGGATTCACCATGTCCATTTTCATTGCGTCGTTGGCATTTCCTGATCCGACGCTACTGTCTGCGGCAAAACTCAGTGTGCTCGCCGCGTCGGCTATAGCGGCAATCATCGGACTGATCTGGGGGAAGACGAAGTTCTAAGGGTCGTGCCTTATATCAATATCCAACTGTGAAAACCCATCGACGCAATGACTAGTTAGCCATTGCGTCCTGGTGATTTACAACGTGCTTATTTTCCCACGCACAACGCCCGCCCACTTCAACGACGGGTAATTGGCACCGTCACAGTCTTGCCGAAGGCTGATTTGATGGTCGCCGTCGGGCTAGACGACGGGCCACTGCCGACGGTCGTCACCGCTATTCGCCAACGAGCGCCTGTAGGCGTACGTGTCAGGGTGGCGGTGCCAAGGTTCACTGTACCAGTTGTGGTCGTGGCAGTCGCCGTGATGGTATTGCCCGTGCCACGGGAGGTGGTGCCGGACAGAACCCAGTAGTAGCGGCTGTTGCTGCGGGCGGTAACGGTAGCGCTGGTGACGATCAGGTTCTCGTTGACCGCTGCCGAGACCGCCACGGACACCGTCGCCGGTGCCGACTCCGCGCCCTTGGCATCGCTGGCCTGATAGGTAAAGGTCGCGGTGAACGGCGTGGGGATCGTGGCCGGTGGTGTGTAGATCACGCGCAGACCATCGGTGCTGACCGCGCCCTTGCCGGAGTCCGGTTGCTCCAGACCCACCACTTTAAGTGGCACGTTACCGTCAGGGTCGGTGTCGTTGGCCAGCACGTTGATGGTCACCGGTTGGCCGGTGTTACTGATGGCGCTGTCGGGGTTGGCGATCGGTTTTTGGTTATCGACGTCCTCGACACGTTTATCTCCAGTGCGGAAGGTCGGCAGCGCGGCGGAGTTGACGTAGTTGACGCCGTCCCAGCCGGGCAGGGGCGTTGGCATCAACTGGAACTGGCCGGGGTGCTCGACATCCCAGCGCAGCAGCATGGCCGTGTCCTCATGCTGGGTGTTGTGGCAGTGCTCCATGTAGGTCCCGGCGAATTCGCGGAAGCGGATCGCAATGTCCACGTCCTGCGAGCTGTCGATTCCTACGCCGATGTTATAGACGTCCTTGCGTGCCCATTTTTCCCATTCCGGCGGCGCTTTGCCGTCACGGTTGAGGATGATGCCTTCTTCGAAATGCACGTGCACCGGGTGACTCCAGCCGTCGCCGCCGTTCCTGATTTTCCACACTTCCAGGGTGCCGTCGCCGGAGAACCCGGCCGGGGTCGGACCGTTGGCCAGTTGCGGGGCGGCGCTGATCCGGCGTGGGTCCATGGGGAAGCCTGGACCGCCGTCGGTCTTGATGGTCCAGGGTTGTTCGTCGGTGCCATCGGAGCGGCCAAAGATGAACTCGCGATGCCGCGCCAGTTTCAATTTGGCCTGCACCGTCAGGTCGTCGCGGTTGAGGGTCAGCGGGATCATGCTCTTGCCGGCCGGTTTGCCCGGTTTGGCGGGTTCGTAGTCAGCGGGGTTCATGCTCACGTCCTGGCCAGAATAAGGCTGGACCACCATCTGCAAGAACTTGCCCACCGCCGGATCGCCGGCGTCCCATTCCAACCCTTTGCTGCCCAGCTTGAGCACTGCCTTGTACTTGCCAGACAAGACATCGGCCAGGCTCAGCGGTACAGCCTCTGGACCCTTGCCGTCGTGGTGCTCCATCAGGTTGACGAAATACAACTTGTCGCCGGTCTTGATCCCGTTTTTCGCGAAGTTGACGATGATGTCGTAACGCTCGGCGATGCTCTGGGTGGGCAGGATAGCGTTGTGGTCCTGCACATCGCCGTCAGCGTCCAGGTCCATGCTGCCGTCGAACGGCACGGCGTGTTCCATAAGGTTGCCGTCGTTGGCGATCATGTGGAACGGCACGCGGGTGTAAGACAGGCCGGAACCGGTCGGGCCGGGGAATTCACCGCCGGAGCCGGCGATTTCACGCACCAGCGCGATCCTGAAATCGCGCGACACCGAAGCATTGAGGATGCGGAAGCGATAGCTGCGTGCCCGCACGTTCAGGCGCGGCTGGTACAGCCAGTTGACCAGAATCTGATCGCCGAGAAATCCATCGGTGTTGAACGGGTTGAACCACAGCTGGCCATTGGTGTCCCAAGCCTTGTCGGCCACTATCAGGTTGACGTCATAGTCGCGGTTGCCCCAGGGCAATGCCGAACCGCTGGGCAGACGCAGGTTGACGCCGTCTTCGAAGGCTTCGTTACCGCGATCCAGAGCGCTGTAGTAATTCATCATCACCGCGTTGCCCTTGTAGACGTTCTGCGCGGTGAAATCGAGCATGTGGTCATGGAACCAGTGGGTACTCATGGTTTCACGCCAGTCGCCACGGATCTTGATGCTGCCGTTGTTGCAGGTCTTGAGGCCCGGCGTGGCATCGTTGACATACAGGGTTTCGCCGGGGGCGCAGGGGAACGCCGCGCGCGGATCCTGAGCGCTGGTGTTGATGGTGTCGTAACCGGCCAGTTGCAGCGGCCAGCGATAGTCGTAGTACTGTCCCGGAAAGAAAAACGCATTGGCAAAACCGTCGCTTTCGCCTGGAGTGTGGCCGTTGTGTTCGTGGGTGGTGAGGGTGTGCAGGCCAAACCCCATGTTGGCCGACGGATCAATCGGCAGGGCGTTGTAGTGGCGCAACAGCACGGTTTGGCCGTACCGCACCATCAACAGTTTTGGCGGAAAGGTGCCGTCGAAGGTCCAGAGCGCCTTGTGGTTCTGAATCGGCATGTTGGGGTGAAAACGGACATTTATGCCTTTGGTGGTGCCCGTAATGACCGGGGTGGCCGAGGTCTGGTTGTAGAGCCCACCGGGTCCGAACTCACCGACGGCGTAGTTGTGCAATTGTCGTCGGTCGCGCATGCCGCCGTTGAGCTTGGCGCCGGCTTGAGCGGTCTTGAAGGCGACCTGTGGGTAGAACTCGTTCCAGCGCTGGTGCGACCAGCCTTTTCCTGGCGGACGACCTTCGGCCGGCGAGCCCACCGGATGGCGGTTGAGGAAAGCTTCGATCTGCGCTTTCCACGGATTGCGATCGAGCACGTTGGAATACTGCGCCGGAAACGGGTACAGCCCCGGCTGGCGCAAGAAGGCTTCCAGCGCCGCGGCCGAAGGGCCGCTGCGGGCGATGTTGTTCGGGTCCTGGGTGGGCGCCGGGCCGACGATTGGAACCGGGAAGGTCAGGGGCGGTGCAGGCAGTGTCGGGTCGAGTTTTTCCGTGCCGAATTCTTCGAGCAGCAGCAGTTGCTGAGTGTACGGCTGGGCCCCGAACAACGGGCTGGGCTTGCCGTTGGTGGGAATTTTGAAGGATGTCTGCAGGGCTGGAGGCAGCACGTTGTCGGCCGTTGGCGTGGTGCGGTCGCCAAACACGCCATTGGGCAGGGCGATGGCGCCCTGGTTGGCGGGCGGCAAGGTCAGCAAGGCATCCAGCGCGGCCTTGGGGTCGGCCGGGGGATTGGTAAACGCCGAGGGATCCGTCGGCGGCGGCGGGCCGAAATCATCTAGCGGAGCCGCACTGACCGAGACAAGGCTGGTAGAGAGCAACATCACAGAGATCGCCCCCGGCCTCCGTAACAAGCTGAGTGAACTGAACCCTAGTGTAGCAAGTTTCATTTTTGTCCCCTTTCGTCATGCCCAAAAGGCGAACCCACCCGGCCTCAGTCGGGACGACAACTGCGGCGGTATAGGGGGGCGCTGCAACCGCTGGGCCAAGTGTAAAGGGATGGAAAAAGTTTAGATTTATCAATAAGTTACTTTTGATATATCAGCGACATGAATTACGCAGAGGGAGATATTTGGGGGGGATCGTTTAAGTGGGTGAAATGCCCCTTATTTGGGGGGCAGTGGTGGCCATCTGTATGACATCCGGCGGTCTACACACCTTCATAGCGTTCAAACGCATCTCTTCAGTGGTGGTTTTTTGAAACCTCACTGCTGGGGATCTACGCTGAGCTTTGCATAACCTTGTAGCGGCGCTACGCCCGGCGAAAAATTGTTCAAAGTGAACAAAATATTTGTCGAGCGAATAAAAAACCCGGCACTTAGCCGGGTTGATCTGCGCTTCTCAACTACGCAGTTCCCAGCTGAGAGGGATGGAGAACTGACAAAGGAGCGCAGGTGATCGATATTGCCAAAAGTCATTTTTTTAAGCAATCAGGCAGACAGGAATCGATCTGGTCGCAATCAACGAGTGGCTATGGCACCAACGTAGCTTTGAAGGAGCTTTTAACAAACTAGACGCCTGGCCCACGGGTGACATCTGCCGCACCGCTCGCCAACACTCAGCTCAATTTTCGCCTTTGGATGTTGACCCTCAAGCTGATGTTCTCCAGAAACAATTCAATTTTGTGCTGCTCGCACCACCAATACACAAGCTATCCAGTTACCGTATGGGGCTTTGCGCTAGGCTTCCCTAGCATATCCATGCTGAGTCCAGGCCGAATGCCAACAAAAAGAAAGCCAGATAAGGGGGGCACATATTCATCCTTTCAGTGCGTTTGAGCATCTGCTATTGGGAATATGTCCATCCGATACCAGGCGGCCACGTTAAGGTAGGTTAAGAAAAATTTAATTTTCCTCCATTGCGTTGGTCACTAGGGTACGGCTGCATCGGCTTTTGGCATTGAGCCGGAAGAAATGCAAACAGATTAAACGGAGGAAGTTATGAGCCGTGCGTTGGTTATAGAGGATGACAAAGTAACCGCGGAAATCATCATCACTGCACTCCAATGTCACGGTTTCAGTCCTGAATGGGCCGCCACCGGACGGGACGGACTGGCCTCAGCAATCGCAGGAGGATACGACGCCATTACTCTGGATCGGATGCTTCCCGATTTTGATGGGCTAACAATTGTCAGTACGTTGCGGGGCCTTGGTATCCAGACACCGGTCCTGATGATCAGTGCGCTTTCAGATGTAGATGAGCGCGTTAAGGGGCTTCGTGCGGGCGGCGACGACTATTTGACCAAACCATTTTCTCCTATCGAGATGGTTGCGCGTCTAGACGCACTGCTTCGGCGCAGCAGTGCCGACTCCAGCCACCCGCATCTCAGTTGTGGAAACCTGCGATTGGATCTGGTTGAGCACACATTGACTCGAAACGACGAACATATCCAGCTGCTTCCGACTGAGTTCAAACTGCTCAATTACCTGATGCGCAGTGCCGGCCAACTGGTCACCCGCACTATGCTATTCGAAGAAGTCTGGGGCTATCACTTTGATCCGGGTACGAACATCATAGATGTTCACATTGGCCGACTGCGCAAAAAACTTGAAGGCGATGAAGGCTCTCCCGTCATCCATACAATACGTGGAGCCGGCTATGTCCTTGCTACCAAAGACTGAGGAATGGCGCTCATCCGGTAGTCGATTGATCGGATTCTACGCCATATTTTTTGTCGCTTGGGGGGCACTTTTTACTGGTGTGTTGTACTGGGAAATCTCCAACTACCTGGGAACCGTTGCAGAGCGGACATTACTGCAGCGTGCGCACTACTATGAAAAAATTAATGATAAAAAACTGGTGAAGGAGCTGGCTGCCAGTGAAGCCTACTCGACGCCCGGAATCGATGCTTACGGATTGTTCACATCCGATGGACAACACGTCGCAGGAGACCTGCTCAAACTACGTTCCAGTCTGCCTGACGATGGCAAGGTCCACTACCTTGAGCGCGGATTGAGTATTGCGTTGCCCAATGAAGAAACAAGAAGTAGTTATGCCCTTTTAACACGGCGCCGCGACGGACATATTCTTATTTTGGCACGCGACGGTGGCTCGATTTCAGCCGTTGGTGGGATTATTGAGCAGGCATTGATGTGGGGATTTTCGTTAACGCTCATCCCCGGATTGATTGGCTGGCATTTATTGCGGCGCCTGCCATTGCGCCGTGTCAAACGCTTGCAGCTTTGTACGGAGAGAATCGTTTCAGGCAACTTGTCGGAGCGTTTACCCCTGTCCGCCCGCCGCGATGAATTGGATATGCTGGCAAGCGCTGTGAATACGATGCTCGATCATATCGAGCAACTGATGCATGAGGTCAAAAGCGTCTGCGATGGTGTCGCCCATGATTTGCGTACGCCACTGACACGGCTGCGAGCAAGGCTTTATCAGCTCCAGCAACTGCCTTTGGACAGTGATCATGAGCAAACATTAAATCAGGCCCTTGAGGAAAGTGAATCGATCATGGTGCGCTTTCAAGGATTGCTTCGGGTTGCCGAACTCGACGACATGCGCCGCCGCTCGGCATTTGCACCGTTCCAAATCATGGCGCTGTTACAACAAGCACATGAATTTTATGAGCCTCTGGCACTAGATCGCTCTCAGACGCTCTCCCTGGAAATTACCAATGAGCTACCCCAACTGTATGGCGACTCTTCGTTGCTGTTTGAAGCCCTGGTCAATTTGCTCGATAACGCCATCAAATTTACGCCAGAGGGGGGGCATATCAAACTGCAGGGAAGTATCAAGGGTTCAACGGTCATCATTGAAGTCGCTGACGATGGGGCCGGCATACCCGAGACGGACCGCACACACGTCATCCGCAGGCTCTATCGAGGAGATTCAAGCAGAATGCAACCCGGGTATGGCCTCGGATTATCGTTGGTCGCTGCCATCGTCAAATTGCACGGCTACACGCTAGATATTCAGCCTGCCGCTATGCACAGCGGTACCCGTGTCTTGATTCACTGCCCAATGATCTCCGACTGACCTTCGGATTCAACAGAGGCTGAACATTAAATTTAATTTAATTAGCTTAATGTGAGTGCCCCAGCGCTGTGCACTAGCCTTGCAGTACTTTCTGTTTAAGTTAAACAAAGGCTTCTGCTTGTGAAATGCCTATTGTTCTGGCTTGTGTTAGTCGTGCTCTGTGTAACAACGCATCTTGTTTGGGTTAACCAGCTCTGGCTGACACTAATACTCCAGGGTGATGATTCCTGCGGCGCCAAATTTCGGGGCCAAAGCTTGAATACTGATCGACGCGACAACGGGAAGCGTTATCAGCAGTCACAGCAGCGATATGCGTCTACTTACATAGTCTGTGCTCTGGAAAGATAAACAGCGATTGATTGCGCTGGGGTTGCTGGACGATCTGACTCTCACCAAAACACGAATCGAAAAGTAGAGACGCACCCTGAGATTGATGGACCGCTGGAGGCCCCCCATTGCCGCTGGCACCATCGTCGGAAGACTGGATCTGTACGATGACGGCCAGAAGCTGGGAGCCGGGTGGGTGGTGGCATCATTGGTGGGATGCGATGCATCTGTTTTTACCAAAATGGTCCGAGTCTGGTTCGATGACACTGAGATTGCCTAACCATCGGCATCCATGTCACGCTGAGGCAAAAATACCCAGACGGATCATAGTGTTGGAGAAGCTGATGAACTCGGATGATTTACGGAGAGAATTAGCACTCTCAAAATTTTTCAACGGTAATTCATCACTCAATGACGCTGTCGAAGGGCTGAGTCAAGTCGAAAGAAAACTTTGCATTGAGTCAGCCTTTGAGCAAGAGGCTATGCGTCTGGGAATCGAGGTGTGGGAGCTAACGCTCACAATGATTTCAGAGTCTCCAGAAGAACTGAAATACCTGACCCTAGAGTTCCATCGAGAAGTGGCAGAAATGGTAGAAATGGACTGGGAGGAATACTGCCAACTAAATGGGATTAGCGGGTAGTCTTCTAAATTGTTGAGGTGCGAACATGAATTATAAGGACATTACAGCAGGCAACGAAAACCCCGATGATTTTTTTACAGTTATCGAGATCCCTGCAAACCATTCTCCAGTTATTTACGCGATGGACAAAATAAGTGGCCAGGTTTTCGTTGACCGTTTTTTCAGCGCAACGATGCTCTATCCGGCTTACTACGGATTTATTCCAAATACACAGTGTGATGATGGTGATCCTCTGGACGTACTGATCATTTGCCCTTACCCAGTATCGCCTGGCGTTGTAGTTCGCAGTCGTCCAATTGGTGTGATGTACACAACAGACGAAACTGGCCCGGGAGCCAGAGTAATCGCGGTACCTCACGAGAGCCTTAGCGCTATGTACAGCAACGTGAAAGAGTGGGAAGACCTTCCTGTAATGTTGCTCGCCCAGATCCAGGAGTATTTTGAAAACCACAAGGCGTTGGAGCCGGGGAAGTGGGTGAAGATGGGCCGTTGGGGGAGCGCAGATGAGGCGAGGGAGGAAATTCGCAAGTCGGTCGCCACTTATATCAAAAGATAGTAGATTGACTCACGCTTGAGCCACAGTTGTGAAGCGCCCCCTATCTCCATAGACAATGGACTAACCGCCGCGCCTGTATCGTCCATGGCTGACTCAACTACGCTTTAAGTGAAGGTTGAAGACTGCCGAACCCGCAACTGGGAGGGTCCCGTGAACAGTCACTGGTGGCGCCGCCTGCTCTTGGTGATGATACTGGTCTGGCTACCGACGGTTTCGGCAACGGCTGCGGGCAGTGTCGTGGTCCTGACCGTCAACGATGCTATTGGTCCGGCCAGTGCCGACTACGTGGAACGCGGCTTGATGCGTGCGGTGACCGAGGGCGCGCAGTTGGTGGTCATCAACCTTGACACCCCCGGCGGGCTGGACACTTCGATGCGCTTGATCATTAAGGCGATTCTGGCCAGCCCTCTGCCAGTGGCCAGTTTCGTCGCCCCCAGTGGCGCACGTGCGGCCAGCGCCGGCACCTATATCCTATATGCCAGCCACATTGCCGCCATGACCCCGGGTACTAACCTGGGCGCCGCTACGCCGGTGCAGATCGGCAGCCTGCCCGGGACCGCGCCCGATCCACCGCGCCCACCAACGGCACCTGCCACCGACAAAAACTCACCGCCCGAGCCGCTGGATACCCTGACTCGCAAACAGATCAACGATGCAGCGGCTTACATCCGTGGTCTTGCGCAATTGCGCGGCCGCAATGCCGACTGGGCCGAACAAGCGGTACGTGAATCGCTGAGCCTGTCGGCCGACGAAGCGCACAAACTCAAGGTGGTCGATTATGTGGCCAATGACGTGGCAGACCTGCTCAAGCAACTGGACGGTAAGAGCCTGAATGTCGCCGGTCAAACGTTGAGGCTAAGCACCGCCGGGGCTGCGCTCATCGACCATGCGCCTGATTGGCGCACACAACTGCTGGTGGTGATCACCAACCCCAGCGTGGCATTGCTGCTGATCATGTTCGGGGTCTATGGCCTGATATTCGAATTCATGAACCCGGGATCGGGCGTCGGAGGGGTACTCGGTGGCATCTGCCTGTTGCTGGGGCTGTATGCCCTGCAACTGTTACCCGTGAATTACGCCGGGGTCGGACTGATTCTGCTAGGACTTGCCTTCATGATCGCCGAGGCATTTCTACCGAGTTTTGGTGTAATCGGCTTGGGTGGAGTAGTTGCCTTTGTAGTCGGTGCAGTGATTTTAATGGACACCGACGTACCAGGCTTCGGCATCCCGTTGATGCTGATCATCGGCATGGCACTGATCAGCGCCCTGTTGTTGATGACTCTGGTCGGCATGGCGCTCAAGGCCCGACGCCGTGCCCTGGTCAGCGGCGATGCAGGCTTGGTCGGCAGCCTGGTCACGGTGACGGGGCTGCTGCCGGGCCTGCCTATGAGCGGCTGGGTGCAACTGCAGGGCGAAAAATGGCAAGTGCAGAGCCGCTCGCCCCTGCATCTGGGCCAACAGGTCCGGGTGGTGGCGCGCACGGGCGTACTGCTGGACGTCACTGCGCTGGATGAAACGCCACCGCGAGGAGGTTGATCCATGTTCGTCGAATTGGGTTTTGGCGCGCTGCTAGCCCTGCTCCTTGTGTTGGTATTCTCGGCCGTCCGGATTCTGCGCGAATACGAGCGCGGAGTGGTGTTCCAACTCGGGCGCTTCTGGCGGGTCAAGGGGCCGGGATTGATTCTGTTGATTCCGATGGTGCAACAGATGGTTCGCGTGGATTTGCGCACCGTGGTGCTCGATGTGCCAACACAGGATGTAATCACCCGCGACAACGTCTCGGTCAAGGTTAATGCAGTGCTCTACTTCCGAGTCCTCGACCCGCAGAAGGCGATCATTCAGATCGAAGACTTCTTTATGGGCACCAGCCAGTTGGCGCAGACCACCCTGCGGGCCGTGCTCGGTAAACACGAACTTGACGAGCTACTCTCCGGACGAGAACGGCTGAATACTGATATCCAGCAAGTACTTGACGCCCAAACCGATGCGTGGGGGATCAAAGTAGCGAACGTCGAGATAAAGCACGTTGACCTCAATGAGTCGATGATCCGCGCCATCGCCAAACAAGCCGAGGCTGAGCGTGAGCGGCGGGCCAAGGTAATACACGCCGAAGGTGAATTGCAGGCTTCGGAGAAGCTCATGCAGGCCGCCGAGATGCTTGGGCGCCAACCTGGTGCCATGCAGCTGCGCTATATGCAGACACTGGGGACAATCGCTGGGGACAAAAGCTCGACCATTATATTTCCATTGCCGATTGAGTTCTTGAAAGGAATGGCTGTTGGCGCCGCTGCCGAATTGACTCAGTTGCCGAGATGTCATTGACACCGTCTGATCCCTTGCCAAGCATTGCCTGTGCTGGCCTTGTTCCGGTTAGAGGTGAGTCAGCTTTCCATTTGTATGTGGGTCAATTCGGCGGCGACGCCAACATCCAGACATCATGTCGTCGCTTTTAGACGAATCAGCTTTGGATGTACTGCAACCAATCTTGAACGGGGCATTTGGCTGGCCATTTTAAGGGGCCGTTTTTGGCTGTAGATTCAACCGGTCGCCGCAGCCAGCTTTGGATTGGCCTTACGTGGCCGTGTCGGTACACGGAGAACCTAATCCTTCAGCCGTGGTGGCCATCAACGCCAACGCCATTCGCAAGTGGCTGCCGCTGTATCGGGATCAGTCAGCAGTGGCGTTGCCGGCGTTTGTTCCTTTGAGGGCTTCGCCTAAACGACCGACTGAGGCGTTAGCGATTATTGAGCTGTCCGTTGGTGAGCAAACGATCACGGTGAAATGGCCAACCTCCTATCCTGAAGACTGCGCACGCTTTGTCCGTGGGCTTGCCCAGTGATCCGCATCGACGCTATCTGGCTCGCCACTGAACCGATGGAGATGCGCGCCGGTACCGAGACAGCGTTGGGCCGAACAGTCCATACAGCTGCTGTCCCAGGTCGACTCGATGGGCCAGAAAATCCACCGCCTCGAAACGGTCAACGAACAACTTTCACACGAAATCGCGCTGCTCAAACGGCACAACTTCGCCAAGCGCAGCGAACAATTGAGTCCTGGTCGAACAGGCACTGCATTCGATTGGCGGCTTGTACGAAGTTGAACGCCAAGCGCGGGAGATGAGCGTTGAGGATCGCTGGCGAATACGGCAGGAAAAGGCAGTACCGATCATTGAAACTCTGCATGACTGGATGCAGGCCCAGCGCGACCTTGTGCCCAACGGATCAGCAACAGCCAGAGCCCTGGATTACAGCCTTAAACGCTGGGTAGTGCTGATGTGCTACCTGGAAGATTGGGCGGTGCCCATCGATAACAACCAGATCGAGGTGCGACACGAGGTCGCTTAATGAAGTTGTTCCCCCCCAGCGGGAACCACCCGTGTCACCGGGTGAATCTAGAAGGCTGAATCAAGAGCGCCTTCGACAATGGAACGAGGCACCGCAAGGTGCGGGGTACCAATCGTGAGAGGCGTACCCTTCTGGCAGCCATAGCCGGACAAGGGCTAGATAGTCGGTATTGTGAACGCATGTGAATCTGCGCAACGATCGTTAAGTTGAGCGAGCGGAAATGGCTTACACGCTCGAACAAAAATGGTAATGGAGGTGGGAATTGCGTCTTTCGACTATCTGAAGGATGTGCTGACGCGGCTGCCGACGCAGCGAGCAAGTGAGATCGGGCAACTGCTGCCGCATCAGTGGATTCCGGTCTAGCGTACCTCCCTGGCTTACGAAAGGAGCCCCCGGCAGACGCTTATTGTCCACGGGCATTCGCACGAGTAATACCCTGAAAACAAACAAGGCCGCAAATGCGGCCTTGTTTTCTATTCTCACTCTTTACGCAACAGCACCTTCGTCACTCGCCGCTCTTCGACCTCGACAACGGTCATGCTCCACTCCTGCCAATTGAGCTTGTCTCCAATGATCGGCAAGCGATCCAACAGGCTCATAACCAACCCCGCGAGCGTCTGATAGTCATCGGTCGCTTTCGCTTGGAAACCGATGTGTTCGCGAATCTGGCTGAGATTCAGCGCGCCGCTGACGAGGAAACCGCCATCCTCAGCAACGATGTTCGGGCCTTCAATTTCACTGGCATCCGGCAACTCACCTGCGATGGATTCAAGAATGTCGGTCATGGTAAGAATACCGATGAAGTCACCGAACTCGTTCACCACGAAAGCGATGTGAGTCGACTCTTTACGCATCTGTTCCAGCGAGTTGAGAATCGTGAAGTTGTCCAGCAAGTTGATAGCCTTGCGCGCCATGGCTTCCAGATTCGGCTCATTACCTGCCAACAGCTCCTTGAGCAGCTCCTTCTTGTGTATGAACCCCAACGGCTCATCAACGCGCCCCTCCCGGATCAACGGCAACCTGGAGTACGCCGAGTGCATCAGCGTTGTGCGGATTTCTTCTGGAGAGTCGGCCAAGTCAATGTGGTCGATTTCAGCACGAGGGGTCATGACACCGCGTATCGGGCGTTCTGCCAACTGAAGTACACCACTGATCATGACGCGTTCCCGTCGGTGGAAAACCTGTTCGGCTTCATCACCTGACAGCATGTCAGCGATTTCTTCACCGACTTCATCGGCCCCCAACTTGTGACCACCCAGCAAACGCATCACTGCATGCGCGGTACGCTCACGCATCGGACGGAGACCATGCAGGCTCTTCTTGCGACGTGAGCGAGCCAACTGGTTGAACAGTTCGATCAGGATCGAGAAACCAATCGCCGCGTACAGATAGCCTTTCGGTATGTGGAAGCCCAAGCCCTCAGCGGTGAGGCTGAAGCCGATCATCATCAAGAAGCCCAGGCAGAGCATGATGACGGTTGGGTGCCCGTTGACAAAGTTAGTCAGCGGCTTACTTGCGATGATCATCAGGCCAATGGAAAAAATCACAGCGATCATCATGACCGACAGGTGTTCCACCATGCCCACAGCAGTGATCACAGCGTCCAGCGAGAAGACCGCATCCAACACCACAATCTGCGCAACGATAGGCCAGAACATCGCATACGCCGCATTACCTGAACGTTCTGTCACATGTCCTTCGAGTCGCTCATGCAACTCCATGGTTGCCTTGAACAACAGGAACACACCACCGAACAGCATGATTAAGTCTCGGCCCGAGAACATCTTATCGAAGATCTCGAACAACGGCTCGGTCAGGGTGACCATCCAGGAGATGCTGGCCAGCAAGCCAAGACGCATCAACAACGCAAGGGATAGGCCGATGACACGCGCACGATCTCGCTGCTCCGGCGGTAGCTTGTCAGCCAAGATGGCAATGAACACAAGGTTATCGATGCCGAGCACCAGCTCCAGCACGATCAGGGTCAGCAGGCCAAGCCATGCAGTGGGATCAGCAATCCATTCCATAGGGATTATTCAATCTCTCGTAGAGTTAGGGCTAATGAGTGAACTGCACGAAAACACGAACTCCTGCTCGACGGAGCGGATTTGATGTTCAGTGCGAAAGGCGCCAGAGAGAAAGACTTCCCCAAGCGTAAGCAAGGAGGTAAAGCTTTGGAGATGACACAGTTCGACTTGGGGAAAGTAATCGCTGAGAAACCTACAGACGAGATTTCGAGGTTAAGCGATCTTAAAAAACGAGATCTACGCCTAACAGCGGAGAGCGAACTGATACAAGGTGTGGATTGAAAAAAGCTACTGGGAGGCTCCAGGAGGGTGCTCATAAAGACCTGAAAAAAATTGGGGATGAAATCCTACAATGTTTCGGAGCACCTCATACGAGACTAATTATTACAGAATCTGACAAAGCGGCAGTAGATATTGGGAATGGCTGTGCACCGAATTTTGCCCCTAGTGACTCGTAACATCATCCGGCCAACACATCTTTCTGACCCCATCGCTTCAATAATCGACGTCAGGAAGATGTGTTGGCCGGACGGTTACGTTTGTGTCGTGAGCAAGCTCCGTTAAGAAATCATGCGCTTGGGCGACAGCCCTAGTCCGTTCAAACGGCATCGTCATTCAGTCTCCACACGCTGAGATTGTCGGTTCAATTAAGGAGACCAAATCCGGTCACCTATTTTCGAAAGCCAAGTTCAGCTAATGAAATTTCTATAGCTTTCGCTTTATTCAATAGGCCCTAGTGAGCCTTCGTTGCATCGTCGTGATTAACGCATTTATTTTCCCTGTGTCTCGCAGCCATCGGACTCTGAGTTATTTCCGACGATCGATATCCCATCCAGAAATCGACTCGCGCGAGCTGAACGCCTTTCAAGCAATTGACGTGCTTCTCGAGTAATTTTGATGGCCATCAACGCCTTGATGCACCGCGCCTTCTTACGTCTGTTTTTCTGTTTTCGCACAAGAGATTTCTCGCATTGGCACCAACGCAGTGCTGCCACTACCAAAATTAACTTTAGGGTACCGGCATTTTGTGTCCGCTGGGTCGGTGAACTGTGAAGCCGAAGCTGAGCCTTTCCAACCACAGCCACGCTAATGAGCTCATGCTCTCAATACACGCTCAGAAGCTGAGTTCGGTAGTGCTGAGAAAAATTGAGCTCATACAATGCGGGCTCAGATGAGCCGAGAATCGAAATTGAGTGATCGTTACCCATTCGGGAAAAGGCTCCGCCCATTGAGCCTCCCAAGATGGCGATCTCGATGCCGCTAGGATCTTCTGGATGGTCGTCAGTCTGATCGTCGCTTTCAAACTCTGAAGCTCGCACGACACTCAATACGGCATGATCATCGGGCAGATCATCGGCCAAACGCTCCGAGTACTGCTGGAGCGCTGGTTCCGCGAGAACATATAGCCAAGCTTTTTCATCCGCATCACTTGAGCGCCTAAGGATTCTGCCCAACACCTGGCGATAGTGCAGCTCGGTACGAATACGACTTAGATGACAACAAACCTGCAGCCTGGGTATGTCCGTCCCCTCGCTGATCATGCCAACCGCAATAATCCAGGTGCAGCCACCATGTCGAAAATCATTGATGACCTGCTGCGCGTTTGGCGTTTTGTTGGTCACGACCTGACAAATCTCCCCCTGAGCACGCATAAGATCAGCTATGCGGTGAGCGTGCTCAATGTTTGTCGCTACCACCAAGCCCCCGGCTTGCGGATGTCGCTCACGAATTTCGCGAAGCTTTGTACACCCTAACAACAGAATCTGCCGCAGGATATCGTCATGAAACAGCAGATCTTCATAAGACACGGGTGACTCAGAAAGCAGCCTGGCAATACTCGGATACGTCGTGACTGTGCCTTCTGTGGATAGAGTTTCAGTTAACCTCACCATGTTGTTATCCAATACGACGATGCGCGGCGACCGACATACGCCGTCAGCGATTGCCTCCTGCAAGCCATATCGGTAATCACAGATCAACACCCCATCTGGCTGAGAATATCGAGCAAGCGCGATGGCTTTCTGGTCAGACCTCCAGGGTGTCCCCGAGAGGGCAAGAGTGAAGGTGGCGCGATCTTGAATCCTTTGAACAATCTGCTGACCCCATGCATTGCTCAACAGCAAGTCATGACCAGCGCAGTGATGGATTTCATCGAAAACTGCGAACACCCTATAGTCGTCGAAAAGCTTCCAGAACGCTGCGTCTCGATATTCCATTCCTTGATATGTGCAAGCAGCACCGACGGCACCTATCAATCCATCCAGGCGCTTACCAATAACAGCGGTGAAGGTTTTCTGAAATCCATCCATTGTCTGCCGTGACGGAGCAAAACAGAGGATCAGGTCTATCTTGTCATGCTGCAGCAATTGCCTGGCCAACTCCGCTGCCATTTTTGTCTTGCCGGCACCGGGAGTTGCTTGGCAAAAAAAATGAGGTTGCTGGGTGTAGTGCTGCATAGCCAACGTAATGCAGTCGTGTTGCCATACCCTGAGAGTGGAGTTCATGCGGCAGAAATCGCCTTAAGCGTATTCTCGATTGCACGAACGTGACCAAGAAGCTTTGAGCTCCTGTCACGCACTTCCAGATATACCCCTTCAAAACGCCCTTTCAGATGAGGAATTTCCTCAAACAACTGCTTGTATCGCTCGGTCTCGCCCAAGGATGAAAGCAGATCGAGCCGGGTCTCCTTAAGCATCGCTTGAAGGCGGGCCTGGTCGTCTTGCCCTTCCTTTGAGCTAGGCACAGGGCATGGTGTTTCTCTTCCCTCATCTGCTGGAGCTTCCAGAGGATCGACGGCCAGGGAGAAGCTCCCATCTACCAGTACGAGCTGCAGCCGTTGGGGCATCTCCAGCATACGAAACACCTGTCCGCGCTTCTGCCGCTGCACTGCCATCTCCGCCCAGCCAACGCGAATTAACCTTCGGATCTGTTCATAAACATAAACGCGCACATCCGCGAGCCGAAAGCTTGAGGGGGGAAGGAGTGCCGCGTACGCGTCTCTCAACTGACGGGTCGTGAACTCCCTAGAAAAATGCTCGCAAAGCAGAGAATGGAGCTGCCTGTCGAATTCGAATAAATCTTGTTTCATGCAGGCGCCTCAACGATCTTTAAACAAAAATACGGATTATAGTCCGTGGCCGATTCGTCCGCAAACGCTCGATAGTCCTTCCTCATGTGTGTCGAGGCGGCTATGGGGAATCTGGCGAAAGAATTGGGGAAAAAGATCAGGCAAGCGAGAAAAGCAAAAGGTCTATCGCAGGACGTCTTCGCTCTGATTTGCCAAGTTGACCGAAGCTACATGGGCCGAATTGAGCGGGGCGAAGTCAATATTACGGTCGAAAAACTATATCAAATTGCCGAAAGCCTGGAATGTGGCCCGGCAGACCTGTTACCGTAGAAAACATTTAAAATATAATACGCTAGACAACACAAAACTTAACTGCCGCGTAAAACTTAATCATCACGCTCAATTTAGGACTTCTTAGAAACTTGTATTTCCTCAGACCTCCTCTTAACTAAAGCATAGAGATCTAAATTGGGAATATCATTAGCATTCAAAAGCATTCTTTCAATCATTCGCAATTGCTCAGCATTATTTTTTTTCAGTACCTCAACCTCAGCCTTTAAGTGCCCTATCTGCTCATTCAACTTCACATCAGAAGCCGTAATTTTTGTATAGAGCGAAGGTGATACACCTCTAAGTTGCGCTTTTTTGTTTTTGTACGATGTACTTATACCCACATAAGTGCATAGAGTTTGTCTAGTAGTTTTTATTGCGAGTTCAAGCTCCACCTTTGTAACTAGCGCTTCCCAAGTAAGCTTCCCTGTCCATTTGGTCAGCATAATCTCTATCTTACGTTGCGCTTGGGCAGATATTTTTGGTTCCACCACTTCATACCTCCTTATCGGACAGTCCGAAAGACGACAAAAGAGAGCGTAGCTGAGGATTGGTATCTGCCGTGGCATTCATACCTTCACCTACAAATAAATTTTTCAGGTGCGCCTCAAAATTTGGGAGGGCACACGCAACCCTTTTTATGACCATCGTATCTAAATCGATCAAATTGAATTCAGAGTCTTTGTTTGAATAACGAATTGTCGTACCTGCGGAACAACTTTTCATCAGATCAATCAACATTGAAAGAACATGCACATTTCGAGAATGAATAATATACCATTTTTTCATTGCCTGGGATGATGGTAGACGAAGATCCCCTGCTACGGACTCCAATCGCACGACCTGAAAAGATAAATCTTTCTCAAACATCCCTATAGCATTTATATCGCCGGCAATGTGACAAGTCTCTGGACATAGAAAGCACTGGGAGACGAAATCATTCAAATAATTACATGGAGTTACATTTAGATTTTGAGTACAAAGTCCCGTTGAAGCGAGCGACGCCGGCAGGTTTGTCGCTTTAGTAAGTTGCTCTTGAGAGACAACCCTAATATAACGCTTGTCGATATCTGGCGGATTAATTATTGCACTAACTCGACCTGCCTTCTCGTCGTCACCTGTATGGATATAAGTATGAGTTTGCTCAGAATTTTTTCTGCCCGACCAAGCAGTTATTATTTCTACTGGGATATGACTTAGATCCGCGAGGGTATTGGATAAGTGTCGCAAACTATGCGGCGACAGCGTTAGACCTGAGGAAAATCCGTAACTTTGAAAAATTGACTTTATGTTTCGATTAACGCCAATTCGAGTTAACACCGAGCTGCCTAGAGATGCGAGAGGCACTACTGAATACTTCGACTTTTGAAATTTTTTTCCACCGGTGCCTCCTTTCGATGTTTTCCCATAAAGCCAGCTTCCCAAGTAGCAAAACATCGCATTTTTTATACTGATACTTGATTCGCCGCTAGAAAACGAAAGTGGAAACTCTGGAAGAATATTTTCCTTGTAGAAGGCAATCCACCAAGCTTGAACCTCTCCGACCGTGACAGTAATTTTATCGGTAAATACCCTAGGCATATTAGAGTATCCGAATAATAGTGGCAGCGCTGATAAGGAGGCAGAATTAGTATGTGACACAGACAACCGGTCTTCAGGTTGCAAAGACCAAATTGGTTTCATCTCAAAGCATTGACTTCTTTTAGTCCGGGCAATGGAAGAAAGATCAACATTTTCCTTTAGTACCGGAACGCATTGATTAACTCCATAAAACCCTAGCGCATAACCCAAGGTAAAAAGATTGGGTCGCTGGGTTAAAGATAAATTGTGCTTTAGGTCCGGCGTAATTTCGAACTCTCCAAGCAGTCGGCTTAAGCTTTGGTTAGGCTTTTCGTAAAACCTACATAACACTCTTGCCGGTTCACATGCCTTAAAAAAGAAATTCGTAGCTTTCGTGATTGGTTCTGCTAGCGCCGAAAGCACATGATTTTTATTGTTCCTATATCCTTTGCTTCCAATCCAATCGAGATAGTAAACTGGCACCCCATCTCCCTCAGAGTGAGTGTTAAGCTTTTGTTTAGGAAGGAGCGGTATTTCCGCCGAAGTACGATTAGGTGACGCCAGAGACAATGTGGTAAACGTAACAACTAAGGCATCATGCATTATAATGCTCTCACCTGGGAGAATCGATCCACACTCATCCACATATTCAAACACACATGAGAATATATTGCCTAGAGCGAGAACTGTCGTGATATCCGGTAATTTCTCCAGCGCGTGATCTAAGGAAGCATGCCCAGTCCTGTCTCTATTATCATTTCCTTTTAAGTCAATCTTTCGCATCACTCCTTTCTTATTGCAAAAATCGAAAAACGGGCGTAGACGGTCGACAGATCTTGCTCCTAAATTAAGTCCTCGAATTGTAGATTCTGATTGGGTATAAAGATCCCCCTCCATAAATGACAATAGCTTTCTAGCTGCGGACATTTGAGCTTTTTTTCGCTGGCAGATAAATGCGTATTTACCACTTCAATTAACCACACTTTTATCAGATGACCATAGGGGTAAGGAAGTGCATCTGTGGGTAGGTTCCCGGCGTTACCCTTTCCCTTCCGCCCATGCACTCCACAAAGATACCTAGTTCGGCGTCCGGTATTAGGGTCAATGTGGTACCAAATCAGATCATCAAATTTCGCATTACCACCAGGCCCTTCAAATTGTTTTAATTCGGCGTCGCGATATGAGTCGATTAACGAATCTAGCCGATCAAAGTATTTATTAATCTTCAATTGCGCTCTGCCTTGGAAGGTTTTCATCGCAAACGGATATCGTCAGTTTTACCCAAGCAATCTGTCTCTCCAATTTTTCAATGCTTCGAGTGTGAAGAGGATTGATTAAGGAACTACGATTCACCGCAAGCTTATTCTCCGCGAGCTCCAACACCGACCTGTGATCAGCCTCAAGTATTGGGCGAAAATTTGGGCACCCATAGCACCCCAATGGCCTCCCCATTATTGTTGAACAACTGGTACATGAACGCTTGTTTTTAGGGCTGCCAACAGGATTAAATTTATTATCAAATATAGTTTCGTCGTCTGCCGAACCTACAGTTAAATCACCGTTAAATGCCTTCTTCAGAATTTCATTGCCGATATATTTTGAATCTATCTGCCGCCTGGATTTGTAGTCCAAATCTATATAGTGCCTTGCAGCTGGCACCGTCACACCGGTTATTTTTGCCAACTGAGCAGCGGACAAACCATCTTGAGCACCGCGAGTTAATACTGTATGACGAATTCTATTGGAAGTAACTATGCAGTCTGCAGTTCGATCAGAGGTTACCGAAACCCATCTGATTGCGTTTGTCACAGCTCCCTCAGAGATGTGGTAGGCCGTAGAACGTGATGTGAAAAGGCTTTTAAAAAAATCGATAGAGTTAAAACGGGTTTCAAAAAGACTAGCATGAGGAAACATAGGCATATCAGTCATCAAACTCAACAGTTCAGACTTCTCCACCTTGACTTCCAATGACTGCATTAACATCGCGACCCCTTCCCACATTACTCTCTTATATTCTATAAGCATTGTTGAAAGATCATCGGAAACATAGATAGGATAGCGCTCGGGGCACTCCCTCGAGAAGCTCATTCCTGTAGACTTTGCGATGAATACTCTTAACTGCAGTGCTTGTCCGCCCATAGCACCAATTTCATCCGCAGCACGGATTCCTGCATCATTAAAACTTGCACCTACGGGAATCAAGTCGGACCATTTCATAAGAGAAATTTGAATCGGCCGGCGGACAATTGAAAGCAACAACTTGTTCGTAACTAAATTTCTAAGTCGACCATAAAAACCTGATGACTGATAAAAGGAAAGCTCTCGACCCTCGACCCACTTAAACTCTTGAAGGCAAATATTGATTTGCTTCGCCAACGAATCAAACTCACTATCACTTAACGCACCACTGGAAGAATCAAGTACATTTACACGCACTTTATCTAAGTGCGTGGAAGTAAACGCATGAAACTCCTTAAACCTCTTATAGCCTTGTTTGGAGAGCGTTCCAAAAAACTGATTAAGCCCTTTCTTATGATTTGTTTTAAGCCCACTCCAAATTGCCCTTATTCTGTCTAACGAAGGAATTCCACCTGACATAAACGGCTTCACATTAGTATTTATGCCGGACGCTGTGCTAGCAGCTTTGGTTCGGATGTAGTATACAAAAACATCCAATATCAATTTTTTTTCATCATCTGGCATACCTGATGAGTGTACCCACCCTACGTTAAGGCTATGCCCTTTTCCATTATTTGGGAGTAGGACCCATACGTCATCTGCAGTATTTACCACTAGGCCAGATTTAGCCGTAACCAAAGAAGCTTTTTGTTTGCTAGTTTTTGCTCCCTCCTGTTTTTTGTATCTAGTCATTTTTTTGATCTACTTTATGCTGGTATACTAGTGACAACTCCCTCGCCTTCATTGCAAGTCGCTTGTCATTATAAACATCATTCATAGTTGTATTTTGCGACCAACCCATCGCATACTTTCTAATATCCTCAAGAAGAGTAGTATCGACACCACACCTCTCACCCTTTTCATCGAACATCTCATTCCATTTGTGACGCAACATATGAGGATGCACATGAACCCCCAGTGCTGTAGAAATTTTCTGGAAGATTGAATTGATTGATTTCAAGGACAGCGGTAGACCCGCTGTACCTTTTGAATCATTTTCGCTAACAAACAAGAAATCATGATATTGGGCACGAGTAAATTCTGTACGAATGTGATCAATATAGAACTTAACTTGATGCATTATATTTTTATCAATCGTAGCCAAGTGCGCCTTTGTTTTTTGATTGGGTTTTTCAGCGCGTGGATCTGTTGAATCGTTCCCTGACCTATAGATAGATATCTGATCGAAAGTACCATAAAAATTGAAATCTGAAATTTTCAACTTCCCCAAAGCGCCTCTTCTGATACCGCTTTCTATTAGTAAATTGACGATGAGATAATTTCTGACCCTTGATGCTTTGAATGGATTATTGGGAGAAGAAGGCATTATTAATTCGAGCAATTTCAGGAAAACTTCATCTGGCAGGACCGACTCCTCAGCGCCACTGACTTGTTGACTTCCATTTTTTCGAAGCCCATCTTCATCTAGTTTAATTTTAGCAATCAGCGTAGCAAATTTCGTGCTGATCACCTCGTCAACATCATACGCTTCGTGAAACTGTTCAAATAGCCAGACAAGAAAACTCCTAAGACGCCTGACGCGCCCCTGCAAAGTCTCGCTAGATACCTTTGCCATACCTTTCTGATTGGCGACTATGATATTTCTCAGGTGCTTATCATTTATTCTAAAGCGCTTCACATTTGAAGCTGCATCAAATGCGCCTTTGTGCAAACAACAACTATCATAAAACTGCATGTACTCTTTCAACGAAATAAACTTTCCCGATGCAACCCGAGCAGGCAAGTCAATGTTTTTTTCTGAAAAGTACTGCAGCACGAACAACAGTTCATTTGCGTATCTAAATCTCGTATTAGCCGACTTTGAAGACAACGGACCATTGAGATAGCACGAAACATAAGGATCGATAGGACAATCCGCGTCATCCACCAGGGTCACGAATGGCAACGAGTTGAACTGGTAACGCCTGAGCTTCATTTTTGACAAAATAGTTAGTCCAATAACTAGCTAAGAAGAGACTAGTATTGAAACGAGCTTTGTCAAATGTAAGGGGTATTGGAGTGTTATACGGCGGGGCTTGAAGAGAGATTTTACAGCTTTCTCTGCTTTACAAAATATTTGTTGCTTATAACTTGCCACCGGACAGGCAGACCATGACCTTGTCGCCGTCTTCAATCATGTTGAAATCGGCAACTGCCTCACCGGCCAGTCGGCGAAGGCGCTTTTGCAGTTTGTTCTGGTTGACCGTGAGAGTGCCCATGACGCGAAATCCGTGAGGTGTGACGAAAGGCCGGCATTTTACGCAAAAACGCCTCAGGGGCGAAGTGCCTCGCCAAAAGGGCTGTTCGCCACAGACCCTGCGGCGATTAACAACTGCGTTTACAGCGCGATTTGCTCTAAAGCCCTTACTCCCTCTGGGGAAACTCCTCCCTATACTGCGACATAAGGTCACATACAAATTCAGACCTATGACTTGCTTGGCCGCATTGGCCCGTAGGCGCTCCACTGGGGGGCGACGGTAAAAACAAGAGGAGTGACTGGCATGATCCATCACGTAGTGGGGCTCTTCACCCACCCTGACCAAGAATGGAAAGAAATCCGTGGCGACCAGGAGGAAAGCATCAGCCACATGTACCTGACCCATACGCTGATCCTGGCGGCGATCCCCGCCGTGTCTGCCTTTATTGGCACCACACAGGTCGGCTGGGTCATCGGCAATCGACCTCCCGTAATGCTGACCGTAGAAAGCGCAATATGGATGACGGTCATGTCGTATCTGGCGATGCTCGGTGGTGTGGCCGTAATGGGCGCCTTCATCCACTGGATGGCCCGCACCTATGACGCCAACCCAAGCCTGGCCCGTTGCATTGCGTTTGCCACCTACACCGCTACACCGCTGTTCATCGGCGGTCTCGCCGCCTTGTACCCGCACCTGTGGCTGGGGATGATCGTCGGTACCGCAGCGATCTGCTACACGGTGTACTTGCTGTATGTGGGCTTGCCGACATTCATGAACATTCCATCTGACGAGGGCTTCCTGTTTTCAAGTTCGGTGCTCGCCGTAGGCCTGGTGGTGCTGGTCGCCATCATGGCGTTCACAGTAATTGTCTGGGGACTCGGCGTGGGCCCGGTCTACACCAGTTAGCCGCTCATCACTGAAAATCAGAACTGCCGACAAAGGCCGCCGCAAGGCGGTCTTTTCATTCTTCAGCAACGAGAACGCACACGACCATTCGGCAACCTGGTGATTCGCAAGGTCCGAGGGTTGCGGCATACTCGACCGCTCTGGAGATCCATCAAGCATGCCCGAGCAACTCAATACCCGCGTCGAAGACTGTTTCCAACTAGCCGAATCCTTTTTCAAACGACCTTTCAAGCGCCCCGTGGTGAGCCTCAAGCTGCGCGGGCAAAAAGCCGGTGTCGCGCATTTGCACGAGAACCTGCTGCGCTTCAACCCGCAGCTGTACCGGGAAAACACCGAAGATTTCCTCAAGCAGACCGTGGCCCATGAAGTCGCGCACCTGATCGCCCACCAACTGTTCGGCGACCGCATCCAGCCCCATGGTGAAGAGTGGCAACTGATCATGCGCGGCGTGTACGAACTGCCGCCCAACCGCTGCCACACCTATGACGTCAAACGCCGCAGCGTGACCCGCTACATCTACAAGTGCCCGTGCGTCGACAGCGACTTCCCGTTTTCGGCACAGCGCCACAGCCTGGTTCGGCAGGGACGGCGGTATTTGTGTCGGCGGTGCCGCAATACGTTGGTGTTCAGTGGCGAGATGCGGGTCGAGTAGTTGGATTTTCGGTGTTTGTGCTCGCGATGGCGGCCTGACAGGCACTAAAGAATCACCTTGGCCCGCCGCAACTGCTCGATCCGCTCAGCACTGAACCCCAACTCTCCCAACACCTGATCCGTATGCTGCCCCAGCGCCGCGCCAATATGCCGGGGCTCCGGCATACCTTGCGAAAACTTCAGCGGACAAGCCATCTGCGCCTGGGTCGAGCCATCGCCACGAGGTACGTCGGCCACCAACTCCCGCGCCTGCAACTGCGGATGACCGAGCGCTTCTCCCAGGCTCAGCACTGGCTCGACACACGCATCCAGCTCTGCGAACAGCGCGCGCAACTCGGCAAAGTCATGCTTTTCGAATTCGAGCTTCAGCGCGTCTTTAAGCTGTTTCTGATGCGCCGGTTGCGGTGACAGGCCGAGGCCGGCCAATTCCTCCAGACCCAATGCCGTGCACAACTGTTTCATGAAGACCGGCTCCAGGCTGCCCACCGACAGCCAGCGCCCATCCCGGGAGCGGTAGTAATCGTAGAAACTGCCGCCATTGAGCACCTGGTTTTCCGGTCCCGGCTCGACGCCGCAGGCCAGATACCCGGCACCGGCCATCGCATTGAGGCTGAACGCGCAGTCGGTCATGCTGACATCCAGGTGCTGGCCCTGCCCGGTTTGCTGTCGGGCGATGACTGCCGCCAGCAAGCCAATCACCCCGTGCAGCGAACCACCGGCGACATCCGCCACCTGCATGCCCAACGGCAACGGCCCAGTGTCGGCACGGCCGGTGTAACTCGCCAGCCCGGACAGGGCCAGGTAGTTGATGTCATGACCGGCGCGGTCCTTGTAGGGGCCCGTCTGGCCATAGCCGGTGATCGACACATAAATCAGTCTCGGATTGATCGCCTTCAGGGCTTCGTAACCCAGGCCCAGACGCTCCATGACACCCGGACGGAACTGCTCGAGCACAATGTCGTAGTCCTGCAGCAACGACCTGATCACCTCCAGCGCCTCAGGCTGCTTGAGATCCAGGGCCAGGCTGCGCTTGTTGCGATTGAGATAGGCATGACTGGCTGACACACCTTGATCGTGGGGCGGCAACACCCGCAGCAGATCCATGCGGGTCGGCGATTCGATGCGCAGCACTTCGGCGCCCATGTCCGCCAGCAGCAACGAGGCGAACGGCCCCGGTAGCAGTGTCGAGAAATCCAGAACCTTGAGTGATGCCAGTGGACCGAGCATAAGTGTTCTCCAGTGCGATCCTCCAAGCCTAGGCAGCCGAGAACATCGCAGCAATCACCTGATGCGTCACTGGCGGTGACCGTTGCGCTCAAATCGCAGGCATGAAAAACCCGCCGAAGCGGGTTTTTCATTGCAGGCCGAGTTTCTGTTGAGCGTTTACTTGACGCTGGCCGGGGCTGGGCCTTCGGCCACGCCCAGGTCGTCTACTTCACGCTCGTCGGAGATACCGCGACCGCCGGAAGCCAGTTCGACTTGCAGCGTGTCTTCGTCCAGCTCTTTCACCCACTTGGCCACGACCAGGGTCGCAACAGCGTTACCCACCAGGTTGGTCAGGGCACGGGCTTCGGACATGAAGCGGTCGATACCGAGGATCAGCGCCAGGCCGGCAACCGGCAGATGGCCCACGGCGGACAGGGTGGCAGCCAACACGATGAAGCCACTACCGGTCACACCGGCGGCGCCCTTGGAGGACAACAGCAGCACCAGCAGCAAGGTGATCTGGGCAGTGAGGTCCATTGGGGTGTCAGTCGCCTGAGCGATGAACACAGCGGCCATGGTCAGGTAGATCGACGTACCGTCGAGGTTGAACGAGTAACCAGTCGGGATCACCAGACCCACAACGGATTTCTGTGCACCCAGGCGTTCCAATTTGATCAGCATGCGTGGCAGAGCGGATTCCGAAGAGGAAGTGCCCAGCACGATCAGCAGTTCTTCACGGATGTAGCGAATCAATTTGATGACGCTGAAACCGTGCGCGCGGCAGATGGCACCCAGTACCAGGAGCACGAACAGGATGCAGGTGATGTAGAAGCAGATCATCAACTGGCCCAGTTGCACCAGCGAACCGACGCCGTAGGCACCGATGGTGAAAGCCATCGCACCGAACGCACCGACTGGAGCGAGCTTCATGATCATGTTGATGATGTTGAACATCACGTGAGCAAAGCGATCGATGAAGTCCAGCACCGGCTTGCCGTAGGCACCCAGGCGATGCAGGGCGAAACCGAAGATCACCGAGAACATCAGCACTTGCAGGATGTCGCCGTTGGCGAACGCGCCGACGATGGTGTTCGGGATCACGTTGAGGACAAAGGCAATGATGCTTTGGTCTTTACCAGCCGAGATGAAGCCAGCGATTTTGCTGGTATCCAGGGTCGATACGTCGATGTGCATGCCGACACCCGGTTGCACGACGTTGACCACGACCAGGCCGATCAACAAGGCAAGGGTGGACACGATTTCGAAGTACAGCAGCGCATAGCCGCCGGTCTTGCCGACCGATTTCATGTTCTGCATGCCGGCGATACCACTGACGACGGTACAGAAGATGATCGGCGCGATGACCATTTTGATCAGTTTGATGAACCCGTCACCCAGCGGTTTGAGGGCTACACCGGTCTGCGGGTAGAAGTGACCGAGCAAAATGCCGATAGCGATGGCAACGATCACCTGGAAGTACAGGGATTTATACAGTGGCTGACGAGTCGTCATTGCAAAGTTCCTCAAAGGTGCCCGGTGACAACATCCAGCTGTTGCCCGCAACACCGCGATTGCGAACCCTCCTGCACTGGAGGGATTTGTTTTTTCGAGCTGCGCAACGGCAGGCATCTGCTCGTTGTATCGCAAGGCCCGTGCCACCTTCCGTAAAACCCCCTGCAAGCCTTTTTATATCTGGGGTTGCAGCGAATTCCCTGCCAGCAAACGGCTACAAGCATGTGGCGGATTTCCGCCCCTGCACTGAAAGTCGTCCTGCAATTTGGCGGATATCCGCCCTGTTCACGCCCGCGGCGCGCAGCTAACATCCGTCGATCAACGGTCAGATCTGCTGCCATGCGCGAACGTACCATTGCCAGTCACTTCGCCCGCGCCGCCCTGTGTGGTGCGCGTCGGCACGGCTACGACTATTCGGGCTTGCTACAGCAACTGGGAATCAGCCCCGAGTTGCTGGACGAACCCCGGGCACGCATCGCTCCGGAGCAATTCACCCAACTGATCCAGGCGTTATGGCTGGCACTGGACGACGAGTACCTCGGGTTCGGGCAAGCCCCAAGCAGGCCGGGTAGCTTCGCAATGATGTGCCATGCCGTGATTCACTGCCGCAGCCTGGATAAGGCACTCCATCGCGGCTTGTTGTTTTACAGCCTGTTCCCCGGGGCGCCCCGTTTGACCCTGAGCCGCGAAGATGAATGGGTGCGCCTGAGCCTGGACGACTCGCAGCTCTGGGACCCGGATCATTTCCTCAGTGAAAGCCTGCTGGTGATCTGGCACCGTTTCGGCAGCTGGCTGATCGGCCAGCGCATTCGCCTGGAACAGGCCACGTTCAGCTACCCCCGGCCGGAACACGGCGCCGAGTACGACCTGCTGTTTTCCTGTCCGCTTGAGTTTTCCAGGCCCCAGAGCAGCCTGTTGTTTCACAGCCGCTACCTGGCCATGCCGTTGTTGCAGGATGAACGCACCCTCAAGCATTTCCTCGAACGCTCCCCCGCCGACCTGCTCTCGCGCCCGGACGATGGCGACAGCTTGAGCAGCCGCCTGCGGCGCTTGCTCAGTCGCGACAGTTCACACTGGCCCGACCTGGAAGCCGTGGCCGCCCACCTGCACATCAGCCCGCAGACCTTGCGCCGGCATTTGCGGGAAGAGGGTTCCAGCTTTCAGGAATTGAAGGACCAGTTGCGCCGGGACATCGCGATTTATCACCTGAGCCGCGCCGACCTGTCGTTGCAACAGATCGCCGAGCAGTTGGGGTTTTCCGAGCCGTCGGCGTTTCACCGGGCGTTCAAGAAGTGGACGGGGCTGACGCCGGGGGCTTATCGGGCGCAGGAGAGCTGAATTTTCAGCACCCGCGTTACGCAGTGATCACTGGTGTCCTCCCGAACGTACCAGGGGAATACCCCGTCCAGATTTGGCGAACGTTTACCCTGGAGGTGGGATGATCAGTGACAGGCCAGGGTAAATTTTGTCTGGATGATCCAGCACCGACCTGTTCGCATTAAAGATCAGTAGGTATTTGGCAGCATCGCCATAAAACTCTCTGGCAATTGTGGACAATGTATCGCCCCTTACCACCACATACATATTCAACTGACTGACCGGCGCAATCGCCAGTGTGGCCGGTGACTCGAAGTCCACATCGCCCAGCAGGTTCACTTGTCCGATGAACCGGCCAAGATTATTGGCCGTGGTCGCATGTATGTCATGCATCAGCACAATGGAATTCTTTCTTTTCCTTACTTGCTCAACACCATGGGATACCCAGCCCCCCGGTTGGTAGTTGCTGTTCCAGTCCAGGGTATCCACGTTCCAGAGAACCTGCCGGTACCCCAACTCGGCGACAGTGCGATCGACCATCGCGTCGTGAGCGCCATAAGGCGGCCTCATGATCAGGTCCGGCTGCTGGTAGGGAGTCAGCGCCTGCTCCGTCATTTTGACTTGATCGATGATGGTGTCTTTGTCCTGGCCGACCAGTCTTAGATGATCGTAAGTGTGATTGCCGATCCGGTGCCCTTCGCCCAGGATGCGCTTGATACGCTCGCCATGCCTGGCAACCAGATTGCCAACAATAAAAAACGTTGCCTTGATATCAAACAGCTCCAGTGTTTCCAGCACGGTTTCGGTCTGGGCTTGCCGAGGACCGTCGTCAAACGTCAGCCAAACTTTCTTCCTTTCCATCCTTATCTCCTTTGGTGGCTTGTAACGCTTCAGCCCCTATCCACTCATGCAAGCAACACAGACTCTGCGTGTGCATGTCGTCAATAAGGCGAGGCTTATTACTTGCCACCAAACGGCTGAACGCCAACAAAACATTGTTGCCGGTCGTTTAACGCTTGATGCCTGTAGCCCGAAAAGACTGCTATCAAATACCCGTTCACACCGCCGGAAAATAAATCCGGAACGCCGCTCCGCCCATCGGTGAATCCCCCAGGGTCAGCTGGGCGTGGTAGCTCTCGATGATGTCCTTGACCACCGCCAGGCCGATACCCTGCCCCGGGTGCTGGCGGTCCAGGCGTTCTCCGCGCTCGAGAATCCGTGCGCGCTGATCATGTGGTACGCCAGGGCCGTCGTCCTCGACACACAACTGCGTGCCGCTGAGGGTTTCACGCACACTGATGCGTATTTCGCCCAGGCACAGGCGATAGGCGTTTTCCAGCAGATTGCCCATCATTTCCAGCAGAGCACCCTGCTCGATCGGTACGTAACATGGGTCGGGCAAATCGAACGCGACGTGTACGCGCTTGTCGCGGTAAACCTTGTCCAGCGTGTCGCACAAGCTTTTCAGTACCGGCCGCAAATGCACCTGATGACGTACCAGGCCGCTTTTGCGCAGGCTGGCGCGCTGCAACTGGTAGCTGATCTGCTGGCTCATGCGTTCGATCTGGGTTTGCAGCACCCAGGCCTGATCGCGATCCTCGGGACGCTGGGCCATGTCTTCACTGACGCCTTGCAGCACCGCCAAGGGCGTTTTCAGGCTATGAGCCAGGTCGTCGAGGGAATCACGATAGCGACTGCGCTGCTCACGCTCACTATGCAGCAAACGGTTGAGGGAACCGGTCAGGCGCAGCAACTCCCGGGGATGTTCCTCACTGAGGCTTTCGCGGGTGCCACCTTCGATTTGGTCCAGTTCCTGGCTCAAGCGCCGCAATGCCTGCAAGCCCCAGGTCAGGCCGATCCACAGCAACGCCAGCAGCACCAGCAGTGCCGCGCCAAAACCCAGATAGAGATTTTCCCGCAGGCCTTCGAGGGTCAGTTCGTACTCGCGAACCGGCTGCAACGCCACGATGCTGAAGGCTGCACTTTTGCCGCCGAGCAACTTGACCTCGACGTCGTAGACGAAGAACTCCTGGCCATTGGCTTCGCGGATCCGCGCAAACTCGCTGCCACGTCCGTCGTAGCGCGGTTTGTAGTTGATGCGTTCTTCCTGGGTCGCCTTCGAACGCCAGACCAGTTGCCCTTCACGGTCATAGATATAGCCGAGCAATCGGCTGTCGGTGAGGTTGAAGCGCTCGTCGGGCAATTGCGCTGGCATCTGCAGGCTGTTGTTCTCCACTCGGGCAGCCGAGATCAGCGTGGTCACGTCGGATGCCAGACGCTGCTCGATGGAGTCCTGCAGCGCCAGGCTGAAGGCACCCTGCATCGCAGGCAGCAACGCCAGCATGAACAACACCGCCAACAGCGTGGCGGCGAGCATCAAGCGTATGCGCAGCGAACGGATCAAGTGCAACGCTCGTTGAACAGGTAGCCCAGGCCGCGCACGGTGTCGATCGGTTTGAACCCGCCCGGCCCCTCCAGTTTGCGGCGCAGACGGCCGACCAGCACCTCGATCACATTCGGATCACGCTCGTCGTCATCCGGGTAGAGCTGTTCCATCAAGCGATCCTTGGGCACCACTTGCTGATGGTGACGCATCAGGTATTCGAGAATGCGGTACTCATACGCAGTCAGTGCCAACGGCTGATCGTCGAGGGACGCCTGCTTGCGGTTCAGATCCAGCAGTAACGGGCCAGCGACGATGGTCGACTGGGTGAAACCGCTGGAGCGTCGCAGCAAGGCATTCAGGCGGGCCTCCAGTTCTTCGAACTGAAACGGCTTGACCAGATAATCATCGGCGCCGGCGGCCAGGCCTTCGACCTTGTCCTGCCAGTTACCGCGCGCGGTGAGGATCAGGATCGGGAAGGTTTTGCCACTTGAGCGCAACTGCCGGATCAGGTCGAGCCCGCTAATGCCCGGCAGACCGAGGTCGATCACCGCCAGGTCAAAGTTGAACTGGGCTGTCTGGTACAGCGCCTCCTCGGCGTTGGCCACGGACTCGACCACGTGGCCGCTCTCCGTCAGGCGGGTTTGCAGGTGATGACGCAGCAGCGCTTCATCTTCGACGACCAGCAATTTCATATTGCTCTCCCGGGCAAATCAACATCTCCATAGGCGCAACGTCGTACCTCAAGAGCTAACATGGCAACGCCGGATCAGTCACTCGGGCTGATCCGGCGCAGGCCGTTCACGAAACGCTTGTCAGAAAGCGTAGTTGGCGGACAGGTAAGTCTGGGCGCTGCTGGTCAGGTCCAGCGAACCCTGCTTGCTGCCGCCGCGCTCACTCATCTCGGTGCTGGCGTTGCTGCGCAGGTAACGGTAACCCAGTTCAACCGAGGTGTTTTGCGAAACCTGTTGCAGCACACCCACTTGGCCACCGATGGCGTAGCCGATATCACTGTCGCGGCTGAAGCCTGGCGACTCCTGAGTCATTTTGGTCAGGCCGGCCGTGGCGCCACCGAACAGCCTGGTGCTAGCGCCCACCGGGTAGAACAGATCGTAGCTGCCCAGGAGATTTTCCTGACGCAGTTTAATGCCGTTGTGCGAGCCCGACACATTGTCGTAAGTGGCGTAGTAGCGGCCCTTGGTGTTTTGCTGGCCCAGACGAACACCCCAGGTGGTGTCCTTGCCGATTACGCCATCGGCGTTCGGGTGATTGAGGTTGTCGTTCAGGGCGTGGGATTTTTTAACCTTGTCGCTGGTCTGTCCAAGAGTAAGGCTGGCGAAGTTGTCGTCGGACGCGAAAGCTGCGGTGCTTGCGCTCAGAACCGTGAATGCCAGAAGCAGTTTTTTGAATCCAGTCATTGGGGAGTTTCCTCATGTGCCGATTGTTTTTTGGGTACGAGGCAAGGTTACGCACCGCGCCCTGAACTCCCCCTGAACGCACCCTGAACCTGGGCTGAACCGACCCGCCCCGAATATTTCGACACGTTTCAGCAGCAGATCCGACCATGCAATGGAAAAGGCGGGCACCGACTACCAACTCGTCAGAAGCTTTGCACTACCCAGCCTCAGGCCAACCCGGCAAAATGCCAGATATGAACTCAACCCCCGCCCTGCCCGTCTGCTGCACGCCCCTCGATGACCATTGGCCGCTGCCGTTTGCGCTGCCCGATACGGTCCTGCTGAGTACTCATTTCGATAGCGCCCGACTGGACAGCGATGACTTCCAGCGCAGCGCTGTCGAAGCGCCGGCGAGCATCCAGCGCTCGGTGGCCAAACGGCAGGCGGAATTTCTCGCCGGGCGAGTGTGTGCCCGGGCCGCGTTACAGCGACTGGAAGGCTTGAGTTTCATTCCGGCCATCGGTGAAGACCGGGCACCGGTCTGGCCTGCTCATATCACTGGCTCGATCACCCACAGCACTGGCCGGGCCGCAGCGATCGTGGCGAACAAAAGCCATTGGCGCGGCTTGGGCATGGACCTGGAAAACCTGCTCAATGCCGAACGGGCCGAACGCCTGGCCGGGGAAATCCTCAATCCGCCGGAGCTACAGCGCATGGCGGCCGGTGATCACGATCAACGGGCGCTGCTGGTCACCCTGACATTCTCGGTCAAGGAAAGCCTGTTCAAGGCGCTCTATCCGATCGTTCAGCAACGCTTTTATTTCGAACACGCCGAAGTGCTGGAGTGGCGTGAGTCGGGTGAGGTGCGGTTGCGACTGCTCACTGATCTGTCCAGCGAATGGCGCAATGGCACCGAGCTGGATGCGCAGTTCGGGGTCAAGGACGGGCAGTTGCTGAGTCTGGTCAGCATCAAGGCCTGAAGTCTTTGGTGCCTGTCAGGCCGCCATCGCGAGCAAGCTCGCTCCCACAGGGGATCCAGTGTGGGAGCGAGCTTGCTCGCGATGGGGCCGCAACAGACAACACAAGGCTCAACGCTTTTCCTGATTGCGCGGCCAGCTCAGACTGAAGCACGCCCCGCCCAGGCTCTTGCTCTTGCCGATCAACGCGCGCCCGCCATGCCAATGGATGATGCGTCGCACAATGGACAGGCCTAACCCATGGCCTCCAGACGCGCGGGTACGGCTGTCGTCGAGACGCAGGAACGGCGTAAAGATCTTTTCCCACGCCGACTCCGGCACACCCGGCCCGTCATCCTCGATATCCACTCGGCATCGCTGCTGCCCCACTTGATAGCTGATGGTTACCCGTGATTGCGCGTGGCGCATGGCATTAGTCACCAGGTTCTGGATCGCCCGATGCAGATAGCGCGGTTCAGCCTCGACCCAGGCGTCGTCGTTATCGGCAGCCGATAGACACAAGCCCCGTTGCACCGTGACGTCGGCGCGCAACGGCGCCAGTTCTTCGATCACCTGATCGACCAAGGCATCCAGATCGATCCGCTGAAAGTTCAGTGCCGGCGAGCCCTGCTCCAACCGCGCGTAAGTCAGCATCTCGTCCACCAGCCGGTCGAGGTCCTCGATGTCGTGGTCCATGCCCTGGCAGTATTTTTCCAGGGCTTGCGGTGTGGTGGCCGAGCCGATCATCTCCAGGCCAAAGCGCAGGCGTGCCACCGGCGTGCGCAATTCGTGGGACACCGCACGCACCAGTTCGCGCTGGATCGCCAGCAACTGCTGCAAGTGTTCGGCCATGCCGTTGAACGCCGAGGCCAGCCGTCCCACCGAGTCCGCGCCGCGCGCCGGCACACGGGTTTCCAGGCTGCCTTTGGCAATGCGCGTGGCGGCGGCTTCCAGGCCACGCAAGCGTCGCTCCAGCTGACGCACCAACAGATAGACGATCAAACCGATCAGCGTCAGGCCCAGCGCGGCGATCAACACCAACCACTCCGGCGGATAAGGATTCATCTGATACAAAGGGCCGATTTCCAGGACCCACGGTGTGCCCACCATGCCGGCAAATACCCGGATCGAATCCCCCCCCTTGCCCAGCGCCATCACCGTGTCGCCCTCGGATACCCGACGGCTCTGGTCTTCGTCCATGTCCGCCTCGTCAACCGTGACCAGGCGCAGATCGAAGCCGAAACCCTTGCTTTCCTTCAATTGCGCCAGGCGCAAGGGTTGGTCGGCGACCGGGGTGCGCACCAGTTCATCGGTCAACAGGTAGATGGTCGCCCGGGCCAGTTGCTCGCTGATCTGCTGCACTTCCCCGGTGAGCATCAACTGTTCCTTGTCGCTGACCAGCTTGTAGACCTTCGCTGCGTGCGGCCCGGTCTGTTCCACCAGTGCCTGACCGCGCAACACACGGGTGCGCTGGGTCAGGTCGAGGTCGGTCTCGGCAAAAGTTTTCAGCGCCAGTGGAATCCCCAGCAGCCGCTCCCACACCAACAAGGCCCGATGTCGTTCGGTCTGGTTCATCGGTTGCAGGTTGTCGGCCATCAGCGAGAACGTGCCGTGGGCCAGGCGCTCGCGGTATTGCTCGCTGCGCACCTCATTCAGCAGGTGCAACGCCAGCACACCGAGCACCGCCACCAGAATCAGCGCGGCGCACATGCCGCCATAGATACGCAGGAAGATCGAGTTCACAGGGACGGATCTACGCAAGCCTCGGGAACGAACAGATAGCCTTTGCTGCGCACGGTCTTGATCAGCCGTGGATGCTCCGGGTCATCGCCGATCTTCGGGCGGATGCGCGAGATGCGCACATCGATGGAGCGGTCCTGACCGTCATAGCCAATGCCCCGCAGCGCGGTGAAGATCTCTTCCCGGGAGAGGATACGCCCGGCATTGGCCACCAGTAGCCAGAGCAGGTCGAATTCGGCGCTGGTCAGCTCGATGCCGTTGCCCTGCAGCCAGGCTTCGCGCAAGGCGTTATCGACGATCAGCGGGCCGAACTGTAGACGCCGCTGTTTTTCCGGGGCGACTTCGGGCGTTTCGCTACGGCGCAGCAGTGCCTGGATGCGCGCCAGCAGCAGGCGCGGGCGTACCGGTTTGCAGACGTAGTCGTCAGCCCCCAGGTCCAGGCCGAGAATCTGGTCAGTGTCATCGGTGCGGGCAGTGAGCATCAGGATCGGGCCGTCATATCGGGCGCGGACCTTGCGGCAAATGCTCAGGCCATCTTCACCGGGGAGCATCAGGTCGAGGATCACCAGGTCCGGTTGTTCCTTGATGATGCGATTCGCAGCGAGCGCACCATTGCCTTCGATCGATACACGCAGGCCATTGGCTTCCAGGTAATCGCGGGTCAGTTCGGCCAGTCGCTGGTCGTCCTCCACAATCAATACCTGCCAGGCTTCTTGCTCCACGGGTGACCTCTGCTTGCCAAAAACACTAATAAGGAAGGATCCGCCCCTCTTTTTGTAATGATTCGGGGGGATAAATATGTATACACACTGGGCCGATTGTATAAACGCCGCCCGTCGAGAACACAAGCGGGTAAATGCGTTCGGACAACAGGGTTTTTTGTGATAGGGTTCGCGCCCTTAAAAATCCGCCCGAGCGTTTTCGATGGTTGAAAATCGCTGAAAAAAGGTCCGGTCCAGCAGCGTCGCGGCCTACACGCCGGTTACCTCTTTCACACACAATTTACGCACAGGTTTATCCACAGGCATTACGTTGCAATCGCCCCCCAAAACGCATTATCTTGTACCCCGGCGCTAAAAAACCCCTAGATGTAGGGTTTTGCGCGAAAAACCAAACACAAACCAGACACCAATTTCAAGCGCTTTTATTGCCTCTGTCCGGTTGAACCATACGTATTTTTGAAAGACCAAACCGCGCGTGCGGATGGCTACTGTATTTCGGCCCCGAGTGGTCAAAACGGTACGGGTGTTGCAGTCCCAACTGTCACCCTCAAAGGACTCCGGTCTCAGGCCCAAGGCGTGAGACCAAAGACTTCGGCATGGAAGCGGCGCCCTATAGCCCCCTTCCTACTGTCCCGAAGTTGTTATGCCCGGCGCTCGCCGGTTGTAGTGCTTCAGGACGGAACGGTGGGCACCGTGATGGTGCCCAAACAAACATAGAGAATGTGGAGACACCCCCCCATGCAAACCGACACAACTCGCGAGAACCCGCAGGGCACCTTGCCGCAGGCCGCTGATTCGAATTCGGATCTGTCCGCCACCGCGCCAGGCCAACTGCGTGTGATCAAGCGTAACGGCACTGTCGTTCCCTACACCGATGACAAAATCACCGTCGCCATCACCAAAGCGTTTCTCGCAGTTGAAGGCGGCACCGCCGCTGCCTCGTCGCGAATCCACGACACCGTTGCCCGCCTGACCGAACAGGTCACCGCGACCTTCAAGCGTCGCATGCCATCGGGCGGCACCATCCACATCGAAGAAATCCAGGACCAGGTCGAACTGGCCCTGATGCGTGCCGGCGAGCAGAAAGTCGCCCGCGACTACGTAATCTACCGTGACGGTCGTTCGAAAGAACGCGCTGCCCACGCCCCGGCCGAGGAAGCGGTCAACGCTCACCCGTCGATCCGCATCACCCGCGCCGACGGCAGCCTGGCGCCACTGGACATGGGTCGCCTGAACACCATCGTCACCGAAGCGTGCGAAGGCCTGGAAGAAGTCGACGGCGACCTGATCCAGCGCGAAACCCTGAAGAACCTGTACGACGGCGTGGCCCTGACCGACGTCAACACCGCCCTGGTAATGACTGCCCGCACCCTGGTTGAACGCGAGCCGAACTACTCGTTCGTGACCGCGCGCCTGCTGATGGACACCCTGCGTGCCGAAGGCCTGGGCTTCCTCGGTGTAGCCGAGAGCGCCACTCACCACGAGATGGTCGACCTGTACGCCAAGGCGCTGCCGGCCTACATCGCCAAAGGTATCGAATACGAGCTGCTGAACCCTGAGCTGGCCAATTTCGACCTGGAAAAACTCGGCAAGGCGATCAACCACGAGCGCGACCAGCAGTTCACCTACCTGGGCCTGCAAACCCTGTACGACCGTTACTTCATCCACAAGGACGGTATCCGTTTCGAACTGCCGCAGGTGTTCTTCATGCGCGTGGCCATGGGCCTGGCGATCGAAGAGAAAGACCGCGAAGCCCGTGCCATCGAGTTCTACAACCTGTTGTCGTCCTTCGACTACATGTCGTCGACCCCGACCCTGTTCAACGCCGGCACCCTGCGTCCACAGCTGTCGAGCTGCTACCTGACCACCGTACCGGATGACCTGTCGGGCATCTACCACGCGATCCACGACAACGCCATGCTGTCCAAATTCGCCGGCGGCCTGGGCAACGACTGGACGCCAGTCCGTGCACTGGGTTCGTACATCAAGGGCACCAACGGCAAGTCCCAGGGCGTTGTACCGTTCCTCAAAGTAGTGAACGACACCGCCGTCGCCGTTAACCAGGGTGGCAAGCGCAAAGGCGCTGTATGTGCCTACCTGGAAACCTGGCACATGGACATCGAAGAGTTCATCGAACTGCGCAAGAACACCGGTGATGATCGCCGTCGTACCCACGACATGAACACCGCCAACTGGATCCCTGACCTGTTCATGAAGCGTGTCTTCGATGACGGCAAGTGGACCCTGTTCTCGCCATCCGAAGTGCCGGATCTGCACGACCTGACCGGCAAGGCCTTCGAAGAGCGTTACGAGTACTACGAAGCCCTGACCGAGTACCCAGGCAAGGTCAAGCTGTTCAAGACCATCCAGGCCAAAGACCTGTGGCGCAAGATGCTGTCCATGCTGTTCGAAACCGGCCACCCATGGCTGACTTTCAAAGACCCGTGCAACCTGCGCAGCCCGCAGCAGCACGTGGGCGTGGTCCACAGCTCGAACCTGTGCACCGAGATCACCTTGAACACCAACAAGGACGAGATCGCCGTTTGCAACCTGGGCTCGATCAACCTGCCGAACCACATCGTCGACGGCAAGCTGGACACCGCCAAGCTGGAACGCACCGTGAACACTGCCGTGCGCATGCTCGATAACGTTATCGACATCAACTACTACTCGGTGCCGCAAGCGAAGAACTCCAACTTCAAGCACCGTCCGGTCGGCCTGGGCATCATGGGCTTCCAGGATGCGCTGTACCTGCAGCACATTCCTTACGGTTCCGACGCTGCCGTCGAGTTCGCCGACAAGTCGATGGAAGCGGTCAGCTACTACGCGATCCAGGCTTCCTGCGACCTGGCTGATGAGCGTGGCGCGTACGAGACCTTCAACGGTTCGCTGTGGTCCAAAGGCATCCTGCCGCTGGATTCGCAACAGATCCTGATCGAGGCTCGTGGCCAGAAGTACATCGATGTCGACCTGAACGAAACCCTGGACTGGGCACCGGTTCGCGCCCGTGTACAGAAAGGCATTCGTAACTCGAACATCATGGCCATCGCACCGACCGCGACCATCGCCAACATCACCGGCGTCTCGCAGTCGATCGAACCGACCTACCAGAACCTGTATGTGAAATCGAACCTGTCGGGCGAATTCACCGTGATCAACCCGTACCTGGTTCGCGACCTGAAGGCTCGCGATCTGTGGGACTCGGTCATGATCAACGACCTGAAGTACTACGACGGTTCGGTACAGCAGATCGAGCGCATCCCGCAAGAACTCAAAGAGCTCTACGCGACTGCCTTCGAAGTGGACACCAAGTGGATCGTTGACGCCGCCAGCCGTCGTCAGAAGTGGATCGACCAGGCTCAGTCGCTGAACCTGTACATCGCGGGCGCTTCGGGCAAGAAACTGGACGTGACCTACCGCATGGCCTGGTACCGTGGCCTGAAAACCACTTACTACCTCCGTGCCCTGGCTGCGACCAGCACCGAGAAGTCGACCATCAACACCGGCAAGCTGAACGCGGTTTCCAGCGGCGGCAACCATGGTGACGATTCGGTCCTGGCGGCGCCTGCAGGTCCCGCTCCAGTGCCAAAGGCTTGCGCCATCGACGAGCCGGATTGCGAAGCTTGCCAATAAGCTGAGCCAGCAAGCACCCAAAGGTGCTTGCTCGAAACCCCCGATCAGCCTCTGGCGGGTCGGGGGTTTTCTTTTGCCTGCCTGTAGGAGCCTCGACCGGCTGCTCCAACAGGCTTTCGGCGAGCACAAAAAAGCCCTTCTTGCGAAGGGCTCCTTGTGCAGCATGTTCAGCCAACCGGCATCAAGTCATCTGAATGATGGTCTGCATGATGGTGCTCTGGGTGGAGATGGTCTTGGCGTTCGCCTGGTAGTTGCTCTGCGCCTTGATCAGGTCGACCAGTTCATTGGTCAGATTGACGTTGGACTCTTCCAGAGAGTTGGAAACGATCGAACCCAGGGTGCCGGTCTCCGGCGCATCGTAGCCCGGGATACCCGACGCGTAGGTTTCTTTCCAGCTGGTGCCGCCTACCGGCTGCAGGCCTTGCTCGTTGGTGAAGCTGGCCAGGGAAATCTGGCCGATCGGCTTGGTCTGGTTGTTGCTGAAGTTGGCCAGCAGCACACCGCTGCCGTCGATGGTCAGGTTGGTGATCTGGCCGGTGGCGTAACCGTTCTGCGCCGGAATCGAACGCGCGGTGTCGGCATTGAACTGGGTAGTGTTGGCCATGGCGATGGTCAACCCTGCTGGATCGGCTGCGGCACCGTTGGCTGTCCAGACGCCATTGGTGACACTGCCCGGGGTCCAGTTGGTGATTTTCAGGTCACTGCTGATCACCGAAGTCGGTGGCGTGGTTGGTGGCGTCACTGGCGTGCTGACCGAAGTCAGTTTGCCGGTGGAATCGAACGACATGGTCGAAGCAACCGGCGCGGTAACAGTAGGATCACTGCCATCCGGATTGCGGCCATCGATCAGTGTGTAGGTGTCCCACGTGTTCGCTCCAGTCTTGACCATGTATTGATCCATGGTGTGCTGGTTACCCTGCGTATCGTAGATCGGGGTACTGAACGATTTGGTAAAAGTCTCGGTTTTGGACGGGTTGAACTTGTTCGCCGCAACCGTCTGGTCGATCACTGCCGACGTCGAGTTCAGGTTGATCGTCGACGACACGGTGCTGGTGGACTTCGGTGCCAGGTTTGACGTGTCGATCCGCAGGTCCGTCAGCACGCCATTGACGATCTTGCCGTTGGAGTCCACACCGTAACCTTGCAGGCGGGCAGTACCGTCGCTGTTGGTGACGTAGCCTTCCTTGTCGGTCTTGAACGTACCGGCACGGGTATAGGTCAGCGAGCCGTTGTTGCTCAGGACAAAGAAACCGTTGCCCTGGATACCCATATCGAGCACGTTGCCGGTGTTGCTTACGTCACCCTGGCCGAACTGCTGGGAAACGTTGGCCAGGCGCACGCCGTTGCCGACGGTCTTGCTGCCGGTACCCAGGCGGGTCGCCGAGTACACGTCTTCGAATTCTGCACGGGACGATTTGAAACCGGTGGTCGCGACGTTGGCGATGTTGTTGCCGGTCACGTCCAGTTGTTTGTTGGCTGCATAGAGACCGCTAAGGCCGATATTAAAAGACATCATCCACTCCTTTATGCCGTGTTAGTCGGCTCTACATACCAATGGTTTGTACTTTGGACAGAGCAACGCTGCCCAGCCCGGCCAGATTGAGCATCAACTCACCGCCGGTCTGGCTGATGGTCACGCTGTTGACGGTCGCGGGCAGGTTGGTGATCAACGCAACGGACTGACCATCGATCGTGGTCGTGGCGCCGAAGGTATAGGTGCCTGCAGGTACGGTCTCACCCGCATCGTTCTTGCCGTCCCAGATGAAGCTGGCGTTGCCGGCCTTCTGTGAACCGAGATCGATGGTGCGCACTGTCTTGCCGGCTGCGTCGGTGATCTTCAGGGTGGCAGACGCCACCGAAGACGGAACGACCACCGTGCCGCTGAGGCTCTTGGTGGTATCGACCACGGCCTTGTCGCCTGGAGCGATGACCGAACGCCCCACCAGCGACGACGCCTGCAAGGCCTGGGACGAGTTGTAGTTGCTGGCCAGGCCGGTCACCGTATCGTTGAGCGTGGTGATGCCTTCCAGGCTGCTGAATTGCGCCAGCTGGGCCACGAATTCGCCGTTGTCCTGGGGTTCCAGCGGGTTCTGGTTTTTCAACTGAGTAACCAGCAATTTCAGGAATGCATCCTTGCCCAGGGCCTTGTTGCCCGTGGCGCTGCCGGTTGCCGACGCGAGGCCGTCAGTCGTGGTGCTGGTCTTGATCGAGGAGTTGGCCAGGATATCGTTGAGGCTCAAACCACTGGTGGAATCGGTAACACTCATCTGAGTCGCCCCTTATCACTGACCGAGGGTCAGGACCTTCTGCATCATGGTTTTGGCGGTGTTCATCATTTCGGCGTTGGTCTGGAACGAACGACTCGCGGAAATCATGTCGGCCATTTCCTCCACCACGTTGACGTTCGGGTAGTAGACGTAACCCTTGGCATCGGCCGCCGGATGGTTCGGCTCGTAGCGCGCGTCAAGATTGCTCTGGTCTTCGACTACACCCAGCACCTGAACACCCTGACCGGCGGCGTCCTGGCTCTGGAACAGCGAATCGCTGCCGCCGCTCTGCCCGCCCTGGAACATGGTGGCGAATACCGGGTGACGCGCACGGTAGGTCTGGTCGATGCTCGACGAGACCGTTTCGGCGTTGGCGATGTTCGAAGCGACGGTGTTCAAACGCGTGGTCTGCGCACTCATGCCGCTACCGGCAATGTTGAAAACACTGGATAGAGACATGGCTTACTCTCCGCGCAGGGCTGATACCAGCCCTTTGAATTTGCTGTTGAGCAGGGTGAAGCTGGCCTGGAAGCCGATCGCGTTTTCCGCGTAGTTCGACTGCTCCAGCTGGGCGTCCACGGTGTTCTGGTCAATCGACGGTTGCATCGGCGTGCGATACAGCAACGACTCGTCGCCATTGCCCAGGCCTTCAGCCTCGATATGACGGCTGTTGGTCATGTTCAAGGCGAAAGTGCCGCTTTTGGTTTTCTCGTTCTGCTCGGCGAGCACTTTCGAGAAATCCAGGTCCCGAGCCTTGTAGTTCGGGGTATCGGCGTTGGCGATGTTGTTGGCCAGGACTTCGGCACGCTGGGCTCGGAAGCCCAGGGCTTGTTCGTGGATACCGAGCGCTTTATCGAAGCTGATGCTCATGTCGGGAAACCTTCGGGTGACCTGATTTTTCGTAGAATCAACTTAGCAAGCCCCATGCCAATTCAAAAACCCCCGGAAACCGGGGCCTTGCAGGCCATGGCAACATGGCAATGCCAGAAAAGCGGCAACGGTTTTCCGCCGGATGCCGCTTTTCTGCCGCCTCCTCACCCTTTTCAGAACACCGCCGCCCCTGTGGGAGCGAGCTTGCTCGCGATTGCGGTGTGTCAGGGAAAGTTGAACTCGACTGTCAGGACGCATCGCGAGCAAGCTCGCTCCCACAGGGGTCAGCAGCGTTTGCAAGAAATCAGCACACAAAAAACGGGAGCCTATAAGGACTCCCGTTTTCGATGACGCCGGCAAATTCACTTCGCCTGGTAAATGATCCCCGGGCTGCACTGGACCATCTGGTAATGATCCGGCAAACCGTTCAACGCTTCGGAAGCACCGAGAAACAGGTAACCGCCTGGCTTCAATGTGCTGTGGATGCGCAGCAGGATGTCCTTCTTCACCTCGGCGGAGAAGTAGATCAACACATTGCGGCAAAACACGATGTCGAACTTGCCGAGGCTCGCGTAGCTGTCCAGCAGGTTGAAGGAACGGAATTCCACCCGGCTCTTGATCGGCGCCTTGATCGCCCAGCGCCCCGGCCCTTTCGGGTCGAAATAACGCTGCAGGCGCTCAGGCGACAGGCCGCGCCCGATGGCCAGGCTGTCGTACTCGCCGGTCTTGCAGTTGTTCAGCATGGTACCGGACAGGTCGGTGGCAACAATCTGTACGCCCATCCTCAACTGGCCCATGTTGACCCGCTCGAACTCGTCGATGGACATCGACAGCGAATACGGTTCCTGGCCCGACGAGCATGCAGCCGACCAGATGCGCAGGCGCTGACCGGGGCTGGCCTTGATCGCTTCGGGCAGTACCTTGTTCTTCAAGACTTCAAACGGGTAGGTGTCACGAAACCACAGGGTTTCGTTAGTGGTCATGGCATCCACAACCTGCTCGCGCAAACCGCTGCGCGGCTGGGTCTGCATGCGCTGAACCAGTTCCCCCAAAGACTTGATGCCTTGCTGTTCCATCAGTTTGTTGAGACGGCTGGAGACCAGGTACTGCTTGTTTTCACCGAGCAAAATGCCACAGGCTTTTTCCAGAAATACCCGGAACTGTTCGAAATCCAAATTACCCGTAGACAATGATGCCGCCTCTTAAATCGTGTTGACTGCCAGGGGTGCGACCCCCTAGCTGATATCTGCTGCTTTGATCCGGTCGACTACCCGGGATGCCAGGTCATCAGGACGGAACTTGGCCAGGAAGTCATCGGCACCGACCTTCTTGACCATCGCCTGATTGAAAACCCCCGACAACGAAGTATGCAGGATGATATGAAGCTTTTGCATGCGCGGGTCGTTGCGGATCTCCGCCGTCAGGGTGTACCCGTCCATCTCCGGCATCTCGATGTCGGAGATCATCATCAGGAACTCTTCTTCCGGCTTCTTGCCCTCGTCGACCAGTTTGCGCAGGTAGTCCAGCGCTTGCCGACCGTCGTTCAACGCCACCACTTCCACGCCGACCGTTTGCAGGCAGCGCGTGACCTGCTTGCGCGCCACCGACGAGTCGTCGACCGTCAGCACGCGCAACGAAAGCGCCTTGTGCTGGGTTTCGACATCCACCACACCCACGGAAATCGCTTCCGGCGTCGGCGCCACTTCCGCCAGCACCTTCTCGACGTCGATGATTTCGACCAACTGATTGTCGACCCGCGTCACCGCCGTCAGGTAGTGATCGCGCCCGGTGCCCTTGGGCGGCGGATGGATCTCCTCCCAGTTCATGTTGACGATGCGCTCCACCGAGCGGACCAGGAAACCCTGGGTTTTGGTGTTGTACTCCGTGATGATCACGAAGGGGCTGTTCTTGTCTTTCAACGCGCCGGAACCAGTTGCCATCGCCAGATCAAGGATCGGAATGGTCGCCCCCCGGATGTTCGCCACGCCGCACACGACAGGACTGGATTTGGGCATCAGCGTCAGTTTGGGGCATTGCAGCACCTCCCGAACCTTGAACACGTTGATCCCGTACAGTTGCTGGCCGTCGAGACGGAACAACAACAACTCAAGGCGATTCTGCCCCACCAGTTGCGTGCGCTGGTTTACCGAATCCATTACACCAGCCATGCCAGACTCCTACGCCAACGCCAAGTGTTGTTGCGACGCGCCTTCATCACTAAACGGCACGGCGCTTGCTTTTTTAATCGTTATGAACACAAAACCGACATTTTTTCGACGCCTGACCACACCGTACCGCAAATTGCTCGGCGTGCTGGCGGCTGTTTGCCTGTTCAACGCTGGCAGCCCTGCCCTTGCTGACGCGGTTACCTTGCCTGACATGCTTATCGGCGTCACTCAGGGCTTTCTTGAATTCACCGTAGAAGACTATCTGGCGACCAGTCAAACGGAGGGTCGCTACGAGATCCAGGTCAACCAGCTCGATCCGCGCATGCACATGCCCATGTGTGACAGGGAATTGACAGCAACACTCGAGAGTCCCAAGCCGCTGGGACGGGTTACGGTCAAGGTTCGCTGCGAGGGCGCTTCCCCCTGGACGGTGTTCGTACCCGCTCAAGTCCGCCTGTTTCGCGATGTCGTGACCAGCGCCCGGCCACTGCGCCGTGCCGCCATTGTCGAGCCTGGGGATGTGGTCCTGCGCGAGCGCGATATCAGCCTCATCAGCCAGGGCTACCTGACCGCCCTCGATCAGGCGATCGGGCAGCGACTGACCCGACCAATGGTCGCCGACCAGGTGATTACCCTGGTGCATATCGAACAGGCCGAAGTCATCCGCAAGGGTGATCAGGTGGTGATAACCGCCCGCAGCGGTACCCTCAGCGTGCGCATGCCGGGCGAAGCCCTGTCAAACGGCAGCCTGAGCGAGCAGATCCGGGTGAAAAACCTCAATTCCCAACGAGTCATCAAGGCGCAGGTCATGGCGCCGGGGCAGGTGGAAGTGTCCATGTAATTCGCTCTGTTCATCAGAATGTGGCGCTTGCCGCGGCTGTTCCCTAGACTGTGCTCCATGCAGGGCATGCGCTGACGCGCGCAAGGTTCATTGATAAATGAGCCTAAAGTTTTCCAGGGAATGGCCGAAACCATGGCAAGCGTCCAAATTCCCAGAGGTTTTTTATCATGGTCATCGATTTCAGCCGTTTGAACAGCTCCTCGTCCCTGACGGGCAGTACACGTACCAGCGCCAGCAAGGAAAGTGCCGAGGCCGGCAAATCCGCGCCGCTGGAGTCCGCGGCCGAACAGGCCGGTACCGTCAAAAGCGGGGAATCGGTACATCTCAGCGATGAGGCTCAACAGTTGCAGAAGGTCACTGAACAGCTGCGCGATCAGCCTGCCGTCGACAAAGCCCGCGTGGCCGAATTGAAAGCAGCGATTGCCGATGGCAGCTATAAAGTCGACAGCAACCGTGTAGCCAGCAAACTGCTCAACTTCGAAGCCCAGCGCTAGGCCACCGCCGGCGCCAGGCTTTTGGACGCTTAAAACCCAAGGCCAGCCATGCACGACACTCATTTACTGCAACTGATCACCGACGACTTTGCCCCAGCGCAACACCTGCTGGAGTTACTGCAGACCGAATCCCTCGCATTGCATGGCCGCGACATGCCATTGCTCGAGAACATCCTGGCGCAGAAACAGGCATTGGTCGTTTTGCTCGAACAGCATGGCCGCAAGCGCAGTGAAATCCTTGCCAATCTCAACCTGCCGACCAACCGTGGCGGTCTGGAGCAATTGGCCAGCCAGTCGAGCATTGGCGAGCAGTTGCTGGCGCAAAGTGACGTGCTGACCGATCTCCTGGCCCAGTGCCAGGCCATCAACGCCAACAACGGCCAGTCGATCCTCACTCAACAGGCCGCTACAGCCACCCAGCTGAAAATCCTCAACGGCGGTGAAACCCCGGCGCTTTACGATGCCAGCGGAACATTCTCCAAGCTTGCCAAGCCGCGCCCGCTCAGTCAGGCATGAGCCGGTCAATGCCCCCGCTCTATCAAGACGCGCAACATACTGGCAAACTGCTAGCCAGTCGTAGTCAAATTTTGTCTGGAGATTGATTAAACGTGTCCAATGCCTTATCCGTGGATGATGCTCCGCAGCCACCCAAGGTGCTCTCCACGCCCTTGGAAATCTCCAGCAACCTGCGCCAGTTGCTCGAAAGCCATGACCCGCTGATCATCACGTTCCACGAGCGCAGCCAGCGCTTCCAGAGCTATCTGGTGGATCTGGACCGTGACAGCAACATGATTGCCCTGGACGAAATGATTCCCCGTGACGGCGAGCGTTACCTGCTGGCGGGCGAGTCGTTCAGGGTCGAAGGCTTCCACGAAGGCGTACGCATTGCCTGGGAAAGCAACGGCCAGTTGAACATCGACGAATCCGGTGGCAGCCGCTGCTATCGCGGCCCCCTGCCTGATGAAGTGGTGTACCACCAGCGCCGCAATGCCTTCCGCGCCGCGCTGAAGCTGGCACAATTGGTCAACGTCAACCTCGACGGCGAAAAACTCAAGGCGCCCATCAGCGGCAAGCTGCTGGATATTTCCGCCACCGGGTGCAAACTGCGCTTCGACGGCGACATCACCGGCAGCCTGCAACTGGGTCAGGTTTACGACCGTTTCAACGCCGACCTGCCCTTCGGCAAGATGACCGCGCCGGTCGAGTTGCGTTATCTGCACTTCGAAGAAAGGATTTCCACCACCTTCGCCGGCGTTCGCTTCCACAACATGAGCGGGCTGGTGCAACGTCAGGTCGAACGCTTCGTCTACCAGTTGCAACGCGAAGCGCGTCGCTTCGACAAAGACGACATCTGATAGCGCATCAACAAAAAACGGGCACTCCCTTGCGGTGACTGCCCGTTTTTTTGTGCCCCGGTTTTAAGGCCTGGCCTCGCTGAAGTTAGGATCCCGCCCTGTATCAGGGTCTTGCGGCGGCTGATCGGTTTCAGTTTCGGTGACAGCTTCAGGTTCTGATTCAGGCTCTGGCGCTGTACTCACCGGACTGTGCATCTGGTCCTGCACCACCTGCTCGTCAACACGCGGGTCGAGGCAGGCCACCAGTGGCGAACTCGTCATATTGTCCGGCATGGCCACGTGATGCAGCGGTGCGTCGTCGACCTGATGCAGGTTGGTCACTGCTTTCGGGCGAATCCGCCATACCAGCACCAACGCAAAGAAACTGAAGAACGCATAGAGCATCTGGCTGCCGAACAGTTTCATCAGCACACCTGCCACCAGCGGCCCGATACTCGCACCCACGCCATAGGTAACCAGCAACATCGCCGTCAGGGACACCCGGCGATCACCTTCGACGTGGTCATTGGAGAACGCCACCGCCAACGGATACAGGCAGAACTGCACCAGCGAACAGAGGAACCCGGCGATGAACAATACCTCCAGCGGCACCTGCGGCATGATCGCCAGCGGCAGTGCAGCCAGTGCCAGGCTGAACGCGAAACTGCGGATCAGCACGGCCCGATCGTAGCGGTCGGACAACCAGCCCAACGGCCACTGCACCAGCAGCCCGGCAAAAATGCAGCTACCCATGAACAGACCGACCTGCTCGGTGGACAACCCTTGCTGCGAGGCATACAGCGGCGCCAGACCGTAGAACGAACCGACGATCAGGCCCGCTCCGAGCACCGTGCTCAGTGACTGAGGCACGCGCTTGATAAAGAACCGTGGCTCCATCGGTGCCGGGTGCAAGGGTGCCGGGTGAATGCGCCGGGTCAGGGCCACCGGTACCAGGCATAGCGCGAAGCACAGAGCGACCAACATCAGCAATTCAAGCCCCAGCCCTGGGTGCATGACCAGAATCAACTGCCCCAGCACCAACCCCAGGTACGAAGCGATCATGTAGCCGCTGAAGACCATGCCACGCTGATTGGCATCGGCCTGTTCATTGAGCCAGCTCTCGATCACCATGTACTGGCACATCATGCCGAGGCCGACGATCACCCGCAAAAACAGCCAAGCCGGCAACCAGTCCACCAGGCCATGGCCGAGCACCGCCGCGCCAACGATCCCGGCACACGCCGAATAGGCCCGGATATGCCCGACCCGGGCAATCAACCGGTGGCCGATCTTGCCCCCCAGCACCAGGCCGAAATAGTTGGCAGCCATCAGCGCACCGACCCACAGACTGTCGACATGGTCGGCAGCCAGGCGCAACGCCAGGTAAGTACTCAACAGACCCGAGCCGATCAACATCATCAGCGAGGCGAAATACAATGCTCGAAAGGATTTCCAGATTTGGCGCATCGGCGTTCCGAGCGGCTCCTTGCAGTGAGAATCGGCTATCGCTAAACGATAGCCGGATGTCGACGGAACGTCAGGCCTGGGCTGCTAAAACACGCCTTTCCCAGGGAGTAATTTCATCATGGAAACTGGTCAGTTCCAGGGTCTTCGAAGCGATGTAGCCTTCGATGAATTCCGCGCCGAACAGTTCCTTGGCCAACTGGCTACGTTTCAGACGCTCGAGTGCCGCATGCAAGGTACACGGCAACGAAAGATTGTCCGGCACCTCGAACTCACCCTGGATCGGCGCGCTCGGCTCCAATGTCTTCTCGATGCCATGCAACCCCGCCGCCAGGCTTGCGGCAATCGCCAGATACGGGTTGGCATCGGCCCCCGGCAAGCGGTTCTCAACCCGACGGGCCACCGGCAAACTGGCCGGAATGCGCAGGCCGGCCGCCCGGTTGTCGTAGGACCAACAGGCATTATTCGGTGAGGCGTAAGGGTGGCACAAGCGCTGATAGGAGTTCACGTTCGGCGCAAACAACGCAGTGAAATCGGCCATGCACGTTTGCTGACCGGCAATGAAGTGGCGGAAGGTGGCCGTCTCCTGCCCCGCCTCGTCGCTGAACACGTTACGCCCGGAATCGATCTCGACCACGCTCTGATGGATATGCATCGAACTGCCCGGCGTATGCGCCAACGGCTTGGCCATGCACACCACGCTCAGGCCGTGCTTGAGGGCCACTTCCTTGAGCAGGTGCTTGAACAGGAATGTCTGGTCGGCCAGCAGCAGCGGATCACCGTGCAGCAGATTGATCTCGAACTGGCTGACGCCCATTTCGTGCATGAAGGTATCGCGAGGCAACCCCAACGCAGCCATGCACTCGTAGACTTCATTGAAGAACGGCCGCAAGCCGTTGTTGGAACTGACGCTGAACGCCGACTGACCATCTTCGCGGCGACCGTCCAGCCCCAGTGGCGGTTGAAAAGCCAGGGTCGGATCGGTGTTGGGGGCGAAGACAAAAAACTCGAGCTCGGTCGCCACCACAGGCGCCAGGCCGCGGGCCGCGTAACGGGCAATCACCGCCTTGAGCTGGCCACGGGTCGACAGGTTGGAGCTGGTGGTGGTGCCCAGTTCATCCGCATCGCAAATGGCCAAGGCCCGCGGTGGATGGCTCCAGGGCAAGCGATGGATTTGTGCAGGGTCCGGGATCAGCGCCAGGTCGCCATCATCGCTGCCGTAAAACCGTGCCGGCGGATATCCACCCATGATGCATTGCAGCAGCACGCCCCGCGCCATCTGCAAACGTCGACCGTCGAGAAACCCCTCGGAGGTCATCACTTTGCCCCGTGGTACGCCATTCAAATCCGGCGTGACACATTCAACTTGATCAATGCCCGTCAATCGCTGCGCGAGTGAACTCAGGCCAACGGTCGTCATGACGCTATCCTTGTTATTGTGCGGGCCGCGAACGGCGACCGTACAAAATAGGCTCCACGTGTTCGGAATTTCAAGCAGCGTCGAAAAAAATGCTGTCTGTCAGGGCAGGTAAAGGCGGAACACCCCTCCGCCCAACGGCCCGCCATTGCTGATTTCGGTACGTCCACCCACGCCGTTGCGCTGATGCAGCGCGGCAATTCGCCCGGCAAAGTACAGGCCCAGCCCGGTGCTACCGGTGCTTTGATTGATACCCTGCACGTAATCTACCTGACGTTCGATCATCTGCGCCGGATACCCCTCGCCATCGTCATTGATGGTCAACACCAGTTGCCCGGCTTCGTCGCTGACGCTGATCAAAACGGCATGCCGTGCAAAGCGAATGGCGTTGTTGATGCAGTTGGCCAATACCGACGCGATCAACTCACGGTCGAAGAAACCCAGCGGGCTCAGCGGGTCCACTTCATAGGTGGCCATGATCCCGCGGCTGGCGAACACCTCCTGATGACAGGCCAGCTGCGCTTCGATGAAGTCGTCCAGTTCATGGTAGGCCGGTTGCAGTGGCATCTGGTTGACGCCGAGCTTGTACAGCCCCAGCAACTGCACCAGCATGCCGTTGAGGTGGGCGAATTCGAAGTCGATCACGCCCTGCTCCGGCGCCTGCCGCGCCGACTCCGGCAATCGCCCCAGCCACTGGCTGTGGGCCTGCATCAGCATGGCCAGCGAGTTCTTCATGTCGTGCACGGTCGAGGCGATCACCGTGGAGAAATCCAGTGCCGGTTCGTTGTCGTTCATTGGCCAAACGCCTTGCTTTTCAGCTTCTGGTAACGCGGATAGCGCGCGTCGGTGTCGGGCATCAGGCCGACCATTTTCAGGCAAACCTGGCACTCCTCCAGCTCTGCCGAGGGAACGCTGGTATCGGTGCCATGCAACAACGACTGCGCCATGTTCAGGGCGATACTGATGTTCTTCGGTTGCAACGCCAGGGCCCTGCGGAATACCTGCCGGGCCTCCACCAGGTTGCCGGTCTTGTACACGCGCACGCCCTGACGGTTGAGTTCCGCGGCGGCGTTGCCGGAATTGAGGATGCTCGGGTCGTCGGTCTGCTTGGCGATGTCCTTCATGACCACCGGATCGTCGCCGTAGATTTCCACACAGTTTTTCAGCATCGCGGTACCGGCCTCTGTCTGCCCGAGCAGTTTCAGTTGCTTGGCCACCAGCAACGCCGCTTCGGCGCTCATGAATTGCTCCATGCCGTCCAGACGCAGCAAGGCTTGCTCGGTAAGCTTGTCGGCCGTCTCGGCGTCGTTGAGCAACAGGCTGGTGGCCTTCATCAGGCGCGCGCGGATTTGCAGGCCCGGATCGGAAGGGTTTTCCTTGGCCACGGCACTCAATGTGGTGTTGATTTCCAGACGGGTCCGCGTGTCCAGGCCCCGTTCGCTGCCCTTGCTGATCAATGCATGGGCCAGGCCGAGGTTGCTCTCGGCATCCTTGAACCGAGACTGGGCGCCCTGGCTCACGGCCTGGCGATAGGCCTTGGCCGCCGTGTCGAAGTCCTCGTTGGTCATCGCCAGCTTACCGAGCAACGCCTGGCGACGCACCGCCAGCGGCGACAGGCGAATCGCCTCTTCCAGGACGCGCTGCGCCCCCTTGGTGTCCCCTTCGGCGACCAATACATCCGCCATGCCGTCATACAGCGACGGCATCATCGGGAAGACTTTCAGGGCTCTCTCATAAATGCCCTTGGCCTGCCCGACCTGACCGCGCTTGAACAGCAACTTGCCCAACCCGGCAAACGCCCATGGCAACGGACGGTCGGCGATGATGCCGTCATAGAGGCGCTCCAGCGCTTCGTTCTGATTCAGGTCGCGCAGGGCATCGGCGCGATAGCGAAGACACAACGGCGAGTAACGAATATCTTGTTTGCACAGGGCGATACAGGCGTTGAGCACCTCCATCGGCTTGCCCCGGTCGAGGGCCTGCAGGATCGGCTTGAGCAGAGTCTTGCGCTGCTCCAGGCGCTCCAGGCGCTGAGCCAGGCTGGAACGGTTGAACGGCTTGGTCAGGTAGGCATCGGGCTCATGCTCCAACGCACTGAGCACCATGGCCTGGCTGGTTTCGGCGGTGACCATGACGAACACCGCCTCATGGCTGATCAGCTTTTCTTCCATCAGGTCTTCGAGCACCTGCTGGCCGTTCTTCTTGCCGTCACCCAGGTGAAAGTCCTGCAGGATGAAGTCGTAGGCCTTCTGCGAGCACATTTTCAGCGCCTGCTCACCGGTATCGGCAGTGTCCACTTCCTTGACGCCCAATTCGCGCAACATCGACCTGACCGAACTGCGGAAGTCCGAGAAATCATCGACGATCAGAAAACGCTTTTGGTGATACGACAGCATCGAAGATTTCCAGGCAATTTAAGAAGAAGAACCCAAAGGCAAATACACGGACGGACTCAGCTTCGCAGCCCCTGTTTTGGCGCGCAGATGATAACGGGTGGCACTAGGCTATCAAACACCTTCTCATAGACAGTGCGCCCCATGCCGACCGGAAGAGACGAACAAGTCCCTGACTGCCCGTGTTATCGGCCAGCCATGGCATTCCCTTGAGAACCTTCCCCCAACGCCCGTTCTGAATAGGTGTAGGCCTTACTGAAAACGAGACCTCGCGCACAAAAAAGTGCTGATACATGAACACCAGCGATACATGAACACCCGCAAATGCCGGTGGCTGACCAGCAGGCATCGCCGATAAATTGACTAAGCTGACATTAGCACTCCTAAGTGAACACCACTCGTCGATTAATTGACGAAGGCAATCAGGATCAGACCTTGGCAATTGGCCACCCATGGCGAGCCTAATACCTTGATTTTCGAGGCTTACTCCCTTCCTTGAGTACATCGCTCAGGCCTGTGCGCACCGGGCTTGTATCGAGGACTGACGGATGGACAGGTTGGCAGCGCTCCGGGCTGACCTAGAATCAGTTGAGAGGCGGGAGGGAGCACATCATCATGCGTAAACCACTGATAATTATTTGTATTGAACTTCTCTCCCGGGCTTTGCCTGCCTTCTGGAAAAGTTCGCCCCACGTGCCAGTGCTGTTGATGGAAACGGCCCCGGGGTCGGTGGTTGCCAATGCCTGGGCGGGCATCATCACGGCCTCCCTGCGTTCGAATCCATCCTTCAATCGCTGCGCCCCGGTGAGCAAGTTGCTGACCCGGGAAGGCCAGCGGGTGGAGGCCATCATTGGTTTTTCAAGGAGGTCAGGAAGATCATGACTGACCAAAAAGAGCCAATTGGCGTGATGTTGATCGATTGTCGCCCCCTCGTACTCAAGGGCCTTCACGACTTGATCAATGCCAGAATGCCCTGCATGGAAGTGACAGGACAGGCCACCACCTATACCCAGGCGCTGGATCTTGCCGATCAGCTGCGGCCCGATGTCATTTTTTTCAGTTTCTTTCCGGATGCGCTGAACCCTCTGGATGTCGTCGCGGGACTCACCCGTAGCGCCGAAATGAAAGTGCTGCTGCTCAAGGGCCTGTACGAAGTTGTCCCCGCTGCCCAGGCGATAGAGGCTGGCGCTCGCGGCATCGTGCTGGCGGAAGACCCGACGGAATCGATCATCCAGGCCATCCTCAAGGTCCACCATAGCGACATCGCAATGGATAGAGCCTGGGCTGGCGGCCTTTCCGGCTATGCCGCGTCCAGACATACACCCATGAAATGCAATCTGGAGCGGGCGAAACAGGCGCGGTTGACGCTGCGCGAGAGAGAACTGATTCGCGCCATCGTGGGCGAACCGTCCGCCAAATATGTGAGCATCGCCGGGCGCCTGGGGATCAGCGAGCACACCGTGCACAACCACCTCAGCAACATCTATCAAAAGCTGGATCTCATCAACCGCATCGACTTGTTGATGTATGCGCTCAAACACGGGCTCACCAACGAAGCACCAACCGAGTCCGCCTGGGTAGAACTGGATTGAATTTCAAGTCGATGCAAGACGGCCTCCCCCCACTTTTTTAAGGGTTAGGCCGTCACCGTTTCGCCGTCCTTTTCGGTGTCCAGGGACAGGGCTCTCGCAATACTGATGTCGTTTCCGGTAAATCCTGCCGCACTAACCTGTACCTACTCCCCCGCGCACTCCCAGACGGGATGGGAGATTCAGACTACGTGGGAGAGGAGACGGAAAGGCGCGAAGGTAGAGTTGAAGTCTTCGATGAATCCAAGGCGCCTGAACTTGCAGAACTTTATCTACAAGTCGTGAAAAGGAAGCGTTGAAACAGGCGGGGGGAGCTGAAAAATATGGTGTCCCAGGGCAGGTTCGAACTGCCAACCTTCCCCTTAGGAGGGGGATGCTCTATCCAATTGAGCTACTGAGACACAGGTTGACCGCGACGATACGCGGTGCGATGGACGGCGTGCATGTTAACGGCCGGGCTGGCTTTTGTCATGTCGTCCGTAGGCTTTTTAAGTGTAGGCAGACGCCTCGGCCGGGCGCGGACTTGTTTACCATGCAAATTGCATCACTGCAAAAAGCCATCATTGCAAATGCAATATGGCGCTTTACCAAAAATAACTTAATTCATTGTTTTTAAAGAATTTAATTGTCGATAGACTCTGGCATGCGAGCTGCTTCTGCTGTTCTCACAGAACAACCGAGGTACGCCCCATGAAGAGCGCCCTTTCACTCTTGTCTGCAATCGCACTGGTGGTTTTAGCAGGCGTTCATTTTGTTCCCCAGAGCAGCGCTACGCAGGTTGCCCAACGTATGCCGCATTACCTTCAGTTGCAGAAGGCACCGCAGCTGGCAGTGACGAGCGACCGGCACAGCCTTGTCAGTCAGGAGATCGACCAGGAAAACATCCTGATGCCGGCTCCGTCTGCCGAACGTTTGGTATTTTGAATGACCTTTACCAGGAGCACAGCATGTCCAGATCAGCCGCGAGTTTCTTCACCCTCGCCTTGTTGAGCGGCATTTTCCATCTGTCATTGACCCAGGACATGGTCGTCACTCTCCCCCTGATCGCCTGTGGCGTATTCAGCACGCTGTTCGTGCTCGCATTGATCGCCGGGCGCAAGATCAAGTTCGATCCGGTACTGCGTTGATCCTGACATGGCAGACCCGCTGCAAGGGCCTGCCACCCATCTTGAATTCACTCCCCCTATACGACTTCCCCTAGTAAATCGGCAATTTGCCACTATCCTATAAAAGACAAGGAACAGGGTCCGAGTTCACTTTTTCCTGCCCACCGGCAACCTTTCGTCGGGTGGAGAAAGCGATAAGCGATGCGGCCTGGTCGAACTTTTCAAACCAGTCCGCGTTTCTGATAATTGGTGCTGGCAGAACGCCTTTATTCGGTTCAATATTTGTCACATAATTGGCGCCAAGGATCTGGCTGCTTTGAGGCATGATGCGCGCCTCTATCAATTCAGGTTGAACATTTGGTCAGAGCACTTGTCCTACCAGACATCCTGCGGCCAATCCCGAAAACCGCTCCCCTGAACTAACCGGTTAAATATATGCGCCCATTGAAACAGGCAATTTATTCCAGCCGTACGGCTGACAAGTTCGTCGTACGTCTGCCAGACGGAATGCGTGAACGCATTGCCGAGGTGGCTCGCAATCATCATCGCAGCATGAACTCCGAAATCATTGCGCGCCTTGAGCAGAGTCTTATTCAGGAAGGCGCACTGGGAGAAGAGTTGAGCATGCGCCTGGACAGCCCGGAGCTTTCCTTGCACGAACGGGAGTTGCTGCAGCGCTTCCGCCAGCTCTCCCATCGACAGCAGAACGCCCTTGTTTCGCTGATCGCCCATGACGCTGAAATGACCGCCGACGCTTCCTGATTCTGCCAGTAAGCCCAAGCCAGCCTGATCGCTGGCTTTTTTTTGCCTGAAATCCGGGCACAAAAAAACCCGCCAAAGACGGGTTTTCGATGAACAAGGCTTCAGAGCAGGAAGATTGTCGCCAGCCCCAGGAAGATGAAGAAGCCGCCGCTGTCGGTCATGGCCGTGATCATCACGCTGGCCCCCATCGCCGGGTCGCGCCCCATCTTCGCCAGGGTCATCGGGATCAAAACCCCCATCAACGCCGCCAGTAGCAAGTTAAGCGTCATCGCGGCGGTCATCACCACGCCCAAAGACCAACTGCCATAGAGCAGGTAGGCAACCACACCGATCACCCCGCCCCAGATCACGCCGTTGATCAGCGCTACCGCCAATTCCTTGCGCATCAGGCGCGAGGTATTGCCGGTGCTCACCTGGTCCAGCGCCATGGCCCGAACAATCATGGTGATGGTCTGGTTACCCGAGTTACCACCGATCCCCGCCACGATCGGCATCAACGCCGCAAGCGCCACGAGCTTCTCGATCGAACCCTCAAACAAACCGATGACCCGAGAAGCCACGAACGCGGTAATCAGGTTGATCGCCAGCCAGGCCCAACGGTTACGCAGGGATTTCCAGACCGATGCAAAAATGTCTTCTTCTTCACGCAGACCCGCCATGTTGAGAACTTCGCTTTCGCTCTCTTCACGGATCAGGTCGACCATTTCATCGATGGTCAGACGGCCGATCAGCTTGCCGTTCTTGTCGACCACGGGTGCGGAGATCAAGTCATAACGCTCGAATGCCTGGGCGGCATCGTAGGCGTCTTCGTCCGGGTGGAAACTCACCGGATCGCTGGCCATCACCTCGGAAACCTGTTTGTCCGGATCGTTGACCAGCAAACGCTTGATCGGCAACACGCCCTTGAGCACGCCGTCGTAATCGACCACGAACAGCTTGTCGGTGTGGCCCGGCAACTCCTTGAGACGGCGCAGGTAACGCAAGACCACTTCAAGGCTGACATCCTCGCGGATGGTCACCATCTCGAAGTCCATCAACGCACCGACCTGCTCCTCGTCATAGGACAAAGCCGAACGCACGCGCTCGCGTTGTTGCTGGTCGAGGGTCTCCATGAGCTCATGGACGACGTCTCGCGGCAGCTCGGAGGCCAGGTCAGCGAGTTCGTCGGCATCCATGTCCTTGGCGGCTGCCAGGAGCTCGTGATCGTCCATGTCGGCGATCAGTGATTCACGGACCGAATCGGATACTTCAAGAAGGATGTCGCCGTCGCGATCGGCCTTGACCAGTTGCCAGAGCGTCAGACGATCGTCCAGCGGCAAGGCTTCAAGGATGTAGGCGACGTCGGCGGAGTGCAGGTCATCGAGCTTGCGTTGCAACTCGACGAGGTTCTGCCGGTGGACCAGGTTCTCGACCCGGTCATGATGCGGGCCTTCCTGGCGGTGAGTCAGGTCTTCTACAACTCGCTGGCGCTGCAGCAACTCAACCACCTGAGCCAGGCGATCCTGCAAGCTTTCCTGCGTTTTCTTTACTTCAACTTCGGACATAGGCGAACTCCACTCCCAGCAGCGGGGCACGCCGGAAGGATCAATCAGTCAATTCATGATTGGTGAAACGGGGTACTGAGTAACTACTGGGTAAGTCCATGGAGGTATTCCACAAGCCCCGGCGGGGCTGACGGGCGCAATGATACACCGCCTGACGGTTTTAAACGTTAAAAAATCTCGGCTGAAACAAGCGCTTGCACAACAAACCTGAGCATCGGCCTGATCCATGAAAATGCGACGACGTATTCCGAAAAGAAAACACACACACCTTCGAAAATTGTAGCCGCTACCCTTGAAAAGGAACGTCACGGAGGACGCCTGATGCCATCAGTTGCTCAATTCTTTTTGGTTTTCACCCTGCTCAGCCCCCTGCCCTTGGCGGTCGCCACCACCGTTCAGCGCTGTGAGGCTGCCAATGGGCGCATTACCTTCACCACACTGGGTTGTGCCGCGGGAGAGAATGTTTCACTTCAGGACGCCCGTGCCTTTACACCTGGCAGCACGATGGCGCTAATGCCGCCAGCCGAGCCCCGCGAAACATCAGGTATGAAAATTCCAAGCAGAGAGCCGACCGTGGTCGGTCAGGCGCAGGACAAGTGTGGAAACCTGATCAATGCCAGGGAGCGCCGGGAGGCGATCATCAATCAGCGAGTGATCGCCGGCATGAGCCAGCAAGACGTCGAAAGCGCCCTCGGCAAGCCAGACAGGATCAGTATTCGAAATTCAGCCACGAGCTACCGCTACGACACCCTGCGAGGTCGTAGTGCACAGGTGGAGTTCGACGAGAGGGGATGCACGAAAGGAAAAGCCAAATCCCGGACGGCAAAAAGCCCGCATTAAATGCGGGCTTTCTGTTGTATGGTGCACTCGACAGGATTCGAACCTGTGACCGCTCGGTTCGTAGCCGAGTACTCTATCCAGCTGAGCTACGAGTGCAATTTGTGTTTTTATACCAGATCACAACTGGTTGAAACCAAGTTACTTACATTGCTGTAACTAACTCTTAAATGGTGCACTCGACAGGATTCGAACCTGTGACCGCTCGGTTCGTAGCCGAGTACTCTATCCAGCTGAGCTACGAGTGCATTTGTTGCCGCGCATTATAGGCCGTCTAATCTCTATGTCAAGCACTTTTTCTAGTAATTTCAACAACTTACCGAAAAAGCCAGATTACAACGTACTACGCAAATAATGGCGGAGAACGGGGGATTCGAACCCCCGACACCCTTTTGAGGTGTACTCCCTTAGCAGGGGAGCGCCTTCGGCCACTCGGCCAGCTCTCCGCAACACGGGGCGTATATTAACCAGCTTCTTCCCCGTTTGCAAACATAAAAAACGATAAAAATTAATGGCTTGGTTCTTCGTCCTTCTCTTTCTTGATACGCAGGTAAATTTCTTCCCGGTGAACAGCTACCTCTTTGGGGGCATTAACACCGATGCGCACTTGATTTCCTTTGACGCCGAGCACGGTCACGGTGATTTCGCCATCACCGATAATCAGGCTTTCTGCACACCGACGAGTCAGAATCAGCATACCTTTCTCCTCACGCATTACATTTCAGGGACAACAGTCTGCAAAAAAAAGGCACTCGACCCACAACCGGAGCGGTCGCAGCCCTACATGCCTGAGTATTGACTAGCGCGAGCAAAAGAACAGTCTCGGGGGTCACGCCATTCAAAAAAACAAAAGGCGCGGTCAGACCGCGCCTTTTGGCAAACGCATCACTCGCCCTGGCGGGCCGGTGCGTCCAGTTCGAAAGCCGTGTGCAGAGCGCGCACAGCCAGTTCCAGATACTTCTCTTCGATCACTACGGAGACTTTGATTTCCGAAGTCGAGATCATCTGGATGTTGATGCTTTCCTTGGCCAGGGATTCGAACATGCGGCTGGCCACGCCTGCGTGAGAGCGCATGCCAACGCCGACGATCGACACCTTGGCGATCTTGGTGTCGCCCACGACTTCACGGGCACCCAGCTCGCCAGCGGTTTTTTCCAGCACGGCTTGCGCCGCCTGGTAGTCGTTGCGGTGCACGGTGAAGGTGAAGTCGGTGGTGTTATCGTGCGCGACGTTCTGCACGATCATGTCGACTTCGATGTTCGCGGCACTGATCGGGCCGAGAATCTTGAAGGCAACGCCCGGGATGTCTGGCACGCCACGGATGGTCAGCTTGGCTTCATCGCGGTTGAAAGCGATACCGGAAATGATCGGCTGTTCCATGGTTTCCTCTTCATCAATAGTAATGAGGGTGCCCGGACCCTCCTTGAAGCTGTGCAGTACGCGCAGCGGAACGTTGTACTTGCCGGCGAACTCGACCGCGCGGATCTGCAACACCTTGGAACCGAGGCTGGCCATTTCCAGCATCTCTTCGAAGGTGATCTTGTCCAGGCGCTGAGCCACGGACACCACACGCGGGTCGGTGGTGTAGACGCCGTCGACGTCGGTGTAGATCTGGCATTCGTCAGCCTTCAGGGCTGCCGCCAGCGCCACGCCGGTGGTGTCGGAACCGCCACGACCGAGGGTGGTGATGTTGCCGTGCTCGTCGACGCCCTGGAAACCGGCGACAACCACCACACGACCTGCCTTCAGGTCACCGCGAATCTTCTGGTCATCAATCTGCAAGATACGCGCTTTATTGTGCGCGCTATCCGTCAGAATCCGCACCTGATTGCCGGTGTACGACACCGCCGGCACGCCGCGCTTGATCAGCGCCATGGCCAACAGGGCAATCGTCACCTGCTCACCGGTGGAAACGATCACGTCCAGCTCGCGCGGAACCGGTTGGCCGTCGCCACTGATTTGCTTGGCCAGATCGATCAGACGGTTGGTTTCGCCGCTCATTGCAGACAGCACAACCACCAGGTCATCGCCGGCATCGCGGAATTTCTTAACCTTGTCGGCGACCTGCTCGATTCTCTCGACGGTGCCGACCGAGGTGCCTCCAAATTTCTGTACGATCAAAGCCATTTCAAAGCCGCCTCTGCCCATGAAGGGCGCCCAAATAATCACTCAAACAGCGTTGCGGCCCACCACTAGACTGCGGGCCGCAAGTACTGCCTTATAGACCCTGCTCTACAAACGGAACGGTCAGGGCCAGTGCCGCATCCAGTGCGCCAGCGTCGGTACCGCCGCCTTGCGCCATGTCTGGACGACCACCACCCTTCCCGCCCACTGCCGCAGCGGCTTGCTTCATCAAATCACCGGCTTTGAGTTGGCCAGTCAGGTCTTTGGTTACGCCTGCAACCAGAACGACCTTTTCCTCATGGACACTGCCGAGCAGGATCACTGCGCGGCCGAGTTTGTTTTTCAGTTGATCGACCAGCGCCAGCAGCGCCTTGCCATCCTGACCGTCCAGACGCACGGCCAGCACTTTCACATCCTTGACGTCCAGCGCCTGGGCCGACAGATCGTCGCCCGCGGCACTGGCAGCCTTGGCTTGCAACTGCTCGAGTTGCTTCTCCAGCAGACGGTTGCGCTCCAGCACAGCCGACAGCTTGTCGATCAGGTTATCGCGGCTGCCCTTGACCAGGCTGGCCGCTTCCTTGAGTTGTTCTTCCGCCGCGTTCAAGTAAGCCAGCGCTTGCGCACCGGTGACTGCCTCGATACGACGCACGCCCGATGCCACACCGCCTTCGCTGATGATTTTCAGCAGGCCGATGTCGCCGGTACGGTTCGCGTGGATACCGCCGCACAGTTCGACGGAGAAATCGCCCATGCTCAGTACGCGTACGTTGTCGCCGTATTTTTCGCCGAACAGCGCCATGGCGCCTTTCTGCTTGGCGGTTTCGATATCGGTTTCTTCGGTTTCAACTTCGGAGTTCTTGCGAATCTCGGCGTTGACGATGTCTTCCAGCGCTTTCAGTTGTTCAGGCTTGATGGCTTCGAAGTGGCTGAAGTCGAAGCGCAGGCGCTGACTGTCGACCAGCGAGCCTTTCTGCTGAACGTGATCGCCCAGCACCTGACGCAATGCTGCGTGCAGCAAGTGAGTCGCGGAATGGTTCAGCGAAGTGGCGTGACGCACGTCGGCATCCACCTGCGCCTGAACTGGCGAGCCAACAATCAGGCTGCCCGAATCCAGCACACCGTGGTGCAGGAACGCACCGCCGGTCTTGGTGGTGTCGCGCACGTCGAAACGCGCAGCGCCAGCCTGGAGGAAGCCGCAATCACCAATCTGACCACCGGATTCGGCATAGAACGGCGTCTGATCGAGAACGACCACGCCCTCTTCGCCTTCGCTCAACACGTCGACCGATTGCCCGTCCTTATAGAGAGCAACGATCTTGGCGGAACCGCTGTGAGCGGTGTAACCGGTGAATTCGGTGTCCACATCAACCTTGACCAGGCTGTTGTAGTCCATGCCGAAGGAACTGGCGGAACGGGCACGAACGCGCTGGGCTTCCATCTCACGCTCGAAACCTTCTTCGTCGATGGTCAGGCTGCGCTCGCGAGCGATGTCGCCGGTCAGGTCCATCGGGAAACCGTAGGTATCGTAGAGTTTGAACACCACGTCGCCCGGCACCACGTCGCCCTTGAGCTCGGCCAGATCCTGCTCGAGGATCTTCAGGCCCTGTTCCAGGGTCTTGGCGAATTGCTCTTCTTCGGCCTTCAACACGCGCTCGATGTGCGCCTGCTGGGATTTCAGTTCCGGGAAGGCTTCGCCCATCTCGGCGACCAAGGCCGCGACGATCTGATAGAAGAAGCTGCCCTTGGCGCCCAGCTTGTTACCGTGACGGCAGGCGCGACGGATGATCCGGCGCAGCACGTAGCCACGACCTTCGTTGGACGGCAGCACGCCGTCGGCGATCAGGAAGCCGCAGGAACGGATGTGGTCAGCCACGACTTTCAGGGAAGCCTGGGCGTCGTTGGTGCAGCCGATGGCCTTGGCCGAAGCGCTCAGCAGGCTCTGGAACAAGTCGATTTCATAGTTCGAGTGAACGTGCTGCAGCACGGCACTGATCCGCTCCAGGCCCATGCCGGTGTCGACCGACGGCGCTGGCAGCGGGTGCAACACGCCATCGGCGGTGCGGTTGAACTGCATGAACACGTTGTTCCAGATTTCGATGTAACGGTCGCCGTCTTCTTCCGGCGAGCCCGGTGGGCCACCCCAGATGTCGGCGCCGTGATCGTAGAAAATCTCGGTGCAAGGACCGCACGGGCCGGTATCGCCCATGGTCCAGAAGTTGTCGGAGGCGTACGGCGCGCCCTTGTTGTCGCCGATGCGCACCATGCGCTCGGCCGGAACCCCGATTTCCTTGGTCCAGATGTCGTACGCCTCGTCATCGCTGGCGTAGACGGTGACCCAGAGCTTTTCCTTCGGCAGGTTCAACCACTTGTCGGAAGTCAGGAAGTTCCAGGCGTAGCTGATGGCATCACGCTTGAAATAATCACCGAAGCTGAAGTTACCCAGCATTTCGAAGAAGGTGTGGTGACGAGCGGTATAACCGACGTTTTCCAGGTCGTTGTGCTTGCCGCCGGCGCGCACGCATTTCTGGCTGCTGACAGCGCGGGTGTACGCGCGCTTTTCCTGGCCCAGGAAGCAGTCCTTGAACTGGTTCATCCCCGCGTTGGTGAACAGCAGGGTTGGGTCGTTGCCCGGAATCAAAGAGCTGGAGGCTACACGGGTGTGGCCTTGCTCTTCGAAGAAGCGAAGGAAGGCTTCACGGATTTCTGCGCTTTTCATTAGGTTCTTCCACGGAGGCTGCGGCCAAAGGCCTGTTCGAAACGTCAACAGACGAAGCGACGGCAAAGGGCCGCATTATATCGGCCCTGCGCGCGGGGTACAGCGTGTTTATACGATAGAAACGGTCAATTGGAGTGCTAACGCTATCACTTGCGCGAAAAGTCGACGAATGTCGCGACGACCTGCTCGATTTGCGCACGGCTGACGTCCATGTGCGTAACCATGCGCAGACGCGCGGCGGCACTGAGTTTGATCCCGCGGTTGGCGGCAAAGGCCTTGATGGCCTCGGCCTGGTCGCCCATCTGCACGTAAACCATGTTGGTCTGCACCGGTTCGACCTCGAACCCCGCCCCGCGCAGGCCTTCGGCGAGTAACTGCGCGTTGGCATGGTCATCGGCCAGGCGCTCTACGTTGTTATCCAGCGCATACAGGCCTGCCGCCGCGAGAACCCCGGCCTGACGCATGCCGCCACCGACCATCTTGCGCAGGCGCCGGGCCTTGCCGATCAGCTCGGCCGAACCGCACAGCACCGAACCGACCGGTGCGCCCAGGCCTTTGGACAGGCACACCGAGACGGAATCGAAATACTGGGTGATTTCCCGGGCATCCACACCCAGTTTCACTGCTGCGTTGTACAAACGTGCGCCGTCCAGGTGCAACTGCAAGCCATGCTCGCGGGTAAAACTGCGCGCCCGTGCCAGGTATTCCAGTGGCAGGACCTTGCCTTGCATGGTGTTTTCCAGCGCCAGCAAACGGGTGCGGGCAAAATGGAAGTCGTCCGGCTTGATCGCAGCAGCGACCTGCGCCAGGTCCAGCGAACCATCGGCCTGCACTTCCAGCGGTTGCGGCTGGATCGAGCCAAGCACCGCCGCGCCACCCCCTTCGTACTTATAAGTGTGGGCCTGCTGGCCGACGATGTACTCGTCACCGCGCTCGCAATGGGCCATCAACCCCAGCAGGTTGCTCATGGTGCCGGTCGGCACGAACAGTGCTGCGGCGAAACCCAGGCGCCTGGCCAATTCGGCTTCCAGGTGATTGACCGTCGGATCTTCGCCATATACGTCATCGCCGGTGGCGGCCTTGGTCATTGCCTCAAGCATGCCGGCGCAAGGTTGGGTGACGGTGTCGCTGCGAAGATCGATAACACTCATGAATCTGGCCTCGGTAAGCAGGGGAAATCCCTTTCAGGAAAGAATTACTGCGGGCATGGCGACGATTAATCAACCCTTGCGTAGGAAAAGGCCGATTAAACCAACGGAAAAGTCGATGACAATCATCCAAAAGGGGTCATGCGCATACCGCAAATATGTGATAAAAACGCTGCGCCGCCAAACATTTGGGCGGCAAAAACGTTCTCAGGGCGGGGTGCAACTCCCCACCGGCGGTAATTGCGCGCAATGCGCATAGCCCGCGAGCGCTTGGTGACAGCACGGCTTCGGCGGTGCCTGACAGCAAGGTCAGCAGACCCGGTGTGATCCCGGGGCCGACGGTCATAGTCCGGATGAAGAGAGAACGGGATTGACAACAAAGGGCCGTCCGCCGGCATTCGTGCGAGCGTGCGTACCCTCAAATCCCCTTCGATTCATAACGCCCTGTTTTTCACACAAACAGGAGTCAGAACATGCAACCCACCGCAATCGACAGCAAAAGCAAACACCATCAGGGCGAGCGCGTAGCGTTCATCCAGGCCTGCTGGCACAAGGACATTGTCGATCAGAGCCGTAAAGGCTTCGTCGCCGAAATGATTACCCAGGGTTATCAGGAATCCGACATCGATTTCTTCGAAGTCGGCGGCGCCTTTGAAATGCCCCTGCACGCCAAGTTGCTGGCCAAGACGGGGCGTTATGCCGGCATCGTCGCCGCAGCCCTGGTGGTGGACGGCGGGATCTACCGTCACGAGTTCGTCGCCCAGTCGGTGGTCAGCGGCCTGATGCAGGTTCAACTGGAAACCGAAGTGCCAGTGTTCTCGGTGTCCCTGACCCCGCACCACTTCCATGCCGGCGAAGAACACCAGAAGTTCTTCTTCGAGCATTTCCTGCATAAAGGCCAGGAAGCGGCGAAGACGTGTGCGGATACGCTGTTGAAAATCCGTTCGCTGCGCCGCACTGAACCGCGCGCGGTAGCTGTCTAAAAGCCGAAAACCTTGTAGGAGCGAGCTTGCTCGCGATAGTCGTCAACGATAACGCGGGAAGCCTGGCACCCCGCGGCGTTTTCAGATTCATCGCGAGCAAGCTCGCTCCTACAGAGGTTAAATGCCGTAATCAGGCGAGGTTTTCGTCGGTGGTCGGCACGACCAGGATGCCGGCACGCAATCCATTCTTCACCCTGGGGTTCGGGAAGATGATCCGGGCGCCCTCTTCCTCGATGATCCAGCGGGTGTTGGCGATATCTTCCGCCAGCAGGTAACCCACTTCCAGCTCCGAAAAGTTCTCGATGTCCGCCGGCAGGTTCAGGCGGAAGCTGTCGCTGTGCTTGATGATTTCTCGCGCCACGCTGTACAGCTGCAAACCGTCCAGCGCGTCCTCAGTCAGTTCTGGTTCGGTGCCCTCGATGATCTGCTTGAGACGCCTCTCCAGCAGCGAGACATTGACACCGTCGTTCTGACCGAACGGCCGCGCCTTGCCCAACTCCAGGGTAAAGGCCTCGGCACCCAGCTTGTCGTAGGTATAGGAGCTGAACACGATGGACGGCTTGTTCTGCAGCAACACCGCTTCCATGCCGGCAGCACGCAGGCGCGCCAGTTCCTGACGCGAATGCTGGCGGTCTTCCTTCCACGGGTACAAGGCGAACCGCTCGATTTTCGAGCCACGAATCGCCGTGTGCAGGTCGTAGTGCAGGCGCTGGCGATCCGGCAGGCTGAAGAAGCTGGCAGCCAAACGCTCCAGCTCACAGGCGCGCAGGGCTTCGCAACCGCTGCTTTGTTCGTGACGGCCATTGAACAGCCGATTGACGTCCTGCTCGACGAAACGCTCGCCCTTGCGAATCGCTTCCGGGTTGCCGAACAGGAACAGAATACGTGCACGCGGCTTCAAGTCGCCACGGGCAATGTCGTGCAACAGGCGATCGAGCAATTCGATCGGCGCTGTTTCGTTGCCATGAATCCCCGCCGACAGCAGCAGGTCCAGGCCGTTGTCACGGGCTTCAGGTGGCCGGACTTCCAGCGCACCTTCGCTCAACCAGCGCATGCGCACGCCTTCGACAGTCAGTTGAGTCTTCTCCGCCGGTTCGCGGCCGGCGAGGGTCAGTTCAAGCAGTTTGCCGAGGGCGAGCATAGAGCGGTTTCCTTAGTGATCGTGGTTGCAGTCCGGGCCGTGGACGTGTTCCTCGTCGTCACCGAGGTCAGCCGGTTCCATTTCCAGTTGCAGACTTACCAGATTAGTCGCCAATGGGCGCAACAGCAGGTTGGCGTACTCGGCGTCGCCTTCTTCGACGTCCACGCCGATCAGCAACTGGCCACGGCCGTCCTGCTGGATCCACAGCTCTTTACCTTGCCACAGGACCGCGACGCGGGTGCAGGACGTTTCCAGTTGCGTGCCGTCGGTGTCTTCAAGGATCAGCTGCAGGGTATCGCTCATGTCTTTACGCTCTCGTTTGAGATGAATCAGCGCGCTGCCGTAGAAAGCGGCGCGCCGTCGATCAATTGATCTGGAATGGATAAACCGCGCCCAGTTTAAGGATTTGCGTCAGTTCATCCAGTGCCGTCCGGCACTCAAGCAGCAATTGCGGGTCCGCCAGATCGTTTTCGGTCATGCGGTCGCGGTAGTGCTTCTCGACCCATTCGGTCAGTGTGCCGTACAACGGTGCCGTCATGATAACCCCTGGGTTGACGGCCGCCAGTTCGGTTTCGTTGAGCGCGACACGCAGTCGAAGGCAAGCAGGGCCACCGCCGTTCTGCATGCTCTGCTTGAGATCGAAGACTTTCACTTCGCGGATCAGGCCGCCGGAGCTGGTCAAACCCTGCAAGTACTGCCAGACACGCTCGTTGCCACGGCATTCTTCCGGCACGATCAACAGCATGGAGCCGTCAGGACGCGACAGCAGTTGGCTGTTGAACAGGTAGGAACGAACCGCGTCTTCCACGCTGACGGCGGAACGTGGCACACACACAGACTGAAATTTCCCACCGACTTTGGCGAGTTTGCTCTGCAATTCAGCGAGCATCTTCTCGGTCTCGAGGAACGCGTCCTCGTGATAGAACAGCACTTCACCATTACCCACGGCGATCACGTCGTTGTGGAACACGCCCTGATCGATCACCGACGGGTTCTGCTGGGCGTAGACCACGCCGTCATCGCTCAAGCCGTGCAAACGGGCAACGGCCTGGGACGCTTCGAGGGTCTGGCGCGCCGGGTATTTCTGCGGTGCCGGGTAGCGGGTGTCGAACGCACTGCGGCCGAACACGAAGAACTCGACACCGGCCTCGCCGTATTCACGGCAGAAACGCGTGTGGTTGGCCGCGCCTTCGTCACCGAATTGCGCCACGGCTGGCAAGGCGGCGTGGTGGGCGAAGTGTTTCTGGTCAGCGAACATCGCTCCCAGCACGCGGCTGGTGGTCGGGTGTTCGATGCTGCGGTGGTATTTGCAGTTGAGGTTGGCGGCGGTGAAATGCACGCGGCCATCAGCGGTGTCGGCGCTCGGGCTGACGGTCGCCGCGTTGGCCACCCACATGCTCGACGCCGAGCAACTGGCCACCAGCAGCGGCATCGCCTCTTTGGCAGCGCGCTCGATCACTTGAGCGTCGGTGCCGCCAAAGCCCAGGCGACGCAGTGCAGCCACATCCGGGCGCTCTTGCGGTGCCAGTACGCCTTGCTGGAAACCCATTTCCATCAGCGCTTTCATCTTTGCCAGGCCTTGCAGCGCCGCTTCCTTGGGGTTGGAAGACTGCTGGCTGTTGCTCTGGGACGCGACGTTGCCGTAAGACAGGCCGCCGTAGTTATGGGTCGGCCCCACTAGACCGTCAAAATTGACTTCATAGGATTTCATCAGCGAGGCTCCACGAGAATCTGTTGTTATAGGCTTCAGTAACTGTTCTTTTAGACCGCGTCGCGGCCATCGCGAGCAAGCTCGCTCCCACAGTGATTGCGTCGTACACAAGATATGTGAACGCCACCGAACCTGTGGGAGCGGGCTTGCCCGCGATGGGCATCACGCCATCTTCACGCCAGGTGTCAGGGCAGCAGGCATGGTCAGGCTCGGCGTTTCCAGCGAGGCCACCGGGTACGCGCAGTAATCCGCCGCGTAGTAAGCGCTGGCGCGGTGGTTGCCCGAGGCCCCTACGCCGCCGAATGGCGCGCTGCTCGCGGCACCGGTCAGTTGCTTGTTCCAGTTGACGATACCGGCGCGGCTTTCCAGCCAGAACTGCTGGTAGCGTGCTTCGGAGTCCGACAGCAGGCCGGCGGCCAGACCGTAGGCGGTGTCGTTGGCTTCAGCGATCGCCGCTTCAAAATCAGCGTAGCGGATCACCTGCAGCAACGGGCCGAACAGCTCTTCGTCAGGACGATCGGCAACGGCGCTCACGTCCAGGATGCCCGGGGTCAGCAAGGCCGATTGAGCCTGAGGCTGAGTCATTTCCAGCAGCGCCACGGCGCCGTTGGCCAGCAGATGCTCTTGCGCATCCATCAACGCTTTCGCAGCGCCAAGGGAAACCACCGAGCCCATGAACGGCGCCGGTTGCTGATCGAAGGCTCCGACTGAGAGGGTCGAGCTGACCGCCACCAGGCGCGCCAGCAACGAGTCGCCCCAGGCACCTTGCGGCACCAGCAAGCGACGGGCACAGGTGCAACGCTGGCCGGCGGAAATGAACGCCGACTGAATGATGGTGTACACCGCGGCATCGAGGTCGGCGACCTGATCGACCACCAGCGGGTTGTTACCGCCCATTTCCAGCGCCAGGATCTTGTCCGGACGACCGGCGAATTGCTGGTGCAGGTGATTGCCGGTGCGGCTGGAACCGGTGAAGAACAGCCCGTCGATGCCCGGGTTCGCCGCCAGGGCGATGCCGGTTTCGCGAGCGCCTTGCAGCAGGTTCAATACGCCGGCCGGCAGGCCAGCCTCGATCCAGCACTTGACCGTCAGTTCAGCGACTTTCGGTGTCAGTTCGCTTGGCTTGAACAGCACGCTGTTACCGGCCAACAGTGCCGGCACGATATGGCCGTTCGGCAGGTGACCCGGGAAGTTGTACGGGCCAAATACCGCCACCACACCGTGGGGTTTGTGGCGCAGCACAGCGGTGGCATCGCCCAGCGGCCCGCTCTTCTCGCCGGTACGTTCGCGGTAGCTCTGCACCGAGATGGCAATCTTGTTGACCATGCTGGTGACTTCGGTCGCCGCTTCCCACAGGGGTTTGCCGGTTTCTTCGCCGATGGTATGAGCCAATTCGTCAGCGTGATTCTTCAGCGCGGCGGCAAAGGCCTCCAGCACCGAGATACGCTCTTCCAGGGTGCGCCGCGCCCAGTCCGGGAACGCCTGACGCGCCGCTTGCACAGCCGACTCGACCTGACCGGCGGTGGCTCCGACGCCGGACCACAGCACCTGCTGGGTCACCGGGTTCAGCGACTCGAAGGCTTCGCCCCCACCTGCCAGCCATTCACCTGCGATGTAAAGCGACTTCATTATTTCGACTCCCGAGCTGCGGACAACGCCACGGCGCGCACTTGATCGCCCGCGTTGAGTTGAAGACGTTTGGCGGTCAGCGGGTCGACCACCAGGGTGCCGGCGGCCAGACGTGCAGGCGCAGCAGTGATCCGGCAGTCCTCGCGCTTGCGGTTGTGAATGATGAATGGCGTGGCATCGTCACCCGGTGTGCCGACGGCCAGCACCAGCGCCTGGCTGTCGCGCACGGCGCGGATCTTGCCGGTTTCGCACTCGATTGCCGGGCCTGCGTCGAAGATATCGACGTAGCCCTGGTAGCTGAAACCTTCGCTCTTGAGCATGGCCAGCGCCGGCTCGGTGTCCGGATGAACCTGACCGATCACGTTGCGCGCATCCGGCGACAGGAAGCAGGTGTACAGCGGGAACTTCGGCATCAGCTCGGCGATGAACGCCTTGTTGCCCACGCCGGTCAGGTAGTCAGCCTGACTGAATTCCATCTTGAAGAAGTGCCGGCCCAGGCTTTCCCAGAACGGCGAACGCCCGGCCTCGTCGGAAACACCGCGCATTTCGGCAATGATCTTGTTGCCGAACAATTGCGGGAATTCGGCGATGAACAGCATCCGCGCCTTGGACAGCATGCGACCGTTGAGGCCACTGCGGAAATCGGCGTGCAGGAACAGCGAGCACAGCTCGGAGTTGCCGGTCAGGTCGTTGGCCAGGAACAGCGTCGGGATTTCACGATAGATATTCAGCTCTTGCGAGGCGCTGACCGTCAGACCGACCCGGAAGTTGTACCAGGGCTCACGCAGGCCAACGGCGCCGGCAATGGCGGAAATACCCACCACGCGCCCGTCGTCATCTTCGAGCACGAACAGGTAGTCCGCGTCGCCCCGCCCGGCGTCGCCGCGAAAGGTCTTCTCGGCCCAGCCGACCCGATGGGCCAGCCGCTCTTCGTTGGCCGGCAAGGTGGTCAGGCCGGTGCCGGTGCTGCGGGCCAGGTCGATCAGAGCGGGTAAATCGCTGCTGCGTACGGGACGAACGATCATGCTATCTCCTCAAACGGGCCGCTTGCGCCACCCGTGAAACTTCGCTGCTTTCTAAACGAGCAATCAGGCCAGGTCGCTGTTAAACCGCGACCAGGCGCACGCTGGCACCCTCGCCGACACCCAGGGCTTCGGCCGCCTCCAGGTCCAGGGTCACCGGTTTGCCCGGCGCGTAATCAAGCTCGAGCATGACCGCGCGGTAATCCTGCAACTGGGCATTGGCAACCAGGTACTGGCGACCGACGCCTTTGACCGGCTCACCGATCTTCACCGGCACCACACGGCTCTGGGCGATCGAACGGATCCCCGAGACACGGGCATGCAGGGTCGGGCCACCGTCGAAGATGTCGATGTAGTGATCGGTCTCGAAACCTTCGCGCATCAGAATGTCGAAGGTGATCTGCGCGCGCGGGTGCACCTGGCCCATGGCTTCTTGAGCGGAGTCCGGCAGCAGTGGCACGTAGATCGGGTAATGCGGCATCAGTTCGGCAAGGAACGTACGGCTTTTCAGCCCGCACAGACGCTCGGCTTCGGCGTAGTTGAGGTCGAAGAAGTTGCGGCCGATGGCATCCCAGAACGGCGAGTCGCCGTTTTCATCGCTGTAACCGACGATTTCGGTCACCACGGAATCGGCAAAACGCTCCGGATGGCTGGCCACGAACAGCAAACGGCCACGGGAGTTGAGCTCCGACCAAGGCGACCCCACCAACTCGCGCTGCACATAGAAGCTGGTCAGCAAGCTGTTGCCGGTCAGGTCGTGGCACTGGGAGAGCACGTGGATCTTGTTGTGAATCTTCAGCTCGCGGGAAGCGTGCACGAAGGTTTCGTTGCGAAAGCTGTAGAACGGCTCGGAGTAACCGGCCGACGCCACGATGGCCGAGCAACCGACCAGCTTGCCGGTAGCGGAGTCTTCGAGGACGAAGAAATAGCTTTCCTCACCGTTGAAACTCACTTCGGCGGCGAACGAGGCTTCGCTTGCCGCGATCTTGTCGCTCAGGCGCTCAACGTCATCCGGCAAGGAAGTGACACCAATCGGACTGTCCGCAGCCAGACGCTGTACCTCGCCCAGATCAGCCATTTGCGCGGGGCGCATCACCAGCATGGTGTCACTCCTTTCTAAAACTCTTTTGAGGGAAATAAGCCGGGGCCGCCTTGGAACTCCTGTGGGAGCGAGCTTGCTCGCGATGGAGTGTCAGTCGACACCAATGTGGCTGATCCACCATCGCGAGCAAGCTCGCTCCTACAGTAAAGCGGGCCCGGCATAAAAATTGGGTTCGACGCCTGAAAGATCAGGCGTCGAAGGGTCTATCAGGCTTGCGTCAGTTTTGCCGCGGCACGTTCGAAGCGGTCCAGACCGGCATCGATATCGGCGTCTTCCACCACCAGGCTCGGGGCGAAACGCACCACGTCCGGGCCGGCTTGCAGAATCATCAGGCCTTCTTGTTCAGCGGCGTTGAAGATGTCCTTGGCCTTGCCTTTCCAGGCATCGCTCAGCACACAGCCGATCAACAGACCCAAGCCACGGACCTGGGTGAACAGGCCGTATTTCTCGCCGATCTGCTCAAGGCGTGCCTTGAACTTGTCGTGCTTGGCATTGACGCCAGCCAGCACCTCTGGGGTGTTGATCACGTCGATCACCGCACCTGCGACAGCGCACGCCAGCGGGTTGCCGCCGTAAGTGGTGCCGTGGGTGCCGACGACCAGGTGCTTGGCCAGGTCTTCGGTGGTCAGCATGGCGGCGATCGGGAAACCACCGCCCAGGCTCTTGGCGCTGGTCAGGATGTCCGGGATCACGCCGTAATGCTGGTAGGCGAACAGGTGGCCGGTACGGCCCATGCCGGTTTGCACTTCGTCGAACACCAGCAGCGCGTTGTGCTCGTTGCACAGTTCGCGGGCGCCTTGCAGGTAGGCCAGTTCGGCCGGCAGTACGCCGCCCTCACCTTGAATAGGCTCCAGGACCACGGCGCAGGTCTTGTCGGAAACGGCAGCTTTCAACGCAGCCAGATCGTTGTACGGCACGTGGGTGATGCCGGTGATCTTCGGACCGAAGCCATCGGAATACTTCGACTGGCCACCGACGTTCACGGTGAACAGGGTACGGCCGTGGAAGCTGTTGAGCGCGGCGATGATCTCGTACTTCTCGCTGCCATAACGGTCGAACGCGACACGACGGGCCAGCTTGAAGGCGGCCTCGTTGGCTTCGGCGCCGGAGTTGCAGAAGAAGGCGCGCTCGGCAAAGGTGGCGTCGACCAGCTTGTGCGCCAGGCGCAGGGCCGGCTCATTGGTGAACACGTTGGACACGTGCCACAGCTTGTTCGCCTGCTCGGTCAAGGCACCGACCAGCGCCGGATGCGCGTGACCCAATACGTTGACGGCGATCCCGCCGGCGAAGTCGATCAGCTCGCGACCGGACTGGTCCCAAACGCGGGAACCGGCGCCACGCACAGGAATGAATGCGGCAGGCGCATAGTTGGGAACCATTACCTGATCGAAATCGGCGCGTTGTACCGCAGCGTGCTCAACGGACATCGGAGTCTCCTGAAGAGAAAACACTCGCCTGAAACTGGCGAGCTTGGTGAGGATTGTAAGGACAGTTTTCAGCCCGGCCTTGCCGCCAAGCGACAACTTCTTATAGCGCAAACCCCGGATTTTCCCGGGTTTACGGCAATGCGACATATAGGGTCGCAAAGGCGCAGTTTAACTGGCGGCGGACGTTTGCGGCAGGCTTGCTGCGTTGTAACTCATGGCAATGACCCGAGTGCGGTAAATATGTACCGCACAGCGTCCGGGTTCGCGCGGTTTCCTAAGGGCCTCATCCAACTTCGATGGTCACCTTAACCGCATGAATACCCAACATACCGACATTGCTAGCGACGCCTTCAGGCCAGACGCTCACTATCAGCACTTGAGCAACGTGATCCCCTCCTGGCTCCGCCAAGCAACGCCTCAACGGCGTGAGGCGTTGCGCAACAGCGTGCCAGGCATTCCGGCCGGGCTCAAGGACGCTCCACCCCATCAGCATGCAGAACTGGGCAAACTCATTGCCCGTCATGTGACCAGCCAGAACCAGGTTGATCAAATGATGGCAAAGCTGCAGAGCCCCGCCGACTTCGCCGAACCACTTCTCGAAACGGCGCTCAAGACCCGATTCGGCCTGGAACTGAACGCTCGTAAAACGTTCCTTCGCCTTTACATCCCGGCTCACATCCCATGGCTTCGGCTGAAATCCGGCGCTGCGCGCACCTGGACGGTGTCCCTGCTGGATGCCGCACTGCACAATTTTGAAAGCACCGAAACCAAAGCAGACGCCTTCGAGCCCGCCTCGACTTACATCACGCCCCCCTCTGCTACCGGGCAATTCAATACATTGCCGCAGATACTGGAAAAGATGCCCATCACGGCTTTTACCAGCCTCTGCCGGGAACTGGACATTGGCCAGCGCTATAAAGAGTATCTGGACGACAACCTTGGCATCAGCAATCCCGTGGCCGCGGCAATACTGAAATCGAAAATTCACGACAGCCAGAAAACCGCACTCACCGCTGCCCTGCACATCGCGCAGATGCAAAAATTGCTGGGCAGTGACGTCCACCGACTGACTCTTGGCTTGCTCGACAACCTGCCTTCTTTACGTTTGCATGGTCTGCCCTGGGGCTACCATGAACTGACAATCATGAACGCTCGCCTGACCGGCATCGTTTTGTTTGCACCGGATCTGGAGCGCGCAACAGAAGTGGTCAGAGTGGTGGCCTACATTCCTGACGACCCCGAACACCCGATCAAGGAATACAGTTCAACCGCCGCATTCGCCGAGGAACTTGGTCAGCGCTTGCGTGCCCCCGAATACCAACAGTTTTTCAGTCGATTCATCAATCATGAGGATCGTGGGCACTTTTTCGCGCAGTTGAACAACGAGCTATCACCTTTAACCTGGCAGCCTGTTCCACCGGGCGATCCGCACCCGACCTGGCGAGAGCGCCCTAACCAACGTCCCGACTTGCACATTGCGGCCACACCGGTGAAAGACGATCTCTTGACCCACCTCTATCAGAGCAAGCTCAACAAGATCCTCAACGATGCGCGAGTGATCGCCGTGTCCACCGCAACAGTCGACCAGAGAGCCCGCTGGGCGTTATGGGACTCCTTTACGGAAATAGCTTCGACCCTGCTGAACATCGCGGCCTTTATTGCCCTGCCGTTCGTACCCTTCCTTGGCGAGTTGATGCTGGCCTACATGGCCTACCAGTTGCTCGACGAAACCTTCGAAAGCATTGTTGACTGGGCCGAGGGCCACACCACCGAGGCCTTCGAGCATTTCATGGGCGTTGTTGAATCCGCCGTACAACTGGGCACCTTTGCGGTGGGTGGCGTGATCGCGGCGGGAGAATTTCGCGCGATCCTGCCCAAGGAAATTGTGCAGTTCATCGACCGTTTCAATTCGGTGAAGCGGCCCAATGGCGAAACCCGCTATTGGAAACCCGACCTGACCGCCTACGAACATCCCACCACACTCCCGGCAGACTCAAAACCGGATTCACTCGGACTACACAGGCATCAAGGTAAAACCCTGTTACCCCTGGAAGGCAAAAACTACGCCGTCAGCGAGGACTCCGTCATCGGCGAGTACCGCATCGACCACCCCTCCCGCCCTGACGCCTACAAACCACAACTGCGGCACAACGGCACCGGCGCCTGGCAAACCGAACTCGACCAGCCGTTGAGCTGGGACCAGGCCACCGTGCTGCACCGTATCGGCCCGGACATGCAGCGATTTTCGGCCAGCACCCGCGAGCGCATCCTCAGCATCAGCGGCAGCCACGAAGATACCCTGCGCAAGATACACGTGCATGCCGGGCAGGTGCCGCCGTTACTGGCCGACACACTCAAACGCTTCAGGATCGATCAGGACATACAAACCTTTATTGATCAGATCGGCAGCGACCAGCCGGAGCACTTCCTCAAGGCGGATCCCGTGACGCAGCTGGAACTGCTCAATGAAAACGGTTACTGGCCGGCAAACAAAGGCCTGCGACTGATCGACGAAAATGCGCAAACCCTTTGGCAAAGCCCGGCGCCCGATGTACCCGTGGTGGAAATCGACGCCACCCGCCTCACCGACGGCGACCTGCTGAAAACCTTTCTCCTGACCCTGTCGGACAGCGAAGCCAGAACGCTGATGGGCGAAGAATTCGGTCACCCCTCCCCAGGCCTGGAAAACCGGGCGCAGCGGTTGCGCAAGATACTCGCGCGGCTTGCCGAACAGAAACGGCAAGGCCTGTTCGATCAGCGTTATCGCAGACTCGAACGTGGCGCTCAAGGCCCCATACAAGCAGTCATGGATGCTGAGCCCGGACTACCAAGCAGCGTTGCAGAAGCGATTGTGAACACAGCAAACGAACAGGAACTGCAACAGCTGACAAAACCAACCATTTCCCCTCGCCTGGTCGAGCTGAGCCAGGAGGCCAGATTACAAGTACGGGTGACACGCGCCTACGAGGGGCTTGATTTGCCATCGACCGAGAACAACCTCGACACCGACCGGCTGGCCTTGCACACCCTGGAAAAACTGCCGGGCTGGACGGGACAGCTACGACTGGAAGTCCGCCAGTACGTCCATGAAGGCCTCCTGATCGACAGCGTTGGCAGTGCCGACGCGCCCCTGCGTAAAGTGCTGGTGCTCAGAGTAGAAGGCGAGTATCAGGCGTTCGATCAAGACGGCGAAGAACTCAGCGGCATGGACTCGCTTTACGCATGCCTATTACAGGCCATGCCGGACAGTGAACGCACCGCCCTGAACCTTCATATCGGTGAAGGTGAACGACTCAAACAGTTAATTCGCAATCACGCCTTGAGCCGTGACGCATTAAGCTCGCTGCTGGCTCGACACCCCAACCTCAAACCCACCTACGACCCAAAGGTAATGCGCTTGCTCGGTGGCGGTGACGGGTATCGTCAAATGCCACGCAACACACCTACCTTGCAAGCTCGGGCTCAGACACTGTTCCCCCATCTATCCGCCGAAGAGCTCGACGCCTTCGTCGAACGCCTGCAACAGCACCCAAACGGACCGCGGGCAGAACTGAATCGGCTTATGGTTCAACACACGCAGCTCCAGGAAACGCTTTCTTCCTGGCGCGACGAAATTCCGCTGTTTATTCCAGACACACAACTCAGGGTCACTCCCGAGCAATTCGCCGCACAAAAGCAGGTCCGTCGACAGTTCACCATCGACCTGATGGACTGCTGGCGACAGCAATGGACCCTTCCCGAGACCGCGCTTGAAAGAGTCGACTTCAACTTCTTCCAACCGATCATCGGCGAATTGCCAGCCCTGAGCACCGACTTCAGCGGCGTCACAATGCTTACACTGGAAGGCAGCAGCGCCACGCGGGGCATGCATGAGTTTCTGCGCAGCTTTACCGGTTTACGCATCCTGAAACTGCGCGATTTCAACCTTGGCCACTTACCGGACACCCTTCCATCGTTGCAACTCGAAGAACTCATTCTGAGCAATTGCGCGATCACCCTCAGCCCCGAAAGCCAGGTCGGGCTCGCGGGCCTGCATCGGTTGACCACAATGGACCTGTACAAGAACCCCTTGGGCATGACACCCGATGTCGGCAGCATGCCCGATTTGAATTACATCGACTTATCGCAGACGGGCATTACTGAACTCCCGCGCGAATTATTGACTCGCCCACGCCTGCGCACCGCCCTGCTCAATAACAACCAGATCAAAGAGTTGCCCAGCGCATTGTTCACACTGCAACAACGCACCCAGGAGGGTTTCGACCTGGGCAACAATCCGCTTTCAAACGCAGCCCGCGAACGCCTCAAACAGCACTTCCAGCAGACCCGTCAGGACTTCGGTATCTTTGCCGAAGAAACAGATATCCACCGCGCGCAGGCACTGTACCCCTGGATGGACCAGGAAGATGCCAGCAAATTCGTCTACAAACTGCCCGGGACCCTGGATGAGGGGCGAGTCGAACTGACCCGCCTGGAAGTCGAACTCACCACCCTGGAGAACGACCTGTCCGCCTGGACCGGCAATATTCCCGCCGTCCACCCCCACAGCAATCAACCGTTCACTGCCCAGCAACTGCTGATCGAACATTCGACGCGGGACGCATTCAGAGAGTCCGTACTGCGCTGCTGGCGCCGGGAAAGCGACCCGGAGGACTTCGACGTTTCACTGCAAGCAACTACTTATGACCTGAGTCTGGAGACACGGATTACCGGTAACTTGCCGACACTGAGCGCAGATTTCAGCCATGTTTCTCTGGTTTACCTGAGTAGCGAAAGTGGCCTGACCACAGGCGTCACCGGATTCCTGGAGTGCTTCCCCAAACTCAAGACCCTCGTTATCAACGACTTCAGGCTAGGCGATATCCCGGAGGCGATCTTCCGGATGAGCGATTTGAGATCGCTCAATCTCCCCGACTGCAACATCACCCTGATTCCGCAGTCTGCCCTGAACCTGGCCGAGATGGCCCGCCTGGAATTCATCGACTTGAGAAACAATCCGCTGGGGCTGGCTCCGGATATCAGCCAGATGGCGGACCTGGCGACCCTGCAACTGGACAACTGCGGGCTCACCGAATTACCCGCTGGACTGTTGCAGCTCAAGAGCCTGGAAACCGTAGACCTGAGCGACAACGCAATCAGCCGGATACCCGCCGACGTCCTCGAACTGCCGCTGGAAGTCGCCGAAAGCATCAACTTGCGGGGCAATCCGTTCTCCGAAGACAGCCTGCAGATCCTGATCGAGTATTTCAGGCTGACCAGTGTCGACTTCGGCATTCAGGAAGTGATCGATCGGGCAGAATTGGAGGTGTCGACGTCCGAGGCGTCCGAACCGGAAGACTGATCGGGATCAGGTACTGATCAGCCGCGTTCCGGCGGCACCGATGACAATTCGAACGGGCTGCTGCTGCGCCGCTGGTTGCGATCTTCCCGCGGCGTGGCACCGAAGAAATTGCGGTAGGCGCTGGAGAAATGCGGCCCCGAGGAGAAGCCACAGGACAGGCCGATCTGGATGATCGACTTGCTGGTTTGCATCAACATCTGCCGGGCCTTGTTCAGGCGCAGTTCCAGGTAATACTGGCTCGGCACGCGGTTGAGGTATTGCTTGAAGATCCGCTCCAGCTGCCGACGGGATACGCACACGTGCTGGGCGATTTCGTCGGTGGTCAGCGGTTCTTCGATGTTGGCTTCCATGAGCAACACTGCTTGTGTGAGCTTCGGATGGCTGGAACCCAGGCGGTTCTGTAACGGAATGCGCTGGCGCTCGCCGCCCTCACGGATGCGTTCGACCACCAGTTCTTCGGACACCGCACCGGCCAGTTCCGCACCGTGATCGCGGGCCAGCACGGCCAGCAACAAGTCGAGCACCGACATCCCGCCGCACGCGGTCAGGCGATCGCGATCCCAGTCGAACAAGTGACTGGTGGCGATGACCTTCGGAAAGCGCTCGGCGAAATCGTCCTGCCAGCGCCAATGCACAGCCGCGCGATAACCGTCGAGCAAACCCAACTGCGCCAGCGGGTAAACACCGGCCGACAGACCGCCGATCACGCAACCGGAACGCACCAGTTGCTTGAGCGCACTGCTGAGCGCCGGCGCCAGTGCGGTCGGTGGCTCGTCAGCGAGCAGGAACAGTTTCTGGAAGTTTTCGAGCTTGCCGGTCCACGCCTCACCCGGCAATTGCCAGGCGCTTTCGCTCGGCGCTTCGGCCTGCAGGAACGACAGCTCGTAAACCACGTCCGGATGCACACGCTGGGCAACACGCAAGGCCTCCTCAGCCAGCGCAAGCGTCAGTGCTTTAGTGCTGGGCCAAATCAGGAAACCAATTCGATGGGCAGTCATGGGCGAGCGATCCGAAGCGAAGAACAGTGATGAAGGCATGGGCCAATGCTAGCCCGTAAATGAACACAAATCGCAAAACCGGCAAAGATCAAATGTGGGAGCGGGCTTGCTCGCGAAAGCGGTGGCTCAGACAGCAATGATGTTGACTGACACACCGCCTTCGCGAGCAAGCCCGCTCCCACAGGGGATCCGGGCCAGCCTTTAGACTGCGAAGCATGCACTATCGCAGTGCACAACGTCAGTTCTGATTACTTCAGGCTACCCGACAGGAATTGCTGCAGACGCTCGGATTGCGGGTTCACCAGCACTTCGCGCGGGTTACCGCTTTCTTCAACCACACCTTTGTGCAGGAACACCAACTGGTTCGACACTTCACGGGCGAAGCCCATTTCGTGGGTCACCACCACCATGGTCCGGCCTTCCTGGGCCAGAGCCTGCATGACTTTCAACACGTCGCCAACCAGCTCCGGGTCGAGGGCCGAGGTCGGTTCGTCGAACAGCATCACCTCAGGTTCCATCGCCAGCGCACGGGCAATCGCCACGCGCTGCTGCTCGCCGCCGGACATGTGCCCAGGGTAAGCATCCTTGCGATGGGCCACGCCTACCTTGTTCAGGTAGTGTTCGGCCTTCTCGCGCGCTTCAGCCTTGGACACGCCAAGCACATGCACCGGCGCTTCCATGATGTTTTCCAGCGCGGTCATGTGCGACCACAGGTTGAAATGCTGGAACACCATCGACAGGCGCGAACGCATGCGTTGCAGCTGTTTCGGGTCGGCGGCCTTCAGCGCGCCGTCCTTGTTCGCCACCAGCTTCAGCTCTTCGTTGTTGAGCAGAATCCTGCCCGCGTGCGGCTGCTCCAGCAGGTTGATGCAGCGCAGGAAAGTACTTTTGCCGGAGCCACTGGAACCGATGATGCTGATCACATCGCCGGCTGCCGCTTTCAGGGACACGCCCTTGAGCACTTCGTGACTGCCATAGCGTTTATGCAGGTCTTGGACTTCAAGTTTGTACATGCTGTCGGTTCTCACAAAAACAGTCAGTCAGTGGTATCAGTGCTTGCGCGGGGCCAGGTAGCCCAGCCAGCGGCGCTCGGCCATCTTGAACAGCTTCACCAGGATGAAGGTCAGGCACAGGTAGAACACGCCAGCGGTGATGTACGCCTCGAACGGCAGGTAGAACTGGGCGTTGACCGTGCGCGCGGCACCGGTGATGTCGATCAGGGTCACGATGGACGCCAGACTGGTGGTCTGCAGCATCATGATCACTTCGTTGCTGTACTGCGGCAGCGCGCGACGCAAGGCCGACGGCAGCAGGATGCGCTTGTACATCTTGACCCGCGACATGCCCATGGCCTTGGCCGCTTCGATCTCGCCGTTCGGCGTGGCGCGCAGGCTGCCGGCGATGATTTCGGCGGTGTAGGCGCTGGTGTTGATCGCGAAGGCCAGGCACGCACAGAACGTTGCGCTGGACAGCCAGGGCCAGAGGAAACTTTCCCGCACGGCTTCGAACTGCGCCAGACCGTAGTAGATCAAGAACAGCTGCACCAGCATCGGCGTGCCGCGGATCACGTAGGTGTAGAGCCAGGCCGACATGTTGACGACCGAGTTCTTCGAGACGCGCATCAGGCCCAGCGGCAAGGCGCACAGCAAGCCGAAGAACAACGACAGCGCGAGCAGTTTGAGGGTGGTCACCAGGCCGCCAAGGTACAGCGGCATGGCCTCCCAAATGACGTTGTAGTCGAAGATCATAGATCAGCCGCCCTTACGCCTACCGAGTAGCGCTTCTCAAGGTGACGCAATGCCAGCAACGACACACTGGTGATCACCAGGTACATCGCGGCTACTGCGAGGAAGAAGGTGAAAGGCTCGCGGGTGGCATCGGCCGCCTGCTTGGCCTTGAACATCATGTCTTGCAGACCCACCACCGAAATCAGCGCGGTAGCCTTGGTCAATACCAGCCAGTTGTTGGTGAAACCCGGAATCGCCAGGCGAATCATCTGTGGTACCAACACCCGGAAGAACACCTGAAAACTGCTCATGCCGTAGGCCATGCCGGCTTCGGCCTGACCCTTGGGGATCGCCATGAAGGCGCCACGGAAGGTTTCCGACAGGTACGCGCCGAAGATGAAGCCCAGGGTGCCGATACCGGCCGCCAACGGGTTCAGGTCGATGTACTCGTCAAAGCCGAGCAGCGGTGCGACGCGGTTGAGCAGGTCCTGGCCGCCGTAGAAAATCAGCAGGATCAGCACCAGGTCGGGAATACCGCGGATCACCGTGGAATACAGGTCGCCCAGCCAGGCCAGCCAGCGCACCGGCGACAGACGCAGTGCCACGCCGATCAGGCCCAGAACGATGGCCATGGCCATGGACGACAAGGCGAGCTGAAGCGTCAGCCAAGCGCCATCGAGGATGACAGCCCCGTAGCCTTTCAACATGATTCAGGTCCTCGAAAGTTGGGATGAAAAAATGGCGCAAACCTCAGAGATCCTGTTGCTTGCGCCATTTCGGACTTGTCGCTGGGACGTATTACTTGCCGTAGATATCGAAGGCGAAGTACTTGTCCTGGATTTGCTTGTACTTGCCGTTCGCACGAATGGCTGCGATGGCGTTGTTGAGCTTGTCCAGATCTTCCTTGTCGCCTTTGCGCACCGCGATACCTACGCCGTCGCCGAAGTATTTGACGTCGGTGAACGCAGGGCCGACGAAGGCGAAGCCTTTACCGGCATCGGTTTTCAGGAAGCCGTCATCCAAAAGCGTAGCGTCTGCCACGGTGCCGTCGAGGCGGCCGGCGGCCACGTCGAGGTAAATTTCGTTCTGCGAACCGTAAGGCTTGATCTCGGCACCCAGCGGGGCCAGGACTTCGCGGGCGAAACGCTCGTGGATCGAACCACGCTGCACGCCGATGTTCTTGCCCTTGAGCTCGGTCAGGCCTTCGCTGACCTGAGTGCCAGCCTTCATGACCAGGCGAGCCGGGGTGTTGTAGTACTTGTTGGTGAAGTCCACGGACTTCTTGCGATCTTCAGTGATCGACATGGACGACAGGATCGCGTCGATCTTGCGCACTTTAAGCGCTGGGATCAGGCCGTCGAACTCTTGCTCGACCCACACGCACTTGATCTTCATTTCTTCGCACAGCGCGTTGCCGATGTCGTAGTCGAAACCAACGATGCTGCCATCCGGCGCCTTGGACGCGAACGGAGGGTAAGCCGCCTCGATACCGATTTTCAGAGGTTTTTCATCGGCGAAGGTTGGCAAGGACAGCACGGACAGTGCCAGGGCGCCAAGCAGCACGAGTTTCTTCATCTTGGGACTCCATCGGTAAAGGGCAAAAACGGCAGAGTGAGCGACAGCCCAATATGCGAATGAGTGGAACCAGAAAGCAGTGCTGCGTCCTGGGAAGCGGGTGTTGAAATTCAACACGAGCAACGACGAGCGAGTGATCGGCATTCTAACGACAGGCCCGAGGCCGATATTTCTTCAATGCGACAACTAATTACAGAAGCACCGAGAAAGCCGTTTTAGCACGTTGACAGCCCTGCAAAATCATGCAAGAGCAAAAGATAGTGAACCGATCTACGTTGCAAATTGCGGGCCTATTATTGGCAAACCCTTCTAATCCGGCAAGCGCAGTGTAGCGGCTTATTTTTTTGAGGCGCATTTCAGGCCCGAATTTAAGCACCGGCGTTTCCCAATGCCCCGTATTGGCGCGATGCGGTTACACATTCAGTAACCTGAAAGAACGCAGGTAACAGTAGGAAAATGCCGACAGATTATCCCGATAATTATTGGTAGATGTTGCTGTAGCGCCTGCTAAACCGCTATCGCGAGCAAGCCCGCTCCCACAATGGTTTTGTGTCGAACGCAAATATCGCATTCACCACAGATCCCCTGTGGGAGCGAGCTTGCTCGCGATGAGGCCAGCCCAACCAACACAAAAACCCAGGCACAAAAAAGCCCCGCCAGGCTCAACACCTGACAGGGCGTTTAAGTGACTCAGAACCGCCGCTTACGCGACATTCATGGTCTTGTGGGTATCAATCAAATGCTGCACCACACTCGGATCAGCCAGGGTGGAAATATCACCCAACCCATCATATTCAGCCGTGGCAATCTTGCGCAGAATCCGGCGCATGATCTTGCCCGAACGGGTCTTCGGCAGCCCCGGCGCCCACTGGATCACATCCGGTGAAGCAATCGGGCCGATCTCCTTGCGCACCCAGTTTTTCAGTTCCAGGCGCAACTGCTCGTTCGGCTCTTCACCGTTCTTAAGGGTGACGTAGACATAAATGCCCTGCCCCTTGATGTCATGCGGCACACCGACCACCGCCGCTTCGGCGACTTTCGGGTGCGCAACCATCGCGCTTTCGATCTCGGCGGTGCCCATGCGGTGGCCGGACACGTTGAGCACGTCGTCCACCCGACCGGTGATCCAGTAGTAACCATCGGCATCGCGACGGGCGCCGTCACCGGTGAAGTACATGCCACGGAAGGTCTTGAAGTAAGTGTCGACGAAGCGGTCATGGTCGCCAAACAGCGTACGCGCCTGGCCTGGCCACGAATCGAGAATCACCAGGTTGCCCTCGGCCTCGCCTTCGACGATGTTGCCCAGGTTGTCCACCAGGGCCGGCACCACGCCGAAGAACGGACGCGCCGCAGAGCCTGGCTTGAGCGCATGAGCGCCCGGCAGGGGGCTCATCATGTTGCCGCCGGTTTCGGTCTGCCACCAGGTGTCGACGATCGGGCAACGGGACTTGCCGACGTTCTTGTAGTACCAATCCCAGGCTTCCGGGTTGATCGGCTCGCCCACCGAACCCAACAGGCGCAGGCTGCTGCCATCGGCGCCTTCAACGGCGGCGGTGCCGGAGGCCATCATGGCGCGGATCGCGGTCGGTGCGGTGTAGAGGATATTGACCTTGTGCTTGTCGACGATCTTCGCCACCCGGGTGATGTCCGGGTAGTTCGGCACGCCTTCGAACAGCAGCGTGGTCGCGCCATTGGCCAGCGGGCCGTAGACGATGTAACTGTGGCCGGTGACCCAGCCGACGTCGGCGGTGCACCAGTAGATTTCACCCGGGCGGTAGTCGAACACGCGCTCGTGGGTCATGGCTGCGTACAACAGGTAGCCGCCGGTGGTGTGCTGCACGCCCTTCGGCTTGCCAGTGGAGCCGGAGGTGTAAAGGATGAACAGCGCTTCTTCGGCGCCCATTTCTTTCGGCGCACACACGGTGCCGGCCACTTTCATCAGGTCCTCGAACCAGATGTCGCGATGCTGGTTCCACTTGATGTCGCCACCGGTGCGCTTGCACACGATGACTTTCTGGATGCTGCTGGTTTCCGGGTTGGTCAGCGCGTCGTCGACGTTAGCCTTGAGCGGGATCTTCTTGCCGGCACGAATGCCTTCGTCGGCGGTGATCACCACTTTGGATTTGCAGTCGATGATGCGACCGGCCAGGGCCTCCGGGGAGAAGCCGCCGAACACCACCGAGTGAATCGCGCCGATCCGGGTACAAGCCAGCATGGCGACCACGGCTTCGGGGATCATCGGCATATAGATAGTCACCACGTCGCCGCGGTGCACGTCCTGACCACGCAGGGCGTTGGCGAACTTGCACACTTGCTCGTGCAGTTCGCGATAAGTGATGTTGCGGCTTTCGGCAGGGTCATCGCCCTCCCAGATGATCGCGACCTGATCGCCGCGCTCGGCCAGATGACGGTCCAGGCAGTTGTAGGAAACGTTCAGGGTGCCGTCGGCGAACCATTTGATGTCGACATGGTGATCGTCGAAGGAAGTCTGCTTCACCGTGGTGAAAGGCTTGATCCAGTCGAGGCGCTTGGCTTGCTCGCGCCAGAAGCCGTCCGGATTGACGACCGACTGCTGGTACATGGCCTTGTAGGTCGCCTCGTCGGTCAGCGTGTTAGCCAGAACCTCGGGACGAACGGGATACAGGGAAGCCGCACTCATCTTTCTTACCTCGGTGGAATAGTTGTTTTTGTATGACCCTGTTTTAGCCGGGCCGGGGCTATAGAACCATTCGACGATGGTAGTAACAAGTCCCTACAAAATGTCGTGAAAAACCGTCAACCCCACTACCACCGCGGTACCTGTGGGAGCGAGCTTGCTCGCGATGGTCGTCAACGATAACGCACCCAATCTGACACCCCGCAGTGCAAGTTCACACCTGCAAAAGAAGAGGTTATTCAGGGATTGTTACAGGATCTGTCAAAAGTGTTTATCAAAACCACGCCTATATGGACGAAGCGTCGACGCCTAAAATCAGCCACGCCAACAAGGCAACCTGATTAACCAAGTTGCAGCCCCCACGAAGGCAGTTAATCAAACCCCTGATACCGAAGCTCCACACGCAATCCCAAAAAGATTGCGTGCCCCCTTTCGACCTCTAAAAGGTAAATTTCAAATGAAAGCTTTATTGGTTCTGGCCCTCAGCAGTCTGTGCGCAACCGCCATGGCAAACGAGGTCCCGACTGATGTCGCACAGCAACAACCAGCAATAGAGGAATACACCTACTCCACCCACCTGGACATCGCCAAAGTGATCTCCATGAGCGAAGCCCCGAACGTGTGTGAAGTTGTGCCGATGAAAATGGAATACGAAGACTCCCACGGCCAACGACATATCCTGCGCTACAGCATGATGGGCAATGGCTGCTCCAACGGCTGATCCCCTGCTTCACCCCTCCCCCAAAAGGTTCGACCCACCCGCCGCGATCAGGCAGATGAAGCGCCGAACCTTAATGATCGATTAAATCGATTGTTATAAGCATTTATTTGCGCTTTTTAATCGAAATAGCAGGCGTAGAATCAACTGCAACCCAAGACAAACAACACCCACGAATCTGGAGCAACAACCATGAAAACCCAACTGATCCTCGCCCTGACCCTCTCCGTCCTGGCAGCCAACACCTTCGCCGCCGATGGTTACGACCGCACCGGCTCGGCTGCTTACACCACTGAAGCCGCTGTCGCTTCCGACGGTTCTGACCACACTGGCGCCGCCCGTCTCGCCGCCGATGGTGCCGATCACGTTGGTGCAGGCAAATTGGCTTCCGACGGCTCTGACCACACCGGCGCCGCCCGCCTCGCCGCCGATGGCGCCGATCACGTCGGTGCAGGCAAACTGGCTTCCGATGGCTCCGACCACACCGGCGCCGCCCGTCTAGCCGCCGATGGTGCCGATCACGTCGGTGCCGCTCGCCTGAGCTGATCCGCCAGCGAGACTTCACAGCCCGACTTCGGTCGGGCTTAGTTGTGTCTGGAGCCTGAGAAAACCCCACCGAAACACAAGATGTAGTGAAAAAAGCCTTTTTTGGTCATTTCTTGAACAAAAATAATCCGAGGCAAAAAATTAAGAAAAAAAATCTTCCCCCGCCAACATCGTTCAAAGCCCTGTAAACCCTCACTCCGACCGAAAAACGGCCCCCGTCGACCGTTCCGTGAGCCATTTCGCTGCACCACAGCACGCAAAACTTCCCTATAATGCGGCCTTAAACGGGCCTGCAATATTCCCTTACAGGGACGAAAAGCCAGTCTGAAGCCCCGCACAAGCGATCAACGCTTGCTGCGCCCATCAGTGGCTCTCGGAACCCCGTACAAAATTCTGTTTGATGCCTGCGTATAGCTGCCGCAAAAAACGATTCCTTTAGATCCAACGCGGCCAGTAAGGCCGTGTGAAAAACCGACCTATCCAATTTCACACGGGCACACTGGCCCTCACGCAGGAGACGACACGTCATGCTGAGCTGGGACGAATTCGACAAAGAAGACACGGAAGTAGCAGTCAAGAGCGCCAACGCTGGTCACGCCACCGAAGCCAACATGGACCGTCTCGACAGCGCCGGCGGTGCCGCCGCCCTGGAAGCCCGTGCCGTGACCGCCGCTGACTCCGCCGCCGTTGCCCGCGCCAAAGCTGCCCTGGATTCCCTCGACGTCGCCGAAGGCCTCGCCGAACTCGAAGGCGCCTCCGCCCGTGTCGCCGTTGACGAAAAGCGCATGATCAACTGCCGCGCCGACCTCAACCAACTCGTACCCTTCAAGTACGACTGGGCCTGGCAGAAATACCTGGACGGCTGCGCAAACCACTGGATGCCGCAAGAAGTCAACATGACCGCCGACATCGCCCTCTGGAAAAACCCGGAAGGCCTGACCGACGACGAGCGCCGCATCGTAATGCGCAACCTCGGCTTCTTCTCCACCGCCGACTCCCTGGTTGCCAACAACCTGGTCCTGGCCGTGTACCGCCTGATCACCAACCCGGAATGCCGCCAGTACATCCTGCGCCAGGCCTTCGAAGAGGCGATCCACACCCACGCCTACCAGTACTGCATCGAATCGCTGGCCATGGATGAAGGCGAAATCTTCAACATGTACCACGAGATCCCATCGGTCGCGAAAAAAGCCACCTGGGGCCTGAAATACACCCGCTCGATCTCCGATCCGAAGTTCGAAACCGGCACCGTCGAAACCGACAAAGAACTGCTGCGCAACCTGATCGCCTACTACTGCGTCCTGGAAGGCATCTTCTTCTACTGCGGCTTCACCCAGATCCTCTCCATGGGCCGCCGCAACAAAATGACCGGCGTCGCCGAGCAGTTCCAGTACATCCTGCGCGACGAATCCATGCACCTGAACTTCGGCATCGACGTGATCAACCAGATCAAAATCGAAAACCCACATTTGTGGGATGCTGAAATGAAGGAAGAAGCTTCGCAGATGATTCTGCAAGGTACTCAGCTGGAGATCGAATACGCTCGTGACACCATGCCTCGTGGGGTGTTGGGCATGAATGCGGCGATGATGGAGGACTACCTCAAGTTCATCGCTAACCGTCGTCTGTCGCAGATCGGTTTGAAGGAAGAGTATCCAGGGACCACTAACCCGTTCCCTTGGATGAGCGAGATCATGGACTTGAAGAAGGAGAAGAACTTCTTTGAGACTCGGGTTATCGAGTATCAGACTGGTGGGGCTTTGAGCTGGGATTGATACGAGTTAGATTTTTCGTCATGAGGCTGCCTTTAGGCAGCCTTTTTTTATCTGAAGCAATATCTTTAGTAGCCCCGAATCTAATCTCAGATGATATAAAAAGCTGGAATTTTGTGTAAAACCTGGTAAAACAGCATAGTGTAATTAGACTAAGTCATCGGTGATGGGGTAAGGCGCAATATTTTCAGGAAACCAAGCATCTGAAAACATCACAAAAAAACAGAATGCGCCGGCCTCATTGAGCAATCATTTTTAAGCACACAACGGTGCCATTCATGAGTCCTCAAGATTAATGAACTCTTCCTCCCCAATTCAAATTGTTGATCTTTTTGCTGGCCCAGGCGGACTTGGCGAAGGATTTGCGTCCTTCGAACGCGGAACTCGTTTTAATATAATCGTGTCAGCTGAAATGGATCCGGTAGCGAGAAAAACCCTACGCCTAAGAGCTTATTATCGGTTAGTAAAAAAAGAAAAACCCGAATTTCTAGAAGATTACTACAACTATTGCAATGGGATTTCGGCCGAGCCTTATAGCAATAGGACAAAATCATATTGGGAAAAATCAGGGAATGAAGCTCGTCGAATCACACTTGGCGACCCTGAAGACAATAAAATATTAGACGCTATAATCAACGAAAAACTGGATAGAAGTAAACCTTGGATTCTTATTGGTGGACCTCCCTGCCAAGCGTACTCCCTAGTAGGCAGATCTCGCAATATGGGGAAAGTTGATTATCGGGCGGAAGATGATCATAGGCATTTCCTATACCTCGAATACCTAAGAATTATACAAAAAAACAAACCTGCCGTTTTTCTTATGGAGAATGTTAAAGGAATTCTTTCATCAAAAGTAAATGGTGAAAGTATGTTCCCGAAAATATTGAAAGACTTGGCTGCTCCAGATACTGCACTAAATAAAAGCGATACAGGCCTGCGATACAAAATTTGCTCTTTGGTGGAACACGAAGATGGTACTCATGATCTAATCCCCAACGAAATAGACCCTCGAAATTACATAATTCGCTCAGAGCATTATGGCATCCCCCAAGCTCGTCATCGCGTAATTCTGCTGGGAATTTTAGTTCAGGATAACAACGAACCCTTTACCTTTGAAAAACTCAAGCTTGAGGAACAAGTAACTCTTGATGACATACTAAAAAACCTTCCTCCACTGAGAAGCAAATTAACAAAAGATACTGATACGTCGGATAAATGGTGCTTGGAGATACTGAACCAAATCGACGCCATTGAGGCTCCATCAGTCGCAAGAGGCCGCTCTGATTTTGTTGCTGAACTTCGTAACACGCGGAATGCAGTAGGGAAATACTTGTCGACTGGGTCGCTAAGATATGAAAAGGGAATTTACCAAGGAATCACCTCCAAGCCGGCACTCGATGACTGGTATATAGATAAAAATTTGGGTGTCTGGTTGAATCACGAAGCTCGCGGCCATATGGCATCGGATCTAAGAAGATATATCTACGCAAGTGTTTATGCAGTAGTCAACGGCCGAGCTCCAAAAGGTCATTTGGAATTTGACTTGCCCGGCCTAGCTCCGGATCATAAAAACTGGGAAAGTGGTAAATTTTGTGACCGATTCAAGGTCCAAGTTAAGAATTCACCATCAACAACTATAACAAGCCATATATCAAAAGATGGCCACTATTTCATCCATCCCGATCCAACGCAATGTAGAAGTCTCACCGTTAGAGAGGCAGCTAGGTTACAAACTTTCCCTGACAATTATTTTTTTGAGGGAAATAGAACACAGCAATTTCATCAAGTAGGAAATGCGGTGCCTCCAATGCTCGCCGCTAAAATGGCAAAAATCGTTTCAGAGATCATAGGATAATTTTATAAGCGAAATGGTCGACCGACCGCAGAATGCATGCCATCATTGAGCCACCAACTGTACAGAAAAGGAAACTCGCAGTGATGTCACCTCAATTAGCCGGCTGGGTCGATCAAATTCGAAGAGCTCTCCCAGAGGCTGAAAGCATAGATGGCGCAATAGCTATAGTTAAGCGCTCAGTGGAAAATATGTTTGGCGAGCTCACGAGCTTTCATGAAGAGCTACTGAAAGAAGCAGAAAAAATCATAAGAAAAGATTATGAGCAAGTAGAAATCCTGCGAAACATCTCAATCTTTAGTAAAAGACCAGATTGGTACTTTGGACCAAAACCTAAGGATAGCCATTGGCCCGCATTAGAAGGCTATGTAAAACAAGAAAAAGGCTGGAGCATCGAGACTGTAAACAGTATGAATACCTCGTCTACCGAGGTAATTTCACTCATAGAGAACCCACATAAAGAAAAATTTTCTTGTCGAGGCCTAGTTCTAGGTTATGTTCAATCCGGAAAAACGGCAAACATGACTGCTGTAATTGCTAAAGCTATTGATGCGGGGTACAACACCGTAATTGTTTTGGCAGGATTGACTGACAAACTTCGTCAGCAAACGCAGCGCAGATTAGAATCGGACGTCGTAAAACGCTTACCAGAACGGTGGAATTTACTTACTTCTGACCAAGGAGACTTTAGAGGCCTTACTAATGGAGGCTTTCCAAGATTAGCTCAAGACAATTCCCAAATTGCAGTTGTGAAAAAGAACGTTGCTCCCTTAAATCGACTTTTGGAAACCATAAGCTCGACTCATATATTAAATTTGCAACGACTAAAGGTATTATTAATTGACGACGAATGCGATCAAGCGTCCGTAAACTCGGCTTCGAAAGAGCTAGATATCACGTCGATTAATATGCTAATACGAAAAATATTAACGTTCATACCTTGTATTTCTTACATTGGTTACACTGCGACACCATTCGCGAATGTACTGATCAATCCCTACCCCGTGGATGGATCTGGGTTAGATGACTTGTACCCAAAGGACTTTATAACAAGCCTACCGTTACCGCTGGATTACTTTGGTGCTGAGCGCCTTTTCGGACGCGCTTCTGCAAACTCGGACGCGGACTCTCCTGATGAACAACCACTAAAAATGATACGTGAGGTAAGCGCACAAGATTCTGCGTTATTACAACCAGCCTCTATAAAAATAAAAGATTCCTTCTTTCCAAAGATCCCAGCTAGCTTGGAAGACGCGCTTCTATACTTCCTTATGTGTTGCTCTGCTCGCTGTACTAGGGGTCATGACCATCAGCATATGACGATGCTCGTCCATACTTCACCATTTGTAATCATGCATGAGAGGGTAGCGTCTCTTCTGGAAGCATGGTTACAGAAAAACCGCGAACTCATTTTATTGCCTAGTTCGCCTATCAGATTGCGGATGAAGAAACTCTGGGACTCCGAAAGCAAGCTGGTTCCAAGTAAGTTACTGACAACACTTGACCCTGTTGACTTTAACGACCTCGAAAATCATCTACCGCATATTATTAATGAATTAAGTTTCGTCATAGAAAACGGGTCTAGCTCTGACAGAATTGATTATAGGAAACCGGCAAGAAAATACGTAGTAGTTGGTGGATCAATTCTCGCCAGGGGCTTAACTCTAGAAGGATTGATGGTCAGTTACTTCCTCAGGAGCTCTACTCGACAGTATGACACCTTACTGCAAATGGGTAGATGGTTTGGCTATCGCCATAATTACGAAGACCTCCCGCGCCTTTGGATGCCGAAAGACTTATCCAAATCATTTAGAGATTTAGCGGCAATTGAAGCTGAAATTCGAGATGATATTTCTCAATATAAAAACCGCATGACACCTACTGACTTCGCAGTACGGATTAGAACCTTGCCAGGAATGACTATTACGGCAGCAACTAAAATGCGCGCGGCCAAATCTTGTGATTTGAGTTATTCAGGCAAACATGTCCAATCTATCCGTTTAAATTATTCAAACCCGAAAGAAATCCATGCAAACTGGCAAGCTGCCTCTGAATTACTAACACAAGCATCTCAGCTCGGAGAGCGGGCCGATATAGATCAACGAAAACTATACCTAGAAGTTCCGCAAGCCTTAGTAGTCAAGTTTCTAAGAAACTACACATTACATGATTCAAGACATGACTTAGGAACGAGGGCTTTACTCGCATACATAGAGAACTCTGTGCCTGCACTTTTGAAATGGAACGTAGGAGTTTTCGAAACAGCAAATGGAGAATCCTCGAAACTTCCTCTTGGAACACTTGGCCATATAAAAATGGCAAATAGATCTGTGCTAGATACCTCTGGCGAGATAGCAAATATCAAAGCCTTAATGTCCCGCAGGGATGTAATTTTTGACTGTTCTACCGATAAAAAACCGAGCGCTGATGACTGGTCGACCTTAAAGGCATTCAGGGAAACTATCGTAGGTGAGATTCCATTAATTATTATATATCCGATAAATCGAAACTCTAAGCCAACCACCCCAAACACCGATCGATCCGCGCTTAATGCAAAGGGCGACTTGATAGGTATAGGTATCGTTTTCCCCGGTGATGAACAGGCAGGTGGCGGATATGTTTCTGTTAGCTTAGATTCTATATCAGCGGATGAACTAGAAGCTATCGAACAGGAAGAGTTAGCACAATCAGAGGCTGCAGGTGTCTGATAAATTAGAAAACCCATTAGCCCAATGGCGAACTTTACGCTTGGGAAAAAAGGAGTCTTCAAACTTGGAGATTCCAACCTTGCCGAGCGAAATTAACACTAGTTTCGGCAGAGTGAGATATGCTCTCAGTGCGGCTAAAGAAGCAAGAGTTCTAATTCCAATAAGCGGCCGAAGTCACTCCTTGAATGACCTATCTTCCGAATCTTTGGTAGTGAAGTTATCGAAACTTTCTTTGAACGGTGCATTTGAATACTATGCAGACATAACATGCACATCTCAAAAACTTGAAGGAGTCTTCTCGGACGTTATTATCGAGCTTCTCAATAGAATAAATTTTGGTGAAGGTTCTATTGAAGCGCTGAAAGGCACACTTAATGACTTCCGCATGTTATTTGCGGAATCATCAAGCGAACGTCCATCTAGAGAAATAGTATGCGGACTTATCGGAGAGTTGATTCTCCTGGATAAGCTTTTATCAATCAATTCGGATGCGTGGCAAACTTGGCGAGGCCCACTTTCCGAACGTCATGATTTTCGCGCGGGCACTATAGCAATAGAGGTAAAATCTACACAGCGCAAAGGAAATAAAAGCATATCTATTTCATCAATAGAGCAGCTTCAGCCGCCAATCAATGGAAAGCTCTACATATGCCACATAACATTAGAAGAGGTTAACGGGGGAAGCTTATCCGTTTCTTATCTCACACAAAAGATATTAAACAAAGCATCCGACAGATTGGAGGTACTTCGAAGATTAAGCATAATCGGTTGTTCAAACACTGAAAGTTCTCTCTGGAACCACTTCAAATTTCAATTAGAAGAAAACAACTACTACATCGTTAACGAAACATTTCCAAAAATCTTAGAGAGCAGTTTTAAAGAGAATGCAATTCCAGCAGGCATATCAAAAATCAAATACGATATTGACTTAACCATGTCTGACGCATCAAAGCTTGACAAAAATATGGAATCGTTTCTTTTGAAGGAATTAATTCAATGCCTACAAAACGAGTAAGTATCTATCCTGAACCCTATGCTGCATCGGGAAATATTGGTGACGGAGGCTTGAGAAAACTCTTGGGTGCACCGAGCCTCAACATGTTGCAAATGGTAATCCGCGAGGCCGTACAAAATAGCTGCGATGCAGCAAAGTTAGGAACGGGTCCAGAAATACTTATTCGAGTTAGGACTTTAACCAAGGATCAAATAAAAACCCTTAAAGAAACTATATTTTGTGAGCTCCCTATAAATCGCGACTCAAGAGCAGGAATATTAAACTTTTTAAATTCTGCAGCGCCAAATGTTTTAGAAATATGTGACTTTCAAACAGTAGGCTTAGGTGGACCAACGAGAGCAGATTGGGTACCCCAAGGTACGAAAGTTACTGACTTTATAGACTTTATGCGAAACTTTGGCTCCAATCATGATACTCACAATAGAGGGGGTACATATGGATTCGGAAAAGTATCTCTTTATCAAGCAAGCAAATGCCAGACAGTACTAGTAGACACATGCACAACAAATCAAACAGAACATGTCCGAAGACTTATGGGCTGTCATCTTGGCCTTCAATATGAAGTAGCTAACAAACTTGGCCAAGTACAACGCTTTACGGGTCGACACTGGTGGGGCAACAAAAACACAGACGCATTTGTAGACCCCGTTGAAGGAACGCCCGCAACTGAACTTTCACTAGAAATCGGATTCCCAAAAAGAGATAAGCTGCAGACCGGCACATCTATAATGATACTTGATCCATTCATAGAAAGCTCCAATGAGATAATGGCAGGAGTAATTCAGGAAAGCTTACTGTGGAATTTTTGGCCAAGGTTAACTAGTGACACTCCAAAATCAAAAAAAATCAATTTTCAAATTGAAGTTGATGGCTGCCGATTTGAACTCCCTTCCCCTGAAGACTTCCCCCCATTAGACTTATTTTCCATCGCTATTAAAAATATAAGAAACAATAGCAAAGAACTAATCCCAATTAATGCCCAGAAGGCTTCTAAAAAGCTTGGTACTTTGTCACTTATCAAAGGCATGAAGGGTGCAAGAACATCAATGCGCTTAGGAGAAAACTCAATAATACCTTTTGCATCAGCACATATCGCGGTTATGCGACCAGTGGAATTAGTTGTTAAGTATATAGAAGGTGCTTTCTTACCTGATGAACGACTTGAATGGGCCGGCGTTTTCATTGCAGATGAACAAGTTGAATCTGCATTTGCCAAAGCTGAGCCACCTGCTCATGATGACTGGCAACCTAAAATTATAGACGATGCTACACAAAAAAGTTACGTCACTATAGCGCTAAGAAGAATTAAAGAAGAAGCGATGCAATTTTCCTCCCCCTTATCGAATATTGATAAGGCAGGAACTAACGGGAAGTCACTGGCAGCCGCGGCCGGCGCCATTGGCAACATTCTTTCTAAAATTGACGGTCAAGGGGGAGGCTCTCGACACACTGGGAGCACCGGTGGTAAAAAAAACTACGGAAATAGCGCGACCAACCCTGTATTCATAAAATTAGAATCAAGCAACTCAAAAATTTTCGCGATATTCGAAACTCAAGTTAAGCTCATTGACAACGCAAAACCAATGAAGTTACACGCCTTCGCTCATTTAGCTGCGGATGGATCGGCTTTTACTGAAGACTCCTTGATCACTACTAAGCCAAAAATATCAACTATTAAGCATAAGGAGTTTGTTTCGATCATATCTAAAGCAGATGAATTAGAAATAGGGACTATTGAAGGAACCTATGAGATCCGAGTTCAATTACCTAGAGGCTATGCGACTACACTTAAGGTAGAGCTCTCAGAGGTGACGTCATGAATAAGCGGTTAGCCTTTCCTTTTCTTACAATTACTGAGGGCAGTATTACCACATCACCTTGGTTATTATCTCTTAACAATGCTCCTTTTTTACCTGCATCTGACCATCTTGCGAACTGGGATTACTCCTCACAACTCACGCTAAACCGAACGTTATCTATAGACTGGGATTTAGTTTCACTGGATCTTTCACACCCCAAGAGCAAGCTACCACTAGAAATTTTAGTCCAAATAGGCACCGGCTCGGGAAATTTACCAAGAAAACTATGGAGCGAGTATCAAAAAGCAATAAGCTATAGGGCCGACGAAATAGAAATTACTATTCCGATAATAAGTGAAAACCTCTCTCAACGGCTATTCATCAAGACCCAAATAGTATTAAGAGATCAAATAATATCTACTAATATATTAACCCCTTCCGAAGTCGGAGCGAGGCTATGGCTGGATACATCTGATATCAGGCTTGAGGGCGGTGAGCCAAGATTTCCTGTTGAAGAGATCAGCTTAGGACAAGTTTTTAAGAACAAGGCTGAAGCTAACGCATTGTGGTATTTACACTGGCAAACAGATACGTTGGATCATTCTTTTTCAGGTGCCGTACGATTGTATCTAAATTCTGACTACCCTGACTTTGTTAGCCGTTTCCAACAAAAGGATAAATTTACTCTTCAAACTGTTCTTAATGATGTTATCAGTCAATTAATAGAGAAAGCTCTTCCGAACCCTGACTTCCAAGAGCGCGCCGATTTTTTTGAGGAGGGATCTATCGGAGCTAACATTAATAACTGGCTACGAACCGCATTTGGCAATCTTACAATAAAACAACTCTACGACTTTTCCAACCAGAAGCCAGGGGAATTTAGAGCAGCTCTTCTTTCCCTTGCTGATGTTTCGGAGTAATACAATGACTGTTTATCTATTTCCTAGACTGAACAATTTTGCGGTACAACGAACTCTACAAGAACTTCAGAGTGAAATCACTGCTACTGCGGCTCAGAGTTTCATTAATAGCTATCCAGGAAAAAGCTATGGTGCTAGCGGAGGGAGCCGAATAAGTAAGCAAATAATGGACGATATGTGTGCAAAAATTATAAAAATTGCGGAGCAAAACGGTTTTCCAGATAAAGGTACAAAAAAAACCAGAGCTCAATTTGACGCCGATGTGAGTATTGCACTTTCCGAATATAGAGCTCTTAGCTCCGGAGAGCTGCAACGAGATGATATTTGGTCATATATTTCCACCGCAATGCTTCCTACAGTAGTTATTTGGCGCTTCAGATTGACTTTAAATGCAGAACTTACCCCAGCTATTTTAGCTAGATTCCGCGGAGGAGTACGCAATACATTTCAGCGACTATGGGTTCGTAGCGATATATTTGATAGGGGGTATGGGCATGCGGCTCGCTGGGAGCTTCTGACAACGCTACCTGAAGACGCAATGGTGCAAATTACAGAGAGGGCGTCACTAGTAGCAGTTAAAAATGTTGCCTTAGCTATTGCAGAAGGGTGGCTTAATGCATCAAATAGCAAAAAAAATGCCACGATAGACACAGAAAAATTAATGCGTGAAGCTATAATATTAATAAGGCTACACGGCGAAATAATAGACCTTTCCATGAAGAATGATGCTGATTTGAAAAAGTTCATATCAAAAAAATTCACATTAGCCGCCTCAATGATAACATCTAACGAACATTAATATCTTACCTCATCTAATTTGAGGATCATCAAATGGATATTGTAGACACAACAACGCGCTCCAGAATGATGTCCTCAATACGCGGTAAAAACACTAAGCCTGAAATTTTTATTAGAAAGCTTTTGCATTCACACGGCTTCCGTTTCCGCATCCATCAAAAAACTCTCCCAGGACAACCTGATATAGTTTTAAAAAAATACAACACTTGCATCTTCATAAATGGCTGTTTTTGGCACCGACATCCAGGGTGCTCACTTGCTACATATCCAAAAACCCATACCGATTTTTGGAGTGAGAAATTTAGACGAACCATTGAGAGGGATATTCTCAATATCAGCAATCTAGAAACACTAGGTTGGCAGGTTATTATCATTTGGGAATGCGAGATAAATCGTTACCACTCGAACTTTGATGAACTCGCCAAACAGATACAATCGCGCACTCTGTCAACACGCACTCAATCTTAAAGTTAAATAGACTTAGCTATTACTTGCCGCTATTAATTTATTACCCTTTTCTCATATATTTGTCTTACTCACTTGACCAATTACGAACACCTGATAGGCTGTTCGCCGAGCCTAAGAAACTCTGAAAACCAGAGCGGTCCTCCGCACCCGACAGTCATGCGGCTTTTTTTCGTCTGCGGTTTCTCTACGCCTGCGAGAAAATCCCCGTTATGTCGGGAGTGGGCGAATACAAGACCCGAAAGGGGAATATGTCCGGCCCGTCTCTGGTGGGTTTCTTAGCTCCCGACACCCTTAACGAATGCCCTAAGAAAGCAGCCAGAGGTAAAGGAAATGCCTGACCATCCGACCTTCACGATGAAGGTGAATCGCCGTACCCACAGATCCAACCACGTGCTTCCGCTCCAGGAGGCTCGCCATGCCTGAATCACTCAAACCCACCCAGTTCACTCGTCACAACGTCCACCTGCATGCCCTTCTGTTGGAGAACCAGGCGTGGTTCTGCGCGCATGATCTCGGGCGACTGATGGGCAAACACCTTGATGAGCGCGTGACGCGCAAGCTCGATGCGGACCAGAGGCAAATGATGCTCGTTGACCTCTATGGCGCAGCTAAAGAGCGTTTGATGGTGAGCGAGTCAGGTGTGTATGCGTTGTTGATTTATCACTACTGCCCTGAGAATCGATTGCTGCGAGAGTGGCTGACTCATCAGGTGGTGCCTGCGCTACGTGATGCACGGCCGTCGTGTATGGTGGAGCGTCCGACGTTGAGTGTGCTTGATTGGCCGAAGATGTCGCTCTGTATGTTGCAATGGCAGGATGAGCCGTGGATTCGATTGCGGGATATGCCGTGTGTGTTGGCGGATGATCCTTTCAATCGACGTGAGTCCTGGTGGCAGAAGGCATCACGGGTTATGCGCGGATTCTGATCTCTTGGCTGTATCAAACAAACCGCTGCTTGAGTTTCAAGCAGCTGATTTTGTTTTAGTGGCGTATACACCGGTGCCATCGCGAGCAAGCTCGCTCCCACAGGGGTTCAGCGGCTGGCTTGGAAACGTCTGTGTATCAGGGCCGCAGGATTATCCTGCGGCCCTTTTCTTTGGCTGTGACCGCGGTTACGAGATCACCTCCCCAACCCACTAATCCGCCAAGGACACACCGCCGCCCTAACCCCACTCGGCCCAACAATCTCCGGCGTCTGTCCCAACGACCTCGCGCTCAACACACTCCCCACCCGCTCAATCAATTGATCAAACCCCAACGTCGCATCCTCCTGCTGCGACTTGCGCAGTTGTTCGACCATGGCGTAGGTGAAGGCGCCGTAGTGGTTGGAGCCCACCACATATTCGCTGGCCTTTTCGTTCTCCCGCGCTGCGTAGAGCATCAGCGGCATGTAGGGACCGTGGTGGCCGTAGAGTTTGGTTTGGCGCAGCAGTTGGGCTTTTTTCTCGGGGCGCAGGCCGGTGGCGGCGCCTTGGGTGGTGCGGGTGCGAGTGAGGCCGCGGGTTTTGTTGTCTTGTTCGCTGAAGTCGCGGCGGTCGGCGTCGGTGGCGTAGACGCGGCGGTCCCAGTCGCCGGCGTAGGGGTCCCAGCGCAGCATGCGGTGGCGGATGTCGCTGGGTGGGGTGATGCCGCGCACGCGGCCGTTACCGCGGGTCATGCCGCCGGCGTAGCAGCAGTCGAACAGGACGGTGAGTTTGGCGCCGTGGCCGTCCGGGTCGAATGGCAGGTGGCTGTAGAACTGGCGAAACAGTTTGTCGGTGAAGTGGGTGTTTTCGTCGTCCCAGTCGAAGTCGTGGAGCACCAGGGTTTCGTCCATGCAGTCGGCTTCGCCGCTGCTGCTGTAGACCGGCAGTTGGGTGCCGTGGCCGGAGTAGAACAATACGCGCTCGTCGCCAGCGCGGGCGCCTTCCACCAGCCATTCGAGGCGTTCGACGAAGTTGGCCCGGGTCGCTCGGGCGTCGTGCAGCAAGCGGATGTCGCCGGCGTCGTAGCCGCTTTCCTGAAGCATGCGGCTGATCAGGTAGGTGTCGTTGATGCAGCCCTCGAGGCGTGCGCTTGGGTCGAGGTAGTCGTTGATGCCGACCACCAGCGCGCGACGTTTACGTTGGCCACTGCGGGACAGGAACGCCGGCACTTCCAGCACTCGCGCCGCCACCACATCGCGGGCCAGTTGCGGCCACAGGCCGGTCTGGCTGGAGGGTGAGGACAAGTAGGCCTGGACGGCGTGATTGAGGTCGAGCAGGTCATCACGCAGCTGCACGCTGAATTCGGTTTGCAGGTCGACTCGCGCTGAATCCGGCGAGGTGATCGGTCGGGCCAGCAAGCCGTCGTTGGGGTTGTGGAGGTGGAACCAGCGGCGGATGCCTCGGCCGTTTTCGCTCAGGCGCAGCACCCGCCCGCCCCACACTTCGCGCATCACCAGCGGCAGTGCAATCGGTGAGCCGAAGCTGACGAACACTCGGCCATCGATGCGCTTGAGTGCCAGACCTTTTTTTGCCACCGAGCGGCGCAGGGCGTCATAGCCAATCAGGCTGCCCAGGCCTTGGGCGAAGATGATCTGCGGATTAAATGCCTCGACCTTCGCCAACAGATGTTGGGTCAACGCCGTGCGCAACTCGGCGTCTTCGATCCATTGCACGATGGCGCCAACGGTGGTGCGCAACATCTGATTGACCGGCAGGCCCCAGCTGCCGAAGTTCTCGTCGGCCTTGCCCCTGGCGTCGGCGCTCAGCATCGCCAGGCCTCGGGTGATCTGGGCGAAGTCCGGCCCCTCCTTGAGTTGCTCGTCGAAGGACAGGAAGTCGATGTCCTGGTCATCGATGAGGCGACCGTTCTGTGCCAGTTGAGTACGGATCAATGTGCGCCATTGGTCCTGCCAGTTCGCATCGATGCCGCCCTGCCCCTGGCCGGCTGGCATGAACCCGACACCCGGCAGGCACAGGACGCGCAGCCGTGTTGGTGCAACTTCCGCTCCCGGTTCGACCAAGGCTTTGCTGGCAGGCACTGCAACGGGGCGAACGGCTTGCCCTTGGGCGGTGACCATCAAATCCTGCAGGCGCCGCAGTTTCGCCTCCAGGCTGTCGGCACTGGGCGCGGCAGGCGTGAGCGCGGCCTGAGCCGGATCAGCCAGGGCTCGGCTGCGGTTGCCGAGAAAACCGCTGACCCATTGGGCGCTGCTCTTCCAGATCTGCTCTGGATCGAGGCCGTCGAGGTAACCGGTGGCGCTGTCCACCACTTGCCGACTCTGGGTCGCCAGTTCCGACTCGATCAATGGCAACCCGACGCGACTGGGCACCACGGTGGCCGCCAGTTTTGGCGCAGCCGTTACGCCCAGTGCAGCGCGCCAGATGGCTGCATTGCCGAAGTGCTGCGCGGCGACCACCCGTGGGCCGAGGGCACTGCGCGGCAATTTGAAGTGATCGCAAAGAAATGCCAGCAGGCTGGTGTGATCGTAATGCTGGGCCTGGACGCTACCCGTCCAGGGAATCAAGCCTGGCTTGAGCCACGGCGAAGCCAGAATCGCCGGCACCCGAACGCCGAGGCGGGTGAATGGATTTTTCCACGGGACATCGACCGTTGAACCGGTCGCCACGCAAGTCGGCGGCACCACGTGGTCATGGAAGCCGCCATGTTCGTCGTACAGCAGCACGAACAGGGTTTTGTTCCAGATAGCGGTGTTGGCCGACAAGGCGTTGAACACTTCACCGACAAACTGATCGCCGAAGCGCAAATCTTCGGGCGGATGATGCGACACATTGGGCCCGAGTTTGCCGTTGAGCAGGCCATAGCTCGGCTCGATCCAGGACAGTTCGGGGAGCCTGTTACCGGCGACGTCCGACTTGAAGTCGTCGATGCTCAGGTGCTGCAAACCACCCTTGACCAACGCCGCCAGCGGGATCGCGCCATCGGAATAAATCCGCGCGTCGTGGCCGTTGTTGCGCAGCAGCGAAAAAATACTCTCGCCGCCGAACTGTGCGATCAGGCTTTTGATGCCGGCCAGCACCGTGCCCGTGGAGGGCATCAGCAAGTGACCATTGCAACTGCCGAGCATGGCAAAAAAACGGTTCGGCCAGGTGGGGCCTGGCACCGAGGAAAACCAGCGGTCGCATACGGTGAAGTTACGCGCCAATCCGTGGATGGCCGGCAGCGTATCCTTCGCTGGCGTGGCGCCGAACGGGATGTAGTTCATCGCCCGCTGGGCCATGGACTGCGACCAGGTCTTGTACACCTTCAGGTCGCTGCGGGCCTTGTCGTAGGCGTCCTGGGCAAAGCCGGCGAGCGTAGGGTTGGCCGGGCTGGTCTTGAAGGAGACGCCCAGTTGTTTTTCTACGTTAACGAATTCGTGGCCAAGGTCGAAACCCTCGCTGTTGCCCGGAGGCAGAGGGGGCGGCGGTGCCCACAGGCTGTAGTTTTCCGGGAACTCCGACGCTTGAGTGATCACCGTCGAATTACCGTTGGCCAGCTTCAACGGGTTGGTGCTGGGCGCCTTGCGGTTGATACCGTCACACGCGGCATTGATGCTTGTGTAATCCCCCAGCAAATGGTCGAACGAACGGTTTTCCATCATCAGCACGACGACGTGCTCAATCCCTGCGGGCCAGTTGTTCGGCATGGTTCGCTCCTTGATGTGAAGTCTCTATTTCAATCTCGCGGGTTTCACGGCAATCCGTTCCCTTCATCTTCCCGCTCCCTGTAATCCACCCGATAATTCGCCACATAACTATCCACAGCCGTCCCAATCGTAGGAAAAAACGCCGTCTCCCCCAGCCGCGCAAACAACCCGAACCGCTTCAGCTTGTCCTTCACCGGATCCTTCATCTCGGCAATGCACAACTCAATACCGGCCGCATGCAAGGTGTCGTCCAGGTCAGCCAGCATGTCGGCAGACGTCACATCGACACTGGTGACCGGCTCTGCGGCGACCACCAGCCAGCGCACGGGCGTGGGCGATGCCGCTACGGCGTCCAGCACGCGGTCGCTGAACAGTTCGGCGTTGGCGAAAAACAAGGGGGCATCCCAGCGAAACAGGACCAGGCCGGGGATCAGGCGTGCGTCGGGGTAGCGTTTGATGTCGTGGTAGCCCTTGACCCCATCGGCGCGCCCCAATACCGCGGAGTACGGGCGCCAGCCGTCCCAGAGGAATTCAATGACGGCAATCACGATGGCCAGGCCTATGCCCTCGATCGCCCCGAACACGGCCACGCCGACGGTGCAGACGATCGATAGCCAGCACTCCCAGCGCTGGATGCGATAGATCCGTCGCAGGTCGGTGATCTCGATCAGGCCAATGGCCGAGGCGATCACAACTGCCGCCAGGGCGCTGGACGGTAAATGTTGCAGCAGGTCCGGTGCCACCACCAGCAGCAAGGCAACCGCCAGTGCGCCGACGACGCCGGTCAATTGGGTTTTGGCTCCGGCGGCTTCGGCCACGGGCGTGCGTGACGAGCTGCTGCTGATCGGGAAGCCCTGGAAAAAACCGGCCGCCAGGTTGGCGATGCCGAGGCCCACCATTTCCTGGTTCGGGTTGACGTAGGTTCGGGTCCGCGCCGCATAGACGCGGGAGAGCACGCTGGTGTCGGCGAACGAGACGAGTGCGACGGCGCAACCGCCGATCAACACCGGGACGATGTCGGCGCTGGTGATCCAGGGGATGGCGAAACCCGGCAAGCCTTGGGGGAGCGAACCGAGGACCGACACTCCGGCGCGTGTCGCAAGGTCGAGTACTCCCACGGCGACTGTCGCGCCAACCACGGCGATCAAGATACCCGGCAGTCGCGGCCATCGTTTGAGCAGCAGGATCACCGCCAGGGTGAGCCCGCCCACCATGAAGGTGGTCCAGTTGACCTTTCCCTCCATCACCGCGGAGGCGATGGCCCCTATGTTGCTCAATGGGCCGTCGGATTCAATCGAAAAACCGAACAGCTTGGGCAACTGGCTGATCAATACGGTCAGTGCGATGCCGTTCATGTAGCCGTAGCGGATCGGTTTGGACAGCAGTTCGGTGATGAAACCCAGGCGCGCGATACCGGCCAGGATACACACCGCTCCCGAGACGATCGCCATCATCCCCGCCAGGGCGATGGCACGCTGCGGGTCGCCGCCGGAGAGTGGAATGATGACGGCAAGGATGACGGCCACCAGGGAGGAATCCGGCCCCATCACCAGAATTCGGCTAGGGCCGAACAAGGCATAGAACAGCAGCGGAACGATGGTCGCGTAGAGGCCATATATGCCGGGCACGCCCGAAGCCACCGCATAGGCGATTCCGACGGGCACCAGCATCGTAGTCAGCACCAGGCCAGCCACGATGTCGTAACGCAACCATGCCGGTTGGTATTCGCGCAGCATGCTCAGCCCCGGTACCCAACGGCGCCAGCCGGTCTGTTCATCCCGGCGGGCTATCCGGCCCGGCTCCGGGAGAGGGGGCGAAGCATCTGAATGGCTCATGAACCGCCCTCGTGGATGGACTGTGCAGGCTCGGCGATATCGAAGTGATCTGAGTGTAGCTATTGCTTCGAATGCGCCATCACTGGAAGCTGTTCACCTAAAGGATTTGGAACCCGACATGAAATTCGACCTCGCCTATTGCCTCGGCCTCAACGACAAGTTGTCGATCTACGACGTTCGGGATCTGAATTTCGACGAGACGATGGATTTCGACTCCGCCAAGGAACACTTCCAGTGCCCCAACGATGCCTGTCGTTTGGCGTTCGATGCGACCAATGAGCTGGGCACGTTCAACGCCAAGAATGTGAATTACGTGCGCACGCCGCACTTCAAGAACCTGCCGAGTACGCGGCATGTCGAGGGCTGCCCTTATGTCAGCTTGAAGACGCCTGCGTCGGGTGGGGATGAGACGGAAACGGATGACAGCCGAGAGGAAAATTTCCCGTCGGAATTGTTACTGACTCGGCGTGAATATGTGCGTAAGCCGTCCAGCCCGAAGGTCACGGCGGACGGGGTGCGGGATGAGTCGCTGACGCCTTCGGTGGCAAACAATGTCGAGCAACCGGGCAGGGAGTCGGCCCCGGACAAGACCAGCGTCTTCGCCCATCCGGTGGAGTGTTTCGTGTCGAACTTCGACGACAAGGATTTGCTCAAGCGCGTGCCGCTGAAGATTGGCGAGCACACCGCGCCCTACGGGTCGTTTTTCAAGAAAATCGAATACCTGCAGGACAACAAGGGGCTGATTTACTGGGGCAAGGTCAAGGAGATCAAGGACTACACCCAGAGCTTTCGCATCGATTTCGAGAAGAAGGTCTGGTTCGAGAAAAAGCCTTACTCGGTCAATGTCTACCTGAGCAAGAAGCTGATCGACAGCTACCGCAAGCGCAAGGCATTCCTGGAGGAGATCAAGCACGCCATCGAGAGCGGGCGGGAGTTGTATTGCTTCTTTTATGGGGTGACGCCCGAGCTGAAGCAGGTGCCGAGCAAGAAAAACCCCGAGCAGACGTTCGGGGTGTTCAGCGCCAACATCGAGAATCTGGATCACTTTATCGTGCGGGAAGCGCCGGGGTTGGCGGGCAAGTAATACGAAAGGCCGCGTTGGTTCATTGCGAATTGAGCTCCCTTTGCAGCGCCCATATCTCCCGCTTCACTTCCATACGTCGATCCAGTGCAGTCTGGATGCCTGATTCGTCGAGGCCGCAGTATCGACGTAACCAGTGGGCCATCATTTCCGAGTCCGGGAAGTAATAGTCTTTATGGCCTTTGCTGTTTCTTGGGCAATCATTCATATCGCCATCAAAGCGGCATGCCGAGAACTCGTCCGGTGGTAAAGAGCCCCGTTCAGCGGCGACATCCTGAAAAATCCAGGCGACTTCATCGATGTGTTTTTGCGCGCTGCGATGGCTACGCCGGTACAGGATGAACTGGCCGCAGCTTTCTTGAAAGCGCTCCATCATCGGCTCGTCATCGACCCACTGAAGGATGTCGAACTGCCCTGCATGACGTATCAGGCCGTTAATCCAGCGATCTGCGAAACGTTGAACAAACCCCTCAGCGTCGGCCTTTTTGGCATCGGCGAAGATCATGCAGTAACGAGTCGGGATGTGAATGGCGAACAGCACATGTTTGCGTTGAACAGTGACGGCGTGGACCAGCCACTGTTCGGCGGACTCATCAGGCTCATCGTCCTCAATGACGGGCGATGGTGGACTTTCCACCCTGGTGATTTTTTTGCCCTTGTGCACACGACTGAAGAATTTGCTGGCCGCTTCGGTGCAGTTGAAAATCAGCATTCCAGGCTCTCTGGTTAAGGTTGGTCAGTCCTGCGGGACGACTCCCTATTCTTGCGAAAAAAAACCGCCGTTACCAACCCTCAAATCGAGTTGTGATTCCCTGGCGACTTCGACAGTGTTTCCCCTCGCACCAAGACAGCCACCGTTCGTCCGGCCAAAAAGACACATCAAAAATTGCATTTGATCTCGGCTCAAAACAACTGTACAAAAACACAGTATATTTTGACCAACACTCTCGAGCCCGGAGAACACCATGGCCTCTCAAGCGATGAAAATCACCCTGGAACGTATCGCCCTCTTCCAATTCACCCCGGCCCACTGCGCCCAGGCCCGAGCGATGCTGGGCTGGAGTGTGGAAGAGTTGTCGCGGGAGTCCCGAGTCTCGGTGGATGCCATTCAACGCTTCGAGGCACGCCAGGAGGTGCTGGATGTCACGCGCCTGGCGCTGGCCTATCGGTTCGAATCGGAGGGGTTGGTGTTCTTCCCGGGGTTTGCGCCGGGTCGAGGGATGAATGTGAAGGGGTCGACGCCGAATCCGGTTGGGCGGGCGGACTTTGCGATGGTGGAGTGAGCCAACTTATCGATTGACGATTATTCCCATTTAGGTATATTTTCACATGAGTACAAGGAAGCCACTCCTGTGGGTTAGCAGCAGTAAAAAAGACCTCAAGCAGATGCCTGCAGATGTACAGGACGTTTTTGGCCACGCTCTTGATCTGGCCCAAAGCAACAAGAAGCACCCAGATGCAAAACCACTGAAAGGCTTTGGTGGTGCCGGAGTCCTTGAGTTGATTGAGGACTTCGATACGAACACCTATCGCGCCGTTTATACCGTTCGTTTTAGTAATGCTGTTTATGTTCTGCACTGTTTTCAGAAAAAGTCGACCACGGGAATCAAAACCGCGCAGCACGACATCGATTTGATCAGGAAGAGACTTCAAGCGGCGCAGGAACACGCAAAAGGATCAGAACATGATTGAAATCGAAGAAGGCAGTGGCAACGTCTACGAAGACCTCGGGACACCGAACGCCAATGAAATGCGAGTCAAATCCCAATTGGCTGCAAAAATTGGCGAAATCATCAAGGCTCGTCATTTGACCCAGGTTCAGGCGTCTGAAATTTTAGGTCTGTCACAGCCCAAGCTATCTGAAATGTTGCGCGGTAAATTTCGTGGGATCAGTGAGGCCAAGATGATGGAGTGCTTGTTACTTCTCGGGCGTGATGTGCAAATCGTGGTCAAGTCGGCCCCGCGCTCACGCAAAGAGGGCCGAATTGAAGTGGTTTTTAGCTGAGGTCTACAACTCAACCAATCACTCTACGCGTTATGAGCCACCACCCGATCACTCTCCCCTTCCACCGCCAACCACCACGCCCTACCACGCTGCGGATGCATCAGGTTGAACGCCTCGCCCATCTGCGGCGTGGTGATCGATACGTTGCGTTCCCAGGCCAGGGCCAGGATACGGTCGAAGGGTTCGTACCAGGCGTGCATCGACAGGTCGAACGTACCGTTGTGGATTGGCAATAGCCAGCGGCCCTTGAGGTCGAGGTGGGCTTGCAGGGTTTGTTCGGGTTGCATGTGCACGTGTGGCCAGTCGACGTTGTAGGCACCGGTTTCCATCAGGGTCAGGTCGAATGGGCCGTACTGTTCGCCGATGCGTTTGAAGCCGTCGAAGTAGCCGCTGTCGCCGCTGAAGAAGAGGCGTGTGTCGCCGTCGATCATCACCCACGAGGCCCAGAGGGTGCTGTTGCTGTCGAACAGGCCACGGCCGGAAAAGTGCTGCGACGGGGTAGCGATGAACTGGATGCCATCGACTTCCGTGCCTTGCCACCAATCCAGCTGGCGGACTTTGCTCGCGTCGATGCCCCACTTGATCAGGGTGTCACCTACGCCCAGCGGGGTAAGGAAGTGTTTGGTCTTGTCCGCGAGCTTGAGCACGGCCTGATGATCCAGGTGATCGTAATGGTCGTGGGACAGGATCACCGCTTCGATCGGTGGCAATTCTTCCAGGCTGATCGGTGGCTGGTGGAAACGCTTGGGGCCGGCCCATTGCACCGGAGAGGCACGCTCGGCGAAGACCGGGTCGGTGATCCAGAATTTGTCGCGCAGCTTGAGCAACACCGTGGAGTGGCCCAGTCGATAGACGCTGTGGTTGGGCGCTGCGATCAGCGCGGCTTGAGTCAGGGCTTGCACCGGGACGGGCGTGCTCGGGCGGGTGTTTTGCGGTTTGTGGAACAGCACGTTCCAAAGGACGCCCAGGGTTTTGCCAAAGCTTAAACGTTGAACCGGCGTGAAGTTTTGGTACTGCCCTTGAGCCTGTCGGGACGCTTCAGGTGTGGAGGCGTTGTCCGCCGGGGAGTTTGAATTGGCCATGACTGAATGACTCCAGAAAAACCGCGCATCACGCGACTTTCCGTTTTGGGACGATAAATGGCCAAAGCACGCACGCATCAGCCGGACTTTCTATTTTTGCTGGGCAGGGTTAACAAAACATTACACTGCACAGTGTAGTTTCTAGGTTGCATCAAAGTCGATGACAAGTAAACTACCGAGTGTAATTCTCCCCTTTTTCCTGCCGAAGCGTACTTATGACAGCTCCACAGCGCCTGACCGACCGAAAACGCCAAGCGATCATTCATGCCGCGATCAATGAATTCCGTGACAACGGTTTCGAGATCACCAGCATGGACAAGATTGCTGCCACTGCCGGTGTGTCGAAGCGCACGGTGTACAACCACTTCCCCAGCAAGGAAGAGTTGTTCGCCGAGATCCTCAATCAATTATGGACCCGGGTGACGGCCGAGCAGGAAACGGCCTACCGTCCCGACCTGCCGTTGCGTGAGCAATTGCGCGGATTGCTGATGGCCAAGCTGCAAATGTTGGGCGATGACAATTTTCTCGACCTGGCGCGGGTGGCGATAGCGGCGACGATTCATTCCCCGGAGCGGGCGCAGGATATGGTGGCGCGAATGGGCGAACGCGAAGAAGGGCTGACGGTCTGGATTCGTGCCGCTCAGGCCGATGGTCGGTTGAAAGTTATTGCCCCTGATTTTGCCGCACAACAGGTGCAGGGGCTGCTCAAGTCGTTTGCCTTCTGGCCGCAGATTTCCATGGGCAAACCAGGCTTGTCACCCGAAGAACAACACCAGGTGGCAGACTCCGCGCTGGACATGTTTCTGGCCTGCTATCAGTTGCAATAAATGACAAGTTTGACGGCGGTGTCGAAGGATCGATGGCTCTGATTTGAACGGCACGATGTGTTTCAGAATGAAACTGGCGCTGAGGCTTTAGTGAGCCTCAGCCAGGAACCTGAACGGTTTCACGGCAGTTTCAGCGCCCGCCCCAACTCATCGAACAAGGTGACCACTGAGCGCAAGGCGCGGCAGTCGGGACGGGTCAGCAGCCACAGCGCGGTGTCGTATCCGTGCAGGGGTTCGCTCAGCGGCTGTAATCCGTCGCCGATCAAAAAGTCCGGCAACGCCGCTACACCCAGGCCGGCCCTGACCAGTTCGGTCACCGACAGCATGCTGTTGCAGCGATAGCCCGGCGTTACCCCCGGCAAGGCCTGGCGACGCCAGGTAACGGTCGGGTGATCAGGCAGGAAGTCATCCGGGGCTATCCAGGTCAATGAGGCCAGGTCAGGGGTATTGACCGATTGCAGGTATCGCTCGCTGGCACACACGCGATAGGAAATGTCCGCCAGCCGCCGTCCCACCAGATGCTCCGGTGGCGTGCGGGTCAGGCGCAGGGCGATATCGGCATCCCGACGGCTGAGGTTGGCAAAATCATTGGATGTGCTGAGCTCGAGCGTCAGCGCCGGATAGTTCGGCATGAACTGCGCCAGCGCCGGCAACAGCAAACCTTGCAGGACCGAATCGGTACAGGTCAGGCGCACGATGCCGCTGATCACTTCTCCGCCCTGCTCCACACCAATGCGCGCCGCCTCCAGAGCCTGTTCAGCGCGCTCGGCCTGTTCAGCCAGGGACTGCGCCAAGGTGGTGGGCAGGTAACCGGCGCGGCTTTTTTCGAACAGTTGCTGACCCAGTGCACCCTCCAGCCGGCGCACCGCTCGAAACACCGTCGAAACATCCACCTTCAACAGTTGCGCTGCCCGGGCCAGAGAGCCGCCGCGTACCAGCGCGAGGATCAGAGCCAGGTCCGGGTAGTCCAATCGATAGTGCGTCGCTGCATTGATCACTTGGGAAAACGCCAATATTGAGTGCGTGAGCGCCAATCTATAGTGGGCACCAGCAATCAACAAGTGCAGAGGCCCCACATGGAAACCCGCCCGATTCGCATCGCCCTGATCGGCGACTACGACCCGCAAGTCACCGCCCACCAGGCCATTCCCGTCGCCCTCGAAATGGCCGCTGAACACAGTGGCCCGAACGTGCAATGGCAATGGCTGGCCACCGATGAAATCCACGTCGAGACACCGCTGCACAGATTCGACGGGTTCTGGTGTGTGCCGGCCAGCCCTTACCGGAGCATGGACGGTGCATTGCTGGCGATTCGCTTTGCCCGCGAACAACGGCGACCTTTCCTCGGCACCTGCGGTGGTTTTCAACACGCGGTGCTGGAATATGCGCGCAACGTGCTGGGCTGGTCAGATGCCGAACACGGCGAGACAAATCCCGATGCTGCGCGGGCGCTGCTGACGCCACTGTCGTGTGCGCTGGTGGAAGCGGTCGATACGATTGATTTGCTTGAGGGTTCGTTGCTCGCCAAGGCGTACGAAAACACCGAGATTCGTGAAGGCTATCGCTGTCGTTTTGGTGTGAATCCGCAGTTCGAAGGGGAGTTGCTCAAGCGCGAACTACATGCCGTCGGCCACGATTCGGAACACGGACTGCGGGCGGTCGAACTCAGCGGTCATCCGTTCTTTGTCGCGACCTTGTTCCAACCCGAGCGGGCGGCGCTCAAGGGCGTATTGCCGCCGTTGGTTGGCGCCTTTGTCGAAGCCTGTGCGGGGCGCTCGTCATGATCGCCGATACACCAGCTGCGCCTTATTACGCGGTGATCTTCACTTCACTGCGCACCGAGGGTGACCAGGGTTACGCCGAAGCGGCCGCACGGATGCTGGAACTGGCCCGCGAACAGCCGGGGTTTCTTGGTGTGGAGTCGGCACGGGGCGAGGATGGGCTTGGGATTACGGTGTCGTACTGGGCCAGTGAGGCGGCGATTCTGGCGTGGAAGCATCATCCCGAGCACAGTGCGATTCGCGAGCGTGGGCGCTCGACCTGGTATGCGCGGTGCAATACGCGGGTGTGCCGGGTTGAGCGGGCTTATGGGTTTAACCAGTGAGTGATGTAGTGTTTTTCAGGTCGCCATCGCGAGCAAGCTCGCTCCCACAGTAGATCTTTGTCGCGCACAAATGTTGTGACCGACCGGGATCAAAATGTGGGAGCGAGCTTGCTCGCGATGGGGCCCGTCAATTCACCGCAAAAACTCACCCCTGAACCAGACTGCGAACCGCCGAAATCTCCGGCACTTCCCGCCGGTTCATGTACACCCGCAACGGCTCGGTGATGTTGATCCGGTCATCGATGTTCCGGTCCAGCAGCAACTGGATCAATTCACGCTTGAGCGTCATGACCTGCCCGGGCCCCGCGACCCAGACGAATTCGCTGACAGGGATGATGCCGTCGTCCGCCACGTCCATGCCGAACGAGTCTTCGCTGAAGCGCACGATGTAGTGCCCCGTCTTGCGGTTGAGGCCGACGAAGCCTTTGAGTTGGTCGGCAGCCTGGCAGATGAGCTGGGAAGTGATGCGCATGGTAAACCCCGCAATGGTGATCGTTGGTTTGCACGCAGGGCCTGCGTTTCCCTCTGCCGGGGAAATTGCAGGGCCCCAGCGTACTGCAAGCGGGCGCACAAAAGCGCTGACGAAAATCAGCTTTCGACAGGTTTGTGTCGGTCTGGTGATAGCGCCTGCAACGATGAGTTGTTAAAAGGGACCGCTCACTTATTGCGAAAGGATCTCGACCATGCCCGCAACCTTTACTAAAAGCGCCCTGTTACTGAGCCTGTTGCTCGCCCTCGGCCACGCACAGGCCGCCAGCGAACCCGGTCCCGCGGCACTGGCGACCCGCTTGGACATTCCGCGTCCAGCGGTGATCGCCCACCGTGGCGCATCGTTCGATGCCCCGGAATCCACCGCCGCCGCCTACAAGACTGCCCGCGACCTGGGCGCCGACTACCTGGAACTGGATCTGCAGCGCAGCAAGGATGGCGTGCTGTTTGCCCTGCACGACAACAATCTGCAACGCACCACCGACGTCGCCAGCAAATTCCCCGAGCGCAAGGACAGCCCCGCCAATGCGTTCACCATGGCCGAACTGAAAACCCTGGACGCGGGCAGCTGGTTCAATGCCGCGTACCCGGATCGGGCACGTCCCGCCTTCGCGGGCCTGAAGATTCTGACCCTTGATGAAATCATCGACATCGCCGAGGGCAACAGCCTGCACAAGCCCGGCCTGTACATCGAGACCAAGGAGCCCAAGCAGTTCCCCGGCATCGAACGCGACCTCAAGGAAAAACTTCAGGACCGGGGCTGGCTGAGCCCGACCGCTTCGAAACTGGCAAAAAACGAGCTGGCGGTCGGCCAAGGCAAAGGCAAGGTGGTCCTGCAGACTTTCGAGAAGAGCAGCCTCGAACTGCTGCAAAAAGAGATGCCGAAGGTGCCGAAGATCCTGCTGTTGTGGGTCGGTGAAGGCAGTATCGAGCCAAAGTCCAAGGTGACATTTGCCGAGTCCGGCGAAAAGGACAAAGCCGCTTACTACGCCAAACAGCAACCGAAGGACAAAGCCGAATTCCAGCAATGGGTCGACTACGCCAAGACCCAGGGCGCCATCGGCACCGGCCCGTCCGCTGCACTGACCCAGGGTGGCGACCAGAGCTACTCGGATCTGGTGCAACCCTGGATGAACCAGTACACCCACGACCAGGGCCTGCTGGTGCACGTCTACACCATCGACGATGCGGTGGACTACCAGAAAGTCATGGACGCCGGAGTCGACGGCATTTTCACCAATCGCGCCAGTGAGTTGTTGAAGTTCTATAAACGCCCGCCAGCGAGTGTGGCGCAGGTGCTACAGAACAACGGGTATTGATGCGCTATTGCACAAAAACTTGTGGGAGCGAGCTTGCTCGCGATAGGGCCATCAGCTTCAACATCAACGTTGACTGACACTCCACCTTCGCGGGCAAGCCACGCTCCCACTGGGATTGATGCAGGACATGTAGAGGGATTTAAGGGTGGATTAAGTTACACAGGCTAACCTGATCTCACTTAAACGGATCACCCAAGGAAAGAAGCCCATGAAGACCCTGACTGCTTTGTTTACCGCTGCAGCCCTGACCCTCACCGCCGGCCTGGCCCAGGCCGATGTGCGAGTCGATCAGATCCCGCAACTGGTCAAGGACGGCAAGATCAAGCCACTGGAAGACTTGAACAAGATCGCGCTGGATCTGCATCCGGGTGCAACGATTACCAAGACCGAGCTGGACAACCACTTCAACGGTTACGAGTACGAAGTTGAACTGCGTGACGCCAAGAACGTCGAGTGGGATGTGGACATCGATGCCTCCAACGGCAAGGTCCTGGAAAACAAACAGGACACGTAATCCCCAAACAAACAAAAGCCGCACGATGGGAACATCGTGCGGCTTTTGCGTTTTCGGGATTCAAGCGCTCAGGCGCGCCGTTACCTCGTTCAACTGTCCCGACAAGCCGTGCAGGTTGGTGCTGGCCGCTTCAGTGCGCTGCACGTTGTCCAGGTTGGTGCTCGCGATGCTGGTGATCTCGGTGAGGTTGCGCGAGATGTCTTCGGCCACCGAGGTCTGCTCTTCGGCGGCAGTGGCGATCTGGCGGTTCATGTCGCGGATGGCTTCCACGGCCAGGGTAATGCGTTCGAGCATGGCGCCGGCCTCGGTCACTTGCTGCACGCTCTGTTCGCTGCGCGACTGACCGCTTTCAATCGCCTGGGCCGCTTCGATTGCACCGGTCTGCACGGTCTGGATGATCTGGTTGATCTCGATGATCGACGCCGCCGTGCGCTGGGCCAGGCTTCGCACTTCGTCGGCCACCACAGCGAATCCGCGTCCGGCCTCACCGGCGCGGGCCGCTTCGATGGCCGCGTTGAGTGCCAGCAGGTTGGTCTGTTCGGCGATCCCGCGAATCACCTCCAGAACCTTGCCGATGCGTCCGCTGTCGGTTTCCAGTTGGCGGATGACCGTGGCGGTGTTGGCGATTTCGCCGCGCATCTGGGTGATCGTGTGGATGGTGCCCTGCATGACTTTTTCGCCCTGTTGGGCGGACTGGTCGGCATCGTCGGCGGCCCGCGCCGCTTCGGCGGCATGGCGGGCCACTTCTTGTGCGGTGGCGGACATTTCGTTCATCGCCGTGGCCACCTGATCGGTGCGGTTGAACTGCTCGTTGGTGCCGCCGGCCATCACGGTGGCGATCGAGTTCAACTCACCGCTGGCGCTGTCCAGGTCCGACGCGCTGCGCTGCAAACGGCTGAAGGTTTCGGCGAGGAAATCGCGCAGGGTGTTGGCGGCCATCGCCAGTTTGCCCAACTCGTCCTGACGGGTGCTGGCCACGCGCTCGGCAATACGCCCCTGGCTGAGTTGCGCCACGTATTCGATCAGTTTGCGGATCGGCTCGACCAGGTTGCGGTTGACCAGCCACAGGCTCAGCAGGCCGATCAGTACCCCCGAAACCAGCATCACGACCAGCCCCAGCAACACCGTGCGCTCGGCACTGGCGCTGATCAGTGTCGACTGCTCGGCGCCCTGCTTGCGCAACTCGCTGACCAGTTCACTCATCTGATCGCTGGTTGCGCGGTCCACACCCTTGACCGCCGCGTCGCCCGCCGCAGGGTCACCACCGGCGGCCACGAACGCGTCCCGGCCCTTCTGATAGGCCGCGCCCAACTGGCGATGTTCGTCACGCAAGCGCTCGATGCGGCTCTTGAGTTGCGGCTCTATGCCCTTCTGCGCGGCCAGTTCGCCAAGGATGTTTTGCACATCGCGCTGACGCCCCTCGAATTGCCCCCAGTACTTGCTCAGGTCCGCCGGTTGCTTGCCGCGCAGCAGGACGTTTTTCCACTCCTGCACCTGCACCTTGAATTGCAGGTTGGCTTCATCGATCAATTGCGAGGTGTGCAGCGGGCCTTCGATCAGATTGGCGTAGTTCTGCACGCCACTGGACAGGAAGTGAAAGCACGCCAGGGCGATCAACAGCATCGCCAGCAGGCTGCCGCTCAGCAGGGCGAGAATTTGTGCTCTCAGGGACTTTTGCAAAAGCATCGCAGGGTACTCATGACAGGAATGTGGCACGCCCGTTAAGGCGTGAAAAGTGTCCGGACATCCCTGTCTGCGGTCCCGGCCGAGGCCTGCGGCGCGCAACTTAACCCAAGCGTGATCGGCTAGCCAGAGCGGTTCTTGAGAAAATCCCGACCACCGGCAGAACAATTTTTTGCGTTGTTTTTCTGTCACAAAAACGTCATTCCCGTTTGCGATGATGCCGCTCAAGTGAACCTGTAAAACACGTGACAGGCGCCTCCCCTTGCGAGTCCTCATGAACCACAGCATCGATCAAAGCCATCGCGACACGGATCTGTTCGGTCTGCTTTACGGTTTCAGTTTTCGCCCCGGTGAGGCCGGTCGGGAAATCAATTCCGCCGAGGCCTTGCAGTACCTGCAACAGCCGCAAAGCGATGAGCAATTTCTCTGGCTGCACCTGAACCTGGCCCATGCCGCGTGCGAGCGCTGGATGAAAAGCCATCTGGAATTGCCCGAGGAATTTTTCGAAGCGCTGCACGAAGGCTCGCGTTCGACGCGCATCGAGCATGTCGACTCCGCACTGCTGGCAGTGGTCAACGATGTGGTGTTCAACCTCAGCAACATGGTCTCGTCCGATGTCTCGACCCTGTGGGTATGCGCCCGCAGTCAATTGATCATCAGCGCCCGCCTGCAACCGCTGCACTCGGTGGACAAATTGCGCTCGTCGGTGAAGGCCCGGGAGTGCTTTCGCTCCCCGCTGGAGTTGCTGGTGCATCTGCTGCGCGACCAGGGTGAGGTGCTGACCCAGATCGTGCGCAAGACCAGTCAGAGCGTGGATCAGATCGAAGACCAATTGCTGTCCTCGCGGCTGTCGACCAACCGCGCTGAACTGGGCGCCAATCGCCGAGTGCTGGTGCGATTGCAACGGCTGCTGGCGCTGGAGCCAGGCTCATTGCTGCGCCTGCTCAACCGGCCGCCGCAATGGCTGCAAAAGGAAGACGTGAAGGAGCTGCGCAAATCCACCGAGGAGTTCGCGCTGATCATCAACGACCTCACGGCGCTGGGTGAGCGGATCAAGCTGTTGCAGGAAGAGATCGCCGCCAACATCAACGAACAGACAAACCGCACGCTGTTCACCCTGACGGTAGTGACGGTGCTGGCGCTGCCGATCAACATCATCGCCGGTTTCTTCGGCATGAACGTCGGCGGCATTCCGCTCGCGGATGACCCGGAGGGTTTCTGGATCCTGGTGGCGCTGGTCGCGACCTTTACCGTGATCGCCGGGCGCTGGGCGTTTCGCAAGCAGCGGGATTATTGAGTCCCCGTCATCACCTGACACACTGATCAACTGTGGCGAGGGGGCTTGCCCCCGCTGGGTGGCGCAGCCGCCCCAGCACTCGGTCATTCAAACCGGACTAGCAGGATTGACGACTGCTCTGCAGCCGAACGGGGCGGTGCGGCGTTCCGACAAGCCCGCTCCCACAGGGTACAAGTTCGAAGCACATCATCCCGGCGGGTTTTCCCGTCGGGATTTTTTCGTCCAGCGGCACGGCATTTGCTCGCGAACTCAAGGGCTGCGCTTTATTGACGCACAACTCGTCCGGCAGCCCTTCAGTTTGCCAGCGTGGTGCCGACTCATAAGACACTCGATGTATTCAGGAGAGGAACCGTGAATCTGTACATCAATCAGCTGCAACAGAAAGCTGACTTTAAAGAAGCCATTTACGCGGGCGATATTTTCCTGAACACGCAGTTACGCGCCGCCAAAGAACTCTGTGCCTTTGCCCAGGAAAGCATCACGGCGGCCTTCGATGGCGAGACCAACCACCAGGCGCTGCACACACTGATGCCGGTGGAAGAGTTCGTGGTGCTGGTGACTCGGCTCAAGGGCCAGTTCACCAACAGCCTGCGTGCCAAGGAGCTGATCCGCAGCTTCACCGACGAAATCGGTGCCGCTCCCGAGGAGTTCATTTTCGACGTCCCGCGCATCCGTGTCGTACCCAACTACGACTACCTGCACGCTGGCGTCAGCTACGCCTACAAACCCCATCGCGATACCTGGTACGGCGGTGTCGACTGCCAGATCAATACCTGGATGCCGGTCTACACGATCCAGCCTGACCAGACCATGATGATCAACCCGGCCTACTTCGACGCCCCGGTGAAAAACACCTCGGCGCAGTGGAGCCTGTCCGACTGGATCGGCGTGCAACGCCAGCGCGCCAAGGACAACGTCAAGGAAGAGGCGCGCCAGCACCCGGTGCCCACCGAAGCGATCAACAGCGCCTCTGAGCTGCGCATCGCCGGCAACACCGCCGAGATGCTGGTGTTCTCGGGTTCGCACCTGCACGGCACCGTTCCCAATTACACACAACAAACCCGCTTCAGCGTGGACTTTCGCCTGATGCACCTCGACGACCTCAAGCACCAGCGCGGCGCGATTAACGTCGACAGCGCCTGCCCGGATGTCGGCGCCGGCTTCAAAGACTACTTCCACGTCCACGACTTTTCGAATTTCCGAGGAATCCCGCAATGACCAAGCGTCGCATCACGCCCGCCGAGGCCCAGTACAACGAAACCCGTACCAACGTCCTGAAACGGGTCGATGCCGAATACGTGGCCGACGCTCCGTTCGTCTTCGCCAACCGCATTGGCGTGACCGCCGCGTTGTCGCGCATGGAGCTGTTCAAGAAGGTCGCGGAAGTGCCGGGCGCCATCATTGAGTGCGGCGTGTACAAGGGCAACTCGTTGATGCTCTACATGCACTTGTCGATGATTCTCGAACCGTATGCGATCAACCGCTCGATCGTGGGTTTCGACACCTTCGAAGGCTTCCAGAGCATCGACAAGAAAGAAGACCCGGCCGACGTCAACGAAACCATGTTCGCCGACACCGACCAGTCGCTGATCCAGGACATGATCGACGCCAACGACCTGTTGCGCCCGGTCAACCGCATTCCGCGCTGCGAACTGGTCAAGGGCGACATCGTCAAGACCGTACCGGAGTGGGTCAAGACCCGTCCGGACCTGGTCGTGGCCATGCTGATCCTCGACACCGACCTGTACGAGTCGACCAAAGTCGCGCTGGAAACCTTCCTGCCGTACATGCCCAAAGGCGCGATCGTGGTGCTCGACGAAGTCGCCTACCGCAACTTCCCGGGCGAAACCAAAGCCCTGCGTGAAGTGCTCGACCTGAACAAGATCGAACTCAAGCGCCTGCCGTTCGATTCGTGCGTGGGTTACTTCCACGTCTGATCTGGTGCAAAACCTGTGGGAGCGAGCCTGCTCGCGAAAGCGGTCTGACATTCAGCAATGTTGTTGACTGACACGCCGCCATCGCGAGCAAGCTCGCTCCCACAAAAACCGGTTCAAACACGACTCAGCAAACCTCACGAGTCACCAGCATCCGCTCCCGAACCACGTCATACACCCAGTGGTAGACGTAGGTGTACGGCAGGAAGAACAGCAACACACCGATATCCAGCAAGAACGCCTGCCACAGGCTGACGTTCAGCCACCAGGCGATCAGCGGCACGCCGAGGGCGACCAGTCCGCCTTCGAACAACAGCGCATGCACCACGCGGACCCAGGCGTTGTGTGCGATGGCGAGGCGCTTGAGCAGCCGATCGAACATACCGTTGAAGACCACGTTCCAGGCCAGGGCCAGGCCGGCGATGAGGATGGTGACCATGCCCATTTCCAGCATCGGTTTCTTCATGATCCAGGCCAGCAATGGGGTACAGATCAGGATGGCCAGCAGTTCGAAGCCGATGGCTTGAAAAATACGTTCAGTAATGGATTTGTTGGCGCTCATGGCCGAACTCCCTTGGGTGACTGTGGTTGCCATGATCCATCAGCACACCGATACTTCATAACCAATAACCATCGATCAAGGCGATAGTTAATGCCCTCTCACGAAGTGTTGCTGGCGTTTGTCGAAGCCGCGACCCAAGGCTCGTTTTCCGCCGCGGCGCGCAAATTGGGCCGCAGTCAGTCGACCATCAGTGCGGCGGTGGCCAGCCTGGAAATCGACCTGAACCTGACGCTGTTCGACCGCAGCAGCCGCAAGCCCGGCCTGACCCCGGCCGGACACGTCATGCTGCAACGGGCCGAAGACATCCTGGCCGCCACCAGTCGCCTGGAAATAGCCGCCAGCCAACTGTCCCAAGGGGTGGAAGCGAAGCTGACGGTGGCGCTGTCCGATACCTATCAGTCGGACCGCTTCGAAGCCGCCCTCAGTGCCTTCGAGCAGCGTTACCCGGACCTGGAGCTCGAGTGTCTGATCGCCGAATGCGATGACCTGATGTCCCTGGTGCAAAGCGGCCGGGCGCAGATTGCCTTCGCCGAAATGCAGGACAGCTACCCGCCGGACCTGGTCAGTTCGACGGTGGACGAGCGCACGGAAATCGCCTTGTTCGTGTCCCCGACACATCCTTTGGCGACGTTGGACCACATCGACCGGGACGTACTGCAGCAACACCGCGAACTGCGTCTGGCCACCATCATCAATCCCTATGAAAGCCGGGCGAAGGGCCGCGTCTGGTCGGCGCCAAGTTACCTGATGCTGCTGGAAATGGCCCAGGGCGGATTCGGCTGGGCGCCGTTGCCCCGCTGGCTGGTCGAGCGATTCGGGCCTGGTACGTTGCAGGAACTGGTGGTGCGCGGCTGGCCGAAAACGGTGTCGGTGGATGCGTTGTGGTCGCGGCTGAATCCGCCGGGGCCGGCGGGGAGCTGGTTGCTGGGCAAGATGCTGGAGTGAAGGTCCTTCGGCCCTTATCGCGAGCAAGCTCGCTCCCACAGTATCGAGTACACCATCAATCCCTGTGGGAGCGAGCTTGCTCGCGATGAGGCCAGAACGGCCACATCAATCCAACGCCTTGAGCCGCCCTTCGATAAACCGCCGCTCCGGCTCTTGCCGGGTCAACGCCAGCGCCCGTTCCCACGCTGCCCGTGCCTCCTGCTTGCGACCCAGTTGCCAACAGAATTGCGCCCGCGCCGAATACGCGAGGTGGTAGTCGAGCAGTTCTCCCCGCTCCAGAATGGCGTCGACCAACGTCAGTCCCGCCAGCGGACCATCGCGTTGCGAAATCGCCGCCGCGCGATTCAACTCGATCACCGGCGACGGCACCGCCCGCAGCAGGACGTCATACAGACCGACAATCTGCGGCCAATCGGTTTCCCCCGCCGTCGGGGCTTCGGCGTGCACCGCTGCGATCGCCGCTTGCAGGCAATAAGGTCCGAAGCGTCCCATGGTCAGCGCCCGCTCGACCAGCGTGCAGCCTTCGCGGATCAACCCGGCGTCCCACAGCGAACGGTCCTGTTCGTCCAGCACAATCAGCTCGCCACTCACCGAGGTCCTGGCCCGGCGGCGCGACTCGTGCAGCAGCATCAACGCCAGCAAGCCCATCACCTCCGGCTCCGGCAACAACTCCACCAGCAACCGGCCGAGGCGGATCGCTTCGCGGGTCAAATCCTCGCGGATCAGTTCTGCCCCGATGGACGCCGAGTACCCCTCGTTGAACACCAGGTAAATCACCCGCAATACACTGTCCAGGCGCTCGGGTAGCTCAGCGAGTGTCGGCACTTGATAAGGGATTTTCGCATCGCGGATCTTCGCCTTGGCGCGCACGATGCGCTGGGCGATGGTGGCCGGGGCCGAGAGAAAGGCCCGGGCGATTTCTTCCGTGGTCAGGTCGCAGACTTCCCGCAGCGTCAGCGGCACTTGTGCGTCGGCCGCCAGGGCCGGGTGGCAGCAAGTGAAGATCAGCCGCAGGCGATCGTCTTCCACGTCTTCATCACTCCAGTCGGCCTGCTCCAGCTCCTCCAGTTGCGCGATCAGCAAGGGCTGCGACGCGGCAAAGCGTGCGCGCCGGCGCAGGGCATCGATGGCCTTGAAGCGCCCGGTGGACACCAGCCAGGCCCGCGGATTGTCCGGCACGCCGTCACGCTGCCAGCGTTCGACCGCGATGAAAAACGCCTCGTGCAAGGCCTCTTCGGCGAGGTCGAAATCCCCCAGCAAGCGAATCAGGGTCGCAAGAATCCGCCGCGACTCTTCGCGATAAACCCGCCCGACCTGCGCCTGAACCGGCAGCCCCGGCATCTTAAGGATTCAACTGCCGAACGGGGCGCACTTCGACACTGCCGACCCGGGCCGCCGGAATGTTCCCGGCGACCTGGATGGCTTCGTTGAGGTCCTTGGCATCAATCAGATAAAACCCGGCCAGTTGCTCCTTGGTTTCAGCGAATGGCCCGTCGGTGATCGACATCTTGCCGTTGCGCATGCGCACCGTGGTGGCGGTCTGCACCGACTCCAGCGCCTCGGCGGCGACCATCCGGCCACTGCCCTGGATCGACTCGGCATAGGCCATGCACTCTTCGTCCTTCGGGCTTTCCGGCAGCGAATGCAGCAACCGCTCATCGCTGTAGACCAGGCATAAATACTTCATCACGCTCTCCTTATCGAACGATCAACTATGGCCGCTGATTGGCATTCTGGCTCGGCTTCCCGACGATCAGGGCTTGAGGTCGAACAGCGTCGCGCCGCTGGTCATGTCGAATGGCGCCGACCAATGTTCGTGGACGATCTGCCACAGCCCGGCTTCTTGCCGATAGCAGGCGGTGACGCGCATCCAGCAGGACTGGGTTTCGCCCTTGTCGTTGGTGCCACCGCAATGTGCCAGCCAGTGAGCGAACGCAATTTCCTGGGACGGCTCGATGGTGATTTCGTGGAATTCGAAGATGTGCGGGCCGGGGCACATTTCCATGCAGGCCTGCCAATGCGCGCGATACGCCGGCTTGCCTTTGAATTGCAGGGCCTTGACCGCGTCGAAGGAGACGATGTCATCGGCATACAGAGCCATGACTTTTTCAATGTCCTTGGTCATGACCGCCTGACGATAGTTCTCGATGAGGTTCTGGATCTGGGTTTGCGAGTTCATGGTGGTTCTCCGTGGTTTTTATAGTGAAGACACCCTTAGTCGTCTGGCGATCCGGTGAATCGACAGGTGAAATAAAAATAATCCGGGAAAGCAAACTCGCTAGAATCCGAGGCTCATTTGTGATGGAAAAAGGACACTCCCGTGACAGCCCGACTTGTGCCTTATGAAAGCCTGAATGCGCTGCAGCGCCAGCAGGTCGAGGCCATTGAAGTGCATTCGGAACAGATCAGATTCTCGGGTGACATCCACGGCGCCTTGCACACGCTGTTGTCCAAGCCCGGCCCCGGCGTCAAGGGCTTCGCCCTGCTGGCCGAGGATGTGCCCGTCGCGTTCCTGCTGCTCAAGCGCCCGCCGGTGTTGCCGGCCTGGGCCGATGAGCACAGCGCCACGCTGCATGCGTTGCAAGTCGATCAACGCGCTCAAGGCAAAGGCTACGGCAAGGCCTGCCTGCAGGCGCTACCCGAGGCCGCACGCCGGGCCTGGCCGGAAATCAAGGGGCTGGAACTGTCGGTGGATGCCGACAACGAGGCGGCCATCGCCCTGTACGCCAGGTATGGCTTTGTCGACAGCGGCGAGGCATACAAGGGCCGGATCGGGTATGAGCGGCGGATGGGGTTGGTGTTTTGAACACAGCCCCCACCAACACCACAAAACTACTGTGGGAGCGAGCTTGCTCGCGATGGCGGCGTAACATTCAACATCGATGTCGACTGATAGTCCGCTATCGCGAGCAAGCTCGCTCCCACAGGGGATCTATGTCGGATCAGAGTTCGAGCACCATCTCATGCCACGCCATGCCGCCATGGTCCGAGGCCGAGGGTTTAACGTAGGCAAAGCCGAACCCGGCATACAACGGAATATGCCGTTCCTTGCACATCAGGTTGATGGTGACCTTGCCCATCGCACGCATGCGCTCGATGAACTCGCCCATCAGGCGCTTGGCCAGGCCTTGGCCCTGATAATCCGGGTGCACCACCACCGACATGATCACCACATGCGGCCCGGCCGGGTCGTGGCCGATCAGTTCCTTGAACGCCTCGTCCGACATTTCCACCTGGAACGCCGCACCGGAGTTGATGAATCCGGCGACAACCCCGTCCACTTCAGCGACGATAAAACCCTCGGGCCAGGTGGCGATGCGGGTGGCGATCTTCTCGCGGGTCGCGGCTTCGTCACCTTCGTAGGCAAGGGTTTCGATGGCAAAGCAGCGGTCCAGATCGGCGGGGGTGACGTTGCGGATGACGGTGTTCATGGCAGCTCGGGATCAGCGTGGGAAAGGCTGGGGATGATAAATCAGCTGCCGTGGGACATCGAGAGACGAATCGGCTGATCCGCCTCTCGCGCAGGTGTCATGCCTTGATCGGCAGCCAGATTTCCAGCTTGCCGGTGTTGAGTTTGGGGTTGAAGTCTTCGCTGTAGCGCTCGAACTCCGGAGCCGCCAATAGCTCGTGGCCGGACTGCGGCAGCCACGTGCCATGGATGTACTGAAAGGTTTGCGGCAGGGTGTCCAGCGGTCCTTTGTGTTCGAACACCACGTACTGCTGCGGCTGAACTTCTACCCAGCGGTAGGTTTCGGGCAAGTCGTCGAGCTTGCTGATCTCGACCCCGGCGATGTAATCGAAGCCGCCCTTGCCGTCGAAATTGCAGCAGACGCCGTAGGTGACTTCGCCTTTTTGGCCCGGAATATGGCCCAGATGCGGGATGAGTTTCTCCCAGAGTTCGGGAATGCCTTGAACGGATTGTTGGGTAAATGTTCCGCCAAGCCCTGCAATCAGCAGGAAGTGTCCGTGTTCGAAGCGTGGCTCCGCCAGTTCGACGCGTGTTTGCTCATCCATGGCTCAACTCCTGGAGCAAAAAGTGGGTTCGGCTGGGAGTATAGAAGCCAAACCCGATTCGCCCAATTACAGGGCGTGCAATTGCTCGACGGCGCCTGAACCGACAAACTCGTTATAGCCAGATAGGATCACGTAGACCGCGAAATAGCAGAAGATCGCTGCCGATGCCATGTAGGAATACCGCAGTAGCTTGTCGCCCAGCAACTTGCCGCCGTGGCTCGCAGCAAAGCACAGCCCGACACACCAGAGAATCCCTGCGCAGAGAAAACCGCCGAGAAACAACGCCGAACTGAGGGCGCCACCGCCGCCGGAACGGGCGATCAGCGTGCCACCCACCGCAGCGAACCAGAGAATCGCGCTGGGCGACGACATGGCCAGAAAGATCCCGCGAAAGAACTCCTTGCGATGGGAGTTGTGCCCCACCTCGGCCGATTGCGCCAGCACCGCTTCGTGGTGAATCGCCGAATAGATCATCTTCGCCGCGAAGTACACCAGCAGCGCCGAGCCTCCGATCCACAACACCCAGCGCACGGTTTCGTATTGCAGCAACACGGTCATGCCGGCCAGTGCCAGTACCGCGTAGATCAGATCGCCGACACAGGTCCCCAGCCCCAGCGCAAACCCCTGGAAATAGCCGCGCTGCATGGCCAGGGTGATCATCGCGATGTTGGCCACGCCGATATCCAGGCACAGCGAGAGGCTCAGCAAGAAGCCGCTGGTAAATTCCATCGAACCCTATCCTTCGGAAAATTTGTTTACATTGAGGCTGGACAGTCTGCCACAGCTGCCCTTACATTCCGCCACAGGTCACCGCAGTGACCAGCGTCGCTCGGACGGTTCCGGGCGCTTACGTTATCCGAGGCAACAATGGCCGAACAAGGTTCGCCGCGCCGCTTTGCGCGCATAGATCGACTCCCCCCTTACGTTTTCAACATCACTGCCGAGCTGAAGATGGCCGCCCGTCGTCGTGGCGAAGACATCATCGACTTGAGCATGGGCAACCCCGACGGCGCCACGCCGCCGCATATCGTCGAAAAACTCGTCACGGTGGCCCAGCGCGAAGACACCCACGGCTACTCGACGTCCAAGGGCATTCCGCGCCTGCGCCGGGCGATTTCCAACTGGTACAAGGACCGCTACGAGGTCGACATCGACCCGGAAAGCGAGGCCATTGTCACCATCGGTTCCAAGGAAGGCCTGGCGCATCTGATGCTGGCCACCCTGGATCAGGGCGACACCGTGCTCGTGCCCAACCCGAGCTACCCGATTCACATCTACGGTGCCGTGATTGCCGGCGCCCAGGTGCGGTCGGTGCCGCTGGTGCCGGGCGTGGATTTCTTCGCTGAACTGGAGCGGGCCATTCGCGGTTCGATCCCGAAGCCGAAGATGATGATCCTCGGTTTCCCGTCCAACCCGACCGCCCAGTGCGTGGAGCTGGATTTCTTCGAACGAGTGATCGCCCTCGCCAAGCAGTACGACGTGCTTGTGGTACACGACCTGGCCTACGCCGACATCGTCTACGACGGCTGGAAAGCCCCGTCGATCATGCAAGTGCCCGGGGCCAAGGACATTGCGGTGGAGTTTTTCACCCTGTCCAAGAGCTACAACATGGCCGGCTGGCGCATCGGTTTCATGGTCGGCAACCCGGAACTGGTCAACGCCCTGGCGCGGATCAAGAGTTACCACGACTACGGCACCTTCACTCCGCTGCAAGTGGCGGCCATCGCTGCGCTTGAAGGCGATCAGCAATGCGTGCGCGACATCGCCGAGCAGTATCGGCAGCGGCGCAATGTGCTGGTCAAGGGTCTGCATGAACTGGGCTGGATGGTGGAAAACCCGAAAGCGTCGATGTACGTCTGGGCGAAGATTCCCGAGGCTTATGCGCACCTGGGCTCGCTGGAGTTCGCCAAGAAACTGCTGGCCGAGGCCAAGGTATGCGTCTCGCCGGGCGTCGGGTTTGGTGAGTACGGTGATGATCACGTGCGCTTCGCCCTGATCGAAAACCAGGACCGGATTCGTCAGGCCGTACGCGGGATTCGCGGGATGTTCCGGGCGGATGGGTTGGCACCGAAAACCAACGCCTGACACATATCCCTGTGGGAGCGAGCTTGCTCGCGATAGCGGTGTTTCAGTCGCCATTAAAGTTGACTGATACGACGCCATCGCGAGCAAGCTCGCTCCCACAGTGGATTTATGTGCAACCTGTAAATCGATCACCCACAAAAAAACCGCATCGCTGCGGTTTTTTTGTGCCTGTCGAATCGCTTAAACGAACAGCGACAACAACAGGATAAAGCCCAGGCCAACCACGGAGAGGATGGTTTCCATCGCGGTCCAGGTCTTGAAGGTTTCGGCCACGGTCATGTTGAAGTACTGCTTCACCAACCAGAAACCGGCGTCGTTGACGTGGGACAGGATCAGGGAGCCTGCACCGGTGGCCAGCACCAGCAGCTCACGGTTCACACCCGGAATCATCCCCACCACCGGCACCACGATGCCGGCGCCAGTGATGGTCGCCACGGTCGCTGAACCGGTCGCGATACGAATCACCGCCGCCACCAGCCAGGCCAGCAGGATCGGCGAGATCTGTGCGTTCACCGCCATGTGGCCGATCACGTCACCCACACCGCTGGTCACCAGCATCTGCTTGAAGCCACCACCGGCACCGATGATCAGGATGATCGCGGCGGTCGGCGCGAGGCTGGCATCCAGCCATTTCATCATTTGGCTGGAACCGATGCCCTGCTTGTAGCCGAAGGTATACAGCGACAGCAGCAATGCCAGCAGCAACGCCGAAATCGGGTGACCGATCAGGTCCATGAAGGCGCGGAAGATGTTGCCATCGGGCAGTACCACGTCGGCAAACGTCTTGAGCAGCATCAGGAACACCGGCAGCAGCACGGTCACCAGCGTGATGCCGAAGCTCGGCAGTTCAGCCGAATCCGTTTCGCGCGACAGTTGATCCACCAGCTCCTGGTTCGGATGACCGGGAATGTGCTTGGCAATGAACGTACCGAAGATCGGGCCAGCGATGATGGCGGTTGGCAACGCAACGATCAGGCCGTACAGAATGGTTTTACCGATGTCGGCACCGAACACGCCGATGGCCAGCAGCGGACCCGGGTGCGGCGGCACCAGGCCGTGTACCGCGGACAGACCGGCCAGCAGCGGGATACCGATCTTGATGATCGACACGCCAGTGCGACGGGCCACGATGAACACCAGCGGAATCAGCAGCACGAAGCCGATTTCGAAGAACAGCGGAATGCCGACCAGGAACGCGGCGAACATCATCGCCCACTGCACCTTGTCCTTGCCGAAGGCGCGGATCAACGTCTGCGCAATCTGATCCGCACCGCCTGATTCGGCCATCATTTTGCCGAGCATGGTGCCCAGCGCCAGGATGATGCCGACGAAACCAAGCACGCCACCGAAGCCGTCCTGGAACGCCTTGATGATGGTGCCGATCGGCATGCCGGAGGTCAGCCCGAGGAAGGCTGCGGCGATGATCAGTGCGAGGAATGGGTGCAACTTGAACTTGGTGATCAGGACGATAAGCCCGATCACCGTGACCACTGCATCGAGCAGCAGGAACGTCTCGTGGGACATGCCAAACATTAGGGGTGTCTCCTGGTTGTTGTTATTAAAGCGGGTTGATCAGAAGTCGTGAGGACAGCGCTGTCTTTGCGAGCACAGTCATACCGCCTGTTTCAGGCCGTTCGCCTGCCACCAGGCATGAGCCTGCGCCGCCAGTTGCTCGACGCTATAGGTCGAAGCATCCAGCGCCAGGGTCAACGGCTCGCCGACGGGCGATTCGAGGGTGGCGAACTGGCTGTCGATCAGGGTCGACGGCATGAAGTGGCCTGGCCGATGGGAGACACGGTCGGCGGCGACTTCGGGGGTCAACTCAAGGAACACAAAGCCCAGGCCCGGCAAGGCACTGCGCAGACGTTCGCGATAGACGTGCTTGAGAGCCGAACAGGTCAGCACCGGGCGCTGGCCCTTGGCGTCGACACGGCGCAGTTCATCGCACAGGCTGTCGAGCCAGCCGGCACGGTCTTCATCGTTCAGGGGAATCCCCGCGCTCATCTTTTCGATATTGGCGGCAGGGTGAAAAGAGTCGCCTTCAATGGCAGTGGCGCCGCTCAAATGGCACAGGGCCTCGCTAACGCACGTCTTGCCGCAACCGGCAACGCCCATGATGACCAGGGCGGTGATGGGATGATTCATGTAACACCTCAGCGCGCAGACAGCGCTACCTTTGCCAGTTATGACACCAGATCAAAAGCAGAAGTTGCCGACGCCTTTCTTGTCATTTTATGGGTTGCAGCAGGTTAGGTCCCAACACCAAAAAGCAAGGATCAGGCGAACCCTCGCTCACGCATTTGCAGCTGCATCGAGACAGCGCTACCTTAGTGCCTTGAATTTTGTTTGGCAAGCCGTCGATGAACACAACCAAGAACGATAAAAATACTCGCACCACTGGCCGCCCTACCCTGAACGAAGTTGCCCAACTGGCCGGCGTCAGCCCGATCACCGCCTCCCGCGCCTTGCGTGGCGTCAGCACCGTGGCCACTGAACTTGTGGAAAAGGTGCAAAAAGCGGCGCTTGAGCTCAACTATGTGGTCAACCCTGCCGCCCGCGCCTTGGCCTCGGCCCAGAGCCAGTCAGTCGTGGTTTTGGTGCCGTCGCTGTCCAACCTGCTGTTCATTGACACCCTGGAAGCCATTCATCGGGTTTTGCGTCCCAAGGGCTTCGAAGTGCTGATCGGCAACTTCCATTATTCGCGCGATGAAGAAGAAAACCTGCTGCGAAACTACATGGCCTATCAACCGCGCGGCTTATTGCTGACGGGTTTCGACCGCACCGAAAGTTCGCGGCGGATGATCGAAGCCAGCAATATTCCTTGCGTGTACATGATGGAACTGGACAGCGCCGCCGGGCTCAATTGCGTTGGCTTTTCGCAACTGGCGGCCGGCGAAACGGCTGCCGAACACTTGCTGTCCCGCGGCCGCAAGCGCCTGGCCTACATCGGCGCGCAGCTGGACCAGCGCACTTTGTTGCGCGGCGAAGGCTTCCGCAAAGCCCTGCAAAAGGCCGGTCGGTATGACCCGGACCTGGAAGTGCTGACGCCCCGCTCCTCCTCCGTCGGCCTCGGCGGCGAGTTGTTCCTGCAACTGCTGGCCAGTCATCCGGATGTCGATGCGATCTTCTTCGGCAACGACGACCTGGCCCAGGGCGCCCTGCTCGAAGCCATGCGCAACGGGATCAAGATCCCCGAACAGGTGGCGATCCTCGGCTTCAACGACTTGCCCATGTCCGAACACATGGTCCCGCGCCTGAGCAGCATCAATACCCCCCGCGAAGCCATCGGCCGTCGCGCGGCGGAGCAGATGCTGACGCTGATGGCCGGCAACACCGTGGCCAGACCGGTGCAGGACATGGGGTTTGAGTTGAAGGTGCGCGAAAGCACGTAAGCACGACACACCCGCAGTGAAGTGAGATTTTGTGGCGAGGGGGCTTGCCCCCGTTGGGTTGCGAAGCAGCCCCAAAAACAGCGCCGCAGTCATACAGGTAAAACCCGTGAACTGGGTTACGACTGCTCCGCAGCCGAACGGGGGCAAGCCCCCTCGCCACAGGGAAAGCCTCTCGCCCCCGCTCAGTGTTCAATCCTGCGGATCGAGGTTATCCAGCACCCGGTTCACCGCCAGCTCGGCCAGCATGATGATCTGTGCGATCGCCAGCGCCGTGTTGCGATGGCTGCCTTCCAGAAAAGCAGCGAAGTCATTGGTCATGACACTCGCCGAGGCCAGTGATTCGCAGGCGTGCGCCAACAGCGTTTCGTTGTTGATGCCAGGCGAGATGGAGAACATGGGGCTGGGATTGCGTGGGGGGTTTGGCGTGGGTTTGAACATGGCAATGCTCCTAGAGTGATGGAGCTGTCACGATTCGCTGCTAGACGAATTAAGGTGGCAGCCGTGCGCGGGCTAGCAGACCAGGACTCTAGAACCCGGTAGACCCGAAGGTCTTCCCACACACAGCCGCCATAACGTGAATCGATCACGAACGGTGGACGCCATGCGTCTAAAGTATCCAGGCTGCTAGACCCGGTCGCTGAATTTGCAGCGACACGGAACAATACGAGTCTGGATACCAGGCGCACAAGTCGGCGGATTCTGGCGTAGTCGTAGGTAATTCCGCAAGAAATCACTGACTGCGGAAATCCTCTGATACCCCTTGCCTACGGACCATTCCTACAGGTTTACGTCTGGTCCTGCGGATCCTGCAGACTTGATGTCAGCCGTCGGCAGGCACACTATGAATTCCCGACGCCATGATTCGCTGACGGAGTAGCAAAATGGAACATGCACTGAAGATTCTCGGCAAAGCCTCGTCCATCAACGTCCGAAAAGTCCTGTGGACTTGCGAGGAGCTGGGTATTGCCTACGAACGCGAGGACTGGGGCAGTGGTTTCGCGTCCACCCACAGCCCCGAGTTCCTGCGCTTCAATCCCAACGCACAGGTTCCGGTGATCATCGATGAAGCCGGCGTGTTGTGGGAATCCAATACCATCTGCCGCTATCTGGCTGGCAAACACCACCACCATCACAGCGAGTTGCTGCCCACCGAACCGGCCGCCCGCGCTCGGGTGGAGCAGTGGATGGACTGGCAAGCCACCGAGCTCAATCCGTCCTGGAGATACCCGTTCATGGCACTGGTGCGCAAGGACCCTGAATTCCAGGACCCGCATAGCCTTGAAGTCGGCATCCGTAGCTGGAACCAGAAAATGGGCATCCTCGAACATCAACTCGCGACCACCAAGGCGTATGTCGCCGGACCACACTTTACCTTGGCCGACGTTGTCATCGGTTTGTCGGTCAATCGCTGGCTGATGACGCCGATCGAGCGTGCGGACTACCCTGCCGTCGACGAGTACTTCAAACGCCTGGCGCAACACCAGGGTTTCCTGAAGCACTGCTGCAACGGTTTGCCTTGAATGGCCGCAGGTTGCCGCCCGGCGGCAACCGCTGACCGAAACCGCATCAGCGATATAACTCTAACTATTTGATTTTACTTACATTAATCAACGAGACACACTATTTGCTGAGGCCACGCACCGCCATTACCACAAGGTCTCTTCATCATGTTGGTCAGTGCAAAACAATCGTTGGTGACCCTACTCCCCAAGCGTCCCGGTGACGAGCCGTCCGCCGATGCCGCCGCCGGTCTACAGGGCGGCATGCAGGCGGTAATCGCCCAGGCCCTGCAAAACAATGTGCAGGCGCAAACCACGCAAGCCACTACGCAGGTCCAGGAATCGGCAACCCAATCGGCCACGCAACAGGTCAGCGAGGCCGCCAAGGCCAGCGACAATGTCGAAGAGGCGTTCGCCAAAACCCGCGTGAACCTGCAAGCGGTCTATGCGCCGCTACCTGAAGGCGTCAAGGAATCGATCGGGACCAAAGGCTCGGCCACGGACCAGTTCAAGGACTACATGAGCAAAACCCCGGAAGAGCGCCTGCGCGATGCAATCCTGGATGAAATGGGGCTGACACAGGAAGAGATCGACCAAATGCCGCCAGAGAAGCAAATGGCGATCGGCGAAGAAATTGCCCAGCGTATACAGGACAAGGCAGAAATCGCCAAGGCTGAAAAAGAGCACGAAAATGGCGACCAGAACAAACTACAGGTGGTCGACAAGTTCCTCGCTGCGCTTTAACAGGCAGCTCCTGCAATTGGTGCTCACTTAGTATCCCCGCCAAATAATGTAGAGATCTTAATACTCACTATCTTGTCGCCCGAGGACTGAAGGTGATCGATGGCATATATTTCTGTCCACGCTCCGGAAGGGTCTGATTTTTCGGGAACACTGAATGGGCAACACTCATCACCAATACCAACTTCCTTTAGAGTGCTAGTTTCTATTACTCCCACCCCATCTCTCCTGTCCAACCCGTATACGATCGAGGCGTAGGCTTTATTGTTATATTTCCACGACGATACCTGTAGGCTCATATCGTAGTCTGCGAGATTGAATGGACTGAATTCTTGCTTACTGCGCAATGACACTTTCCTGCCGGTGTAATATGGGTGCTCCCAGACGCAAAAATAACCATAGTCGCAGGTACTGTCCGGTTGAGCGGAGTCCTTGGGAGGAAAAGTCATAACGACTGCTCCATCTCCATAAACCACTTGGGTAGTACTGACCTGCCGTGCTCCCGCTTTTCTAGCGAGCTGTTGATCAATCTGCTGTTGTACCTCGTCCTTCTGTAATTCAGTCATTGAGGGATTGAGCAATGTGTATTCGCTTTGCCCTACCGACTCTTGCTCAGCATTTGCACCGAGGTAGACAACTAGTGAAAAAACAGTAACAACCCATTTGATTTTCATATTAGATCTCGTCCATGCGAGTTATGAGCACCCCGGTTTTTATCCGACGTTCTATCGGTAAACCAGCGCCACGTATTCGAGAACACATAGTCCAACCAATTCGATAGTGAGTCTACTGTCAGAACTGACAGGCATCGGGCTCCGAGCTCCGAGCTCCGAGCTCGGAACAAGGGCAAGCCAACAAACAAAATTGGTCCTGTCTCCTTCCGGGCAACGGCGCAGGGAAATCTTGCAGATCGAATGCTTATTGGCTTGGATGTGATAACGGAGCCCGATTGCCGGGCTCCGTAAAAGCAGGCTCAATGACCGAACGCCCCAACCCTCTTGGCCCTCTTGTCAGCGCGCTTTTTGCCGATCTTTTTGGGTCGCTCTACCGGGACCCTTTTTCATTTGCTCCTACAGTTGCCCTGCTTAGTTCAATTGCAATGTCGAGTTGAACTGACTGATCGCATCCACCACATGCCGCGAACCCTGCTGGATTTCCAGAATCACCTCCCCTGCCTCGTTCGCCAGTTCCACGCCGAGGCCGGTTCGACTCAGGCTCGATTGCATGCTCGACACCGCGCTGAGCGACAAATCGTGGTTCTTGCGCACCACCTCGACAATCTCCAGCGTCGCCTGACTGGTGCGCGCCGCGAGGCTGCGCACTTCATCGGCTACCACCGCAAACCCGCGCCCGTGCTCTCCGGCACGGGCCGCTTCGATCGCCGCGTTGAGCGCCAGCAGGTTGGTCTGATCGGCAATGCCGCGAATGGTCTGCACGATGGTGCCGATGATGTCGGACTGTTTGCTCACGGCGTCGATGCTCAGTGCCGCCTCGTTCAAGTCCCGGGAAATGTCCTGGATGATCTGCACCGTCTGCTGCACCACCTCGGACCCCTTGCGCGCACAGACGTCGTTTTGTACCGAAGTGCTGTGGGCCGATTCTGCGGCGGTTTGCAGGGTGGTCATCTGGTGGGTGATATCGCTGGCGAACTTGACCACCTTGTACAACCGCCCCTTGGCGTCGAACAACGGGTTGTAGGAGGCTTCCAGGAATACCGTCTGACCTTGCTTGTTCCTGCGCTCGAAACGATGGGAGTGATATTCGCCGCGGTTGAGCGAAGCCCAGAAATTCCGGTAGCCCTGGGACTCGGCTTCGGCACGGTGGCAGAACAGGCTGTGATGCTGCCCCACCACTTCGTTGAGCGAGTACTGCATGGTTTTCAGGAAGTTCTCGTTGGCGCTGATGACCTTGCCTTCGGGCGTGAATTCGATCACGGCCATCGAGCGGCCGATCGCGGAGAGCCTGCTTTCGTTTTCGTGTTCCTTGTTGATCCGTGCGGTGATGTCGGTGGCCACCTTGATCACACTTTTCACCAGCCGGTCGGGGCCCAGCACCGGCATGTAACTGGCTTCGAGCCAGATCTCCCGGCCACTCTTGTGCAAGCGCAAAAAGGTCCCGCTCAGCGGCTCGCCCCGCGCCAGGTCACGCCATAACTTGGTGTACTCATCGCTGCGGTAATACTGCTCTTCACAAAAGACCCGGTGATGTTTGCCGCGCACTTCGTCAGCGCTGTAGCCCATGGCATTGCAAAAGTTTTCGTTGGCATCGATGACGATGCCGTCCGGAGTGAATTCAATCATCGCCATCGAATGACTGATCGCCGCCAACTTGGCATTAACCTCAGTCAGCGCGCAACTGAACCGTTCAATTTCCAGCAGGTCGGCCTTGTGATGTAGGTTGAACATTGTCGTATCACCTTCCGCGCGGTTTTTTGATTGATGAACGTTGCAGGTCTTTCAAATCCACCACTACGCTCCGTGGAACAGGCACACGCACCCCTCCAAAAAGAAGGACTAGTCAGGTGATAAATGATGTTCAATCGGAGGGTCCTTACAGCGACACGCTCATCAAGACATCCTTCTCTTGATAGCCCGCATTCGGGCCAGCCCTAACAGATTCACAACAAATTCCATTTAGCGGACAGCTCCTTGCCATCAAGTGTTGGTGCCTTCGATTGCGCACTCTGCGACCAGAGATCGACCACCTCATGAGGGTCGATACAGTTAGTTACACCTGATCATAGACAGCAACCTCGGGCTTGCAAGGCCACTAGTCTGCCACTACTGAGGACAAAATCGGTTCAGCAGCTTGTCGAGGGGGGAAATACTCGGAGAACTAGACAGATCAGCGGTCGGTAGTGAGAGCGGCGCTGGCTGCCGAACTGGCTTAAGGCTGTAGACCATTCGCGAGCAAGCCCGCTCCCACAGGGGATCGGCGGTGACCACAGGTTTTGTGGAAATCACAGATTCAATGTGGGAGCGGGCTTGCTCGCGAATGGTTGCAGCTCAAACACTGCAGAACTTTCAGAACAAACTACAAGCTGGCACTTACCTTGGTGGCCACCTCTCCCGGCACCCACCCCTTCCATACCTGCGGCTGCTCACGCAAAAACGCTTCGGCGACTTCCCGGGGTTTCTGCCGTTTTTCACTCATCTGACCCAAGGTCTGGTTCAACAGATCAATCGGCAAATCGACCTTTTCAAAGAACGTCACCAGGTCCGGGTATTGCGCCTTGAACGGTGCCGATACGCCGATGGCCAGGCTGGCCGGCATCGAGCGCGTGCCTTTGGGGTTCGGGTTGTTGGCATCGGCCAGGGTTTTCCAGGCTTCGGCATCGAACGGCGGCTCGTCGAGTTTCACCAGTTTGAACCGCCCCAACAGTGGTGTCGGCGACCAGTAGTAGAACAGCACCGGTTTGCCACGGCGAATCGACGAGGCCACCTCGGCATCCAGCGCGGCACCGGACCCCGTGCGGAAGTTGACGTAGCTGGCGGTCAGATCATAGGCCTTGAGTTTCTGGCTGTTGACGATTTCCGAGGTCCAGCCGGTCGGGCTGTTGAGGAAGCGTCCGCAGCTCGGGTCTTCGGGGTCACGGAACACGTCCTTGTACTTCGCCAGGTCGGCAACGGATTTCAACTCCGGGGCCAAGGGCTTGATGCCGCGCTCCGGATCGCCCTTGATCACGTACTCCGGCACCCACCAGCCTTCGGTGGCGCCTTTGACCGTATCGCCAAGGCCGAATACCTTGCCCTCCGCCGCCGCCTTGACCCAGGCGGGGCTGCGTCCGGCCCACTCTTCACCGATGACCTGGATGTCGTTTTTGGCCAGCGCCGCTTCAAGGCTGACGGTGCTGCCCGGCAGCGTGTCGGTCGGGTAGCCGTAACCTTTTTCAACGATCAGGCGCAGGATTTCGGTGATGAGGCTGCCGCTTTCCCAAGTGATGTCACCAAAGTGAATAGGTGCCGCTTTTTCCGTGGCCGATGCCGGGTGGGACAACAGGCTCAGGGCCAGCAACGAACTGCCGAGCAGGGTTTTGATCGATCTCATGCGGACCTCTTGTTCTGGAGGGGACGGTTCAGGGATTGGTTGGCGCTGTGCCGGTCGCACAGGGCCTGGGAACGGGTCATGTAATCGCTTACTGAACGCAGGGAGATGCCCAGCGCAGCGGCAATTTGCGGATAGGTCAGGCCGTCGATCCGTGACAGCAGGAAAGTCGAGCGGACTTTGCCTGGCAGCCGCTGAAGACTGCGACCCACACGGGTCAGGGTCTGGGACACCTGGGCCAGTTCTTCCGGCGATTGGGCGTGGATCGACTCGGTCTGTTGCAGTTGTTGAAGGTACTGGCGCTCCAGGTCACCTCGACGCCAACGCTGATAGAGCAGGCGCTGGGCGATGGTGGTGAGCAACGCACGGGGTTCACGGATTGCCGTCAGGCCAGGGGCCTGCAGCAGTTGCACGAAGGTTTCGCAGGCAATGTCTTCGACAGCAGCGGCATCGTTCAGGGACTGACGCAGGCGCGTGCAGAGCCAGAGGTAGTGGGCGCGGAACAATCCGTCCACCTGTTTGCGATGAAGAATATCGGCGCCGGACATAGGGGCTCCTGGGTTAGGGGTCGCTGAATGTCCGGTGGTCCGGTGAGGCGAATCCTAGCAAGGAGCCTTATTCATTAATAATACTTAAAACTTATTTTTATATTCGATAATGGAATTAAAAAGAACACCTGACAGGCCGCTATCGCAAATCCCCATACCCCAGCACCTCGGCCTCACGCTGGTAGTCGAGCACAATCTGATAGTCGCTTTCGTTGGTGGGCAGTACCTCTGGCAAACCGAGGGTTTCGGCAACCTCCGGCAGCTCGCGCAACGCCAGGTTCATCACCCGCAGGAGCTCTTCAGCCTGCTCATCCCGGAACGTCGCGGCAGTTATGAACGGTAAGGCAGGACTGAGCGCGCTGCGGGCAATAACGCGCAAACCGACCACTTCCTCTGCGGCGTGGCGTGCCAGATAGGCAAAGGTCACGCTGTCGATGGCCGCCAGATCGGCAAGGTTTTCGCGTAACCAGCGCAGGCTTTCACGATGGCTGCCGCTGATTCCGACCTGGGCAAAAAACCGCCCGTCACGTTGCAAGGATGCCAAACGGTGGCGCAGCAAATTCATGCCGCTGTTGGAGTCCTGGCTATTGATCACCCCTCGGCTGTGGCGAAAATCCGCCAAGGTCTGTCGCCGGTCATCGACGCGGCACAACAGCAGGCTGCAATGATTGCCGCCACTGCTGTCCGGCAGTTCATAACGAGGCCGCCCCAGCACCCGGACCTTGCCGCGCAATGCCGTCATCAATGGATAGCCGCAGGTTTGGGTGAGCAACAAGTGCGGCGACAACCACAAGTCCAGCAGTGACAGGCCTTCGGCATCCCGGCGGGTGTCGCCCAGGTGCTCGAGGATTCGCGCCAGCCAGCGTTCGTTGGCCTGATGGATGGGTTCGGGGGCGGTGTACATCAGCAGTTCGGCGAAGTGTTGGGTCATCGAAGTTTTCCATGTAACAAAGCCCTCCCTGTGGGAGCGAGCTTGCTCGCGATAGCGGTGTGACATATTGCCTGGATGTTGACTGACACGACGCCATCGCGAGCAAGCTCGCTCCCACAAGGGAACTCAGTTGGTAGCAACAAATCAGTAAAACGGATGCCTCGGGCTGTCGATGGCTTTGACTCCATGTTCACGCCACAACTGCCCATAACCCAGCACCAGAAACCCGCCGCTACGCGCCAGCCATTGCTCGCGGCGGGCCCTGTAGGCGCGGGGCAAGTCGTACCAGGGCAACCCCGGCAACTCGTGGTGCACCAGATGAAAATTGAGGTTCAGGAACAGCCAGCGCCACGGCCACGCCGCTTCATTGAGCACCGTGCGTTGCTCCGGAGCGGCATGAGGTCGATGTTCATAGTAGGAGCGAAACATGGCGATCGACAGCGCCGGCACACTGATCAAAAACAGGTAATGCCAAACCGGCAACAGGCTGAAGTTCGCGATGAACAGCAGCATCAACCCGGTCATCAAGCCGTGACTCAACCACATCAGCCAAGCCTGGCGCTCGCCTGTTCTGAGGCGTTGCAGCTCTTCACGGGCCAATGCCAGCAAGGCCAGCGGTGCCCCCAGGGAAAAACGACCGAGCACGGTTTTGTTCAGCCAATGCAGGCTGCGCACCAGCGGTGAACTGCCCTGCCACTGCCCGGCGCTCAAGTAACGGCTTTCCGGATCGCGACCGGGGATCGTCAGGTCCTCGTCGCGGTGATGCTGCAAATGGCTGTCGCGATACAGGGTGTACGGATACCAGACGGCAAACGGCGCGTAGCCAAGGATTTTGTTCAGGGTTGACCAGCGCGTGGGATGACCGTGCAGCAGTTCGTGTTGCACGGATAACCACAGCACCAGCAATGGAGTCAGCAACAGCGTGCTCCACCATAAACCCAATCGATGGCTGCTCAACACGATGCCAAACCAGCCGCCATACACACCGATCAACAGCAACCAGGTCGGCCATTCGGTGCGCGCGGTGAAGCGTCGGCGCAGTGTTTCGATTTCTTCTTGGTGGGCGCTATCAAAGTAATGGGGCATGGCGTTGCTCAGATCGGGGACCAGTCCCCTTCTGTGCAATGGCCTTGGGAAATCTTGCAGATTATTTTCAGGAGGATCGCTCCCATGTTGCATGGGAGCGATCAATCAACGCGGATCAGTGACCGAATACGCCAACTTTTTTGGCCTTCTTGTCCGCGCGCTTTTCAATGGCGGTTTTCACCGGTTTCTTTTTCGTCGATTTCTTTGAATCCATACCTTTGGACATGATGCGTACTCCACTCATGGGGATGTGAGATCAGGTATACACCTATCCCGGCGCGCGCGTTCTTTTATAATCGCCCGCTTTGCATACCGACAGTCCAAAACCATGCCCCAGACCCGATACACCCTGCTCGACGAGCCTTTATGGCCATTGATGAACAAGTTCTACCGCGCTCACCAATCGTCGATGAAAGCCGTGCGCGACGCGCAGTTGTGGGTGGCCCGACGTGACCAGATAGTTGCCGCGCTGTGTTTGCGTCCGGTGTCCGGCGGGCATTGGCTGACCGGGTTGTTTGTCGATCCGGCCTGTCGCGAACAAGGGCTTGCCGCCGGGTTGATTGCGGCAGCGGTGAAGGATTGCGAACAGCCGGTGTGGTTGTTCTGTCATCCGGATTTGCGGGGGTTTTATGAGCGGCGCGGGTTTACTTTCGATCCGCCGATGCCTTACGCGATGGTTGAACGGTTGAGCCGATACGCGCGCAGCAAGCCGATGATTGCGATGGGGTTGGCGCCAGGCGTTTAACTGACTCAAGACAGTTGGAGATCCAATGTGGGAGCGAGCTTGCTCGCGATGAGGTCCGGTCAGTCAACATTGTTGGCGACTGATACACCGCCATCGCGAGCAAGCTCGCTCCCACAGGGTTTTTCAGTGAGTCTATTCGTCCGCGTTGGGATCCAGGTCCGGGAACATCACCTCGGTGAAGCCAAACTTGCTGAAGTCGGTAATGCGCGACGGGTACAGGCGGCCGATCAGGTGGTCACACTCATGTTGCACCACCCGCGCATGAAACCCCGAGGCAAAACGCACGATGGGCTCACCCTTTGGGTCTACGCCTTCGTAGCGAATCTGTTGATAACGCTGCACCGCGCCACGCAGGCCAGGCACGGACAAACAGCCTTCAAAGCCCTCTTCCAGGATCGGGCTCAGCGGTGTGATCAACGGGTTGATCAGGATCGTCTGCGGCACGGCTTCGGCATCCGGATAACGCTCGCTGTGCTCGAAACCGAAGATCACCAGTTGCAGGTCGACGCCGATCTGCGGAGCGGCCAAGCCAACGCCCCCCACGCTTTCCATGGTCTGGAACATGTCATCGATCAACTGCCACAGCTCGGGGCTGTCGAACATTTCGACCGGCACTGGTGGGGCAATGCGCAGCAGGCGCTCATCGCCCATTTTCAGAATTTCACGAATCATGATCAGGTTTCGTCAATGGTCGGTTTCGGTTGTGAATGATCGCGGCCAAGCCCAGACACGTGGTGCTTTTCCTCATGGACGGGACCATGCTCGCCAGCCACTTTTTCGCCAGGGTCCTTGCCCTCTCGTGACATGTGCTCGATCACGGCGTTCATCTCCGCGCCCAGCAGCAGCACCGCGGCGGAAATGTAGAAGTACAGCAACAGCACGATAATCGCACCGATACTGCCATACATGGCGTTGTAGTTGGCGAACTCCTTGACGTACAAACCGAAGCCCAGGGACGCGATGATCCATACCACTACCGCCAGCACCGAGCCTGGGGTGATGAAGCGGAATTCCTGTTTGACGTCGGGCATGACGTAGTAGATCAACGCCACCGCGACCATCAGCAGAATCACGATCACCGGCCAGCGCGCGATGGTCCAGAGGGTGACGATGAAGTACTCAAGGCCGACTTGCGCAGCGATCCAGCCCATCACCTGCGGCCCGAGCACCATCAGCGCTGCGGCGATCAGCAGCATGCCGGCAATGCCGACGGTGTAGATGATCGACAACGGAAAGCGTTTCCACAGCGGGCGCCCTTCAACCACGTCGTAGGCTGCGTTCATCGCGCTCATCATCAGCCGCACACCGGCGGAGGCGGTATACAGCGCAATCACGATACCCACTGACAGCAGCCCCCCCTTGGACTGCTGAAGCTGGTCTATCACCGGGTTGACCTGCTCCAGCGCCTGGGGCGGCAATACAAGTTCCGATTGCAGGCGCAGCCAGGAGAAGAAGTCGGGCAGATGCAGGAAGCCGATCAGGGCGATCAGAAACAGAATGAACGGAAACAGCGAAAAGAGCATTTGATAGGCCAGCGCCGAGGCATAGGTCGACATCTCGTCGGCGACGAACTCGGTGACCGTGCGCATCATCACACGGTGCAGGGGCAAGCCTCTCATGTCCGGAAAAATCATTAGCGTCTCCATTCGCCGCATACGGATTTGGGGTGAAGTCGTGGCGACTCAGGGGCTGTTTTCTTTCATCAAGGTAGCCCAGTTGGCGACTTTGAAACAAATTCAGCGTGCAAGTTCAGGCTGACACAAAAACGGCCATCTGAAGATGGCCGCGTCTTCTTTTCATTAAAGACATTTCAATGCAGGAAAGTCGTTACACAAGGTTGACCGGGGGCTTTTGCAGGGAGTTTCATTTATTTCACCACGACATTTCATCGTTCAGTGCAGGTTGCGCTTTATGTTTGCGGGCCAACCCTTGAGAATGCGCAACACATTCAGGCCTTGGCGCTGAAGATCCAATCCCGTAGGAACGTTATGAAACTCGATAAAAAGCAGGCCATTGCCCGCAGAAACCAGGAACTCGGCGGTGCTGTGCTTGGCGTCAACAACTGCCACTTCACCGAATTGAACCGCAACCGCAATATCTGGTGGTTCGACATCCCGGTATCGCGCCTGGCCGTGGGTCAGTACGAGTGGATTCACCTGCTGATGCACACGCCGGACACCGACGAACTGCTGCACCTGAAAGTGCCGACCGTGTTCCTGCGTGAGAAGCTCGAAGGCCTGGTGGTGCGCAATGAAGGCAAGCGCAAGGCGGCATTGAGCCTGGAACTGAGCGCCGACAAGGACTCCTTCCTGCAGGACATGCGCCCGGCAGGCACCAACGTCAACTTCTCACCGTTTCGCTTGTAACATCGATCCCTGTGGCGAGGGGGCTTGCCCCCGTTGGGCTGCGAAGCGGCCCTGAAATCTGCAACTGCAGTCCATCAGACTCACCGAGCCCACAGGATCTGCGACTGCTGCGCAGTCGAACGGGGGCAAGCCCCCTCGCCACAAAGGCACTTCTGATTTCGCTAAAAACAAAAAGCCCCGCATTTGCGGGGCTTTTTGTTGATTACGCGGTGGCTTTCTTCGCGTTGATCTTCTTCAGCTCTTCATCGCGCAATTCACGACGCAGGATCTTGCCAACGTTGGTGGTCGGCAGTGCATCGCGAAACTCCACGGAGCGCGGGACCTTGTAGCCGGTGACGTTGGCGCGCATGTGCTCCATCACCTGTTCCTTGGTCAGGGTCACGCCCGGCTTGGCAACGATGAAAATCTTGATCGCCTCGCCCGACTTTTCGTCCGGCACACCGATGGCCGCGCATTGCAGCACGCCCGGCAGAGTGGCCAGCACGTCTTCGAGCTCGTTCGGGTACACGTTGAAACCGGACACCAGGATCATGTCTTTCTTGCGATCGACAATGCGCATGAAGCCATCGGGCTGGATCAGTGCGATGTCACCGGTCTTCAACCAGCCTTCGCTGTCGAGGATTTCATCCGTGGCTTCCTGGCGCTGCCAGTAGCCCTTCATGACCTGCGGCCCCTTCACGCACAGCTCGCCGATTTCGCCCAGCGGCTGCTCGACACCGGCATCATTGATGATTTTGCACAGGGTCGACGGTACCGGAATGCCAATGGTGCCGACCTGGATGTGCTGGATCGGGTTCACCGTCGCCACCGGACTGGTTTCGGTCATGCCGTAGCCTTCGCAGATGGCGCAACCGGTCACTGCTTTCCAGCGTTCGGCCGCGGCCAGTTGCAGGGCCATGCCCCCCGACAAGGTGACTTTCAGCGCGGAGAAATCCAGCTTGCGGAAGCCTTCGTTGTTGCACAGGGCCACGAACAACGTGTTCAGGCCAACGAAGCCGCTGAACTTCCACTTCGACAGTTCCTTGACCATCGCCGGCAGATCGCGCGGGTTGCTGATCAGGATGTTGTGGTTGCCCGCCAACATCATCGCCATGCAGTGAAAGGTGAACGCATAGATGTGGTACAGCGGCAGCGGCGTGATCAGGATCTCGCAACCTTCATTGAGGTTGGAGCCCATCAGCGCCTTGCACTGCAGCATGTTCGCCACCAGGTTGCGGTGGGTCAGCATCGCGCCCTTGGCCACGCCAGTGGTGCCACCGGTGTATTGCAGTACCGCGACGTCACCACTGGCCGGGTTGGCTTCCGCCACTGGCTGGCCCAGGCCTTTGCTCAGCACGTCGTTGAACTTGACGGCCTTGGGCAAGTGATAGGCCGGCACCATCTTCTTCACGTACTTGATGACGCTGTTGATCAGCAGACGCTTGAGTGGCGGCAGCAGGTCGGCGACTTCGGTGACGATCACGTGCTTGACGCCGGTTTTCGGCACCACGGTTTCCGCCAGGTGCGCCATGTTGGCCAGGCAGACCAGGGCCTTGGCACCGGAGTCGTTGAATTGGTGTTCCATTTCCCGCGCAGTGTAGAGCGGGTTGGTGTTGACCACGATCAGCCCGGCGCGGATTGCACCGAAGACGGCTACCGGGTACTGCAACACGTTGGGCAGTTGCACGGCGATTCGATCGCCGGGTTGCAAATCGGTATGCTGTTGCAGGTAAGCGGCAAACGCACCGGACAATTCGTACAGTTCACCGTAGGTGAGTGTCTTGCCCAGGTTGCTGAATGCCGGCTTGTTGGCGAAGCGTTGGCAGGATTGCTTCAACACTGCCTGAATATTCGGATACTCGTCGGGATTGATGTCGGCAGCAATCCCAGCTGGGTACTTATCCTTCCAAAAGTCTTCGATCATGGAAGCCCACTCCTCAGCAACGCGAATTCAGCACCGCATTTGATGCGATTATTATTGGTGTTTGGTCATTGGTGAATCTGGCTGATAGAAGGCCGAGAAGTCACAAAGCGCGCCGAGAGTAGCAGCTTTGCCAAGGGTCGACTAGAGCCAAAAGCGGCCTCTACGGTCACATTTGTGACTCAAGACTAGCGATTGGTCATTTTAGAGCAAAAATTCTATACACCTCTGAAAGCCCCGAAATCCGGGGCTTTCGCTTAAACCTGCAGGAGCGAGCTTGCTCGCGAAAAACGTCCGGGCAACGCGATCATTCAGACAGGGCGCGTTATCTTGACGTCCATCGCGAGCTCGCTCCTACAGGGATCGGCCATTCACCGATCAGGCGATATCACGCAACTCCCGCCGCAGGATCTTGCCCACCGGCGTCATCGGCAGGGACTCCCGCAGCACGATGTGCTTGGGTACCTTGTACGCCGTGAAGTTCTCCTTGCAGTAAGCCTTCAGCTCTTCAAGGCTGACCCCTGCTTCACGGGCCACCACGAACAGCTTCACCGCCTCCCCCGACCGCTCGTCGGGCACACCGATGACCGCACAGTTGGCGACGTTAGGGTGAGCCATCACGACGTCTTCGATTTCGTTCGGGTACACGTTGAAGCCCGAGACAATGATCATGTCCTTCTTGCGGTCAACGATACGCACGAAACCATCCGGGTCGATCACCGCAATGTCACCGGACTTGAACCAGCCCTCGGCATCCAGCACCTCGGCCGTGGCATCAGGTTTCTGCCAGTAGCCCTTCATGATCTGCGGGCCCTTGATGCACAGCTCGCCGCGTTCGCCCAAAGGTTGTTCGACACCGTCATCATTGATGACTTTCAGCGTGGTGCCTGGCACCGGCAGGCCGACCGTGCCGATCCGCGACTGGTCGCCATAGGGGTTGGTGCAGGCCACCGGCGAAGTTTCGGTCAGGCCGTAACCTTCGGTGATGCGGCAACCGGTCAGTTGTTCCCAACGCTCGGCGGTGGCCTTGACCAGCGCAGTGCCGCCGGAGTTGGTGAGCTTGAGGCTGGAAAAGTCCAGGGTCTTGAAGTCCGGATGATCCATCAGCGCAACGAACAATGTGTTCAGCCCCAGCAACGCCGAGAACCGCCAGTTCTTCAGTTCCTTGATGAAGCCGGCGATGTCCCGCGGATTGGTGATCAGCACGTTGTGGTTGCCCGTCACCATCATGCACATGCAGTTCGCTGTGAAGGCATAGATGTGGTACAGCGGCAGCGGCGCGATCATCACCTCCTGCCCTTCGCGCAACAACGGTTGCCCGTCGCTACCGAACTGTCCCAGGCAGGCCCGTGCCTGTTGCATGTTCGCCACCAGGTTGCCATGGGTCAGCATCGCGCCCTTGGCCAGGCCCGTGGTACCGCCGGTGTATTGCAGCACGGCGATGTCGTCGAGGCCGACCTTCAGTGGCTTGATACCCAGGCCACGGCCCATGCGCAATGCGCTCTTGAAAGAAACGGCCTGGGGCAAGGAATAGTCCGGGACCATCTTCTTGACCTTGCTCACCACCGTGTTGACCAGCCACCCCTTGGCGGCGGGCATCAGGTCGCCCATCTTCGCTTCGATCAGGTACTGGATATCGGTGTCGGGGAGTACTTCCTGGACTTTCTGGCCGAACATGTTCAGGTACACCAGCGCCCGGGCACCGGAGTCCTTGAACTGATGACGCATTTCCCGCGCGGTATACAGCGGATTGGTGTTGACCACGATCAACCCGGCGCGCAAGGCCCCGAACACGGCAATCGGGTAATGCAGGACGTTGGGCATCTGCACCGCGATGCGGTCCCCCGCCACTAGGTCGGTGTGGGCTTGCAGATAACCGGCGAAGGCCGCGCTTTGGCGCTCCAGTTCGGCGTAGGTCAGGGTCACGCCCATGTTGCTGAACGCCGGGCGGTCAGCAAACTTCTTGCAGGAACGCTCGAACACCTCGATCACTGACTTGTAGGCTCCCAGATCAATATGCAGGGGGACACCGGCCGGGCGTTTGTCATTCCAGAAATCAGGTTGCATTGTTCTTGTCCTCTTTGACCTGAATCTATCCGGGGCCACTTTTCTGTCATTTTTCAAAAAAATGCAAAAAGCGGAGCTTCACGGACACTAGCAGTTATGACGTAGCAGGCAAATATGCCCACGGCCGTCATTGACCGTATGAATCTTCTTGCCGTGGCGTAGGCTGATCAGACGCCCGGCCAAGGATGCGCTATAAACTGCAACGAGCTGTTTGCGACCAGGCAGCCTCATGCAAAGGAACCGCCATGATCCATGACACTTTCTGGCTGACCACGAGCGACCACAGCCGCCTCTTCGTCAACCAGTGGCTTCCCGACGGCAGCCTCAAGGCAATGATTCTGCTGGCCCACGGCATGGCCGAACACAGCGGTCGTTACGGCCCCCTTGCGCAAAAGCTCTGTGACCAGGGCTATGGCGTGTGCGCGCCGGACCTGCGTGGACATGGCAAAACTGCCGAAAACGGGACACTCGGGCATTTCGCCGATGACGATGGCTGGTGCAAGGTCGTGAGCGACCTGGCCAGCCTCAACCAGCACATCGGCCAGCAGCACCCTGGCGTCCCGATCGTGCTGCTCGGTCACAGCATGGGCAGTTACATCGCCCAGGCCTATCTGCTGCACCACAGTGCCAGCCTGCACGGGGCAATCCTCAGCGGCTCGAACTTCCAGCCTGTGGCGCTTTATCGCGCGGCACGGCAAATCGCCCGTCTCGAACGCCTGCGCCAGGGCCGCACAGGACGCAGCGCATTGATCGAATGGCTGTCGTTCGGCTCGTTCAACAACAAATTCAAACCGGCACGCACACCGTTCGACTGGCTCAGCCGCGATCCGGCGCAAGTCGATCTGTACGTCAACGACCCGCTCTGCGGTTTCCGTTGCACCAATCAACTGTGGATCGACTTGCTCGGCGGCTTGCAGCAAATCAGCAAAGCGTCCAATCTCGCGCAGATCGACCCGGGCCTGCCGCTGCTGGTGATTGGCGGCGAATGTGATCCGGTGAGCGAAGGCAAACGTCTCAAGGATCTGGCCGACGCGCTGCGGGCGGCCGGCAGCCAGCACCTGCAACTGACCGTTTACCCACAGGCGCGGCACGAACTGTTCAACGAGAGCAACCGCGATGAAATCATCGCCGATGTGCTGAACTGGATCGCACAGGCCTTGAGCGCTCCTCGGCCGCACCGGTCCGAATAGATTTTTTTTGTGAATTTTTTAATTCGTCACAGGAATTGAGACAGATGACCCAGGTTACCAACACCCCTTACGAAGCCCTCGAAGTCGGCCAGACCGCCAGTTTCAGCAAGACGGTCGAAGAGCGCGACATCCAGCTGTTCGCTGCGATGTCCGGCGACCACAACCCGGTACACCTGGATGCCGAATACGCCGCCAGCACCATGTTCAAGGAGCGCATCGCCCACGGCATGTTCAGCGGCGCGTTGATCAGCGCGGCGGTCGCCTGCGAGTTGCCTGGCCCGGGAACCATCTACATCGGCCAGCAAATGAGCTTTCAGAAGCCGGTGAAGATCGGCGACACCCTGACCGTGCGCCTGGAAATCCTGGAAAAACTGCCGAAGTTTCGCGTGCGCATCGCCACTCGCGTGTTCAACCAGCGCGATGAACTGGTGGTGGATGGCGAGGCGGAAATCCTCGCGCCACGCAAGCAACAGAGTGTGACGTTGACCACACTGCCGGCAATCAGCATCGGCTAATTGACGGGGCAAAAACTGTGGGAGCGAGCTTGCTCGCGATGAGGGCCTGACATTCAACATTGATGTTGACTGATCTGGCGCTATCGCGAGCAAGCTCGCTCCCACAGTTGTTTCAACCAGTCGTTACGAACGTGCACGCGCCTGGTTACGCAGGGCCTTGACCTGATCGTGGTTACGCTGCACGCCGTGGTACTGACGCTCAACCAGGTCGCGAATGCCCACCAGGTTGTGCTTGTTGATTTTCTCCATGGCGTCGCGGTAAGCCTTCAACGCATGGTCTTCTCCGCGCTCGGCTTCATTGAGCACGGCCTCCTCGCCCTTGCCGGTGAACATCGACTTCACGTCGACCCAGCGACGGTGCAAGTCGCCGCTGACACTGGTGGAAGTTTCCGGATCGCCACCCAGTGAACGCACGGCAGACTGCAACTCCGCAGCGGCCGTACCACATTCGGTCGAACAATTGATGAACAGGGTTTTGAGTTCAGGGTGCTTGATGTCTTCAGCGCATGTCTTGAACCCGGCCTGACCGTCCTTGCTGGTTTCAATCAGGTCGTTGAGTACAGAAATCGCTTCTTTATTGATGTCGGTCATTTTTCAATTCCTTGCGGCGGATGAAAGGTGTAATGACCGCTGCACTCTGCATGCCAGTTCGGAATCGTTCAGCTATTCTTTATTTTTCAAATAGTTATCCATTATCAATAAATCTGTGTCCGTTTTATTTGCATGATCTGTCATTTGGCCTGCATGCAGAATGCCTGTATTTTCCAGACTGACTGAATCAAGACGACTGATCGATGAACCCTGAAAAGCTCGAACTGCTGATCACCCGTGAAATGCCCTTCGGCAAATACAAGGGTCGAATCATTGCCGACCTGCCCGGCCCTTACCTGAACTGGTTCGCCCGGGAGGGTTTCCCCCATGGCGAGTTGGGCGGCCTGCTGGCCCTGATGCAGGAGATCGATCACAACGGTTTGTCGGACTTGCTCGAACCGCTGCGCGCCAAACACGGCAAGCCGGCCCCGCGCCACTGAATCACCTACCGAGTACCCCATGCCCGACAACACCCGCCGCGCCCGTGATGAAGCTTTCTGGCGAACCTTTGCCGACCGCTACGATGTCGAACCCGGCCCGCTCAACCTGGAGAACGGTTACTTCGCACGCATGTCGCGCACGGTGGTCGAGGAATATCAGCGCAACATCGAACTGATCAACCGCAGCAATTCGGTGTACGTGCGCCAGCGTTTCGAACAGGGCGACAGCCTGAAGATCCGCGCGCAACTGGCCAGGTTGATTGGCGTACCCGCCGACAGCATCGCCTTGACCCGTAACGCCTCGGAAGGTTTGCAGTCGCTGATCCGCAACTACAACCGGCTGCAGCCCGGCGACCAGGTACTGGTTTGCGATCTGGAATACGACACGGTCAAAGGCGCCATGCGTTGGCTGGCGCGTAATCGCGGTGTCGAAGTGATCGAGATCGAACACGCACACCCGGCAACCTTCGACAGCTTGCTCAATACCTATCGGGAAGCCTTCGCGCGCTATCCGCGGCTGAAGCTGATGGCCCTGACCCACGTCACCCATCGCACGGGCCTGGTGATGCCGGTGCAGGCGATTGCAGCCGCTGCAAAGGAACAGGGCATCGACGTCATCCTCGACGGCGCCCATGCCCTCGGCCAGTTTGAATTCGACCTGACCGAGCTCGGTATCGCCTTCGCCGGCTTCAATCTGCACAAGTGGATCGGCGCACCGCTGACGCTCGGCTTTATCTACATCGCACCCGAACGCCTGGCCGACATCGACCCGGACATGGGCGAGATGCATTTTCCGCCCACTGACATTCGCGCCCGTACCTCGTACAGCACCCCCAACATCCCGGCGCTGATGACCCTGCCGCTGGTGCTCGAAGAACATTGGGCGATGGGCGGTGCCGCGGCCAAGGGCGCGCGGCTCAATTATCTGCGCAACCGCTGGGTCGCTGCGGCGCGGCAGTTGCCGGGCGTCGAAGTCCTGACCCCGGATGACCCACGCCTGTATTGCGGCATCACCTCGATGCGCTTTACCCGGCATGCCGACCAGCAAACCATGGTCGAGCGCCTGCTCAATGAATTCAACCTGTTCACCGTGACCCGCAGTGGCGCGGCATGCGGTCCGTGCATCCGCATTACACCGGGGCTTACCACTACCGCGGCCGACATGGATGTGCTGGTCAGGGCGCTGACCGAGCTGGGCTGACCTCAGACGGTGTACTTGTCAAAGTCCTCGGGCTTGATCTGTGTCGACACGGCGAACGTGTCGATGCCGATGGTCATCTGCCCGAAGTAGCCGTCTTCAGCCGAATCCCGCCCCAGGGTGTGCACACTCAAGGTCGATTTTTCACCGCCCATGGTTGAATAAAAATAGTCCTGAGCGTTGGTCAGTGCCGGCACGGTTCGGCCGCTGTACGGCCGGCTACCGAGCACCGAACGAGAGGCCACCTCAGGCAGATAAAGCTGCCCGACCCAGGCGACATGCCGTTCTTGCAGATAGTTGTTGCCGGCCGTGATGCGCACGGCGACGTGAATGTGCAATGCGCGACCGGCGTAAAAACCGGGATAGATCGTGGTGAAGCGCACGATGCCCGACTTGTCGGTGAACTGCCCGCCGCGCAGATAGGTATCGTCATCGGTGCGCGGGACGGCGCCGATATCACCGGTATCGACCTCGACGTCCGGGTTGATCTTGCTCCAGCCCGAATAGGCACCGCGGGCATTGCAGTGCCAGATATCCACCAGCGCATCGGGGACCGGCTCGCCGGTCATGGCATCGACAATGGTCAGCCGCAGCACCAACGGAACGCCTTCGGCGCCTTCGCTGATGTTTCTGCGGATCAGTTTGGGGTTGCGGAAATACGGGCCGGCAATCTGTTCGGGAGACAGCAGGTAGACCGGTGCCGGGGGTGCAGCTGAGGTGGTAGCGTCCATGACGTTCTCTCTTCCATAAGATGAACGCAGGCTAGCACCGGTCGATTTTCGTTATGCGGTAACTATGTATCGCATGATGTCCTTGTCCCAGTGGGAGTGAGCTTGCTCGAGCTGGCGTCGTGTCAGTCAACATCCATACAATCTGTCACACCGCTATCGCGAGCAAGCTCGCTCCCACAGGGGTACGACAACTTTTTTCAGGCAAAAAAAAACGGTGCACCGACCAAGCGCACCGTAAAGCCGTAGAACACACAACGAGGTGTAGGGTGAAGCGATCAGTCCAGCAGCGCCAAAGCCTCGGCGGTGCATTCCTGAATGCGGGCCCAGTCGCCGTTCTTGATCCACTCCGGATCAAGCATCCAGCTACCGCCCACGCACATGACGTTTTTCAATGCCATGTAGCTCTTGATATTGGCAGGTCCCACGCCGCCGGTCGGGCAGAATTTCACTTCGCCGAACGGGCCGCCCAGAGCCTTGATGGCCGCGACGCCGCCGCTGACTTCGGCCGGGAATAGCTTGAAGCGGCGATAACCCAAGCCGTAGCCTTCCATGATGCCCGAGGCATTGCTGATGCCTGGCAACAGTGGAATCGGGCTGGCGACGCTGGCTTCCAGCAGGTCGCGGGTGATACCCGGCGTGACGATGAATTGCGAGCCGGCCGCTTCCGCCGCCGCCAGCATGTGGCGATCCAGCACGGTGCCGGCACCGGTCACCAGCTCCGGACGCTGCTCACGCAGAATCTGGATGGCCTTGAGGCCGAATTGCGAACGCAGGGTGACTTCCAGGGCCGTCAGGCCACCGGCCGCGAGGGCGTCGGCCAACGGCAGAACGTCCTGCTCGCGGGCAATGGTGATCACCGGCAAAATCCGCGCTTTCGCGCAAATACTGTCGATCAGGGCAACTTTGTCCGCCATGGAAACGGTCGGGGATGGGTTTGTCATAGCGGCTGTTCCTTGGCTCATGGGCACCAGTAAATCTCTAACGTGGGTTGCAGAAACGCGCGCACCGGCATTTCGGCGACATCGTCACCGGCCAGCGCGAAACTCAGGGTGGTCAGCTTGGACTGACCGGAGATCGACAGAATTTTATGTTTGGCCGAAGCCAGCAGCGCGCGGCTCATGGTCAGGCGCTGATGCGGCACGGTCGGCGCCAGCATCGGCCAGCAGCGACGAACGCCATCGACCTGTAATGCCTCGGCAAGGTTCGGGCTGTTGGGAAACAGCGATGCGGTGTGGCCGTCATCGCCCATGCCGAGGATCAGCACGTCGATCACCGGCAACTCCGACAGCAAGCGGTCGGCCTGCTCGGCCGCCTGTTCCAGGTTGGCACTGGCGCTGTACAGGCTCAGGAACTGCGCCTTGGCCGCCTGGCCTTGCAGCAGGTAACGCTTGATCAGGCCGGCGTTGCTGTCGGCGTGTTCGACCGGCACCCAGCGCTCGTCGGCCAGGCTGATCACCACGTTCGACCAGTCCAGCGTCTGCTTGGCCAGGTGCTGGAAAAACGCCACCGGGCTGCGGCCACCGGAAACCACCAGGGTCGCAGTGCCCTGGGCGTCGATCGCGTCGCTCAGTTGTTTCGCCACGTTCAGTGCCAGGCTTTCAGCCAACAGCACCGGGCTCTTGTATGCATGGGCGCTGACGCCCTGCGGCAGTTTCAAATCAGATATCGCCATACCACGACCTCCCGTCCCGCGTGATCAGAGCAATGGAGCTCATCGGCCCCCAGGACCCGGCCGCGTACGGCTTGGGCGCATCACCGGATTTTTTCCACCCGGCGATCAACTGGTCACACCACTTCCACGCGGCTTCGATTTCATCTTTACGGACAAACAGGTTCTGATTGCCGCGCATCACTTCCAGCAACAACCGCTCGTAGGCATCGGGAATCCGTGCGCTGCTCCAGGTGTCGGAAAAATTCAGCTGCAACGGACCGCTGCGCAGCTGCATGCCCTTGTCCAGGCCTTGATCTTTGGTCATGACACGCAAGGAAATGCCTTCGTCCGGTTGCAGGCGGATAATCAGCTTGTTGCTGATTTGCAGGCGCTGCTCGGGAGCGAAGATGTAGTGCGACGGTTCCTTGAAGTGGATGACGATCTGCGACAGCTTCTGCGGCATGCGCTTGCCGGTACGCAGGTAGAACGGCACGCCGGCCCAGCGCCAGTTGCGGATGTCGGCACGCAGGGCGACAAAGGTTTCGGTGTCGCTCTGGGTGTTGGAATTGGGTTCTTCCAGGTACCCCGGTACTGCCTTGCCTTCGCTGTAGCCGGCGATGTACTGGCCGCGCACCACTTGAGTGGTCAGGCCTTCCGGGCTGATCGGCGCCAGGGCCTTGAGCACTTTGACCTTCTCGTCGCGGATGCTGTCGGCGGACAGGTCGGCCGGCGGGTCCATGGCGATCAGGCAGAGCAGTTGCAGCAGGTGGTTCTGGATCATGTCCCGCAGCTGGCCGGCCTTGTCGAAGTAACCCCAGCGGCCTTCGATACCGACCTTCTCGGCCACGGTGATTTCCACGTGGGAAATGTAATTCTGGTTCCACTGGGTTTCGAACAGGCTGTTGGCGAAACGCAGGGCGATCAGGTTCTGGACGGTCTCTTTACCCAGATAGTGGTCGATGCGGTAGGTGCGGTTCTCCGGGAAGAACTGCGCCACGGCGTCGTTGACCTTGCGCGAGGACTCCAGATCCGAACCGATGGGTTTTTCCAGCACCACACGGGTGTTTTGCGCCAGGCCGACCTTGGCCAGGTTCTCGCAAATCGCGCCATACACGGCGGCAGGAGTCGCAAAATAGGCGATGACCCGCTGCGAACTGCCGGCGGATTCGGCCAGGGCCACATAATCATCAGGGTTGAGGAAGTCAACGTGCAGGTAGTTCAGGCGCGCCAGAAAACGCTCGACCACGGCTTCGTCCAGCTCTTTGGCACCGACATAGCGGCGCAGCTCGGAGGTGATGAACGCCAGGTGCTCCTGCTCGCTGCCCGGCTCACGGGCCAGCGCGATAATACGCGTGTCCTCGTGCAGCAGGCCGGCGCCGTCGAGTTGATAGAGGGCAGGAAACAGCTTGCGCAAGGCCAGGTCGCCAAGGGCGCCGAACAAGGCAAAGGTGCACGGTTCAACCGTAATCGAGAGCATGATGTTTGTTCTTTTATCAAGTTAAGCTACAAATACCTTTTTTCAAGGCATCACTCAAGGGAAAATGTAGTAATAACCACAACATTTTCGCAAAATACAGATTCCGAGTGGTGGTCGGTCGGAGCCATCAGTAGGATAGGCCACCGTTACGGGCCTCACCAAAGGCCCTTTTTGCATTAGCCGCGCGCTTGTTGGCGCAGGTGTAAAGGATACTTATATGGACCGCGTGCGAAATTTACTGGAGCAAATCCAGAATCGCCTTGAAGAGCTGAACAAGGCCGAACGCAAAGTCGCCGAGGTGATCCTGCTCAACCCGCAGCAGGCCACCCGCTTCAGCATCGCCGCCCTCGCCCAGGCCGCCTCGGTCAGCGAGCCGACGGTCAACCGTTTCTGCCGTTCGTTCGGCGTCAGCGGCTACCCCGAGCTCAAACTGCAACTGGCCCAGAGCCTGGCCAGTGGTGCCGCCTATGTCAGCCGTGCGGTGGAGGCCGATGACAATCCGGAGGCCTACACCCAGAAGATCTTCGGCAGCGCCATCGCCTCGCTGGACAGCGCCTGCCAGGCACTGGACCCGAACCTGATCAGCCGCGCCGTCGACCTGCTGATCCAGGCCCGGCAGATCCACTTCTTCGGCCTCGGCGCCTCGGCCCCGGTGGCACTGGATGCGCAACACAAGTTCTTCCGCTTCAACCTCGCCGTCACGGCCCATGCGGATGTGCTGATGCAGCGCATGATTGCCTCGGTGGCCCATACCGGCGAGCTGTTCGTGATCATTTCCTACACCGGTCGCACCCGCGAACTGGTGGAAGTGGCGCGCATCGCCCGGGAAAACGGCGCCTCGGTGCTTGGCCTGACCGCCGAGAACTCGCCACTGGCCAAGGCCAGCACCCTGAGCCTGAACATCCCGCTGCCGGAAGACACCGACATCTACATGCCGATGACGTCGCGGATCATCCAGCTGACCGTGCTGGACGTACTCGCCACCGGCATGACCTTGCGCCGTGGCGTGGACTTCCAGCCGCATTTGCGCAAGATCAAGGAAAGCTTGAATGCCAGCCGGTATCCGGTTGGAGATGAGTTCAACTGATCCAACATTTGCGCTGATCGTCCTGACCTCATCGCGAGCAAGCTCGCTCCCACAGGGGATTGGTGTTGAACACAAAAACTGTGTTCACCGAAGATCCAGTGTGGGAGCGAGCTTGCTCGCGATGGCGGCAGACGCAGCACCGCAAATCCAGAGCTAAGCCCCCACCCGCGCCTGCAAACTCAAATGCGCCCGCTCCCCAGGTTTCAGGCACAGGCTGTCGGTGCCGCCGCTTGCTGCCTCTACACAAACGAATTCGGATATCTCGTTCCAGGTCACGCCGAGCAACGGGCGTGAACCGGGATGCCACACCACTGTGTCTGCCGTATCCCCGGTATCAATGCACAACGCCCGCTGCCAGGCATGGTCGTTCAACTGCAATTCGCCGTCGTGCTGGAACACCCGCTGACACCCGCCATCAACGCGTAACTCGCCTTCCTGCTGACAAACCTGTCGGCTCAACTGATCGTAACCCTGCGCGCCTTCGAGCCCAGACAGCGCTATCTCACTTACATCGCCAATACGCCAGTAAGCGTGCAAAGCCTGGCTCAACTGGCACGGCATGTCGTCCTGATGCTCGGTGCTCAGACGCAGTTCCATGCGCTCACCCAGGTGCGCGTGCAGGTCCACCTGCCAGTCGCACAACTTCAGTTGCCAGTGCAATCGCACGCCATCGTCGTCACTGTTGCTGTCGAGCAGCTTCCAGTCGAGCAACCGCGCCCAGCCATGGGACGGCCAGGCGTTTTCGCTCGGATGCCGGCCATACCACGGCCAACACACCGGCACGCCGCCGCGAATGGCGCCGACCTGCGGCCACTTTGCCGCACACCACAGCCAGGGTTTCTGGCCCTTGGGCTGGAAGTGCAACAACTGCGCGCCCTGACGACTGAACACCGCCTGACACAGCGGATGATCGATCACCAGCACATCGCGCGTCTGATAGCGCTCCCACGCGAACACCGGACGTTCGCGCAAGGATTTGAAGAAGCGTTGTAGCGGATGCTCAAGCATGTGCCACGGTCCTGAAAAACATGGGTGTACTCAACATTCTCACAATCCTGTAGAGCGCTTTTTGTGGCGAGGGGGCTTGCCCCCGTTGGGTCGCGAAGCGGCCCCAAAAAGGGACTGCTGCGCAGTCCAACGGGGGCGAGCCCCCTCGCCACACAAAAAAAAGCGGACAGCCATGGCTGTCCGCAAATATGCGCACATGGAGAGAAGCTTATCGCAGACGCGTTAGAACACCGACTGAATTTTCAGGCCGGCCACCAGCGCGTTGTCGACTTCATCCACACCACCCGGGTGAGTGACGTATTGCAGGTTGGGACGCACGGTCAGCCAGTTGGTCACGTGGAAGCCGTAGTTGATCTCGTAGTTGTATTCGGTTTCACGAATGGGCGAGAACAGCGGATTGTCGTATTCCGAAACACCGTTGGCCGCGTTGGTCAGCTCAGCGTTTTTCTTCACGTCATCGTTGACATGGATACGGGCGAAACCGATGCCCACGTCATCCTTCGGACGCGCGTCGAACGGGCCCTTGTACACGAACATCAGCGACTGGTAGTTGTCGATGAAGTTGGTGTCTTTGTCGTGGAACGTTGCGTTGGCCGCGATGTTCAGACCACGGGAAGCATCGCCATTGTGGCTGGTCAGTTGCTGCTGCGCGACGAACCAGTAGCCATGCTTGCTATCGTGGACGCGATAAGAGTTGCCGGTGGTCGCTGCGTTCTGGCCGTTGTCGTCCTTGAGAACGTCGTCGGCATCAGAAGTACTTTTGTAGTAACCGACACGGTATTCACCCGGCAGGTTGTTGACCTTCGGCGACCAGACCAGCTCGACCGGCAGGACGGTGCCATTGGTGCCACTGCCGCTGAGCTTGAAGCCGTTACCGTGCTCCAGTTGCGACGTGTTCTGGTTGTACGCGCCAATCTGGGCGTAGAGCTCGTCATTGATGTTGTACTTCACACGGATCGCCGCCTGGCTGACCGGCCAGTTGTACCAGATGTTGGTGGCCCAGTTACCCACCTGGGATCCGCAGAACGCCAGGTTCTGGAACTCACACGGGAAGGTGTTGAAGTCTTCACCTTCACCGAAGTAACCGGCCTTGACGTCCAGCTTGTTGTCGAAGAACTGGTGCTGAATCCACAACTGGGTCAGACGGACCATGTGGCCGCGACCATAGACTTCCTGGGAGGAACTCAAGGTGCCGGCACGCGGATCGCCGATACGGTCGTTGGAGATGTTCTCACCGTTACGGTTGGTGAGCTGGATCTTGGCCTGGGTGTTATCCCAGCCGAACAGCTTCTCCAGGTCCAGCGCCGCGCCCAGGCCAAACTGGTCGGCGTAGCGCGCGGTCTTGTCATCGTTGAAGCCGCCATGGAGGTTAGCGCCGACTTCACCGACGTAGTCCATCTTGATGTCGATGCCTTGCTCGATCAGCTTGGTACGCTCGCCACCCCAATCGCCCGTCATCCACCTGGAGTCGGAGCTGAACGCTTCATCGGCCATCGCATTGCCGGCCAGAACCAGTGCTGCCGCTGCTGAAACCTGGCAGATCAACCGGGCCTTGTTCTTCATCTTCATCCCTACTTCCTCGTTTTATTGTTATTAACTTTTCTTTTTTTAACGCGGTTACATCCGGTGCAACGCGCGACAGGCCGCGCATTGCCAATCCCCCTCTGTAGGAGCGAGCTTGCTCGCGAGAAACTTGAGAACACCGCGGGGTGTCAGGTTTCCAGTGTCATCGTTGACGTCCATCGCGAGCAGGCTCGCTCCTACAGTCTTGTTCTTCAGCGACCTTTGAATTGCGCCACGTTGTCAGCATGCGCCTCGGCTTTCGGCACGCCGGCAACCCCCAAACGCTCCCCGGTCTTGGCATCGAACAACAGCACTTTCGCCGGATCGAATTGCAGGGTCAGGGTCTCGCCCACCGCCGGCGCCACGTCCGGCGCCAGGCGGCAGCAGACCTTGGTGTCGTTGAGATTGACGAAGACCAGGGTGTCGGGCCCGGTCGGTTCGGTGACCTGGACTTCGGCACGAATGGTCGGCAACCCGTTTGCTTCGCCGTTGGCCAGGATGATCTGCTCAGGGCGGATGCCGAGGATCACTTCGCGGTCTTCAAGACCGGCGTCCTGCATGCCCAGCGGCAATTCGCAACGGGCCTGACCGCTGTCGAGCAGCGCCAGCAGACGACCGTCCTTGCGTTGCAAGCGCAGCGGGATGAAGTTCATCGGCGGCGAACCGATGAAGCTCGCCACGAACAGGTTGGCCGGGTTGTTGTAGATGTCCTTCGGCGTACCGAACTGCTGGATGATCCCGTCCTTCATCACCGCCACTTTGTCGCCCAGGGTCATGGCTTCGATCTGGTCGTGGGTCACGTAGACCGTGGTGGTTTTCAGGCGCTGGTGCATCAGTTTCATTTCGGTGCGCATCTCGACCCGCAGCTTGGCGTCGAGGTTGGACAGCGGTTCGTCGAACAGATAAATCTTCGGCCGCCGCGCCAGGGCACGGCCCATCGCCACGCGCTGTTGCTGGCCGCCGGAGAGCTGGCCGGGCTTGCGGCTGAGCAGGTGTTCGATCTGCAACAGCTTGGAAACCCGAGCGACCTCTTCGTCGATTTCGGCGGTCGGCATTTTGCGGATCTTCAGGCCGAAGGCGATGTTGTCGCGCACGCTCATGGTCGGGTACAGCGCGTAGGACTGGAACACCATGGCGATGTCGCGATCCTTGGGGCTCATGCCGCTGATGTCGGCGTCGTCCACCAGGATCGCGCCACCGCTGATGGTTTCAAGGCCCGCGATGCAGTTCATCAAGGTCGACTTGCCGCAGCCCGACGGGCCGACCAGGATCAGGAACTCACCGTCATCGATCTTCAGTTCGATGTTCTTCAGGGTGTCCGGCAAACCGGGGCCGTAGGTCTTGTTGACGTTGCGTAATTCGAGAGTTGCCATGTTCTACCCCTTGACCGCGCCGGACGTCAGCCCGCGCAGGAAATACTTGCCAGCGAATATGTAGACCAGCAGTGTCGGCAGCCCGGCGATCATCGCGGCGGCCATATCAACGTTGTATTCCTTGGCCCCGGTGCTGGTGTTGACCAGGTTGTTCAGGGCCACGGTAATTGGCTGGGCGTCGCCACTGGCGAACACCACGCCGAACAGGAAGTCATTCCAGATCTGGGTGAACTGCCAGATCAGGCAGACCATCACGATCGGGATCGACATCGGCAGCAGGATCTTCAGGAAGATCGTGAAGAAGCCCGCGCCATCGAGCCGTGCGGCCTTGACCAGCGCATCCGGAATGCTCACGTAGTAGTTGCGGAAGAACAGCGTGGTGAACGCCAGGCCGTAGACCACGTGCACCAGCACCAGGCCGGTGGTGGTGTTGGCCAGGCCGAACTTGCCGAGGGTGAACGAGGCTGGCAGCAGCACGGTCTGGAACGGCAGGAAGCAGCCGAACAGCAACAGGCCGAAGAACAGTTGCGAACCACGGAAGCGCCACATCGACAGCACGTAGCCGTTCATGGCCCCGATGAACGTGGAGATCAGCACCGCCGGCACGGTGATCTTCACCGAGTTCCAGAAGTAGCCGCCGACCACGTCCCAGGCCTTGATCCAGCCAATGCCGTCGATCACGGTCGGCCAACTCAGCAGGTTGCCGGTACGGATGTCTTCCGGGGATTTGAAGCTGGTCAGCAGCATTACCACCAACGGGATCAAGTACACCGCTGCCGCCAGCAACAGAGTTGCGTAGATCGCGATGCGGCTGAAACTGATACCCGATTTTCCGAGTTGATTAGTCATGGCGTTTGCCTCGCAGCTCGGAGTACAGGTACGGCACGAGGATGGTCAGCACGGCGCCGAGCATCAGCATGGCGCTGGCCGAACCGATGCCCATCTGGCCACGGCTGAAGGTGAAGGAATACATGAACATCGCCGGCAGGTCGGAGGAGTAGCCCGGACCGCCCGCGGTCATCGCCGCGACCAGGTCGAAGCTCTTGATCGCGATGTGCGCCAGGATCATGAAGGCACTGAAGAACACCGGGCGCAGGCTCGGCAGGACGATCTTCAGGTAGATGGTCGGCAAGCTCGCGCCATCGACTTGCGCAGCACGGATGATCGATTGATCGACACCGCGCAGGCCGGCGAGGAACATCGCCATGACAAACCCGGAGGCTTGCCACACGGCGGCGATCACCAGGCAGTACACCACGCGATCCTGATCCACCAGCCAGTCGAGACGGAAGCCTTCCCAGCCCCAGTCGCGCAGCATCTTGTCCAGGCCCAGGCCTGGGTTGAGCAGCCATTTCCACGCGGTACCGGTGACGATCATCGACAGCGCCATCGGGTACAGGTAGACGGTGCGGATGAAGCCTTCCTTGCGAATGCGCTGGTCCAGCAGCACTGCGAGGAACACGCCCAGCACCAGGCTGATGCCGATGAACATGCCGCCGAACACCGCGAGGTTCTTGCTCGCGACCCACCAGCGGTCGTTGTCCATCAGACGCATGTATTGCTGCAGGCCGACCCACTTGTAGCTCGGCATGAAGCTGGAGTTGGTGAAGGACAGTATGAATGTCCAGATGATGTAACCGTAGAAGCCAACCAACACGATCAGCATGCTCGGCGCGAGTACCAACTTGGGTAACCAGCGTTGCAGCGCATCGAACGGTGAGGCTTTGCTGAAAACCGCCACAGAGCTCATCGGGATAATCCAGGTGGAGAAGTGAAATCCGGACAGAGTTCCCCCCTGTAGGAGCGAGCCTGCTCGCGATGGAATCAAGAACACCGGGGCCTGTCTGGATTGGCGCAGTGCCTGGTAGTCCATCGCGAGCAAGCTCGCTCCCACAATGGGATGGAGCTCTCTCTGGGGTTTGCCGCAGGATCACCTGCGGCGATTACGAGTTACTGGGCAGCTTTGACAGCAGAAGCCAGTTGGGCGCTGGCCTTGGCCGGGTCAGCGTCCTTGTCGTTCATGAAGTTGGTGACCACGTCGAAGATCGCGCCCTGCACGGCCAGGGAGGTGGCCATGTTGTGCGCCATGCTCGGTTGCAGGCCGCCGGTCTTGTCGTCCGCGATGAAGTCCTTCGCCGACTTCTGGGCACACTCGTCGAAGCCGAGCTTGTCCATTTCGTTCAGCATGTCGTTACGCACCGGGATCGAACCCTTGTTCATGCTGAAGACTTTCTGGAAGTCGGTACCCAACGCGACCTTGGCCAGGTCTTGCTGGGCAGCGATGTCGCCCTTGCGATCGGCCTTGAGCTTGAACACCGCCATCGAATCGATGTTGTAGGTGAAGGCTTTTTCGGTGCCCGGGAACGCTACGCACTGGTAGTCCTTGCCGGCGATTTTCTTCGCGGCGGTCCACTCGCTTTTCGCCCAGTCGCCCATCATCTGCATGCCGGCCTTGCCATTGATGACGTCGGCGGCGGCGATGTTCCAGTCACGACCGGCGCGGTTTGGGTCCATGTAGCCGGTGATTTTTTTCAGCTCGGCGAACGACTTGGTCATCTCCGGGCCGGACAGGGTTTTCTGGTCCAGGTCGACCAGGGCTTTCTTGTAACCGTCAGCGCCCATGACCGAGAGCACCACGTCTTCGAACACGGTGCTGTCCTGCCAAGGCTGACCGCCGTGGGCGAGCGCGATGAAGCCGGCGGCCTTGAGCTTGTCGCCGGCGGCATAGAATTCTTCGAGGGTCGTCGGGGCTTTTTCGATCCCGGCTTTCTTGAACACTTCAGGGTTGATCCACAGCCAGTTGACGCGGTGGATGTTCACCGGCACGGCGACGTAGTCACCTTCGTACTTCACGGTGTCGGAGACTTTCTTCGACAGCAGGCCATCCCAGTTTTCCGCCTTGGAAACGTCTTTCAACGCGTCGGTGCTGAGCAGGCCAGTGCTGCCCCACTCCTGGATGTCCGGGCCTTTGATCTGGGCAACGCCCGGCGGGTTGCCGGCTACGGCGCGACTCTTGAGTACGGTCATGGCCGTGGAACCGCCACCACCGGCGACTGCGCCGTCCTTCCAGGTGAAGCCGTCTTTTTCGACTTGAGCCTTCAGGACATCGACCGCTGCTTTTTCACCACCGGAAGTCCACCAGTGAACGACTTCAACGGAACCTTTGGATTCGGCGGCCAGGACACTGAGGGGGAGCGCAGACAGGGAAGCGAGAGAAATGACAGTAGCGAGGCGAGAAATCGCATTCATCTAGGAGCACCTTTCTTGTTGTTATGCATGCAAGTCTGTTGCTTGCGCTGCATAAGATTCTAAACAGGAGATATCCCCTCGCAGGTAACGAAGGGATGCGCGAATGTCACCGCATGGTTACATAGAACCGCTCTGGGACGGCTGCGCCAGCGCCGTGGCCATGCTCGGCGCCAGCGCCAGGCGCGGAATCAGCACGGCTTGCCAGGCGTGGTAAAGATCAGGCTTGCCGGGCCAGATATCGGCACTCGGGCGGTTTTGCGGGTCGAGTTCGTGATGCCAGCTGCCGTCTTCGCGGTCGATGAAATGACTGTCACAGAACTCCCAGAAAAGTCGGTACCAGTGTTCGTATTGCTCTTCACCGGTGCGTTTGAGCAGCGCACTGGCGGCTGCACTGGCTTCACAATGGGTCCAGTGCAGGCGATGGCGGACCACCGCTTTGTTGTCCCAGTCCAGGGTGTAGACAATGCCCGGCGCGCCATCGACATCCCAGCCATGGAGGCAATTGTGCTCGAACAGTTTTTGCGCGTCGGTGACCAGCCAGCCCGGCGTGAGCATCCCGGCCTTCACCCGCGAAGCTTCGAGATGCAGCAACAGCCGCGCCCACTCGAAACCATGGCCCGGGGTGGTGCCGTAGGGGCGGAAGCCGTCGGCCGGATTGTCGCGGTTGTAGTCCCGCAGTGGTTGCCAGGCGCGGTCGAAATGCTCGATCACCAGGTAATCGTTGGCGGCGGCGTGGCCATGAATTACGCGCTCGACAATCCGATGGGCACGGCTGAGCCAACGGTTGTCATCGGTGACATCGGCCAGGGCGAGGAAGGCTTCGGTGGCGTGCATGTTGCTGTTGGCGCCTCGGTACGCCTCCTCTTCGCTCCAGTCGCGATTGAAAGACTCGCGCATCGCGCCTTCTTCTTCGCTCCAGAAATAAGTGTCGATGATATCGATGGCATCATCGAGCAACGCTTGCGCACCGGGGCGCTGCGCGACTACCGCTGAACTGGCGGCCAGCGCGACGAAGGCATGCAGATAGGCGTTCTTGCCGGTATTGCCGTCGCGATGTTCGGCAGTCGCGAACCAGCCGCCGTGCAGCGCGTCGCGCAACGGCCCGCGCAGGGCGCCAATCCCGTGATCCACCAGTTCGGCAAAGCCCGGTAAACCCTGAATGTGGGCCATGGCGAAGCTGTGGGTCATGCGCGCGGTGTTCATGGTCTGGGCTTGCGCATCAGGCGGGAGGCGGCCTTTTTCATCGAGGTTGCCGAAGCCTTCAGGCAGTTTCGAAGCCTTGGCGAAGGTCAGCAGGCGCAAGCCTTCGGTGGCGAGCCATTGCTGATGGGCAGGTGCGTTCAGCCAACTGCTGAAGACCGGTTGGAAGGTGTCCATGGCGTACCTTTTTTGTTGTTATGACTGTGGGGCAGCATAAACAACGGACGAAGGTCGGCTTGTAACGAAGGGGGTGGGTTATGTCACCAGCCTGTGACAATGGACACAGACATTGAGTGAAATACTTGTGGCGAGGGGGCTTGCCCCCGTCCGGCTGCGCAGCAGTCGTAAAATCAGCGACCTGATTTTTACAGGCAGTCTGTGGGTGATGGTTTTGGGACCGCTTCGCGGTCCAACGGGGGCAAGCCCCCTCGCCACAGGGTGGTGTCAATCCACTGAGCGGGGCAACTGCAACGTTACCCGCAACCCGCCTTCACGCAAATTCTGCAAGCTGACCTCACCACCATGGCTATGGGCAATGTTGCGGGCAATCCCCAGCCCCAAGCCGTAACCCTGCTGCTGCCCGGCCAGGCGGAAGTGCGGTTCGAACACCTGCTCCAGGCGCTGCTCCGGCACGCCCGGCCCCTCGTCATCGACATGCAGGATGAACGCGCTTTCGTCGTCATCGATGTGCAGGTGCGCGTTCTGCCCGTACTTCAGCGCATTGTCGATCAGGTTGCCGATGCAGCGCTTGAGCGCCAGCGGTTTGCCCGGGTACGCCGCCAGCGCCCGCCCCTGCTGGGTCACGCGGCCGTTGCCGTTCGGCGCGAGATAAGGCTCCACCAGACAATCGAGCACATGGTTGAGATCCACCGGCTCGATGTTCTCGTGGATGTCAGTGTCTTTCACGCATTGCAACGCGCCCTTGACCAGCAACTCCAGCTCGTCCAGATCGCGCCCGAACTTGGCTTGCAGTGTTTCGTCTTCGAGCAATTCAACCCGCAGGCGCAAGCGGGTGATCGGCGTGCGCAGGTCGTGGGAAATGGCGCTGAACAACTGGCTGCGTTCGGTCAGGTAACGGCTGATGCGCTCGCGCATGGTGTTGAAGGCGCGCCCGACCTCGACCACTTCGCTGCCACCGCCCTCGGCCACCGGTTCCACGTCGGCCCCCAACGACAGGTCCCGCGCCGCCCGCGCCAGGCGCTTGAGCGGACGACTCTGCCAGTGCACCAGCAGGCCGATGAACAACAGCAAAAAGCTACTGGTCAGGACGATGAACCACACCTGCTGCGCCGGCAGGCCCTGCTCTTCAAGACTGGTGTAGGGCTCGGGCAACAGCGAAGCGATGTACAGCCATTCCCCCGGTGCCATCTGGATCTGCGTGACCAGCACTGGCGGGTTCACCGGTTCCAGGGTCAGCGCGTAATGCGCCCAGGAACGTGGCAATTCATCGAGCTTCAGGCCGCCATTGAAGATGCGCAGGTCTTCCGGGCTGACGAAAGTCACCGAGATGTCCGTGTCCTGGCCGAGGGACTGGCGCAGCACTTCGTCAACCGCCTTGAGCACCGCCTCTTTACGCGGGGTGATGGGCAGCACTTCCATGCCCAGGGGTTTGTCGTTGAGCGTCACCACGAACCGGGTGCCGCCCATGCTGCGCAATTGATCGAGCACCAGGGGCCGAAACGCCACCGGCAACGAACGGAAATAACTGACGCTGGCGGTCATTGAATGGGCCAGGCTGCGGGCACTGGTGACCAGGCCCTCGAGCTGCGTGGCGCGCAGTTGCGACACCCAGATCACACTCGACAATGCCTGGGCGAACAACACCGCCAGCAGGGTCAGCAGCAACATCCGCCCGAGCAGCGAACGCGGCATCGGCACCTTGGCGGCGAGCTTGCGCAAAGCCTCAGTGACCATTGCTGGCAACCACGTTGGCCGCCAGTTGGTAGCCGCTGCCACGCACGGTGCGGATCAGCCGTGGCGGTTTTTCCGTGTCGCGCAGGCGCTGGCGCAAACGGCTGACCGCCATGTCGACGATGCGATCCAGGGGCATCAGTTCGCGGCCGCGGGTGGCGTTGCCGATGGTGTCGCGGTCAAGGATTTCCTGTGGATGATCGAGGAACAGTTTCAGCAGCGCGAAATCGGCGCCCGAAAGAATCACCTCTTCGCCGTCGATGTGAAACAGCCGATGGCTGACCATGTCCAGCCGCCAGTCATCGAAGGCCAGCACCTCGCCGCCACTGCGCTCCTGACCGAACTGCGCGCGGCGCAGCAACGCCTTGATCCGTGCCTGCAACTCCCGTGGGCTGAAGGGCTTGCCCAGGTAATCGTCGGCGCCCAGTTCCAGGCCGATGACGCGATCGGCTTCGTCGGAACTGGCGGTGAGCATGATGATCGGCACCTGCGCCTGGCGCGGATGCTGGCGAATCCAGCGGCACAGGCTGAAGCCGTCTTCGTCGGGCAACATCACATCAAGGATCACCAGATCACTCGGCGCCTCGTTCAGCGCCTGGCGAAAGCCGGCACCGTCGGGCGTGGTACGTACCTGGAAACCGGCGCGGGTCAGGTAGGTATCCAGCAACTCGCGTATCTCTTGATCGTCATCGACCAACAAAATCGACTTGTTGACTGAGCTCACGGGCGGCGTCCTTGTTGTTTGAATTGGGCGGATTATGCCTTAAGCACCGAAACTGCAAACACCACAGAAACAACTGTGGGAGCGGGCTTGCTCGCGAAAGCGGTGTGTCAGTCAACGAATGTGTTGAATATAAAACCGCATTCACGAGCAAGCCCGCTCCCACATTTTGATCGTATTTCAAGCTGGGAGAGATTGCTCCAAGGCTACTCCGGCGCCAACCAACCCGGAATACGGCGCTGTCACCAGCCACACCGGAATCCCCTTGAAGTAGTCGCTCATGCAACCCTTGTCGGCGAAGCAGCGGGCGAAACCGCTTTCGAGGAAGAAATCGGCAAAGCGCGGAATCACCCCGCCCACGATGTACACGCCACCGCGTCCACCGGTGGTCAGTACGTTATTGCCGGCCACGCGACCGAGCCAGCAGCAGAACTGCTCAAGCACTTCCACGGCAATCGGGTCGCCCGCCAGCCCGGCAGCGGTGATGGCTTCCGGTGTGTCGAGCACAGGCGTGTGCCCATCCACCGCACAGATCGCCCGATAGACACGGGGCAAGCCGCCACCGCTCAAGGCTGTTTCCGCACTGACATGGCCAATTTCGTTGAAGATGTGCTGCCAGAGTTGGGTTTCACGCGGGCTGCTCAATGGCAGATCGACGTGACCGCCCTCCCCCGGCAACGCGGCAAAACGGCCCGCGCCCAGATCGAGCAAGGTGCCGACGCCCAGGCCTGTGCCCGGGCCAATCACCACCGCCGGGCGCAACGGCTCCGGCGTGCCTTCGCAGACCACGCGGAATTCGCCGGGCTGCAGACGGGTCATGCCCAGGGCCATGGCCGAGAAGTCGTTGACCAACAACAGCTGATCCACCTGCAAGGTCTGGCAAAAGCCCTTGCGGCTCAGGCGCCAGTGATTATTGGTGAACTTGAATTCGTCGCCACTCACCGGGCCCGCCACCGACAGGCACACCGAACCGATCGAACCCGGCGCCAGCCCCAGACCATTAAGGTACAGGCTGATCGCATCGATAGGGCTGGGGAAATCTGCCGTTGCCAGCACCTGGACCGATTCCAGCTGCTGGTTTTTCCACAACGCGAAACGTGCGTTGGTCCCACCGATGTCACCGACCAAAGCCAGTTTCAATTAAGCGTCTCCAGGGCAGAAGTAAAGGCGCTGGCGCCCTGCTCCGCCGAGCTGAAGGCCATGCGCATGAAACCGAACAGCTCGCGACCGGTGCCGATGTTGTTGCCCAACAGGCCCTTGGCCGGCGTGCGCGCTGCGAATTCTTCGGCGTCCACCTTAAGCTCCAGGGTGCCTTTGACGCCATCGACGCGGATGATATCGCCCTCTTGTACCCGCGCCAAAGCGCCGCCGACATAAGCTTCGGGGCTGACATGAATGGCCGCCGGGATTTTCCCCGACGCGCCGGACATGCGCCCGTCGGTCACCAGCGCGACTTTGAAGCCGCGATCCTGCAACACACCGAGGAACGGCGTCATCTTGTGCAGCTCTGGCATGCCGTTGGAGCGCGGGCCCTGGAAGCGCATCACCGCGACAAAATCCTTCTCCAGCAAACCGGCCTTGAACGCATCGGCCAGGTCCTGTTGATCCTGGAACACCATGGCCGGCGCTTCGACGATCTGGTTTTCCACGGCCACGGCGGAGACTTTCATCACACCGCGACCCAGGTTGCCTTCCATCACCCGCAGGCCACCTTCGGCCGAGAATGCACGGGCGACCGGACGCAGGATGCTTTCGTCGAGGCTGTCGGTCACGCCTTCACGCCAGACCAGTTGGCCATTGTCGAGGAACGGCTCCTGGGTGTAGCGGCTCAGGCCGTGGCCCATCACGGTGTTGACGTTTTCGTGGAGCAGCCCGGCTTCCAGCAGTTCACGGATCAGGAACGACATGCCGCCCGCAGCCTGGAAGTGGTTGATGTCGGCTTTGCCGTTCGGGTAGACGTGGCTCAGGGTCGGCACGACTTCGGAGAGGTCGGCCATGTCCTGCCAGGTCAATTGAATGCCCGCCGCCATGGCGATGGCCGGCATGTGCAGGGTGTGGTTGGTCGAACCGCCCGTGGCATGCAACGCGACAATCGAGTTGACCAGCGAACGCTCGTCGACGATTTCGCCGATCGGCATGAAGTCGCCGTTCTGCTTGGTCAGGCGCGTGACCTGGTGCGCGGCTTCGCGGGTCAAGGCATCGCGCAACGGCGTGTTCGGGTTGACGAAGGACGCGCCCGGCAGATGCAGGCCCATGACTTCCATCAGCAACTGGTTGGTGTTGGCGGTGCCGTAGAAGGTGCAGGTGCCAGGGCTGTGGTAGGACTTCATTTCCGATTCCAGCAGCTCTTCGCGAGTCGCCTTGCCTTCGGCGTACTTCTGGCGCACATCGGCTTTCTGCTTGTTGGAAATGCCCGACACCATCGGCCCGCCCGGCACGAAGATCATCGGCAGATGGCCGAAGCGCAGCGCACCCATCATCAGGCCCGGCACGATCTTGTCGCAGATGCCGAGCAGCAGCGCGCCGTCGAACATGTTGTGGGACAGCGCCACGGCAGTGGACAACGCGATCACTTCGCGGCTCGGCAGGCTCAGCTCCATGCCCGGCTCGCCCTGGGTCACGCCATCGCACATGGCCGGCGTGCCACCGGCGAACTGACCGACGGAGCCGATTTCGCGCAGGGCTTTCTTGATCAGTTCGGGGAAGACTTCGTACGGCTGGTGTGCCGAGAGCATGTCGTTATATGACGAAACTATCGCGATGTTCGCGGAGTTCATCATCCGCAGGCTGTGCTTGTCGTCGCTGCCGCAACCGGCCACGCCATGGGCGAAGTTGGCGCACTGCAGCTTGCCGCGCATCGGACCGTCGCTGGCCGCACCGCGGATCAATGCAAGGTAGGCCTCACGCGTGGCGCGGCTGCGGGCGATAAGCCGTTCAGTGACCTCAAGGACGCGGGGATGCATGTGTAGAACTCCAGGCTAACGGATGTGGCGACCTGATTGTCTATGCTGATCAAAGGCCGGTGTCGATGGGATGACAGACGGTTTATTTGACCATTCGGACCAGTTGATTCAGGTCACTCGTTGTAGATCGAACAAAATATTGCCATCAAAAAGGCTTGTTTTCTATTTTTTTACGAATAATCTTGTAATTCCAACAACAAAACGACGGTAGCGCCGCACTATGACTCTTCGAATCGCAATCAATGGTTTTGGCCGCATCGGCCGTAATGTCCTGCGCGCACTCTATACCCAGGGCTACCGTCAGGATCTGCAGATCGTCGCCATCAACGACCTGGGCGACAGCGCGATCAACGCTCATCTGCTCAAGTACGACACCGTTCACGGCACATTCGATGCCGATGTCCAGCACGATCAGGAGAGCCTGACGGTCAACGGCGACCGCATTTCGGTCAGCGCCATCCGCAACCCGGCCGACCTACCCTGGGCCGCGGAAAAGATTGATGTGGTGTTCGAATGCACCGGTCTGTTCACCGACCGGGCCAAGGCCGCTGCGCATATTACGGCGGGCGCGCGCAAAGTGATTATCTCTGCCCCGGCCAAAGGCGCCGACGCCACCGTCGTTTACGGGGTGAACCACGACATTCTGCGCCAATCGCACCAGATCATTTCCAACGCGTCGTGCACTACCAACTGCCTGGCCCCGGTGGCCCAGGTGCTGCACCGCGAGCTGGGCATCGAAAGCGGTCTGATGACCACCATTCACGCCTATACCAACGACCAGCACCTGACCGACGTCTATCACGTCGATCCGTACCGCGCCCGTTCGGCCACCCAGAACATGATCCCGAGCAAGACCGGTGCTGCTGAAGCGGTGGGCCTGGTGCTGCCGGAACTGGCGGGCAAATTGACCGGCATGTCGGTGCGCGTACCGGTCATCAATGTATCGCTGGTGGACCTGACGGTGCAGCTCAAGCGCGAAGCGTCGGCCGATGAGGTCAATGCACTGATGAAAGAAGCCAGCCAGCACTCGAAGATCCTTGGCTACAACACCCTGCCGCTGGTCTCCAGCGACTTCAACCACAACCCGCTGTCGTCGATCTTCGACGCCAACCACACCAAATCCAGCGGCAAATTGCTCAAGGTACTGGCGTGGTATGACAACGAATGGGGTTTCTCCAACCGCATGCTCGATAACTGCCTGGCGCTGTGCAACGCAGAATAAGCAGCACGTCCCTTCCTTCTTGTAGGAGCGAGCCTGCTCGCGATGGTCGTTAACGATGAAAAGGTAGCCTGAATGAACGCGGGGCCCTTGCATCCATCGCGAGCAAGCTCGCTCCTACAGGGTGCGTGTCATTTCTGGAGCCAGCATCGATGATCGGCATCAGCTTTACGCAAAAGACCATGGCGGCGCGCAAGCGTATCGCCCTGGTTGCCCATGACCACTGCAAGGTGTTCTTGCTGGACTGGGCCGAACGGCAAAAAGACAGGCTGGCCCAGCATGATCTGGTCGCCACCGGCACCACGGGGTTGTTGTTGCAACAACGCCTCGATCTGCCGGTGCAAAGCATGATCAGCGGGCCACTGGGCGGCGACCAGCAGCTCGGTGCGCAAATCGCCGAGCAGCGCGTCGACATGCTGGTGTTCTTCTGGGACCCGTTCGAGCCACAGCCCCACGACCCGGATATCAAGGCGTTGCTGCGGGTCGCGGCAGTGTGGAACATCCCGGTGGCGTGTAACGAATGCAGCGCCGACTACCTGCTCAGCAGCCCGCTGATGGATCAGGCGCACCTCCATCGGATTCCCGATTACGCCACCTATTTGCAAGGTCGCACGTAAAGCGTCACAAATCAGTGCTTGACCACCCGAGTAGATGATAAGCATTATCATCTACTCGAAATGGATCAGGTTCTCCCGTGAGTCAGTCGCGCTTCAACCACGTTTTCCTCACCCAGCGCACCTCCCTGCTGCGCACGCTGGAGCGGATGGTCAACAATCACAGCACCGCTGAAGACCTTTTGCAGGAAACTTACCTGCGGGTGACCCGGGCATTGAGCGAACGGGCCATCGATCATCTTGAGCCCTTTGTCTTCCAGACGGCGCGCAACCTGGCGCTGGACCATTTGCGCGCACGGCGCATCCATTCGCGCACGATGGTCGATGACGTGCCGCAGGAGGTGATGCACAGCATCGCCGCCGCCACCAGCAGCGCCGAAGACGCCGCCCACGCCGAACAATTGCTGGAGCGCCTCAACGTGAGCCTCAGTGAACTCAGCGCCCGCCAACAGCGGATTTTCATCCTCAGCCGCCTGCACGGTCACAGTTACCAGGAAATCGCCGAGGAGTTGAACGTGTCCCTCAGCACCGTGCAGAAAGAACTCAAACTGATCATGTCGATCTGCATCGGGGTTGCCGATCGCTTGAACGCCAACTGAGCGCCAAGGCCCTGCGCTTACCTGGACCGACTGCGCTGATCATCGGGCTTTGCTACCCTTGGCCCACTTTTACGCTTCACTAAAAAAACAGCCGTGCACAGACACTGCCGAGGAAACACCGTGACGGACAACCACCGCTCCCCCGAGCCTTCATCGGCGCAGGACCCCGCAAGCGCGATGGACCAGGCCCTGGACTGGCTGATCGTGCTCGGCAGTCCCGACGAGGAGCAGAGCCGCCAATTCCAGGCATGGCTCGACGCCGATCCGTTGAATGCCCAGGCGTTCGCCAAGGCCCAGGCGATCTGGGACGGCCCGCAAGTGGCGCAATGCGCGCAAAGCCTGGCCGCCCGTCCGGCGAAAGTCACTGTCCTCGCCCGTCTGCGTCCGCACTGGAAACCACTGGCCACCGCCGCCGTGCTGCTGCTCGGGCTGTTCAGTTTCAGCAGTTTGCCGATGCGCCTGCAGGCCGATCACCTGACTGTGGTCGGCGAGCGCCAGCGCTTGCAACTGGAGGACGGTTCCAGGGTTCTGCTCAATACCAATTCGGCGTTCTCAAGCACCATCAACGACCAGCAACGTGTTGCCCGCCTGTATCAGGGCGAAGCGTTTTTCGAAGTGCAGGCCAATCGCGGCCAACCACTGGAAATCGACGCCGGCCCGGTCACGGCCAGCGTTCGCGATACCGCATTTGCCGTGCGTTACCTCGACGGCGTGGCGCAGGTACGGGTACAGCGCGGCGACGTCGACTTGCGCGCCACTCGGGATGACGCGCGGGTACGCTTGTCCGCCGGGGAAAGCATTCGCATCGGTCCCAACGGCTTCGACCGCCCGGCCAAGCTGGATGCCGCCACCGACCTGGCGTGGGTCCAGGGACGGCTGGTGTTCGAAAACTGCCCGCTGAACCAGGTGCTGGCAGAACTTCGCCGCTATTACCCGGGCTGGATCATCAACAACAACGAACAGTTGGCCGATGTCACCGTGACCGGCAACTACCGTCTCGATCAGCCGCTGGACGTGGTTCGCTCCCTGGCCCACATCACCTCGGCCCGGCTCCAGGAATTCCCGGCGCTGGTCATCCTGAACTGAATGAGAATTATTTTTACTCGATAGCCAAACCCCGTACGTCTCGTTATAGCCAATGCAATTGATTCGCATCTCACCATGCCAATCAGCACCTATAAAGATTCGTGCGACACGGAGCGCTATCGATGTCCCCTCGCCTTACCCGCCAAGCCCCTACACCTTCCCGCGTGCTGTCGCTGCTGACCGCCGCCATCCTGATGGCCGGTACCGCACCGCTCATGGCCGCCACCGCCACCGAGCAGTCGACCCGCAAAATGGGCGACTACTCGTTCGCCATTCCCCAGCAATCACTGGTGTCGGCACTCAATGCCTTTACCACCGTAACGGGCTGGCAGATCGGTGTGTCGTCGGAGCTGGCACAAGGTGTGGCCTCGCCGGGAGTGCGCGGTTCCCTGTCGCCGGAGAAAGCCCTGGATCGCCTGTTGGTGGGGACCAACCTGGGCTATCGCAAACTGGGCAACAACAGCATCGTTCTGGAAAAGCGCAGTGGTAGCAGCGCCCTCAATCTCGATCAGGTGACCATCAGCGCCACCCGTAACGAACAGTCTGTGAATAGCGTGCCGAGCACGGTCTCTGTCTACACTCGCGAAGATCTGGACCGCAACAACGTCAATACCATCAAGGAGCTGGTGCGCTACGAACCCGGTGTTTCGGTAGGCGGCGCAGGCCAGCGGGCCGGTATCACCGGCTACAACATTCGCGGCATCGATGGCGACCGCGTGCTGACCCAGGTCGATGGCGTGCAGGTACCCGACGGCTTCTTCAACGGCCCCTATGCCCAGACCAACCGCAACTATGTCGACCCGGAAATCGTCAAGCGTGTGGAAATCCTCCGTGGCCCGGCCTCTGTTTTGTACGGCAGCAATGCCATTGGCGGCGCCGTCAGCTACTACACGCTGGACCCGGACGACATCATCAAACCGGGCAAGGATGTCGGTGCGCGCCTGAAAACCGGTTACAGCTCCGCCGACGACAGCTGGCTGACGTCCGGCACCGTCGCCGGCCGTACCGGCGAGCTCGATGGCCTGTTACATCTCAGTCAACGCAACGGTCATGAAACAGAGTCCTATGGCGAAACCGGCGGCACTGGCCTGAACCGCACTGAAGCCAACCCCCAGGACGCTCGCACCACCAGCGTGCTGGCAAAACTGGGCTGGAATTACGCCGACGACGCGCGCCTGGGCCTGACCTATGAGCATTACAAGGACGACCGCGACACCAATCAATTGAGCGCAGTGGGCGGCCCGTTCAATGCCGGACGCGGTTTCGGCTACTACAAGTCCCGTACCGGTAACGACACGATCACCCGCGAACGCTTTGGTCTGGAACACAGCTTCGGTCTGGACAGCGCCCTGGCCGACAACATCAAGTGGACGCTGAACTACCAGATCGCCAAGACCGACCAGAGCACCGAGGAAATCTACGCGCCGCCGTCACGAACCGTGCTGCGTAACCGCGATACAACCTACAAGGACCGCCAATGGGTATTCGATGCCCAGGCTGACAAGTCGTTTGCCATCGCCGACACCGACCACCTCGTCACCTATGGCACCACCATCAAGCAGGACAAAATCACCGGCCTGCGTACCGGCACCGGCACCTGCCTGACCGTGGCCGGATCCTGCCGGGTCATTGGCGCCCCTAGTGCCACCGACACGCTGACACCCGCCAGTGACTTCCCGGACCCGACCGTCAACAGCTACAGCCTGTTCGCCCAGGATCTGATCAGCTGGGGCGACTGGACCTTTGCGCCAGGTGCCCGCTACGACTACACCGAGCTCAAGCCGCACATCACCGAAGAGTTCCTGGCCACCGCCGACCAGAGCGGCAACGGTACAGTGAGCGACGAGACCAAAACCTGGCATCGCCTGTCGCCGAATTTTGGCACCACCTACAGCTTCAACGACCATTACACCTGGTACGGCAAATACGCTGAAGGCTTCCGCACCCCGACCGCCAAGGCGTTGTACGGTCGTTTCGAAAACATCGCCGGCGGCTATCGGGTAGCGCCTAATCCTGACCTCGAACCGGAAAAGAGCAAAAGCTACGAGACGGGTTTGCGCGGCAACTTCGAGCAGGGCTCGTTTGACGTGGCGGTGTTCTACAACAAATACCGCGACTTCATCAACGAGAACGCCATCACTCCGGGCTACACCGAGACCACGTTCCAGAGCAACAACATCAAGCACGCCACCATCAAGGGCGCGGAGGTCAAGGGACGCCTGAACCTCGACGCCTTCGGCGCGCCGCAAGGCCTCTACACCCAGGGCTCGGTGGCCTATGCCTACGGTCGCAACGACGACAACGGCGAGCCGCTCAACAGCGTCAACCCGCTGACCGGCGTATTCGGCCTCGGCTACGACCAGGACACCTACGGCGGCTTGCTCAGTTGGACGCTGGTGAAAAAGAAAGACCGCGTCGACAGCACCAGTTTCAAGACCCCGGACGGCACCAGCACCCAGTTCAAGACGCCCGGTTTCGGCATTCTGGACCTGAGCGCGTTCTACAAGGTGACCGACGACGTGACCGTCAGCGGCGGCGTCTACAACCTCACCGACAAGAAGTACTGGCTGTGGGATGACGTGCGCGGCTACGACAGCGTCGGCGAAGCCTCGGTGACCCAACCGGCCAACCTCGACCGCCTGACTCAGCCGGGTCGCAACTTTGCGGTCAACCTGATCTGGGATATCTGATCCGCTCATCTCGCCTGGCGGTTTCATCAAGCCGCCCGGTGAGGATTTTTTACTGTCAGGCGCCTTCCTGTTCGTCTCGTTACCAAGCGCCTCTCTTTCTCCAAGGAATTGCCATGACTACCCAGGCCACCGAACAACGCCCCAACCTGCGTTCGCAACGTTTGAACCAGATCACCCACGAGCCGCACAGCAAGCTCGATGCCCTGGTCAAGGCTCATGCCCCGTTTGAAACCCCGGCCAATTTCGCTCGTTTCGTGGTGGCGCAGTACCTGTTCCAGTCGGAACTGGTGTCGCTGTACAACGATGCCGAACTGACCGCCATCGTCCCGGACCTGCCGGCCCGCTGTCGTGCCGAAGCAGCCAGGGCCGACCTCGCGGACCTGGACACCGACGTGCCGGCACCTGTCGCCGGTGCACTGAAGAACCCGACCAAGGCCGAGGCCCTGGGCTGGATCTTCGTCTCCGAAGGCTCGAAGCTCGGCGCGGCGTTCCTCATCAAGCGTGCCGTGGGCCTTGGCCTGAGCGAAACCTTCGGCGCCCGCCACCTCGGCGAACCGGCCGGCGGCCGCGCTGAAGGCTGGAAGAGCTTCGTCAAAACCCTGGACGGCCTGGCATTCAGCGCCCAGGAAGAAGCCGAAGTGGAAAAAGGCGCAATCGACGCGTTCAACCGTTTTACCGTGTTGCTGGAGCGGGCTTACGCCAGCGCTCCGGAAGTCGCCTGACATACCACATTCCCCTGTGGGAGCGAGCTTGCTCGCGATGACGGTATTCCAGACAGCATTACTGTCGACTGATACCCCCCTATCGCGAGCAAGCTCGCTCCCACAAGGAGCGAAGCAAATCCGTAAGATTTCGATCAGCCTCACATGTTGCCTTGAGCCCATGCCAGCCTCCTCCAGACTCTCCCGCCTCCTCTTCGGCCTGCTGGCCTATGTCAGCCTGGGCATCGGCCTGATCGCCATCGTCATACCCGGCCTGCCAACCACCGAGTTCATCCTGCTGGCCGCCTGGGCTGCGACCCGCAGTTCGCCGCGCCTGAGTGCCTGGCTGGAAAACCACCGGCTGTTCGGCCCCATCCTCCATAACTGGCGCAACGGCAAGATCATCGCGCGTAGGGCAAAAATCAGCGCCACGGTCAGCATGCTGTTGTGTGCCGGTCTGATGCTGGTAATGCTCGATCATGGCTGGCCGATTTACCTGGCGATTGCCGGCATGGGGCTGGGCAATCTGTGGATCTGGTCACGGCCGGAATCACTGCCGCAAGTCACCTGAAACCTCTTCAAACCGCCCTGTGACAGCCGACAACGGCATACTTGAAAGTACCTACTTCCTGTTCGGACTTCTCCTACGTGTTTATCAGGTCATCCATGACCGGGTTTGGCCGTTAAGCACGATGAACCCACACAATGAGAAGCTGACATGAATGTAAGTGACGCTGCATATTTTCGATTTTCGTACCCGCAAGCAATGAGGGTGAACACGGAAAACGCCCCCGAGAAACAAGTCGATGGCTCGGTAATAAATGAGCAAAGGGTATGGTCGACCATCGAGAAACTCCGGTCCCCTAGTCAGAGAGGTATCACCAGCGAAAATCTGGATGAGCTGGAGGAATTTTTAAGTGTGACCGATCCAGATAAAAAGCTTGGTGAGCTACGTCATGAGATAAAGGGTTTTAGAGGTGTAATCCTTTGGGGTAACGAATGCCGCGCAGGACTTATGCTCCGTGAAATGGAAGGGATTTACTCCGATTTCAAAAAAGATCTGCAGAGCAAATGGTCTGGCCTGGCCAATAAGCCAATGGGCTTCACCGTTACCGAAGACGGTCAACTGAAAGTCACTTCACCGCCCAACACACTGACTGCCAGGGATGAGGAAATACTGAATGCCCTGTTGAACGAGGCAAAAGGCTTGCAATCCCTGACCCTCAAGCACGCCAAGACCGTGATCGAACTGGTCAAGCGGGATAAGCCACAGTTCGAGGGCAAGGTGAAACTGGACCTGAGCAACTTCCACAAGATGGTTGACTATGGATTATTGCTGAACAAAGGCGCACTGGATCTCAGAAATTCCGACTCCTGGCTGGATCAATTGCATAAAAAAGCCGAAAAGGATCCGATCGAGAAAAAAACGGGATTGCACATCGAAGCCTGATCGACTGATAAAGCCCGGCAAAGCGGGTGTGTAGACCGCTTGCCGGGAGCATGGCTGATCTAGTTGCGCAACATGTTTTGATAGCAGATTTGAGCAAATGAAACATTCGGCACGTTGTAACCTCCCACACCCGAATTCTCTTTGTCTTGAACCTGAATAGACCAATGCCCCAGGTTGTATTCAACTTCCCACTTATAGCGATACTTGCCACTGCTGGTCCAGAAAGGATCAGACTTCAACTGGCCATAGCACCTGCCCAACTCAAGGGCTTGCGCGGCGCTACCAGTGCTGTCCGTTATAAGGTCGAACCTTTCGTCATCCCCCCCCTTGTTCAATATCAAGGTAGCTTTAGCGCCTTCGAGCGGCTGCCCTGTCGAATCCCTCAACCGGACCGACCAGTTCAAGATTCTGTGGGCCTGCGTGGTCGCCCAGTACAGCGGCAACTCACCGGCATCGCCCCGGACACGACTGTCGGCGTAGTAAGGCGCTGAGCCAAACTCGAGCGTGTAGATATCACCCGCCACGAACGGGGCGGACGGCTTCTTCGAAATGCGAACCTGAACTTCCTGATTCGGCTGCAAACCAGAAACCGTTAAGGGTGTACCCCAAGGGATTACGGCCCAGTTTCCATCGCGATTGTATTCCAGCGTCAATGCCCCGCCATTCGTCCCGCGCGAATGGATCCACACATCCTGCCCCCGTACCGCCATGAAGCGGTAATGCTTCACCTCCGTTTCGGAGGCCAGACTTTCCTTGAGGGTGTTCAGTTTGTCCGGCAGTACCGTAGCCGCCGAGGGTATTTGAGAGGCGATACCAGAAATAGCTGACGAGTTCAGAAACGACATGGCAGGAGCCGCGCCTGCCGCCAACAACATCCCCCAAAACAACAACACCGAGCGCAACCCGGTCCTTTTAAAGCAAGTAATCCACATAGAGTCTTCTCATTATTTTCTGTCAGATGCCGAAAGCCAAAGCTTCCGGAAGTGTTCCACCGAGGTGGCATCTGCATTGAAACGTCCTGCCGTTTATGAGAAGCGGTACATATGTATTTTGTGAATTTCATTCAGGCGCTTCGAGACCGGCGTCCCTGATGCCCCCTGAATTCACCCCGCGCTTTTTCCTCTTTTTATCCCCATTTTCGGCACATTTTTCTGCGCAAACGTTCAACAACTACCGCTCGTCGGGTTGCCCCTCATGTAACCTCTTCGCCACGCCGATGTGCATTGATCGGCGCTAAATGGATTTAGCGAGTGAGCCACAACGGCCCACAGCCAACACTTCATCCATTCGCGAGCTCGCCCTATGTTCGACTCACTGTCCATTCGCCTGAAAATCGTCCTGCTGTCCGGTCTGTGCCTGCTGGGCGTAGTCGCCTTGATAGTGGGTATGAACATCTACCAGACCAATCAGAACGATGATCTGGTCAGCGATTCCAGCAGCAGAATGCTCACTGCCAGTGTGCAGGACCTGCTCCAGGCCAAGGCCGCCGAGCAGGCGGTGCGGGTGCAGAAGACGTTCGGTGAAACCCTGACGGTGGTGACCGCCCTCGCGGACCAGATCCAGGACATGCGCAACCTGGCCGCCAAACGCTCCCTCGAGCCCGGCGTCTTGCGAGAAGAGTTGAACCAGAGTCTGAAAACCGCCTTCGAGCGCAACAGCAAAGTGCTGGGCATTTGGCTGGCGTTCGAACCCAATGGGCTGGACGGCAAGGACAGCGAATTCGTCAATGACGCCGCCCGCCAGTCCAACGAGATCGGCCGTTTCGCCACGTACTGGAGCCGCGCCGGGGGTGAGTCGCTGAACACGATCATGGTCGAAGAAGACATGACCAAAACCACCCTGAACCTCAGCGGCACGCCGTACAACGTCTGGTACACCTGCCCGCGGGACAGCAAGCGCATCTGCCTGCTCGACCCGTATGCCGATACGGTCGGCAACAAGGAAATGTTGATGACCACCATTTCCGTACCGCTGCTGGTAGATGGCAAGTCCATCGGCGTGGTCGGCATCGACATCGCCCTCGACGCCCTGCAAGCGGCGGCGGTCGACTCCCAGCGCGACCTGTTCAACAGTGCCGGGCACATGCTCATCGTTTCCGGCACTGGCGTGCTGGCCGCCTACAGTGTCGACGCCGGCAAAGTCGGCAAGAACATCGGCGACACCCTGGGGGGCGATGGCAAGGACATCCTGCAGTTGCTCGCTAGTGGCGCGCCGAAGATTCTCCAGCAAGGCGACCTGATCCGCGCGGTGTACCCGGTCAGCCCGATTGCCGATGCCAAGGCCTGGGCCGTGGTGATCGACCTGCCCAAACAAGTGCTGCTGGCCGACTCAGTGAAACTGCAAGCGGTACTCGACGATGCCCAACACGGCGGCACGATCAAGGCACTGTCGGTGGCAGTGATTGCCGGTGTGATCGGTCTGCTGCTGATGTGGCTTACCGCATCCGGCGTGACCCGCCCGATCAACAGCGTGGCCGACATGCTCAAGGCGATTGCCAGTGGCGACGGCGACCTGACCCAGCGCCTGCACTACAGCAAGAAGGACGAGTTGGGCGAACTGGTGAGCTGGTTCAACCGCTTCCTCGACAAGCTGCAACCGACCATCGCGCAGATCAAGCAAAGCATCACCGATGCCCGTGGCACGGCCGACCAGTCTTCGGAAATCGCCCGCCAGACCAGTGAAGGCATGCAGGTGCAGTTCCGCGAAATCGACCAGGTCGCCACCGCGTCCAACGAAATGAGCGCCACCGCCCACGATGTCGCCAACAGCGCCTCGAACGCGGCCAACGCGGCGAAAGGCGCCGACCAGTCGGCCCGCGACGGCATGCAAATCATCGAGCGCAGCACCCGCGACATCAATCAACTGGCCGAAGAAGTCAGCAAGGCTGTGACCGAAGTCGAAGCCCTCGCGGTCAACAGCGAGCAGATCGGTTCGGTGCTGGAGGTGATTCGCAGCATCGCCGAACAAACCAACCTGCTGGCGCTCAACGCCGCCATCGAAGCCGCCCGTGCCGGTGAAAGCGGTCGTGGTTTTGCGGTGGTCGCCGATGAAGTGCGCAACCTGGCCAAACGCACCCAGGACTCGGTGGAAGAAATTCGCCTGGTGATCGAGCGCATCCAGAGCGGCACCCGCGGCGTGGTCGCCACCATGCACTCAAGCCAGACCCAGGCCCACAGCAACGCCGGGCAGATCCAGCAGGCCGTCCAGGCCTTGGGCAAGATCAGCGATGCAGTCACCGTGATCAGCGATATGAACCTGCAAATCGCCAGCGCCGCCGAACAGCAAAGCGCCGTCGCCGAAGAGGTCAACCGCAACGTCTCGGCGATCCGCACCGTCACCGAAACCCTGACCGGCCAGGCCACCGAATCGGCGCAGATCAGCAGCCAGCTCAACTCCCTGACCACCCATCAGATGAAGTTGATGGATCAGTTCCGCGTTTAAAGAACCTACCGAAGATCCCCTGTGGGAGCGAGCTTGCTCGCGATAGCGGACTGACATTCAACATTGATGTCGACTGACAGTCTGCTATCGCGAGCAAGCTCGCTCCCACAGATGGATTTCATCTGACCTCAGGTTTTTTGATCTAAGATCGGGCTCTCGCTCCGGAGGGCTCTTCAATGACTGATCTGCTCACGTCCATTCAAGCCGTACTCGGTTTGCCTCACACCCCGATTCCATTCACGTCCAGTGGCGCCCTGCCCTCGGCGTTTGCCGTCACTGATCTGGCCTGCGTCAGCATGGCCGTCGCCGGCCAGGCTGCCAGCGAACTGCTGCACCAACAAACCGGGCGCCTGCCCGACCTTGAAGTTGACCGACGCTTGGCGTCATTCTGGTTCGCAACCTCGATTCGCCCGCTTGGCTGGAGCGTTCCGCCGTTGTGGGACCCGATCGCGGGTGACTACGCCACCCGCGATGGCTGGATTCGCCTGCACACCAACGCGCCCCATCACCGCGCCGCTGCCGAAAGCGTGCTCGGTGCCTGTACCGACCGCGCAGCGATGGCCGACAAAGTGGCTCGGTGGGCGAAAAGCGATCTGGAACAGGCTGTGGTCGATGCCGGTGGCTGTGCCGCCGAAATGCGCACCTGGGAACAATGGCAGGTCCATCCTCAAGGCCAGGCGGTAAACGTCGAACCCTTGATTCAATTCGCCAACAACCCAAGCCAGAGCCGCCAACCGTGGTCAGGTTCAGTGGCTCGACCACTGGCTGGCATCAAGGTGCTGGACTTGACCCGGGTACTGGCCGGCCCCATCGCCAGTCGCTTTCTGGCAGGCCTGGGCGCCGATGTCCTGCGCATCGACCCGCCGACCTGGAACGAACCTGGAGTGGTGCCGGAAGTCACCTTGGGAAAACGCTGTGCGCGTCTTGATCTGAACGACAAGTCCGACCGCGCCGTATTCGAATGCCTGCTCAAGGACGCCGACATTCTGCTTCATGGTTATCGTGCTGATGCACTGGAACGACTTGGACTGGGCATGAATGAGCGCCGGCAACTGAACCCGGGCCTGATCGATGTTTGTCTAAACGCCTATGGCTGGAGCGGCCCCTGGCAAAATCGGCGGGGCTTCGACAGCCTGGTGCAGATGAGCAGTGGCATTGCCGAAGCGGGCATGCGCTGGAAGCAGTCGGACAAACCGACGCCATTGCCGGTGCAGGCCCTCGATCACGCCACCGGGTATCTGATGGCGGCCAGTGCGATCCGGTTGTTGGCGCAGCGGTTGAGCGACGGTATCGGGGGTTCGGCGCGATTGTCGTTGGCGCGTACGGCGAGGTTGTTGATCGAGCATGGGGCGGGGACGAGTGAAGCGTTACGTGCGGAAGATGAGCAGGATCAGGGGTTGATGGTGGAGCAGACACCCTGGGGACCGGCGCATCGGTTGCAGGTGCCTCTGAAGATCACAGGAACGCCTCTGCAATGGACCTTGTCCGCGACTGAACTGGGTTCACATCCCGCACAGTGGTGGTGACAGTCATATCGCCATCGCGAGCAAGCTCGCTCCCACAGGTGACCGAGACCTTCCGAGAGACCGCGATCAACTGTGGGAGCGAGCTTGCTCGCGATAGCGCCAGAAACAGCAGCACAAATCCCGGATCAGCTCAGTCCGCCCGACTCAAGGAAGTCCACAGCACCTGCGCCGCATACCCTCGATACGGCCGCCACCCTTCAGCCCGCTGCAACAGTTGCCTGGCTGTCACCGGCCCCCCCTCCAGCGCCGCCAACGCATTGATCAGCCCGACATCACCATTGGGAAACCCATCCATCTCCCGCAACTGTCGCAAGGCAATGTATTGCGCCGTCCAGTCACCAATCCCGTACAACGCCAGCAACCGCGCTACGCCCCCCTCCCGGCCGGGCTCAAACAATCGCGGATCATCGAGCAGTGCCTGAGCCACATCCGACAAAGTCCGGCCTCGGCTTTTCGGCATGCCCAGCGCCGCCAGATCTGCGCCTGCCAAAACGCTGGCCCGGGGAAAAACATGGGTCAATCCCGGTAGCGCTGAACTCAATGGCGTGCCGTACTGCTCTACCAGTTTCCCCGCCAGGCGGATCGCCGCCGCCACCGTAATCTGCTGCCCCAGTACCGCGCGGATCGCCAGCTCCAGCCCGTCCCACGCACCGGGTACGCGCAGGCCCGGGCGTTCGGCAATCAACCGCGCCATCAGCGGATCAACCGCAAGGTGCCGGTGAATCGTGGACAGGTCGGCATCCAGGTCGAACATTCGCCGCACTCGCGCAACGATCTCAGGCACGGCAGCAGCCTCCGGAAAGTCCAGGGTCAGCTCAAGTGCATCGGATGTAGCAGGCTGGATCGAAAACGTACCGTGAACGCCATCCAGGTCGATGCTGCGCGAGTACACACCCTCGACCACCCTTTCCAGGCCCACGATCGCCCGCGCCGACAAGAACCCCAGGAGCGCCGGCCAGTCATAGGGCGGCTGGTACGCCAGCAACAACCTCACAGACTGAGCAACCCGCTGTACAACCCGTAAGCCGCCAGCCCCGCACCACCGATGACACAGGTGAAAATACCTTTCTCGACAACCGTGAACAGTGGCTTGCCCTGCTCATTACGAGCCTTGGCGAACAGGATCACACCCGGCGCATACAGCAGCGCCGACAGCAGCAAATACTTCAGGCCGCCGGCATACAGCAACCACACCGCGTAGCCCAGAGCGATGCCACCAATGAGCAGGTCCTTGACCCGCTCGGCGGGTGCCTGTTGATAGGTTTCACCCCGTGCGCACAACAACACCGCATAGGCCGCCGACCACAGGTACGGCACCAGAATCATCGAGGACGCCAGGTAAATCAGGCTGGTGTAGGTGCCGGCGGAAAACAGGGTGATCAGCAGGAACAACTGGATCATCGAGTTGGTCAGCCACATCGCATTGACCGGCACATGGTTGGCGTTTTCCTTGGTCAGGAATGCCGGCATGGTCTTGTCTTTCGCCGTGGCGAACAGGATTTCGGCGCACAGCAACGCCCAGGACAACAAGGCCCCCAACAGCGATATCGCCAGGCCGACGCTGATCAGCAACGCGCCCCAGGGGCCGACGATATGTTCAAGCACTGCCGCCAGCGAGGGGTTCTGCAGTTTCGCCAGTTGCGGCTGGGTCATGATGCCCAGCGACAGCACGTTCACCAGCACCAGCAGTGCCAATACTCCAATGAACCCGATCACCGTCGCCCGGCCCACGTCGGAACGTTTCTCCGCCCGGGCCGAATAGACACTGGCCCCCTCGATACCGATGAACACGAACACGGTGACCAGCATCATGTGCCGAACCTGATCCATCACGCTGCCGAATTCCGGGTTGTTGCGCCCCCAGATGTCGGCGGTGAAGATATCCGCCTTGAACGCCACGGCGGCGATCACGATGAACATGATCAGCGGCACGATCTTGGCCACGGTGGTCACTTGATTGATGAACGCCGCCTCCTTGATCCCGCGCATCACCACAAAATGCACGGTCCAGAGCAGCACCGAAGCGCAGACGATGGCAATCGGCGTGTTGCCTTCGCCAAACACCGGAACGAAATAACCGAGGGTGCTGAACAGCAGCACGAAGTAGCCGACGTTGCCCAGCCAGGCGCTGATCCAGTAGCCCCAGGCCGAAGAAAAACCCATGTAATCGCCGAACCCGGCCTTGGCATAGGCGTACACCCCGGAGTCCAGCTCCGGCTTGCGATTGGCCAGGGTCTGGAACACGAACGCCAGGGTCAACATGCCGACGGCGGTGATTGCCCAACCGATCAGGATCGCCCCGGCATCGGCCCTGGCCGCCATGTTCTGCGGCAGGGAAAAAATCCCGCCGCCGATCATCGACCCCACCACCAGCGCGATCAGCGCACTCAGGCGAAGCTTGTTCGGTGATTGCGACATCGTTGCATCTCCATTTTTCGTTGGTGGGCGGCAACGGCCACGAGATCGTCAGATAACGGGCGCTAACTAAACTGATGAAGAGTAATAACGTTTATTGGATAACGCCAACCAGCCTCTTTTTTACTTGCACAAAATGGCTATTTTGGCACCGATATATTCATTTGTTTTATACGCACTTTTAATACATCGACCCTGTACAAAAAACCCATGAACAAAACTTGCAAATTCGGAAACCCCAACTAGCGTCATAATTCGAAACAAATACAAAAAGTGCTAAAACAAACTGCAAAAGGCTCTAGAACAGGCATTACAGACAGAAACACCGTAAATGATGGCACTCCGCCAACAAACTGGGAACGCTCTCATTTAGTGATCTAAGTCAGCTGATTGAGTAGTCAACGGAATTAGTCTGTTGCCTCTCTTCTCCTGCATTGGAGTCATGCAATGTCTGAAGCTCCCGGAAAACTGAAACTCGGCGCGCTGGTTGCGTTAGTCGTGGGTTCGATGATTGGTGGCGGGATATTTTCCTTGCCACAAAACATGGCGGCCAGCGCGGATGTCGGCGCCATTCTGATCGGTTGGGCGATCACCGCCGTCGGCATGTTGACCCTGGCGTTCGTGTTCCAGACCCTGGCCAACCGCAAACCCGATCTTGATGGCGGGGTTTACGCCTACGCCAAGGCCGGGTTCGGCGACTACATGGGCTTCTCGTCCGCCTGGGGGTACTGGATCAGTGCCTGGCTGGGCAACGTGGGGTACTTCGTACTTTTGTTCAGCACCCTCGGCTACTTCTTTCCGATATTTGGGGAGGGGAATACCCCCGCTGCCGTGATCGGCGCCTCGGTGCTGCTGTGGGGCGTACATTTCCTCGTACTGCGAGGAATAAAGGAAGCAGCGTTCATCAACCTGGTGACCACTGTCGCCAAGATCGTGCCGCTGCTGCTGTTCATGTTGATTGCGTTGTTCGCCTTCAAACTGGACATCTTCACCGCCGACATCTGGGGCCTGAAGAACCCGGACCTGGGCAGCGTGATGGACCAGGTGCGCAAGATGATGCTGGTCACCGTGTGGGTGTTCATCGGCATCGAAGGCGCGAGCATCTTTTCGGCCCGGGCGGAAAAACGCAGCGATGTGGGTAAGGCCACCGTGATCGGCTTCGTCACCGTGCTGCTGTTTTTGGTCCTGGTCAACGTACTGTCGCTGGGGATCATGACCCAGCCGGAACTGGCCAAACTGCAGAATCCGTCGATGGCCGCCGTGCTGGAGCACGTGGTCGGTCACTGGGGTGCGGTGCTGATCAGCGTCGGTTTGATCATCTCGTTGCTGGGGGCGCTGCTGTCGTGGGTGCTGCTGTGCGCGGAGATCATGTTCGCCGCCGCCAAGGACCACACCATGCCGGAGTTTCTGCGCAAGGAAAACGCCAACCATGTACCGTTCAACGCCCTGTGGCTGACCAACACCATGGTCCAGGTTTTCCTGATCATCACGTTGTTCTCGGCCAGCACTTACCTGTCGCTGATCTACCTCGCCACCTCGATGATTCTGGTGCCTTACCTGTGGTCGGCAGCCTACGCCTTGCTGCTGGCGGTGCGCGGCGAAAGCTACGAAGGCGCCCCGGGCGAGCGGCAGAAGGATCTCATCATCGGCGCCGTGGCCCTGATCTACGCGGTCTGGCTGTTGTACGCCGGCGGCATCAAGTACCTGCTGCTGTCCGCCCTGCTCTACGCCCCCGGTGTGATCTTGTTCGCCAAGGCCAAGCTGGAAATCAACAAACCGGTTTTCACCAACGTCGAGAAGCTGATTTTCGCTACGGTGGTCGTCGGCGCCATGGTGGCGGCCTACGGTCTCTATGACGGCTTCCTGACTCTGTAACCCCCCTGTTTTTGTCATCTGGAGGATCACTGTAATGACCACGGAAAAAGTTAAGTACGGCGTCCATTCCGAGGCCGGCAAACTGCGCAAAGTCATGGTTTGCTCCCCAGGCCTGGCCCATCAGCGGCTGACCCCGAACAACTGCGATGAACTGCTGTTCGATGATGTGCTGTGGGTGGCCCAGGCCAAGCGCGACCACTTCGACTTCGTTACCAAGATGCGCGAACGCAACATCGATGTGCTGGAAATGCACAACCTGCTGACCGACATCGTCGCCATCCCCGAAGCCCTGGACTGGATTCTGGAGCGCAAGGTCACCGCCAACTCGGTGGGCCTTGGCCTGATCAATGAAACCTCTTCGTGGCTGCGCAGCCTGGAACCGCGTCACATCGCCGAGTTCCTGATCGGCGGCGTCTCGGGCGACGATTTGCCCACCAGTTTCGGTGGCAAGGCCATCGAGATGTTCCGCGACTTCCTCGGCAACTCCAGCTTCATCCTGCCACCGCTGCCCAACACCCAGTTCACCCGCGACACCACCTGCTGGATTTACGGTGGCGTCACCCTCAACCCGATGTACTGGCCGGCACGTCGTCAGGAAACCCTGCTGACCACCGCCATCTACAAATTCCACCCCGAGTTCACCAAAGCAGATTTCGAGATCTGGTACGGCGACCCGGACCTGGACCACGGTAACTCCACCCTTGAGGGTGGTGATGTGATGCCGATCGGCAACGGCGTGGTCTTGATCGGCATGGGCGAACGCTCGTCGCGCCAGGCCATTGCCCAACTGGCGGTGAACCTGTTCAAAAACAAAGCCGTGGAGAAAGTGATCGTCGCCGGCCTGCCGAAATCCCGCGCGGCGATGCACCTGGACACCGTTTTCAGCTTCTGCGATCGCGACCTCGTCACGATCTTCCCGGAAGTGGTGAACCAGATTGTCGCCTTCACCCTGCGTCCCGATGAAAGCAAGGCTGGCGGCATCGATATCCGCCGCGAAGAAACCAGCTTCCTCGACACCGTGGCCCAGGCCCTGAACCTCAAAGCGTTGCGCGTGGTGGAAACCGGCGGCAACAGCTTCGCCGCCGAACGCGAGCAATGGGACGACGGCAACAACGTAGTGGCCGTGGAGCCAGGCGTGGTCATCGGCTACGACCGCAATACCTACACCAACACCCTGCTGCGCAAGGCCGGTGTGGAAGTGATCACCATCAGCGCCGGCGAACTCGGCCGGGGACGGGGCGGCGGCCATTGCATGACCTGCCCGATCATCCGCGACCCGATTGACTACTAACCTATTGCCTTGGACCGCGCTGCCCTCTACCCAAGGGCATGCGCAGGTCAAGGGGATTACCGACACCTTAGGAGATCCAAAATGGCGTTCAATATCCATAACCGCAATCTGCTGAGCCTGGAACACCACACCCCTCGCGAATTGCGCTACCTGCTCGACCTGTCCCGCGACCTCAAGCGTGCCAAGTACACCGGCACCGAACAGCAGCATCTCAAGGGCAACAACATCGCGCTGATCTTCGAAAAAACCTCGACCCGCACCCGCTGCGCGTTTGAAGTAGCAGCCTATGACCAGGGCGCCAACGTCACCTACATCGACCCGAACTCCTCGCAGATCGGCCACAAGGAAAGCATGAAGGACACCGCCCGCGTGCTCGGGCGCATGTATGACGCCATCGAGTACCGTGGCTTCAAGCAGGAAATCGTCGAGGAACTGGCCAAGTTCGCCGGGGTACCGGTGTTCAACGGCTTGACCGACGAATATCACCCGACGCAAATGATCGCCGACGTGCTGACCATGCGTGAGCACGCCGACAAGCCGATCCACGAGATCAGCTACGCCTACCTGGGCGATGCACGCAACAACATGGGCAACTCGCTGCTGCTGATCGGCGCCAAGCTCGGCATGGACGTGCGCATCTGTGCGCCAAAAGCCCTGTGGCCGGCGGACGACCTGGTGGCGCGCTGCAAACAGTACGGCGAAGAAAGCGGTGCGCGCATTACTCTCACCGAAGACCCGAAAGCGGCGGTCAAGGGCGTGGACTTCATCCATACCGATGTGTGGGTGTCGATGGGCGAGCCGGTCGAAGCCTGGGCCGAACGCATCCAGCAACTGCTGCCGTACCAGGTCAACGCCGAACTGATGAAAGCCACCGGCAACCCGCGCACCAAGTTCATGCACTGCCTGCCGGCGTTCCACAACTGTGATACCAAAGTCGGCAAGCAGATTGCCGAGCAGTACCCGTACCTGAGCAACGGCATCGAAGTGACCGATGACGTGTTCGAGTCGCCGGCCTGCATCGCCTTCGAGCAAGCGGAAAACCGCATGCACACCATCAAGGCGATTCTGGTGTCGACGCTGGCTGATCTATAACGGCTGACTGACTCCCACTGACGGAACACGATCAATGTGGGAGCTGGCTTGCCTGCGATGGCAGCGCCGCGGTGCATCTGACAGACCGAGGCGATCCCATCGCGAGCAAGCTCGCTCCCACAGGATCGGGTTCCATCGACAGACCGAGTCGCCCGCTTACTTCTCTTTTAGAAGGACTAGCACCATGCGTATCGTCGTAGCTCTTGGCGGTAATGCCCTGCTCCGCCGGGGCGAACCCATGACCGCTGACAACCAGCGCGCCAACATCCGGATCGCCACCGAACAGATCGCCAAGATCCATCCCGGCAACCAACTGGTCATTGCCCACGGCAATGGCCCTCAAGTCGGCCTGCTGTCATTGCAGGCGGCGGCCTACACCTCGGTTTCGCCTTATCCGCTGGACGTGCTCGGTGCCGAAACCGAAGGCATGATCGGCTACATCATCGAACAGGAACTGGGCAATCTGCTGGACTTCGAAGTGCCCTTCGCGACCTTGCTGACCCAGGTCGAAGTCGATGCCAATGACCCGGCCTTCAAGAACCCGACCAAACCCATCGGCCCTGTCTATACCAAGGAAGAGGCCGAAGCACTCGCCGCCGAGAAAGGCTGGGCCATTGCCCCGGACGGCGACAAATACCGTCGCGTGGTCGCCAGCCCGAAACCGAAACGCATCTTCGAAATCCGTCCGATCAAATGGCTGCTGGAAAAAAGCAGCATCGTGATCTGCGCCGGCGGTGGCGGCATTCCGACCATGTATACCTCGCCCGGCAAACTCGAGGGCGTCGAAGCGGTCATCGACAAGGACCTGTGCTCGGCGCTGCTGGCCGAACAGCTTGAAGCCGATCTGCTGGTGATCGCTACCGACGTCAACGCCGCCTTCATCGACTTTGGCAAACCCACGCAGAAAGCCATCGCCCAGGCCCACCCCGACGAAATGGAAAAACTCGGCTTCGCCGCCGGCTCCATGGGACCGAAGGTGCAGGCAGCCTGCGAATTCGCGCGCCATACTGGGAAAGTCGCAGTGATCGGCTCGCTCTCGGACATCGAAGCGATCGTCCAGGGCAAGGCCGGTACGCGCATCAGTACGGCGACACCGGGCATCAGCTATCAGTAAACGAAACGGCGGGGCAGGCCTGGGGCCGGCCCTGATTCAAGATCTTTTGAAGGAGAGTCAACAATGGCAAAGTTCGAGCCGGGTCACCTGCACATCGAGCGACACGCGCTGAACAAGGATGACGTCAGCTACAACATCTGCATCGACTATGAAATCGCCCAGGATCCCAAGGAAGGCAAAGGGATGCAGTTCAAGATGCACGGCAGCATCCAGGGCAAGGACATGAGCGAGACGTTCTTCCTGCCCAAGGACATGGCCTACAACTTCGCCAGCAACGTCACCAAGATTGCCGAGAAGCACGGCATCCCGAAAACCCATAGCAACATCGGTTCGATCCACAAGCATTACGACGCCATGTTCGAGGACGTGCGGGTACAACTGAACATGAAATCGGGCGACCCGGTCAAACCCGAGCACCTGGAATAACCCCGGACTCTGTGAACACCACCGATCCCTGTGGGAGCGAGCTTGCTCGCGATAGCGGCCTGTCATCCACCATTGATGTTGACTGACACACTGCCATCGCGGGCAAGCTCGCTCCCACAGGGGACGTTCGCCCAATCGAAGTCCGCGCAGGATTTCACCATTAGCCCGCCCCAAGGCATACTTGCCACCCTTCGCACTGCAGAACCCAAGACCGCCCCATGCGTATCCACGTCAGCTTCATCGACCGCGTCGGTATCACCCAGGAAGTCCTGGCCCTGCTCGGCGGGCGCAATCTGAACCTGGATGCGGTGGAAATGGTCCCGCCCAATGTTTATATCGACGCCCCGACGCTGAGCCCGCAAGTCCTCGAGGAACTGCGCGATGCCCTGTTCAGCGTGCGTGGCGTGCAAGCGGTGACGGTGGTCGACATCCTGCCCGGCCAGCGCCGGCACCTGCAGCTCGACGCCTTGCTCGCAGCCATGACCGACCCGGTACTGGCACTGGACAGTGACGGTAAGGTGCTGCTGGCCAACCCGGCCCTGATCGCCCTGTACGGCCGCGAACCGGACGGTGAAAGCGTGGCCGACCTGTTTGCCGACCCGGCCTTGCTCGACGCCCTGCTCGAACACGGCTTTCGCCTGCCGCTGCGGGAAATCACCGTCAACGGCCAGACCCTGTTGCTCGACGCCACACCGATTACCGACGCCGGCGCCCTGCTGACCCTGTACCAACCGAACCGCATCGGCGAACGCCTTTCCGCACTGCACCATGACCACGCCGAAGGTTTCGATGCCCTGCTCGGCGAGTCCCCGGTGATCCGCACCCTCAAGGCGCGTGCCCAGCGGGTGGCGGCCCTCGATGCACCGTTGCTGATTCAGGGCGAAACCGGCACCGGCAAGGAACTGGTGGCCCGCGCCTGCCACGCCATCAGCGCCCGGCACAGCTCACCCTTTCTGGCGTTGAACTGCGCGGCATTGCCGGAGAACCTCGCCGAAAGTGAACTGTTCGGCTACGCCCCCGGCGCCTTCACCGGCGCACAACGGGGCGGCAAACCCGGTTTAATGGAACTGGCCAACCAGGGCACGGTGTTTCTCGATGAAATCGGCGAGATGTCGCCGTACTTGCAAGCCAAATTGCTGCGTTTCCTCAACGACGGCAGTTTTCGCCGGGTCGGCGGTGACAGAGAGGTCAAGGTCAACGTACGGATCCTCAGCGCCACCCACCGCGACCTGGAAAAAATGGTCAGCGAAGGCCTGTTCCGCGAGGACCTGTTCTATCGCCTCAACGTCCTCAACGTCGAAGTGCCGCCCCTGCGCGAGCGCGGCCAGGACATCCTGCTGCTGGCCCGCTACTTCATGCAGCAGGCCTGTGCGCAGATCCAGCGGCCGATCTGTCGCCTGGCGCCGGGCACTTATCCGGCGCTGCTGGGCAACCGCTGGCCAGGCAACGTGCGGCAATTGCAGAACGTGATCTTCCGCGCCGCGGCGATCTGCGAAAGCAGCCTGGTGGACATCGGCGACCTCGACATCGCCGGCACCTCGGTAGCCCGCCAGGGCGATCATGACGTCGACAGCCTGGAACAGGCCATGGACGAGTTCGAGAAAACCCTGCTGGAAAAACTCTACGCCAGCTACCCCTCGACCCGGCAACTAGCGACCCGTCTGCAAACCTCCCACACGGCGATTGCCCATCGGTTGCGCAAGTACGGGATTCCGAGCAAGGCCTGAGGCCTGACACCGAACAAACCTGTGGGAGCGAGCTTGCTCGCGATGGCGGTATTACATTCAACGTTTGTGTAGGCTGATACTCCCTCATCGCGAGCAAGCTCGCTCCCACAGGTTTTGTGTCCGGTGCGAAACCGCGCCAAAAACGACCTCCACCTGTACTGAAAGCGCTACAGCGGAACGATATCGCTACACCCCTCTCCGATCACGGCTGTGCAAGGCTTTGATCCACCTCGGCTTTTATCCTTGACATATACCGTATCGATTTCGCTACAACGAGTGAATTTCAGCGTTTGTCGAAACCACCTAAATCATTGATCAATAACAATAAAAACAACGTTGGCCGCGTTCTTGCTATGTAGTCCTCCATAACCTGGGCAATGCCCAAGCCTTCAATCGCGTCCACCAGACGAGTCTGGCCCCTTAGGAGTTTCCATGAGCGAGTTGCGTTTTACTGAAGATCACGAATGGCTGCGCACCGAAGCTGACGGCAGCGTCACGGTCGGCATCACCGCTTTCGCACAGAACGCCCTGGGCGACGTGGTTTTCGTTCAACTGCCTGAGCTGCAGTCCTACGACAAAGGCGCCGAAGCCGCCACCGTGGAATCGGTAAAGGCTGCAAGCGGCGTGTACATGCCGCTGGACGGCGAAGTGCTGGAAGTGAACCCGGCGCTCGACAGCAGCCCTGAACTGGTCAACGAAGATCCGCTGGGCGAAGGCTGGTTCTTCCGTTTCAAACCAAGCGACGCCACCGCTGTCGGCCAACTGCTGGATCAGGACGCCTACGACCGCCTGATCAAAGCCCAAGCCGAAGCCTGAGGAGCACTGACATGACCCAGATCAATTTGACTACCGCCAACGAATTCATCGCCCGTCACATCGGCCCGCGCGCCGGTGACGAGCAAGCCATGCTCAACAGCCTCGGTTTCGACTCCCTGGAAGCCCTGAGCGCCAGCGTGATTCCCGACAGCATCAAGGGCACCAGTGTCCTCGGCCTGGAAGACGGCTTGAGCGAAGCCGATGCCCTGGCCTTGATCAAGTCCATCGCGACTAAAAACCAGCTGTTCAAGACCTTCATCGGCCAAGGTTACTACGGTACCCACACGCCGTCGCCGATCCTGCGCAACCTGCTGGAAAACCCGGCCTGGTACACCGCCTACACCCCGTACCAGCCAGAAATTTCCCAGGGTCGTCTCGAAGCGCTGCTGAACTTCCAGACCCTGATCAGCGACCTCACCGGCCTGCCGATCGCCAACGCCTCGCTGCTCGACGAAGCCACCGCCGCTGCCGAAGCCATGACCTTCTGCAAACGCCTGAGCAAGAACAAAGGCAGCCACGCCTTCTTCGCTTCCGTGCATTGCCACCCGCAAACCCTCGACGTACTGCGCACCCGTGCCGAGCCTTTGGGCATCGACGTGGTAGTTGGCGACGAGCGCGAATTGACTGACGTGACGCCGTTCTTCGGCGCGCTGCTGCAATACCCGGCGAGCAACGGTGATGTGTTCGATTACCGCGAGCTGACCGAGCGCTTCCATACCGCCAATGCCCTCGTTGCCGTGGCCGCCGACCTGCTGGCCCTGACCGTGTTGACCGCACCGGGCGAATTCGGCGCCGATGTGGCCATAGGCAGTGCACAGCGCTTCGGCGTGCCGCTGGGCTTCGGTGGCCCACACGCGGCGTACTTCTCCACCAAGGACGCGTTCAAGCGTGACATGCCGGGCCGCCTGGTCGGTGTTTCGGTAGACCGTTTCGGCAACCCGGCCCTGCGCCTGGCCATGCAGACCCGCGAGCAACACATCCGTCGCGAGAAAGCCACCAGCAACATCTGCACCGCGCAAGTACTGCTGGCCAACATCGCCAGCATGTACGCCGTGTACCACGGTCCAAAAGGCCTGACGCAAATCGCCAATCGCGTGCATCACCTGACCGCGATCCTGGCCAAAGGCTTGAGCGCACTGGGCCTGAGCGTCGAGCAGGCGAGCTTCTTCGACACCCTGACGGTGAAGGCCGGCGCGCAAACCGCCGCCCTGCACGACAAGGCACACGCCCAGCGCATCAATCTGCGCGTGGTCGATGGTGAGCGCCTGGGCCTGTCCCTGGACGAAACCACCACTCAGGCCGACGTTGAAACCCTGTGGAGCCTGCTGTCCGACGGCAAGGCCCTGCCGGACTTCGCCGCCCTCGCCGCCTCGGTGCAGAGCGCCATCCCGGCCACGCTGGTGCGTCAGTCGCCGATCCTCAGCCACCCGGTGTTCAACCGCTATCACTCGGAAACCGAGCTGATGCGCTACCTGCGCAAACTGGCGGACAAGGACCTGGCGCTGGACCGCACCATGATCCCGCTGGGTTCGTGCACCATGAAACTCAACGCCGCCAGCGAAATGATCCCGGTGACCTGGGCCGAGTTCGGTGCCCTGCACCCATTCGCCCCGGCCGAGCAAAGCGCTGGCTACCAGCAATTGACCGACGAGCTGGAAGCGATGCTTTGCGCCGCCACCGGTTATGACTCGGTGTCCCTGCAACCGAACGCCGGCTCCCAGGGTGAATACGCAGGTCTGCTGGCGATCCGTGCCTACCACCAGAGCCGTGGCGAAGACCGTCGCGACATCTGCCTGATCCCGTCGTCGGCCCACGGCACCAACCCGGCCACCGCACAAATGGCCGGCATGCGCGTGGTCGTCACCGCGTGCGATGCCCGTGGCAACGTCGACATCGAAGACCTGCGCGCCAAGGCCATCGAGCACCGCGAACACCTCGCCGCGCTGATGATCACCTACCCGTCGACCCACGGCGTGTTCGAAGAAGGCATCCGCGAAATCTGCGGCATCATTCATGACAACGGCGGCCAGGTGTACATCGACGGCGCCAACATGAACGCCATGGTCGGCCTCTGTGCCCCGGGCAAGTTCGGCGGCGACGTTTCGCACCTGAACCTGCACAAGACCTTCTGCATCCCCCACGGTGGTGGCGGCCCGGGCGTCGGCCCGATCGGCGTGAAGTCGCACCTGGCGCCATTCCTGCCGGGCCACGCACAGATGGAGCGCAAGGAAGGCGCCGTTTGCGCGGCACCGTTCGGCAGCGCGAGCATCCTGCCGATCACCTGGATGTACATTCGTATGATGGGTGGCGCGGGCCTCAAGCGTGCTTCGCAGCTGGCGATCCTCAATGCCAACTACATCTCCCGTCGCCTGGAAGAGCACTATCCAGTGCTGTACACCGGCAGCAACGGCCTGGTGGCGCACGAGTGCATCCTCGACCTGCGTCCACTGAAAGACAGCAGCGGCATCAGTGTCGATGACGTCGCCAAGCGCCTGATCGACTTCGGCTTCCACGCCCCGACCATGTCGTTCCCGGTGGCCGGCACGCTGATGATCGAGCCGACCGAAAGCGAATCCAAGGAAGAACTGGACCGCTTCTGCGACGCCATGATCCGCATCCGCGAAGAAATCCGCGCAGTGGAAAATGGCACGCTGGACAAGGACGACAACCCGCTGAAAAACGCGCCGCACACCGCCAAGGAACTGGTGGGCGAATGGTCGCACCCGTACAGCCGTGAGCAGGCGGTTTACCCGGTTGCGTCGCTGATCGAAGGCAAGTACTGGCCACCGGTCGGTCGCGTCGACAACGTGTTCGGCGACCGCAACCTGGTCTGCGCCTGCCCGTCGATCGAAAGCTACGCTTAAACGAATGAGGGGGCGGATTGATCCGCCCCCAATTTCCAGAACACCCCACAACCCTGTGGGAGCGAGCTTGCTCGCGATGACGGACTGACAGCCACCATCGATGTCGACTGAACGACCGCTATCGCGAGCAAGCTCGCTCCCACAGGGATCTGTGCCAAGTCTTATGTTCCGTGAATTCCTATAACAAGAAACCGGAGAACCACCATGTCGTTAAGCGTGTTCGACCTGTTCAAGATTGGCATCGGCCCCTCCAGTTCCCACACCGTCGGCCCGATGCGTGCCGCTGCGCGCTTCGCCGAAGGTTTGCGCCGCGAAAACCTAATTAAAGCCACCACCTGCGTCAAAGTCGAGCTGTATGGTTCGCTTGGTGCCACCGGCAAAGGCCACGGCAGTGACAAGGCTGTGCTGCTCGGCCTGGAAGGCGAACACCCGGACACCGTGGATACAGAGACCGTCGCCGCGCGCCTGCAAGAGATTCGCGGCAACGGCCGCTTGAACCTGCTCGGCGAACACAGCATTGCGTTCAACGAGAAAGAACACCTGGCGATGATTCGCAAACCGTTGGCCTATCACCCCAACGGCATGATTTTCCGCGCCTTCGACGCCGCGGGCCTGCAGATCCGCAGCCGCGAGTACTACTCGGTCGGGGGCGGTTTTGTGGTCGATGAAGACGCCGCCGGCGCCGACCGCATCGTCGAAGACGCCACACCCCTGACCTTTCCGTTCAAAAGCGCCAAGGATCTTCTCGGTCATTGCGTCAAATACGGGCTGTCCATCAGCCAAGTGATGTTGACCAACGAAAGCGCCTGGCGTCCGGAAGCGGAAACCCGCGCCGGCCTGCTGAAAATCTGGCAAGTGATGCAGGACTGCGTCGCCGCCGGATGCCGCAATGAAGGCATCCTGCCCGGTGGGCTGAAGGTCAAGCGCCGGGCCGCCGCACTGCATCGGCAATTGTGCAAGAACCCGGAATCATCTTTGCGCGACCCGCTGTCGGTGCTGGACTGGGTCAACCTCTACGCGCTGGCGGTCAACGAAGAAAACGCCAATGGCGGGCGCGTGGTCACGGCACCGACCAACGGCGCGGCCGGGATCATTCCGGCGGTGCTGCATTACTACATGCGCTTCATCCCCGGCGCGAATGACGACGGCGTGGTGCGCTTTCTGCTCACTGCCGCGGCCATCGGCATTCTGTACAAGGAAAACGCCTCGATTTCCGGCGCCGAGGTCGGCTGTCAGGGTGAAGTCGGCGTCGCCTGCTCGATGGCCGCCGGTGCCTTGTGCGAAGTACTCGGCGGCAGCGTGCAGCAAGTGGAAAACGCCGCGGAAATCGGCATGGAACACAACCTCGGACTGACCTGCGACCCGATTGGCGGGCTGGTGCAAGTGCCTTGCATCGAGCGCAACGCCATGGGCTCGGTCAAGGCCATCAATGCGGTGCGCATGGCGCTGCGCGGCGATGGACAACACTTCGTCTCCCTCGACAAGGTCATCCGCACCATGCGCCAGACCGGCGCCGACATGAAAAGCAAATACAAGGAAACCGCCCGTGGCGGTTTGGCGGTCAACATTATCGAGTGCTGATGCGCGCTCATCTGCACCCTTTTTCAGGAGCTGAATATGTCCACCGAACAACTGTTGAAAACTCCGTTGCACGCACTGCACATCCAACTCGGCGCCCGCATGGTGCCCTTCGCCGGCTACGACATGCCCGTGCAGTACCCGCTGGGCGTGATGAAAGAACACCAGCACACCCGCGACCAGGCGGGGTTGTTCGATGTCTCGCACATGGGCCAGATTCGCCTGACCGGCGCCAATGCCGCCAAGGCCCTGGAAACCCTGGTGCCTGTGGACATCATCGACCTGCCAGTGGGCATGCAACGCTACGCGATGTTCACCAATGCGACGGGCGGCATCCTCGATGACCTGATGGTCGCCAACCTGGGTAATGACGAACTGTTCCTGGTGGTCAACGCCGCCTGCAAGGACCAGGACCTGGCACATCTGCGCAAGCACATTGGCGACCAGTGCACGATCGAACCGCTGTTCGAAGAGCGCGCCCTGCTCGCCCTGCAAGGCCCGGCTGCAGTGACCGTGCTTGCACGTCTGGCCCCTGAAGTGGCGAAGATGACTTTCATGCAGTTCGCCCGCGTGAAGCTGCTGGGCGTGGACTGCTTTGTCAGCCGTTCGGGTTACACCGGTGAAGACGGTTTCGAAATTTCCGTACCCGCCACCAACGCCGAAGCCCTGGCTCGAGCCCTGCTCGCTGAAGCCGAAGTGGCCGCCATCGGCCTGGGCGCCCGCGACTCCCTGCGCCTGGAAGCGGGTTTGTGCCTGTACGGCCACGACATGAACACCGACACCACCCCGATCGAAGCGAGCCTGCTGTGGGCGATCTCCAAGCCACGTCGCGCTGATGGCGCACGGGCCGGCGGCTTCCCAGGCGCCGAAAGCGTATTCGCCCAGCAACAGGCAGGCGTGAGCCGCAAACGTGTAGGTCTGCTACCACAGGAACGTACACCCGTGCGCGAAGGCGCCGAGATCGTCAACGAAGCCGGCGACATCATCGGCAGCGTCTGCAGCGGCGGTTTCGGGCCAACCCTGGGCGGCCCGCTAGCCATGGGTTACGTCGACAGCGCTTACATCGCACTGGACACACCGGTCTGGGCGATCGTTCGTGGGAAAAAGGTGCCTTTGCTTGTAAGCAAAATGCCATTTGTTCCACAACGCTACTATCGCGGCTGATTGAATGTTCCTATAAGTAACGCGGTTGCGTTAACGGTGCACTAATGTGTAACGCAACCGCCATAAAATAGTGCATTGTTTGGCTATAAGCTTCGATTATGAACTTTGCTTATAACGATCGAAAACAATTGAACAAGGTTAGTGAATAAGGCCTCACTAGTGGACTTACTTTGCCATCAACCTGAGAAAATACGGGGCCTACACGGGGCTTGTTTTTTCTCCCGTAGTTGGCGTAGAGTTTGTTCACTGTGTTTGCATGGGTCGCTTGGAATCGTGACCTGGGCAGTAGCCTACAAGTTAGCTACATCCCGTTCGACGTCTTCTTACTCTCCTGCAACCAGCCCCAGTACTCTTTCATGAGAAGGAGACTGTCATTAATTTTTGCGTCAAAGGAAATAAGAAATGTCCCAACGTCAGAGCGGTACCGTCAAGTGGTTTAACGACGAGAAAGGTTTTGGTTTTATCACTCCTGAAAGCGGTCCGGATCTGTTCGTGCATTTCCGCGCCATCCAGGGCAACGGCTTCAAGAGCCTGAAAGAAGGCCAGAAAGTGACTTTCATCGCCGTGCAGGGCCAGAAAGGCATGCAGGCTGACGAAGTACAAGCAGAAGCCTAATCTTCTGTAACGAAAAAGCCCCTGATGCTGACATCAGGGGCTTTTTTGTGCGCGTAAATCCGTAAAATGGCTTCTTTTTCGCCGAGAGCCTGCCATGTCGAAACACCTGCTTACCCCCCAGGGCGACTTTCCTGCCGCTGGCCTGGGTCGTCGCCTGGCAGCCATGTTCTATGATTTCCTGCTGTGCACCGCCCTGCTGATCGTCACCAGCGGCATCTACAAGATGATCCAGATGGCGATCATCGGCGAAGAAAGGATGCGCACCCTTACCGAAGCCGGGGCGCTGGACGGCGATCCCCTGCTCTCCACGGTCCTGCTGTTCGTACTGTTCGGCTTCTTCGCCAAATTCTGGACCTGGTCCGGTCAGACCCTGGGCATGCAGGTCTGGTGCATCCGCGTACAGAATGCCGATGGCTCGTCCATCAGCCTGTGGCAGGCGCTGCTGCGCTTTGTGGTGTCGATTGCTTCGTTGCTGTGTGTTGGCCTGGGATTCTTCTGGTCGCTGTTCGACAAACAGAAACGCAGCTGGCATGACATCTACTCCAATACCGAACTGGTGCGGATTCCGAAGAAGACCAAATAATTTCCCGACGCAGAAACCACTGTGGGAGCGAGCTTGCTCGCGATGGCGTGGTGTCAGTCAACTTCAATGGTGACTGATACACCGCTATCGCGAGCAAGCTCGCTCCCACAGTTTTTTTGGGCCTGGTTGAAAGATCTCAGGCGTTACCGGCCAGCTTCATCCGCGCCGCCTGGGTGAAATCGAGCATGCGCTTGAGCGGCCGGATCGCCTGCGGGATCAGTGCCGGATCGACAAAGATCTCGTTTGCCCCTTCCTTCAACGCCTTGAGCGTGCGCTCAAGGGTGTTCATGGCCATCCACGGGCAATGTGCACAACTGCGGCACGCCGCGCCGTTACCCGCCGTTGGGGCTTCGATAAAGACCTTGTCCGGGCACAACTGCTGCATCTTGTAGAAAATGCCGCGGTCGGTCGCAACGATCAGCGTCTTGTTCGGCAGGCTCTGTGCCGCCGCGATCAACTGACTGGTGGAGCCCACGGCGTCCGCCAGTTCGATCACCGAGGTCGGCGACTCCGGGTGCACCAGAATCGCCGCATCCGGGTACAGCGCCTTCATGTCTTCAAGCTGCTTGGACTTGAACTCTTCGTGAACGATGCAGGCACCGTCCCACAGCAGCATGTCGGCACCGGTCTGGCGCTGGATGTAGGTCCCCAGGTGCTTGTCCGGGCCCCAGATGATGGTCTCGCCGTTGTCCATCAGGCTTTCGACGATCTCCAGCGCACAGCTTGAAGTCACCACCCAATCCGCTCGGGCTTTTACCGCAGCCGAAGTGTTGGCGTACACCACCACCGTGCGCTCCGGGTGCTGATCGCAGAACGCGGAAAACTCGTCCACAGGGCAACCCAGGTCGAGCGAACAGGTCGCTTCGAGCGTCGGCATCAGCACGCGTTTTTCCGGGTTGAGGATCTTGGCAGTCTCACCCATGAACTTCACGCCGGCGACGACCACGGTCTTGGCCGGATGGGCGTTGCCGAAACGGGCCATTTCCAGCGAGTCGGAAACACAACCGCCCGTCTCTTCGGCCAGCGCCTGAATGACAGGGTCACAATAGAAGTGGGCCACCAGCACCGCGTCCTGAGCCTTGAGCTCGGCAGCGATGGCAGCACGGTAATAAGCCTCTTCATCGGCAGTCAGCGGCTTGGGCTGTTTGGCGTCGAGGTGGGCTTGAACCAGAAGGCGTTCGGAAATTTGCGTCATGTTCGCAAGACCTGCAGGCGCATTCGCGCGAAAGTCGAGTATACACCCGGCTCCGGACCCTACGGGGTACCGCCGGGAAAGTGAGTATTCATCAGGCACGGACAGCGTTGAAGCTGCGCAAGGCTACAGAATATCCGATGGATGCAAAAGGTGATTCTGATCTGCGTCATGGGCAGCAGCCCGCAACGAGGCGGACCTGAATCGCGGGCAAAAAAAAACCCGGAAATCCTCACTTGCGTGGGCCTTCCGGATTTTCTAAACCGCCAAAAATGGTGGGTCGTGTGGGATTCGAACCTACGACCAATTGGTTAAAAGCCAACTGCTCTACCAACTGAGCTAACGACCCGCTGTGTGGTGGCGCGTATAATACTGATTTTTAAGGACTATTCAACACCTATTTTGAAATAAATCAAAAATAAGGGGTTGGATCGCTGATTCCGGCCGCTGCAAAGCCTTCCGCACGCAGTCGGCAGCTGTCGCACTTGCCGCACGCACGGCCTTCATCGTCGGCCTGATAGCAGGAAACGGTCAGCCCGTAGTTCACGCCAAGCTTCACGCCCGCCTGGACGATCTGCGCCTTGCTGAGGTTTTGCAGCGGTGCCTGAATACGGAAGCCATTGCCTTCAACACCGGCTTTGGTTGCCAGGTTGGCCATGCGCTCGAACGACTCGATGAACTCGGGACGGCAGTCCGGGTAACCGGAGTAATCCACGGCGTTGACACCGATGAAGATGTCCCGTGCGCCGAGTACTTCTGCCCAGCCCAGGGCCAGGGACAGGAACACCGTGTTACGCGCAGGCACGTAAGTCACGGGAATGCCTTCACCGAGCTCCTCTGGAATATCGATGCTGCTGTCGGTCAGGGCCGAGCCGCCCATGCCGTTCAGGTTCAGGCCGATCACCTTGTGCTCGACCACACCCAGGTCCCGCGCCACACGCTCGGCGGCGTACAGTTCAGCGTGAGAGCGCTGACCATAGTCGAAGCTCATGGTGTAGCAGCTGTAGCCTTCGGCGCGCGCCATGGCCACGACGGTCGCCGAGTCCAGGCCACCGGACAGCAGGATGACCGCACGTTTTTTAGCAGTATTGAGTTGTTCAGTCATTTCAGCGCCCCGGCTCGTCATTCCATAGATATTTATGCAGCTGCAATTGCAAACGCACTGGCAGGTTGTCTGCCACCACCCAGTCCGCCAGATCCCGGGCATTGAGATCATGGTGACTTGGCGAGAACAGAACCTCACCGGCACGCTGGTCCAGACCGTATTGGATCAGCTTGGAAACGGACCAGTCATAGTCCTCTCGCGAGCAGATGACAAACTTCACCTGATCATTGGGCGTGAGCAGCTCGATGTTTTCGTAGCGGTTGCGGTGTGCTTCCTTCGAACCCGGGGTTTTCAGGTCGACAACGCGACTGACCCGGGAATCTACTGCCGAGATATCGATGGAGCCACTGGTTTCCAGTGACACTTCGTAACCGGCGTCACACAAGCGCTTGAGCAAGGGAATGGCGTTGGGCTGTGCCAGGGGCTCGCCGCCCGTGACGCAGACGTAACGCGGGCGAAATCCTGCGACCTGCTCGAGGATGTCGTCGAGCGTGCGAATGGTCCCGCCGGTGAACGCGTAGGCGCTGTCGCAGTATTGGCAACGCAGAGGGCAACCGGTCAGGCGCACAAAAACAGTGGGCAGGCCGGCAGTCCGCGTTTCACCCTGCAACGAGTAGAAAACTTCGGTGATTCTCAATGTGTCTTGCATAGTCGCCACGGGCGTAACAGCTAAACAGGCTGTCCGCCTCCGTCAGGCACTTGAAGGAACCCCGGCAAAGCGCAGGCCCCCAAAAGCGTGTTTCATAAAAAGGGCGTGAATTCTAACGAAAAAACCCGCGACAAGCGCGGGTTTCTTTGAAACGGGTCAAGCAGGCTTACATTTTTTGCAGATCGCGCTGGGCCAACTGAGCGGCGGAAGTGCCCGGATATTGGGAAACCACCTGCTGCAGAATGCCTTTGACTCGGTCGGTATGCCCCAAGCGGCGCTCTACATCAGCGAGCTTGTACAGCGAGTCCGGCACTTTGGCGTGCTTGGGATACAACTGCGAAACCTTGGCAAATGCCTGACCTGCGCCTTGCAGATCGCCTTTGGCCAGGTTCACTTCGCCCAACCAGTATTGGGCGTTGCCCGCGTACTGGCTGTTCGGGTATTTGCGCAGGAATGCGGCAAAAGCCTGACTGGCCTTGTCGAAATCCTTGGCTTTGATCAGGTCGAAGGCAGCATCGTAGTAGAGCTTTTCCTTCGCCGGATCCGCCGGTTCGCTACCTGCGGCCGGTGCCTGGGCGGCAGCTGCCCCTGCACCAGCTGCTGCACCGGGGGCGTTCAAATCGCCACCGGTGGAAGAATTTTCAGGAGTCGCGGCTGGTGCAACGCCGGTTCCTATGCGCCGATCAAGATCCTGATATCGCTCCAGGTTTTCCTGCTTCATGCGCGCTACATCATTTTGCAGAACTTCAATCGCACCTTGCTGGCGCTCGATCTGTTGCTGCATTGATTGCAGTTGGTTGAACAGCTCGCCCTGTGCCGAGACAGGGGCCGAAACCCCTCCCCCGGCATAGGCGCCGTTCGTACCGTAACCTGCAGGCGGATAACTGCTCCCGCTATTGTTATAGCCGGAGTCGTTATCGACCACAGGAACCGCAGCCCACACCGCAAGCGGCGCGAGGCTGAGAGCCAGAACAGTTACAGCACGACGGCACGTTCGCATGACGAATTACTTACGCAGTTCGACGCGACGGTTTTGAGCCCAGGACTGCTCGTCGTTGCCGGTAGCAACTGGACGCTCTTCGCCGTAGGAAACCAGTTCCAGCTGAGCTGGGGAAACACCTTGCAGTACCAGGTAGCGCTGAACGGCTTTCGCACGACGCTCGCCCAGTGCCATGTTGTACTCACGAGTACCACGTTCGTCGGTGTTGCCTTCCAGAACAACGCGAGCGCCGTTTGCTTTCAGGTCTTTGGCGTGAACGTCCAGAGCGCGCATGGCTTCTGGCTTCAGGTCCGAGCTGTCGTATTCGAAGTAGAAAGTGGTGATAGCGCGCAGAGCAGCTTCTTCGCTCAGGGAGCCGTCAACTGCACCAGTGTTTGCGCCGTAACCAGCGTTTGGATCTACCGCGCCTTCACCGGCATTGTCGCCGCCTTTGGACGAGCAACCTACAGCTACAGCCATGGCCAGTGCCAGCGCAGCAAATTTACCAAACTTCAGCATTTCCATCGTGAAACTCCTAATGAACCCCAGTGTGTTAAGTACAACGTATAGCGCCGCGTCAGTTCAGGTAAGGGGACCAGGAAGGTTCTCTGACTTCGCCTTGTGCGGTAGGAAGCGGGAGCCTTACGCGTCCATTGATGGACACGAGCATCAAGACTCCCCGGCCCTGCTGGCGGGTGGCGTAGATTACCATGGTGCCGTTGGGCGCGACAGTAGGCGACTCGTCCAGAGTGCTATCAGTGAGGATTTTTACACTACCGCGCTGCAAATCCTGGGCCGCCACCTTGAAATTGGTGAAGCCATCCTGACGGTGAATCATGACAAGCGTCTTTTCATCAGCCGACAGTTTAGGGTTGGCGTTGTAGTTACCGACGAAAGTCACGCGTTCGGCACCGCCACCACCGGCACTGGTCTTGTAGATCTGCGGTTTGCCGCCACGGTCGGAAGTGAAGTAGATGGTCGAGCCATCCTTGCCCCAGAACGGTTCGGTGTTGATGCCAGGACCGTTGGTGACGCGGCTGATCTGACGCGAACCCAGGTTCATCACATAGATGTCCGGGTTGCCGTCTTTCGACAGTACGAACGCCAGGCGATTGCCATCCGGCGACCAGGCTGGCGCACCGTTCAGGCCTTCGAAGTTGGTGATCTGCTCACGGCGACCGGTGTCGATGTTCTGCATGAAGATGCGTGGACGCTTCTGCTCGAAGGAGACATAAGCGATGCGCTTGCCATCCGGTGCGAAACGCGGCGACAGGATCGGCTCGCGCGACTGCAGCAGGGTCACGGCGCGAGCACCGTCGTAGTCCGAACGTTGCAGGGTGTAGCGAGTGTTGTTCTCGGAGAAACGCTCGGCCGTTACGTACAGCAGGCGAGTCGAGAAGGCACCCTTGATACCCGTGAGTTTTTCGAACGACTGGTCGGAGATGTAGTGCGCCATGTCGCGCAACTGATCGACACCGCCGGACACGCTGCCGGTCAGCACTTGCTGCTCGGTGGCCACGTTGAACAGTGCGTATTGCACCTGCAGGCGACCGCCCGCCGGCACAATACTGCCGACCATGACGTACTGGGCGCCCAGTGCCTTGAAGTCACGGAAGATGATTTCGCTGGCCTGGCTCGGCTGGCTGATCATGTTCTGCTTTGGAAGCGGCGAGTAGTAACCCGAGTTGCGCAGGTCGTTACCGATGATTTCCGCCATGTCGTCCGGCAGCACGCTACCGCCCTGGAAGCCGAACGGCACGACGGCGATCGGGGTCGCCCGATCGCTGCCGCTGGTAACCAGAATGTTTTTCTCATCTGCCATCGCCATCCCTGCCATGCAGCAGATAACGACCAGCATTCCTCGAAGAAGGTTTCTCACAAGGCTAGATCCTCAGGTGTGAATGTCATCTTGAATGAACGATACGGAGCGAAATCACTCGGCTTCATTCCCTGCATTTCTGTCAAACGTCCAATATTCTTCACCGCTGCAACAGCCGATGCGTCAAACGGACCGTCGCCACTGGACTTGGACACGCTGACCGAAGTCACCGTACCGTCCGGCAACATGCCGATTTGCAACACGACCGTCATGCCTTTGCGTGCCGAAGGTGGACGAGCCCAGCCTTCCGCTGCACGCGCACGAATCAGGTCATCGAAACTGCCGGCGACTTCGTCGCCCTGCTCATCGGCCAAGGCCTGCTGACGCTGCGGCGTGTCTGAAAGCAAATCTGCCAGGGCCTGGGCCTTTTTGTCTTCGGCGGATTTACGTGCCGCATCCTGCGATTTCTTCTTCGCAGCATCGGCAGCAGCTTTCTTCTTCGCTTCCTCGGCGACTTTCTTCTTCGCCTCTTCAGCTTCAGCTTTCTTCTTGGCGTCTTCCGCGGCTTTCTTCTTCGCGTCTTCGACGATCTTTTTCTTGGCTTCTTCAGCGGCCGCTTTCTTGGCCTCTTCTTCCGCAGCTTTCTTGGCTTCTTCTTCAGCTTTCTTCTTGGCTATATCAGCCAATTGTTTCTCTTCTGCCTTCTTGGCTTCCGCGGTTTTCTTCGCATCGTCGGCTTTCTTGGCTTCATCAGCCTTTTTCGCCTCGTCCGCTTTCTTCGCCTCGTCGGCCTTCTTGGCTTCTTCGGCCTTTTGAGCAGCCTCTTCTTTCTTTTGTTCCGCAGCCTTCACCGCTTCCTGCTCGACCTTTTTCTGTTCCATCTGCTCGACTTCGGTCTGACGCGCAGCAGATTTCTGCGCCTCACCGGCAATCTTCTGATTGGTCTGGGTGGTGGCCCGACTTTTCGATTTCAGCTGGTACAAGGTCGCCTGGACAATCGGCTTGGCCGGCGGCAGTTCCGGGGTAAAGGCAAAGCTGACGAACAGCATGCCGAACACCAGCACGTGCAAGCCAATCGCCCAGACACTAGGCCAGAAGTAGCTTTCCGAGGCGGACGGCTCTCGCTGTTGCTGCATCAGGGCGCCTCGGTAATCAAGCCAACATTACCGACCCCGGCTTTCTGCAACCCGCCCATGGCGCCCATTACGGAGCCGTAATCGACACTCTTGTCGCCGCGAATGAAGACCTGGGTACGCTTGCCGCCTTCGTTACCGACGCGAATGATCTTGGTCACCGCGTCAGTCATCTGCGGCAGGGTCATGGCCCGATCCTGCTGCTTTTCGGTGTCGACTTCGCTACCAAGGTTCCAGTAGTAGGTCTTGTCGGATTTGATGGAAATGGTCAGGACCTGGGTGTTGTTGTCCTGCGGCAAGGCTTCGCTGGAAACCTTGGGCAGATCAACTTTCACGCCCTGATTGAGCATCGGCGCGGTCACCATGAAGATGACCAGCAGCACCAACATCACGTCGATGTAAGGCACCACGTTCATCTCGGCGACCGGCTTGCGCTTTTTGCGAGCTCGAGCGATTAAAGCCATTGGAAATTACCTGCTTATTCTTCGCTGGTGTGCACTTTGCGGTGCAGGATCGCCTGGAACTCGTCGGCGAAGGTGTAGTAGCGGCCCAGCAGGGTTTCACTGCGCGCAGCAAAACGGTTGTAAGCGATAACGGCTGGAATGGCAGCGAACAGACCGATCGCGGTGGCAATCAGTGCTTCGGCGATACCCGGGGCCACAGTGGCCAGGGTCGCTTGCTGGGCGGTCGCCAGACCGCGGAAGGAATTCATGATCCCCCAGACGGTACCGAACAGACCGATGTACGGGCTGACGGAACCAACGGTGGCCAGGAAGGGCAGGCTCTGCTCAAGCTTTTCTTCTTCGCGGGAAATGGCAACGCGCATGGCACGCGCCACACCTTCCATGACCGCTTCCGGGTCAACGCCTGACTGCTGGCGCAGACGGGAGAATTCCTTGAAACCGGCACGGAAGATTTGTTCGACACCCGAGTCAGGGTCCGGATTGCTGCCGGCCTGACGGTACAGCTTGGACAGGTCGATACCCGACCAGAAGCGCTCTTCAAAGCTCTCCAGGGCACGTCGACCGGCGCGCAGCAGGTTGCTGCGCTGAAAGATCATGATCCACGAGGTCACCGATGCGGCTACCAGGATCAGCATTACCAGTTGCACCACGATACTGGCATTGCTGACCAGGCTCCACATGGAGGAATGGTCGACGACGTTAGCTTCCACGCTTTATCTCCTGCTTTGAGTGTGTACCCGCGCCGCTCACGTCGGCAAAGGCCGCTCGTAGAGCTTCGGGAATGGCCCGGGGTTTTAAACTTTCAGTGCGCACACAGGCCACCAGAAACTGCCCTTCGCAGAGCAGTGCATTATCCGTTGCTCGCCTGACCTGCTGCTTGAAGCGCAGGCTGGCACGGTTCAATTCGATTACTTCAGCGCTTACCAGCAGCTCGTCGTCCAGTCGCGCCGGCGCGTGGTAGCGCGCTTCGCTGGAATGCACGACGAACAACAGGTCCTCCCCTGCCAGCTGCGATTGGGCAAAGCCCAGATCTCGTAGCCGCTCGGTTCGAGCCCGTTCCATAAACTTGAGGTAATTAACGTAATACACGATGCCGCCCGCATCGGTGTCCTCGTAATAAACGCGACAACGATGTGCGAAAGGCTCAAGCCCGTTTTGCGCGCGCATACTCTAGTGCTTACTCCTCAGGTTGCCAATCCGGCATGGCAACTGTTTTTCATTGTTCTGCGGCTTTCACGTGAAAGTACGGTCCTGGGACCCTACATTGCCCGAAAAAATCAGCACGCAATGTTAATTAATCGTCAGCGGCTTCAAGAAACTCGTCTACCACGGGCATTTCGCCCAATCGTGACGGAATGTTTAAGCCGAAATGCAGGTAGGCATGCCGCGTCACCACCCGCCCCCGTGGCGTGCGCATGATGTAACCCTGCTGGATCAGGTAAGGCTCCAGCACGTCTTCGATGGTGTGACGCTCTTCACTGATGGCGGCGGCCAGGCTGTCGACCCCGACTGGCCCGCCGTCGAACTTCTCGATCATGGTCAACAACAGACGTCGGTCCTGGTGATCGAAGCCACGTTCGTCGACGTCCAGCAGGTTCAGCGCCAGGTCGGCAATCGGCTTGGTGATATGCCCCTTGGCGCGAACTTCGGCGAAGTCGCGCACCCGGCGCAGCAAACGGTTGGCGATTCGTGGGGTGCCACGGGCACGGCGGGCGATTTCGAAGGCGCCTTCCGGGTCCAGCGGCAAACCGAGGATACTCGCCGAACGACTGACAATCGTCGACAAATCGGCGTTGTTGTAGAACTCAAGACGCTGAACGATGCCGAAACGGTCACGCAACGGGTTGGTGAGCATCCCCGCCCGGGTCGTTGCGCCGACCAGGGTGAACGGCGGCAGGTCCAGCTTGATCGAACGCGCGGCCGGACCTTCGCCGATCATGATATCGAGCTGGAAATCCTCCATGGCCGGGTACAGCACCTCTTCAACGATGGGCGACAGGCGATGGATCTCGTCGATAAACAGCACATCGTGGGGTTCAAGGTTGGTCAACAGCGCCGCCAGGTCACCGGGGCGCTCCAGCACCGGCCCCGAGGTGCTCTTGATCGATACGCCCATTTCTTGGGCGATGATGTTGGCGAGGGTGGTCTTGCCCAGGCCGGGCGGCCCGAAGATCAGCGTGTGATCCAGGGATTCATTACGACCGCGCGCAGCCTGAATGAACAACTCCATCTGCTCGCGAACGGTCGGTTGGCCAATATATTCGGCCAGGCTGACCGGGCGAATGGCTCGGTCCTGGACTTCTTCGCGCTCACGCGGACTGTGCGTGGCAGCGATCAGACGATCAGCTTCAATCACTTAGATCATTCCCTTCAAGGCGCGGCGGATCATGTCTTCACTGCTCAAATCTTTCTCCTTGATCGCAGACACTGCCTTGCTCGCTTCCTGGGGCTTGTAGCCCAGGGAAATCAAGGCGCTGACGGCGTCAGTCTCGGCAGTGTTCACCGGAGCCGGACCATCCGGCTGGTTCGGCACCAGGGCGAACATGGCCGGTACGGTTTCCCAGGCCTTGAAGCGATCCTTGAGTTCCACCAGCAAACGCTCGGCGGTTTTCTTGCCGACGCCCGGGACCTTGGTCAGCGCCGAAGTGTCCTGTGACTGTACACAACGAACCAGTTCGTCGACTTCCAGGCTCGACATCAAGGCCAGGGCCAGTTTCGGCCCGACGCCATTGAGACGGATCAATTCACGAAAAAAATCGCGCTCACGCTTGCCAACAAAACCATAGAGTAACTGTGCGTCTTCGCGCACGACCAAATGCGTGTGCAAGGTTAGCGGCTCACCGACCGACGGCAAGCGGTAAAGGGTCGTCATGGGCACTTCAAGTTCATAGCCCAGGCCATTTACATCCAGGATCAGATGGGGAGGCTGCTTCTCAGCCAGGGTGCCGCGCAAACGTCCAATCACGTTACAAATCCTTGAGCGTTGGCCAGCTCATGGCCAGCGACTGATAGAGCGAGGAATACCGCCGACAACACAGGCGGAATACCCTCACTCCATGAAAATGATTACTGATGCTATCAGAGACGCAGGCGCCCGCCACGACTGCGTGCAGCTCCCAGACCATGGGGCAACAGACTGGAACGGGTATGAGCGTGGCAGATGGCAATGGCCAAGGCATCCGAAGCATCGATCTGCGGTTTGCTGGTGAGTTTGAGCATGTGCATGACCATCATCTGCACCTGTTCCTTGTTGGCCGCACCGGTACCGACGACCGCCTGCTTGACCTGGGTTGCAGTGTATTCGGCAATTTCCAGGCTTTCCTCGGCTCCCGCCACGATCGCGGCACCACGGGCCTGCCCCAGTTTCAGGGCGGAATCGGCGTTACGGGCCATGAACACCTTTTCGATCCCCATGGTCACCGGGTGGTAAGTCTGAATGATCTCCCGCACCCCGCGGTAGACAATCTGCAGTCGCTCATGCAGCTCGCCGGCACCGGTGCGGATACAACCGGAGGCGACGTACTCACAGCCACGGCCGGTATCGCGAACCACACCGTAACCGGTGATGCGCGAACCGGGGTCGATACCAAGAATTAAAGTCATAACGCCTGCGGGTTAAGAAAAAACACGATCTTCAGCTCAGCGAAAAATAAATGTGGGAGCGGGCTTGCTCGCGAATGCGGACTATCAGACAACATCGTTGCTGAATATTAAACCGCTTTCGCGAGCAAGCCCGCTCCCACATGGGACATTGTTGCCCTTTAGCCGAGCTGCGCGGCCACCGACTCCGGAATCTCCGCGTTGGAATAGACGTTTTGCACGTCATCCAGGTCTTCGAGCATGTCGATCAGCTTGAGGACTTTCTCGGCGCCTTCCAGATCGAGCTCGGCGCTGGTGGTCGGCAACATGACGATTTCAGCGTCGTCACCTTTGAAGCCCGCCGCTTCCAGTGCGTTACGCACGGAATAGAATCCGGCAAACGAGGTGAAAACGTCGATCGAACCGTCTTCGTTGGTCACCACGTCATCGGCGTCGGCTTCCATGGCGGCTTCCATCAGTGCGTCTTCGTCAACGCCGGCAGCGAAGGAGATCTGCCCCTTGCGCTCGAATAGATAGGCCACCGAACCGTCAGTCCCCAGGTTGCCACCGCACTTGCTGAACGCGTGACGAACAGCGGCTGCGGTGCGATTACGGTTGTCGGTCATGCATTCGACCATCACCGCCACGCCGCCCGGACCGTAACCTTCGTAGGTCAGTTCGACCACGTCGTCCGTGTCGGCAGCGCCGGTTCCGCGGGCGACGGCACGATCGATGATGTCGCGGCTCATGTTCGCACCCAGGGCCTTGTCCAGGGCCAGGCGCAGACGCGGATTGGAGCCTGGATCACCACCACCCTGACGGGCAGCGACGGTCAGCTCACGAATCCACTTGGTGAAGATCTTGCCCCTCTTGGCATCCTGACGTTCTTTGCGGTGCTTGATGTTCGCCCACTTGGAATGACCTGCCATAACTCGCTCCGAATTCTCTTTGAAACATTGCCCGCCGCGCTGCATTGCGCCGGCCGGCAAACAAAAATCTTGAACTGCTCTGCCTATAAAGGAAAGGGCGCATCCACAGATGCGCCCTTCAGGTCAGCCTTACTCGGCCTTAGGCGTTTCGCGCAGACGAATGTGCAGCTCGCGCAATGCCTTGGCATCCACCTGGCCCGGCGCCTGAGTCATGACATCCGCCGCGCTCTGGGTTTTCGGGAAGGCGATCACTTCACGGATCGACTGGGCGCCGGTCATCAGCATGACCAGACGGTCCAGACCGAAGGCCAGGCCACCGTGCGGTGGCGCGCCGTATTTCAGGGCATCGAGCAGGAAGCCGAATTTCTCTTCCTGTTCCGCTTCGTTGATGCCCAACAGACGGAACACCGACTGCTGCATCTCTTTACGGTGGATACGGATCGAACCGCCACCCAGTTCGGTACCGTTCAATACCATGTCGTAGGCACGGGACAGAGCGCCAGCCGGGTTGGCCTCCAGCTCTTGCGGGGTGCACTTCGGCGCGGTGAACGGGTGGTGCAAGGCGGTGAAGCTACCGTCGTCGTTTTCTTCAAACATCGGGAAGTCGACGACCCACATTGGTGCCCACTTGCAGGTCAGCAGGTCCAGGTCGTGGCCGAGCTTGATCCGCAGCGCGCCCAGGGCTTCGCTGACGATCTTCGCCTTGTCGGCGCCGAAGAACACGATATCGCCGTCGACCGCACCGACGCGATCGAGGATCACGTTGAGGTTGTCTTCAGGGATGTTCTTCACGATTGGCGACTGCAGGCCTTCAACGCCCTTGGCACGCTCGTTGACCTTGATGTACGCCAGGCCCTTGGCACCGTAGATGCCGACGAACTTGGTGTAGTCGTCGATCTGCTTGCGCGGCATGCTCGCCCCGCCCGGGACGCGCAAGGCAGCGATACGGCATTTAGGGTCATTGGCGGGGCCGCTGAACACCTTGAAGTCGACTTCCTTGAGCTGATCGGCCACGTCCACCAGTTCCAGCGGGTTACGCAGGTCTGGCTTGTCGGAACCGTAGCGGCGCATGGCTTCTTCGAAGGTCATGTGCGGGAACTCGCCGAATTCCAGGCCCAGCACTTCCTTGAACAGGTTGCGGATCATTTGCTCGGTCAGGCCCATGATCTCTTTTTCATCGAGGAAGCTGGTCTCGATGTCGATCTGGGTGAATTCCGGCTGACGGTCGGCACGCAGGTCTTCGTCACGGAAGCACTTGGCGATCTGGTAGTAACGGTCGAAGCCGGCCACCATCAGCAGTTGCTTGAACAGCTGCGGCGATTGCGGCAAGGCGAAGAACGAACCGGCATGAGTACGGCTCGGTACCAGGTAGTCGCGTGCGCCTTCCGGGGTGGCACGGGTCAGGATCGGCGTCTCGACGTCGAGGAAGCCGTTCTCGTCCAGGAAGCGGCGGATGCTTGTGGTCATGCGCGAGCGCAGACGCAGCTTCTCGGCCATTTCCGGGCGACGCAGGTCGAGGAAGCGATAGCGCAGGCGGGTTTCTTCGCCGACGTCGGAGAACTCGTTCAGCGGGAACGGCGGGGTTTCCGACTCGTTCAGCACTTCCAGCTCGTAGCCCAGGACTTCGATCATGCCCGACGCCATGTTGGCGTTGGTCGCGCCGGCCGGACGCAGGCGAACCTTGCCGGTGATCTTCACGACGTACTCGCTGCGCACGCGATCGGCAGCGGCGAAGGTTTCAGCACGGTCCGGATCGAACACGACCTGGGCCAGACCATCACGATCACGGATATCGAGGAAAATCACCCCACCGTGGTCACGGCGACGGTGGACCCATCCGCAAAGGGTAATTTCTTGGCCGTCCAGGCTTTCGTTCAGTTGGCCGCAATAATGGCTGCGCATCATGGTCGTGGTTTCACTTCTCGTAATTCGAAATTCGGTGGAGATCCTACAGCAGCCCCGCCTTTTAAAAAGTCGTCGGGTGATGCAAGAGCACGCGTGTCGTTCAACTCAGGTTCCAGACCTTAGTCAGCTTTGTCGCCGCCGGCCAGGTTCTTCTTGGAACCGGTCTTGAAATCGGTTTCGTACCAACCCGTGCCGCTGAGGCGGAAGCCCGGCATGGACAGCAACTTTTTAAGCTCTGGCGCCTGACAGGCAGGGCAGTCGACCAGCGGTGCATCGCTGATCTTTTGAATGGCTTCCAACTGATGACCACAGGAAGCACATTGATAATCGTACATCGGCATGGAGGTTGTCTCGGCGATCAGATTGCTACCGTAAACGCAGGGTTTTGCGGCAAAGAGCGGGATTATATCCATTAAATGCGGCCTGTGCAGCCGTAAGACTGCACAGACCGACACTCTGCTGTTTTCGCCGCCCAGACTAGGCCGTGGCGATGCAACCCCCCTCCTTGAGACTGTGCACGACACAGACAACCCGCACCAATCCACTGAAGTTCCTCACCCCGCCGTGACGCAAATGAACTTCGCGATCCACATGAGACAACAGGTTGTTGACCGAGCAACCATTGACCCGGGCCACCCCCCCCAAAATATCCCAATAAACCTGCTCGAGCCGCAAACAGGTGGCGAAGCCATTCAATCGCACGGAGCGGGACAAGGGCTGCGCCAGCCCCATATCGAACTCGCGAACAAACGGATCAACCTTTACATCCTTGTGCGAACCGTATCGCCCCTCTTCCTGCCTTTCATAAACCATAACGCTGACACTCCTTTGCCATCCTGGTTTCTTTAAGCGCAACTGTGTGTCGACTTATAAAAACGCAGATACAAAGGTCTTTTCCAGCCGACTTTATGACCCTCGACGTAGGATAAGCCAACAACGTTTGGCAGACCCTGGAGAGCGTCCTACTCCGGACATTTTCCCACGCAGCGAAGCGATACCCCCTTCAGAAGCACCTAATGGAATGGCGTAGGAAAGAAGAGCGCGAACAACACTTCAAGGTGCCTGGCAAAACCCGCCGTCGTACCGCAGCCCCGGAACTTCGGGCAACCCACGGCTAATCCCCCCCAAAAGAGCCGCCGGACGCCCTGATTTGAGTAGCCTGCGGCTTTGCTGTTAAATAGACAGTGTGTCGCCAGTGCCCATTTTTTCCGGGTACGGCGCATAGGCTGATACCGGGTACGTGTCCAACGCCTCTTTATTATCTTGAAGCGAACCGTGCGCCATCAGCTCTTCCTTGTGAGCTGTCTTAACGTGAGTTAATCAAAATGTTGAAAATCGTCCATCTGTTGATAGGCGCAGCGGCCTTGCTGCTGTCCTTCATCCCTAGCCTGCAATCCGAAGCCTTACCTTACCTGCAACAACCCGACGCGCTGTACCTGGCCTTTTTCGGCCTGCTCAACCTCACACTTGCGCCTGTCATCCCTTACTGGAACAAAGGCCCGCGTCACCAACTGCAAAACCTGGTCAGCGCCCTGCTGGTTCTGAGCGTGGTCCTGCAGACCCTGACGCTGATCGCACCGATGCCCGTCATCGCCGGTCAACCCGCTGTATTGTTCAGCCTGGTCGCAGCCCTGATCGCCGTTACCCTGCACCTGGGCATCAGCTTCTACAAGTCGTCACCAGCCGCCACCTCGCCAAGCTACGACATGAGCAACCGCGATACCGGCACCGTCAAGTGGTTCAACACATCCAAAGGCTTCGGCTTTATCTCCCGCGACTCCGGTGACGATATCTTCGTCCACTTCCGGGCCATTCGCGGCGAAGGCCACCGTGTCCTGGTCGAAGGCCAGCGCGTGGAGTTCTCCGTCATGAATCGTGACAAGGGCCTGCAAGCCGAAGATGTGATCGCCGCACTGCCGCGCCGCTGATTCAAGGCTAAAAAAAACCGCGCACAGCTGAGCTGTCCGCGGTTTTTTCATGCCTGCGACGCTCCTAATAGTGCGGCGGCGGCGCCTCTTCTTCGAATGACTCGAACTGCCCGACCATTTCCTCCTGCCGTTTGAGCAGCGCAGCCATTTGCAGCTGCAGGCGCTCGACCACCCGCTGCTGCGCCACCAGCACATCGTTCAACGCCTGGATGGTGTCATCCTGAAACGCCAGACGGCTTTCAAGCTCGGTAACGCGCTCTTCCAGGCTCATGCTTCAGCCCTCCAGAAACGTAAATTCATCGGTCAAAATCAAGCGCAAACGTTCGCGAATCGCGGCGATCTGCTCCGAACTGTAGGGTTTCGCCGGATGCTTACCCCAAACCGGCGCTGGCCAGGCGGCATCTTCGCGCTTGCGCACAATCACATGCATGTGCAACTGACTCACGACATTGCCCAGCGCCGCCACATTCAACTTGTCCGCATCGAACGCGTCCTTGAGCACTTGCGACAGCACTGTTGTTTCCTGCCAAAGCTGTTGTTGCTCTAGGACATCTAACTGAAATATCTCGCTGATAGCCTCGCGACGAGGTACCAGGATGAACCAGGGATAGTTCGAATCGTTGGACAGCAGCAACCGGCAGAGCGGAAAGTCCCCGATCGGTAACGTGTCTTGTTGAAGTCGTGGATCTAAAGTGAACACTGCGCGTACTCCCGCCGGGCCATCATTTTCAGCTTAGCGCCCATCCAGAGGGACAGCGCACCAAGCGACCGGACGGCAGCATACCTGCGAACGGCGCAGGCTTCACGGCGAACCTTGCATCGAAGCCACGAGCGCCAGTGGAAAGCTGACAGCCGCCCCCGAATGGGACAATTTTCGCTGCCGCGCACCTTTACAGAACCGAACGACAGGCAACAAACGTCGAAATGACTGATCAACAAGGAAAAGTTCGCTACAGGCAAGCGGCCAACAGAGATGAATTCAGTACAGGGCTAAAATTTTTTGCACCAAAACCGCACAGTGGGTCTACGCTGAACGCTTCGACATCCGCCATTTACTCAGTGGTGGGGTGAACCGGTAACATTTTTGGTAGCCAGACTGTCGACCAGAAGGCCGAAACATGATGTCAGGCAAGGCGTCAAGCCCAAACTAAAAGCGCTTGAACCCCCCGGTTTTATGAGGTTTTTACAGCACCTGGCAGTCAATTATAAAATAATCGTGAAAAAACACGATTTTGTGCACGCTTGTTGCATTCATACCCAACATCGCCCGAGTCGCACCCGCTGGAAGCGGAGGCCCTCAGGCAAAAAAAACAGTGGCAAGGTAGCCCGATGGAGATTCAAACGTTTCACCAGGACTCTTTTTACCGACGACAAGGCGCAAAAAACAGCATTAAAGTTGTCCGCCCGGTTGCGTCGGAGCTGGAAATTTGCGACATCTACCACGCTGTTTGCGACAGGGTCGTAAAGAAGGCGAAAGGTTAGATGCGCAAGTATCGCCAACATTGTCGGCGTGATATAAGTTTGCGCCGACACAAAAAGAAAGAGCCGCCCAGATAATAAAACAGGTGGGACGGCAGTACTCTTCTAAAACCAAAGGAGCAAATCACGATGCGCGTGATGAAGTGGAGCATGATCGCACTGGCAGTTGCAGCAGCAGCCAGTACCCAATTGGCTACGGCCGCCCCTTTCGTAAGTGACCAGGCTGAAGCCAAAGGTTTTGTTGAAGACAGCACGCTGAACTTGCTGGTTCGCAACTACTACTTCAACCGTGATAACAAAGACGGTGGCCGTGACCAGAAAGACTGGACCCAGGGCATCTGGGCTAACTACAGCTCCGGTTACACCCAAGGCCTGATCGGTGTCGGCGTTGATGCGTACGGTTACCTGGCAATCAAGCTGGACGGTGGTGACGGCACTAGCGGTAGCGGCAACATGAGCCGTAGCGACACCGTTAACGCCAACGGTTCTCGCGATGTCAACGACAGCCAGGGTAAAGCCGGTGGCGCCGTTAAATTCCGCGTTTCCAAAACCGAGCTGAAAGTCGGCGACATGCAGCCAAGCACTTCCCCAGTGTTCGCTGTGGGCGGCTCCCGTATCCTGCCGCAAACTGCCAGCGGTATCCAACTGCAGAGCAGCGAGATCAAAGACCTTGACCTCGAGGCCGGTCACTTCTACTCGGGTAGCAGCCAGGACAAAAACGCCCGTGACGGCGACCTGTTTGCAAACTACGCCGGCGTTTCCGCCAACAAGATCGACTACTTCGGCGGCAAGTACGGTTTCACCGAAAACCTGAGCGCATCGCTGTACGGCGCCAAGCTGGAAGACATCTGGAACCAGTACTACGCCAACCTGAACTACACCATCCCGTTCACCGACTCCGAGTCGCTGAACCTGGACGGTAACATCTACAACACCAAAGACACTGGCGATGCCAAAGTCGGCGATATCAGCAACACCACGTTCTCCCTGGCGGCTGCTTTCTCGTTCCTGAAAGCACACACCATTACCCTGGGCTTCCAGAAGGTCAACGGTGACACTCCGTTCGACTACATCGGTATTGGCAAGAACAACCGCGGCGGTGACTCGATCTTCCTCGCCAACTCCATCCAGTACTCTGACTTCAACGCTCCGAACGAGAAGTCTGCCCAGGTTCGTTACGACCTGAAAATGGCCGAGTACGGCGTTCCAGGTCTGAGCTTCATGACCCGTTACGTTAAAGGTTGGGACATCGACGGCACCAACACTCCAGCCAACAGCGCTTACGCTGGTCTGTACGGTGCAGATGGCAAGCACAACGAAACCAACTTCGAAGCCAAGTACGTTGTTCAGACTGGCCCGGCAAAAGACCTGTCCTTCCGTATTCGTCAGGCATGGCACTTCGCTAACGCCGACCAAGGCGAAGGCGACGTGAAAGAGTTCCGTTTCATCGTCGACTACCCGCTGTCGGTTTTGTAATCGCATCCAGTTAGTTTGCGGTAACAAAACAAAAGGCCCATCTTCGGATGGGCCTTTTTGTTGGCTGTCGCTTGACTGCTTTAACGACCTGCCCCTTACAGAACATGCCTGACCAAAGAGTCAGACATTGTTCAAATGACCTGTCACTGCACCGCAGACTCCTGAACCACACGAATAACCCGCTGTGGAAATGGAATATCAATGCCGGCCTCTCTCAGGCGATCACGGGATAGTTCGTTGAACATGAACAACACATCCCAGTAATCGGCAGTCTTTACCCAGACACGAAGCGAAAGCGTGATCGAACTGTCACCCAGGGTAGAAACAACTGCCTGTGGTTCCGGATCTGTCAATACTCGCGGGTCCCTGGCCAATTCCAGTAAAACTTCACGGGCTTTCTGAAGGTCCGCTTCGTAATCAACGCCTACATCAAACACGACTTTACGAGTCGGCTGACGGTTTGTGTTAGTGATGATGCCATTCGACAGATTGCCGTTCGGCACGATGATGGTCTTGTTGTCACCAGTACGCAGTACGGTATGGAAAATCTGGATGCTGTCGACAGTACCGGCGATACCCTGAGCCTCGATCCAGTCGCCGATGCGAAACGGACGGAACAGCAAAATCAGCACGCCACCGGCGAAGTTCGCCAAGCTGCCCTGCAAGGCCAGGCCAATGGCCAGGCCTGCCGCACCAATCGCCGCCACAAACGAAGTGGTTTCCACACCGATCATCGAGGCCACGCTGACGACCAGCAGGATCTTGAGGATGATGTTCGCCAGACTGCTGATAAAGCCTTGCAGCGCCAGGTCGGCATTACGTAATGCAATCAGGCCGCCGAGCTTTTTCGTGACCTTGTTGATCAGCCACCAGCCGATGGCCAGGGTGATGACCGCCAGCAGTACACGGCTGCCGTATTCCATGATCATCGGGATCCAGCTTTGGGATACCTTGACCAGATTGTCTACCTCGGCATTTAAGTCCATCTACATTCTCCTGTTTTCCGGCTACCCGGCATGCGTAAAAAAAGCGGCAGAAAGATCCAACCGCGACGGGCTCAATCGTTTCTGCCGTTGCTGGGGCCTCCGACGTCGCAAACGCCAGGAGGTTCCCGCTTTCAAGATCAGTCGCGGAAGTTGTTGAACTGCAGCGGCATGCCGAATTCCTTGGCCCGCAGCACTGCAATGGCTTCTTGCAGGTCATCACGCTTTTTGCCGGTGATGCGAACCTGCTCGCCCTGAATGGCCGCCTGGACCTTGAGCTTGGCGTCTTTGACATGAGCGACGATTTTCTTCGCCAGCTCCTTGTCGATGCCTTCCTTGAGGACGGCGTCCTGCTTCATCAGCTTGCCCGACGCGAACGCGTCCTTGACTTCAAGGCACTGCACGTCGATTTTGCGCTTGACCAGCGCCAGCTTGAGGATCTCAATCATCGCTTCGAGCTGGAAATCCGCTTCGGCGGTCAGGTTGACGGTCAGGTCTTTTTCCTTGAACTCGAAGCTGCCTTTGCCTTTCAGGTCATAACGACGATCGAGTTCCTTGACGGCGTTCTCGACCGCGTTGGTGACTTCGTGTTTGTCCAGTTCGGATACCACGTCGAACGACGGCATGTAATCTCTCCAAATATAAAGGCGCACCGATGGAGCACGCCTGGCTTGCGGTTAAAATCCGCGCTGATTATAACGGGTCTTTCCCATCATTCACTGTGAGCTGCCGATGCACGCCTTAAACAGAGCAAAAAGCTGATGTCCACAACCTGGCATGTATTGGGCGCCGGCAGCCTCGGCACATTATGGACGACACGTCTGGCACGGGCTGGCGTGCCGGTCAGGCTGATCCTGCGGGACACCGCGAGACTGCAGGCCTATGAGACTGCCGGTGGATTGACACTGGTGGAACACGATGAGGCGCAACACTATGCCGTGCCCGCCGAGACAGCCGACAACCCGCAACCGATCCACCGCCTGCTGGTGGCGTGCAAAGCCTACGATACCGAAAGTGCGGTGGCTCGATTGGCGCCACGCCTGGCACCAGGCGCCGAACTGATCCTGCTGCAAAATGGCCTGGGCAGTCAGGACGCGGTAGCCGCACAGGTTCCTCAGGCACGCTGCATCTATGCCTCGAGCACAGAAGGCGCCTTCCGCGATGGCGATTGGCGCGTGGTGTTTGCCGGGCATGGCTTCACCTGGCTGGGGGATGCGAGCCATCCGGTGGCGCCGATCTGGCTTGATGACCTGAGCGCTGCCGGCATTCCCCACGAGTGGAGCACGGAGATTCTGACCAGGCTGTGGCGCAAACTCGCCCTCAACTGTGCGATCAATCCGCTGACGGTGCTGCACGATTGCCGCAACGGCGGTTTGCAGCAACATCAATGTGAGGTCGCCACCCTGTGCGGCGAACTGGCGGAGTTGCTTGAGCGTTGTGGTCAGCCGGCAGCCGCCGAAAACCTGCAGCAGGAAGTCGAACGAGTGATTCACGCCACCGCAGCCAACTACTCCTCGATGCATCAGGACGTCACGAGCCAGCGCCGCACGGAAATCAGCTACCTGCTCGGTTACGCCTGCAAAGTGGCCGGGCGTCATCAACTGAACCTGCCTCACCTCAATCAACTTGAGACAAGGTTGATCGCTCGCCTGCAAAGCCTTGGATTGCCCAGCGACTGAGCAGCGGCTACGCTGGCCACTTGTTCCTTGTCTGCGATCAATCCGATGCCATTGCGCCAGCGCCTTGAAAACCTGCCCGTCGGCCAGAAACTGCTGGCCGCCCTGCTGGTACTGATGGTCACCGTCCTGCTGGTCGCCAACCTGACCTTTATCAGTGCCGCCTACTACATCTCCCAGGAAAGCATGGCGCCCCAGGCTCTGCAGACCATCGGCCGCCTGATATCCAACCCGAGCCTGGCCTCCGAAGCCCTGGCGTCACCGCAAAGCGCCGAGCGCCTGCTCAATGAACTCAACAGCTATTCGCCGTTGCGCGCGGCGGCCCTGTATGACGGAAAGGGTGAGCGATTGGCGCAATTGCAGCATGGCGACAACCTGGAACTGCCGAAGCGTTTCCGGCATATCGAAGACTGGCAGGCCACCGAGTTTCGTACCAACCAGGTCATCCCCCTGCCCCGCACCGGTGCGGCACCAGGGCACCTGCTGTTGGTGGCCACGAGCGAACTGCCAGTGGCGTTCTACACCGGGACCCTGACGGCCAGCCTGGGGATTCTGATCTTCAGCGTGCTGCTGTGGCTGATCATTGCCCGACAGATCAAGCGCTTGATTACCCGGCCGATCCACCAACTCGAGGAGTTGTCCCGACAGGTAACCCGTGAAGAAAACTATGCACTGCGTGCTTCGCGCGGAAACCACGATGAAATCGGCAGCCTCGCCGAGGCGTTCAACACCATGCTATCGCGGATCGAGGCCAGGGAGCAGCAACTCAAGCGGGCCAGGGACGACTCCCAGGCAGCCTACGACCAGGCCCAGGGTCTGGCAGAGGAAACCCGCCACACCAACCGCAAACTGGAGCTCGAAGTCCAGGTGCGCAGCAAGATCGAGAAAAAGCTCACCGGTTTCCAGAACTACCTCAACAGCATCATCGACTCCATGCCGTCGGCGCTGATCGCACTCGACGAACAGCTCTACGTGACGCAATGGAACCAGGAGGCCAGTGCCCTGTCCGGCACGCGTCTCGATGAAGCCCTGAACCAGCCTATCTTCCTCGCCTTCGAACCGCTCAAGCCGTTCTTGCCGCAACTCAAGGAAACGGTCGAGCAGCATACGGTGGCCAAGATCGAACGTGTCACCTGGCTCAAGGACGATGAGCCCCGCCACTACGCCCTGACTTTCTACCCGCTGATGGGCGGTGCCGGGCGTGGCGTGGTAATCCGGATCGATGACATCACCCAGCGCCTGTCCCTGGAAGAGATGATGGTGCAGTCGGAGAAAATGCTTTCGGTGGGTGGTCTGGCCGCCGGCATGGCCCATGAGATCAACAACCCGCTGGGCGCGATCCTGCACAACGTGCAAAACATTCGCCGACGCCTGTCACCCGATTTGCCGAAGAACCTCGAAGTGGCTGAACAGGCCGGCATCGAACTGACGACGGTCAACCAGTACCTGCAAGTTCGCGAGGTGCCACAGTTGCTCGACGGCATCCAGCAGGCAGGTGCCCGGGCGGCGAAAATCGTCACCCACATGCTCAGCTTCAGTCGTCGCAGCACCCGCCAGATGGCCCCCTGCGACCTGCCCGCCCTGATCGACCAGGCGGTGGAGATCGCCGGTAACGATTTTGACCTGGCGATCGGCTTCGACTTCAAGGGCCAGGCCATCATTCGTCAGTTCGATCCCGCGCTGGGACCGGTCCCCGGCACCGCCAACGAACTGGAGCAAGTGCTGCTCAACCTGTTGAAAAACGCCGCGCAAGCCATCCACCAGCGCGAAGACGACAGCGAGCCTGGACGGATCATTCTGCGCACCAGGCTCAACCCGCCATGGGCGGAAATTCAGGTCGAGGACAACGGCATCGGCATGAGCGAAAGCGTGCGCAAACGGACCTTCGAACCATTCTTCACCACCAAGGAAATCGGCCAGGGCACCGGGCTTGGCCTGTCGGTGTCGTACTTCATCGTCACCAATAACCACAAAGGGCAGATGGAAGTGCAATCGACGCTTGGCCAAGGCACTTGCTTCACCTTGCGCCTGCCCCTGGCGAGCACGCCGCCTGTCTCGCAACAACTCAATCTGCTATCGAGGTAACCATGGGCTTTCGTTTGTCGAAGATTTACACCCGCACTGGCGACAAAGGCGAGACCGGGCTGGGCGATGGTCGTCGCGTGCCCAAGGATCACCCGCGGATCGAGGCCATTGGCGAAGTCGATACGCTGAACAGTCAGGTGGGCGTGTTGCTGGCCGGGTTGGCAGCGCAAACGGGTCAGTTTCCGGACCTGAACGAAGTGATCGAGGTATTGGCCCCCTGCCAGCACCGGTTATTTGATCTGGGTGGCGAACTGGCGATGCCGGTGTATCAGGCGTTGAATGCAGCGGAAATCGAACGACTGGAAGCGGCGATTGATCTGTGGAATGAAGAGCTGGGGCCGCTGGAAAACTTCATCTTGCCCGGCGGCTCGACGCTGATTGCCCAGGCCCATGTCTGCCGCAGCCTGGCGCGCAGCGCAGAACGGCGATGTCAGCAGCTCAACGCGATTGAACCGTTGGCCGGGGTTGGCCTGGCGTACATCAATCGGTTGTCGGATTTGTTGTTTGTGGTGGCGCGGCTGATTGCCAAGCGTCAGGGAGTGGCGGAGATACTTTGGCAGCCTGCGGCGAAGCCTGAGGTTTAATCGGCGCCTGTCAGGCCCTCATCGCGAGCGAGCTCGCTCCCACAGTGGACTTGTGGCGTTCACAAAACCTGTGGGAGCGAGCTTGCTCGCGATTGCGTCGGAAGCTACAGCACAGAATCAAGCCTCAGGCCAAAACGCCCGAATCCCCGCCACACCCTGCGCACCCGTCGCCCAGGCTTTCTCGACTTCAGCCGGACCGACCCCGCCGAGCAGGAACACCGGCTTGCTGAAGCCCTCGATCAGGCTCGATGCCTGCTCCCAACCCAACGGCTCGGCGCCAGGGTGAGTCAGGGTCGGTTGAACCGGCGACAGGGTCACGAAATCCACCCCCATCTGTTCGGCCAGCGCCAACTCTTCAGCGTTATGGCAAGACGCCGCCAGCCAGCGCGATGCCGGAAGCGGTCGGCCAGCCGCTGCGTATTTGCGCAGTTGCGCCGCGGTAATGTGCCAACCGGCGGACGGGAAGTCGCCCAGCCATTCGAATGGCCCCTTGATCATCAATTGCGCCTTGCCGGCACACAGCCCCACAGCATCCACTGCCAGGTCGCGGTATTTCGGGTCGTAGCCGTTCGGTGCACGCAACTGGATCAGCTTGACGCCGCCGGCAATGGCCTTCTGAATACCACGCAGCAACGCGGGGGGTTCCAGGTCTTCCGGGGTGATCAAGTACTGCTCGGGTAACCGTGCGGCCGCGACGATCGGCCGGTTGGCTTCAGGGAACTCATAATCCGACAGGTCGCGGGGTGTCACCCAGGCCAGCGGTTGTCCCTCGGCACCGTGGGGCTCGCCGCTAAACGCCGAGACTTCCCAGACATCCAGCAACACCTGCTTGTCCGGGTAATCGTGCCGGACCTTGATCAGCGGGCGCGCCGCACCGACCACGATGCCCAGTTCCTCATGGAGTTCGCGGGCCAGTGCGGTTTCGACCGACTCGTCGGCCTCGACCTTGCCCCCGGGAAACTCCCACAGGCCACCCTGGTGCTGGGTATCGGCACGGCGGGCGATAAGGATCTTGCCGTTGTTATCACGGATAACGGCGGCGGCTACATGAACTCGTTTCACCGCTCGATTTCCTCCAGTCCGGCCTTCTGCCAGGCCTTGAACGCTGGCCATTGGTAGAGGGTTTCAACATAGGCTTCATCAGCCGCGGACAGTTTCACCCGATAGGTGCGCAGGCGCACGGCGATGGGTGCAAAGAACGCGTCGGCCAACGTGATGCGGCCAAACAAGTACGGACCGCTCTCGGTCGCAGCGACACGACACTCGGCCCACAACGCTGACATGCGCTCGATGTCCGCCTGGACATCGGCCGGGACCGGCGACAGCGCTGCGTCATGGCTCAGGTCGAACGGCATGTTGCCGCGCATGGCGAAAAAGCCACTGTGCATCTGCGCGCACGCCGAACGCGCCTGGGCACGGGCGGCGGTGTCTTTGGGCCACAGGTTCGCGTCGGGAAACTGTTCTGCCAGGTATTCAGCAATTGCCAGGGAGTCGGCGATGGTTCCGTGTTCGGTTTTCAGCAGCGGGACCTTGCCGGTCGGAGAATGCTTGAGCAGACGCTCGCGGGTGTCCGGCTGGTTCAGTTTGATCAGTTCTTCGGTGTAGGAGGCGCCAGCCAGATCGAGGGCCAGAGCCCCGCGCAGGGACCAGGAGGAATGCAGTTTGTCGCCGATGATCAGGTGCAGGCTCATGTTCGGGGTGCCTTCTCGTCAGAGTAACAAGCCAGAATATCCAGCGTCTGGTCGTCAGCCTTCGCGAGCAAGCCCGCTCCCACAGTTGATCGGACAGTACTCACATTTTGTGTTCACTGAAGATCTCCTGTGGGAGCGGGCTTGCTCGCGAATGGGACGACTCGGTCTTTAACCGTGTATCAAGTACGGTACTCGGCGTTGATCTTCACGTACTCGTGGGACAGATCGGTAGTCCAGATGGTTTCACTGCAATCGCCACGACCCAACTCGATACGGATGGTGATTTCTTCCTGCTGCATCACCGCCGCGCCCTGGGCTTCGGTGTAGGTCGCCGCGCGCGCGCCACGGCTGGCGATGCATACGTCGCCGAGGAACACGTCGATCTTGCTCACGTCCAGGTTCGGTACACCGGCACGGCCGACGGCGGCCAGGATGCGGCCCCAGTTCGGGTCCGAAGCGAAGAGCGCGGTCTTGATCAGCGGCGAGTGAGCCACGGTGTAACCGACGTCCAGGCACTCCTGGTGATTGCCGCCGCCGTTGACTTCAACGGTGACGAATTTGGTCGCGCCTTCACCGTCGCGAACGATGGCCTGGGCTACGTCCATGCACACTTCGAACACCGCTTGCTTGAGCTTGGCAAACAGTTCGCCTTCGGCGCGGGTGATTTCCGGCAGCGCAGCCTGACCGGTGGCGATCAGCATGCAGCAGTCGTTGGTCGAGGTATCACCGTCGATGGTGATGCGGTTGAACGACTTGTTGGCGCCATCGAGCATCAGGTTTTGCAGCACATCGCGGGAGACTTTGGCGTCGGTGGCGATGTAGCCGAGCATGGTCGCCATGTTCGGGCGAATCATGCCGGCGCCTTTGCTGATGCCGGTAACGGTGATGGTCACGCCGTCGTGCTGGAACTGACGACTGGCGCCCTTTGGCAGGGTGTCAGTGGTCATGATGCCCGTGGCGGCAGCTTCCCAGTTGTGGATCGACAGGTCATCGAGGGCCGCTTGCAGCGCGCCTTCGATTTTCTCGACCGGCAGCGGCTCGCCGATCACACCGGTGGAATACGGCAGCACCTGGCTGGCATCGACACCGGTCAACTCGGCCAGTTTCGCACAAGTGCGCTCGGCGGCGGCCAGGCCAGGTTCGCCCGTGCCGGCGTTGGCATTGCCGGTGTTGGTCAACAGGTAACGCACAGGGCCTTGTACGCGTTGCTTGGCCAGGATCACCGGTGCGGCGCAAAAGGCGTTCAAGGTGAACACGCCGGCAACCGTGGAGCCCTCAACACAGCGCATGACCACAACATCCTTGCGCCCCGGGCGCTTGATGCCAGCCGAGGCGATACCGAGTTCAAAACCGGCAACCGGGTGCAACGTTGGCAAAGGACCAAGACCAACAGCCATGAATGCGCTCCTTTATAAATGATGTCAGCACCGTTTCAGCAGAACGGTGGTTCGAATGGTAAAACGCCGCGACGGCAGAAGCCGGTCGCGGCGCGGGTATTTCAGCGATTGAAACGGGTTTTACTGAATCTGCCCGTGGCAATGCTTGAACTTCTTGCCCGAACCGCAGTAGCACAACTCGTTGCGACCCAGCTTCTGCTCGTTGCGAACCGGCGCGGCAGCGAGGGCAACATCGACCTCTTCGCCCAACACTTCAGGCTGTTCAAGGCCTGGAGCCTCTTCATGCAGGAACTGCATGCGAGCGGCCAATGCCTCGGCTTCCTGACGCAGGCGCTGCTCCTCTTCGATCGGATCTTCGCGACGAACCTGAACGTGGGACAGCACACGGATCGAATCGCGCTTGATCGAATCCAGCAATTCGGAGAACAGGGTGAAGGACTCGCGCTTGTATTCCTGCTTCGGGTTCTTCTGGGCATAACCACGCAAGTGGATACCGTGACGCAGGTGATCCATGGTCGACAGGTGGTCTTTCCACAGGTCGTCCAGCACGCGCAGAACGATTTGCTTCTCGAAGGTGCGCAGCGCTTCGGCGCCCGCCTGGTCTTCTTTCTCGTTGTACGCCGCGATCAGTTCCTGCATCAGTTTCTCGCGCAGGGTTTCTTCGTACAGGTGGTCGTCTTCGTCGAGCCACTGCTGGATCGGCAGCGCCACACCGAAATCGCTCTGCAACGCGGCTTCCAGACCGGCCACGTCCCACTGCTCAGGCAGCGATTGTGGAGGAATGTGCGCGCTGACGGTGGCTTCGAGCACATCCTGACGGAAGTCAGCGATGGTCTCACCGATGTTGTCGGCGGCCAGCAACGTGTTACGCATGTGATAGATCACTTTACGCTGTTCGTTGTTGACGTCGTCGAACTCGAGCAGTTGCTTGCGAATGTCGAAGTTGCGGCCTTCAACCTTGCGCTGGGCCTTTTCGATAGCGTTGGTCACCATGCGGTGCTCGATCGCTTCGCCAGGCTGCATGCCCAGGGCCTTCATGAAGTTCTTCACCCGGTCAGAGGCGAAGATGCGCATCAGGCTGTCTTCCAGCGACAGGTAGAAACGGCTGGAACCGGCGTCGCCCTGACGACCGGCACGACCACGCAACTGGTTGTCGATACGGCGCGATTCATGGCGCTCGGAGGCAATCACCTGCAAACCGCCCGATTCGAGCACTTGCTGGTGACGTTTCTGCCAGTCGGCCTTGATCTGGGCAATCTGCTCAGGGGTCGGGTTTTCCAGGGAAGCCACTTCCACTTCCCAGTTACCACCCAACAGGATGTCGGTACCACGACCGGCCATGTTGGTGGCGATGGTCAGCGCGCCCGGGCGACCGGCCTGGGCAATGATCTCGGCTTCCTTTTCGTGGAACTTGGCGTTCAGGACCTTGTGTTCGATGCCTTCCTTCACGAGCAGGCTGGACATGTGCTCGGAGGTTTCGATAGTGGCGGTACCGACCAGGACCGGACGGCCCGCGGCCATGCTTTCCTTGATGTCGGCCACGATTGCCGCGTATTTCTCGTCGGCGGTCAGGAACACCAAGTCGTTGTAGTCCTTACGGGCCAGCGGCTTGTTCGGTGGAATCACCATGACCTGCAGGCCATAGATCTGGTGGAACTCGAACGCTTCGGTGTCGGCCGTACCGGTCATGCCGGACAGTTTGTTGTACAGACGGAAGTAGTTCTGGAAGGTGGTCGACGCCAGCGTCTGGCTTTCGGCCTGGATGTTCAGGTTTTCCTTGGCTTCGATGGCCTGGTGCAGGCCTTCGGACAAGCGGCGGCCCGGCATGGTACGGCCGGTGTGCTCGTCGACCAGTACGACCTGACCGTCCTGCACGATGTATTCGACGTTGCGATGGAACAGCTTGTGCGCGCGCAGGCCGGCGTAAACGTGAGTCAGCAGGCTCAGGTTGTGGGCCGAGTACAGGCTCTCGCCTTCAGCCAGCAGGCCGATGCGGGTCAGCGTTTCTTCGACGTACTGGTGACCGGCTTCGTTGAGTTCGACCTGACGGGTCTTCTCGTCGACGGTGAAGTGACCGGCCTGGGTCACTTCGCCTTCGACTTCTTCAACGTGCAGCTTGAGCTGCGGGATCAGCTTGTTGACCTCGATGTACAGCTTGGAGCTGTCTTCGGCCTGACCGGAGATGATCAGCGGCGTACGGGCTTCGTCGATGAGGATCGAGTCGACTTCGTCGATCACGGCAAAATTGAGTTCGCGCTGGAATTTTTCTTCCATGCTGAACGCCATGTTGTCGCGCAGGTAATCGAAACCGAATTCGTTGTTGGTGCCGTAGGTGATGTCGGCGGCGTAGGCAGCGCGCTTCTCTTCCGGCGGCTGGAACGGCGTGACAACTCCGACCGTCAGGCCGAGGAACTCATACAGCGGGCGCATCCAGTTGGCGTCGCGGCGGGCCAGGTAGTCGTTCACCGTCACAACGTGCACGCCGTTGCCGGACAGCGCGTTGAGGTAAACGCCCAGTGTTGCCACCAGGGTCTTGCCTTCACCGGTACGCATTTCCGCGATCATGCCTTCATGCAAGGTCATGCCGCCGATCAGCTGGACATCGAAGTGGCGCATGCCCATGACACGCTTGCCGGCTTCGCGGGCGACCGCAAAGGCTTCTGGCAGCAGTTTGTCGAGGGATTCCCCTTTGGCGATGCGGGCCTTGAACTCGCTTGTCTTGGCACGCAATTGATCGTCCGAAAGGGCCACCATTTGCTCTTCGAAGGCATTGACGAGTTGCACCGTCTTGAGCATGCGTTTGACTTCACGCTCGTTCTTGCTTCCAAAAAGTTTCTTTAACAAAGGCGCAAACATATCGGCAGGATCTTCCACACTAAAGGGATGGAGGGCGGCCCCGTGAGTCGCCCGTGCAGCCCTCATGGCCGCATGCGAACGAGCATTCTACCCGGAAACGATGGAGAGGAAAGTGGCGATATTCCACGATGCTGGCACAGCGCTTTGACGGGGCTCACTTAAAATAAGGGCGTTTTGCTCAACTTCAAGCCGTTCAAGGCAGAAGTTAGTTGTTGATTTAATGGGTAAAGCGCCCACAAAAGCAATGGGCGGGTGCACTCGGTGCTTTCTGCTACCATGGCGCCTCTGTTACTTCAGGTGTCTGATCATGGCATTTCGCCCACTTACGGCCAAAGTACCTGCCGTTCTACTACGCGAAGCCAAGCCGCTGAAGGCCATTCTCGGCCACGCTCAACGCCTGGGTCATCTGCAACGTTTGCTCGAAAGCCAATTGCAACCCGCCGCTCGCGAGCATTGCCACGTGGCTTCCTGGCGCGAAGGCAGTTTGTTGCTGATTGTCACCGACGGTCATTGGGCAACCCGCCTGCGTTACCAGCAAAAGCGTTTGCAGCGGCAATTGCAGATGTTCGATGAGTTCGCCAATCTGACCCGGATCCTGTTCAAAGTTCAACCGCCGACCGTTCAGCAAGGTGCGGCCGGGCATACCATGGACTTGTCCAACGACGCGGCAGCGACCATCCAGGCCACGGCCGATGGGATCAGCGACCCGAATTTGCGGGCAGCGCTGGAGCGACTGGCGGCGCACGCCAAAACCAGAACCTGATACAAATCCAATGTGGGAGCGAGCTTGCTCGCGATGGCGGTGTGTCAGACGGCATATCCGTTGAATAGCAGACCGCTCCCACATTGATTGTGTTCGCTCAAGCTAGCGGCGTTTTTTGCTGCCTAGCAACGACCCCATCAACCCGCGCACCAACTGTCGGCCAATCTGGTTCGCCGCCTGTTGCATCGCCGATTTCAGTGCCTTCCCTGCCGCGGTGCCGAGGAACTCTCCCGCCTGTTCGGTGAAGCTCGGTTCCTGTTTGCCCTGCTCCGCTTCGGGCTCAGGTGCCAGGCCCTTGCGTCCCATCAGCACCTCATAGGCCGAGTCGCGGTCAATCGGCTTGTCATAACGCCCCTGCAACGGCGAACCGGCAATCAACGCTGTGCGTTCCGCACCGGTCAAAGGCCCGATCCGCGATTGCGGCGGTGCCACCAGCACCCGCCGGACCATTTCCGGCGTGCCTTTTTCCTGCAGGGTGCCGACCAGCGCCTCCCCGATCCCGAGCTCGGTCAGCACCGACAACGCATCAAACGCTGGGTTCGGCCGGAAACCCTCGGCCACCGCGCGCAGGGACTTCTGTTCCTTGGCGGTGAACGCACGCAGACCGTGCTGGATGCGCAAGCCCAACTGCGCCAGCACATCATCCGGCAGGTCTCCCGGCGACTGGGTGACGAAATACACCCCTACGCCTTTCGAACGAATCAGCCTCACGACTTGCTCCAGACGATCACGCAATGCCTGGGGCGTACCGTTAAACAACAAGTGAGCCTCGTCGAAGAACAGCGCCAGCAACGGCTTGTCGGCATCGCCACGCTCCGGCAACTGTTCGAACAGCTCTGCCAGCAGCCACAGCAGGAACGTCGCGTAGACTTTCGGCGCTTCATGCACCAGACGACTGGCATCCAGCAAATGAATGCGACCGCGCCCGTCCGCCGAAGGCTGGAGGATGTCTTCGAGTTGCAGAGCCGGCTCGCCGAACAAGGCTTCGGCGCCCTGTTGCTCCAGGGTCGCCAGACGTCGCAGCAATGCCTGGCTGGAGCCGGTGGTCATCAATGCCGCATCGTCGCCCAGCAACTGGGGGTTGTCCCGCAGGTGATTGAGCAATGCCTTCAGGTCCTTGAGATCAAGCAACAACAGGCCTTCGCGGTCCGCCACCTTGAACGCGGCGTACAGCGCCGACTGCTGACTGTCAGTCAGCTCCAGCAGACTGCCCAGCAGCAGCGGCCCCATTTCACTCAAGGTTGTGCGTAAAGGATGACCGGACTGACCGTGTATGTCCCACAACGTCACCGGATAAGCCTGAGGCTTGTGGTTGAGCCAGGGCATCCCGGCAATCCGCTCGGCGATCTTGCCCTGGGGATTGCCGGCGGCGCCGAGGCCGCACAGGTCACCCTTGATGTCCGCGGCGAACACCGCCACGCCGGCATCGCTGAAAGCTTCGGCCATTCGTTGCAAAGTGACGGTCTTGCCGGTGCCGGTCGCGCCCGCGATCAATCCGTGGCGGTTCGCCAGGCGCATGGCCTGGGCAGTCGGCTGCCCTTCTGGATCGGCGCCGATAACGAGTTGCAATGAGTCAGGCATTTGGTCACCCATGATTAATCTTTGGTCCTACACGGCCGATAGAGATAACGACAAAGCAGTCAGACACGATCTGGTCGGAAATTTCCCTAAGGAGAGTCGGAAAATTCACTTGCTTTCAACCTTGCCCGTCGTGCGTCCCTTTATAAAAGCACGCGCTGGACATTAAGACCTTAGCGGAACCCCAAGCCATGAACAAAAATCTGCGTTTCAGCCATAAAATCCTGCTTGCTGCCGCCCTCATTGTGATTGCCGCCTTCGCCTCCTTTACGCTGTACAACGACTACTTGCAGCGCAACGCCATCCGCCAAGACCTGGAAAATTATCTGCAGGAAATGGGCACAGTGACCGCCAACAATATCCAGACCTGGTTGAACGGGCGCAGCCTGCTGATTGAAAACCTGTCACAAACTGTTGCGCTCAACCCCGATGCCGACAACGTTTCCAGCCTGCTTGTACAAAAAGCCGTGACCTCGACCTTCATGGGAGCCTACCTCGGCAGCAAGGATGGTTCTTTCATCATTCGCCCGGACAGCAAGATGCCCGATGGCTACGACCCGCGTGCACGTCCCTGGTACAAGAGCGCGCAAGGCAGCAGCGGTTCGGCATTGACCGAGCCTTATATTGATCTGGCCTCCGGCCAACTGGTGATTTCCATTGTCGACAGCGTTATCAAGGACGGCCAGAACATCGGCGTGGTCGGTGGCGACCTGAGTTTGCAGGTGATAGCCGACAGCCTTGGCAAGCTGGATTTCGACGGCATGGGTTATGCGTTCCTGGTCAGCTCCGACGGCAAGATCCTGGTACATCCCGACAAAGCGCTGGCGATGAAGACGCTCAAGGATGTCTACCCGCAAGACACGCCGGCCATCAGCAGCGCCATGAGCGAAATCCTGGTCGACGGCAAAACCCGCATCGTGACCTTCACCCCGATCAAAGGCTTGTCATCGGTCAACTGGTACATCGGTCTGTCGGTCGATAAGGAAAAAGCCTACTCGATGCTCAGCGAATTCCGCACCTCGGCTGTGGTTGCGACCATCATCGCCGTGGCCATCATCATCGCCCTGCTCGGCATGCTGATTCGCATCCTGACCCAGCCGTTGCACGTCATGACCCGCGCCATGGCCGACATCGCCGACGGCGAAGGCGACCTGACCAAGCGCCTGACCATCCAGAACAATGACGAATTCGGCACTCTGGGCACCGCGTTCAACCGTTTCGTCGAGCGCATTCACGGCTCGATCCGCGAAGTGTCTTCGGCCACCGGGCAAGTCAACGAAGTGGCATTGCGCGTAGTGGCCGCTTCCAATTCGTCGATGTTCAACTCCGACCAGCAAGCCTCGCGCACCAGCAGCGTCGCGGCCGCAATCAACCAGCTCGGCGCCGCCGCCCAGGAAATTGCCCGTAACGCCGCTCAGGCTTCGAGCCAGGCCAGCGATGCCCGCAGCCTGGCCGAAGACGGCCAGCAAGTGGTGGACCGCAGTATCGTGGCGATGAATCAATTGTCGAGCATGCTCAGTGCGTCGAGTTCCAACATCGAATCGCTGAACAGTAAAACGGTGAACATCGGGCAGATTCTCGAAGTGATCACCAGCATTTCCCAGCAAACCAACTTGCTGGCGCTCAACGCCGCCATTGAAGCCGCACGCGCCGGTGAAGCCGGTCGTGGATTTGCCGTGGTAGCGGACGAAGTGCGCAACCTGGCACATCGCACGCAGGAATCGGCGCAACAGGTGCAAACCATGATCGAGGAGCTGCAGGTCGGCGCCCGGGAATCGGTCAGCACCATGAGCGACAGTCAGCGCCACAGCCAGGACAGCGTGGAAATCGCCAACCTTGCGGGTGAGCGCCTGAACAGCGTGACGCTGCGTATCGGTGAAATCGACGGCATGAACCAGTCGGTGGCCACCGCGACCGAAGAACAGACCGCCGTAGTGGAGTCGATCAACGTCGACATCACCGAAATCAACACGCTGAACCAGGAAGGTGTGGAAAACCTGCAATCGACATTGCGCGCGTGCTCGGACCTAGAGCAGCAGGCGGCGCGGTTGAAGCAGTTGGTAGGTAGCTTCAGGATCTAAGGCAACCTCACCGGCCTCATCGCGAGCAAGCTCGCTCCCACAGTAGATCTATAGTGCGACAAAGATTCCTGTGGGAGCGAGCCTGCTCGCGATAGCGGCCTGCCAAACGATACATCCCCCCGCCGACATCCCTCCCGCAAACCCCAACCGAACATCTATCCTTCATATAGGTCAACCAAAGGAGTAACAGGACCGGAGGATCGTTCATCGTGCATATCGCGGACATCACCATGTTCTACGCCCCTGCCAGCGGAGGCGTGCGCACTTATCTGGATGCCAAGCACCGTCGCCTGGGCATCAAGCCAGGCATTCGCCACAGTTTGCTGATCCCCGGATCATCCTTTGGAGAGCAGGATGGCATCTTCACAGTTCCCGCCCCTGCCCTGCCCTTCGGCAAGGGCTATCGCTTTCCTCTGCGTCTGGCGCCCTGGCGCAATGTCCTGCAAGACTTGCAACCCGACCTGATCGAAGTCGGCGACCCCTACCTCACCGCTTGGGCGGCGCTGGATGCGCGGCGCCAACTCGATGTGCCGATCATCGGTTTTTATCACTCGGACCTGCCCCTGCTGGTCAGCAACCGCATGGGCAACTGGGTGACCAACAACGTCGAGGCCTATGTCAGCAAGCTCTACGGCAACTTCGACAGGGTCCTGGCGCCCAGCCGGGTCATGGCCGACAAACTCACCGGGCTTGGGGTCAGGAATGTCTTCGTGCAGCCGCTCGGCGTCGACCTGCAAACCTTCAATCCCGATGCCAGAGACCCCGGGCTGCGGGCCGAACTGGGTCTGGACGAAAACACCCACCTCTTGATCTTTGCCGGGCGCGGTTCCAAGGAAAAAAACCTGCCGGTGCTGCTCGACTGCATGAAACGCCTGGGCCGACGCTATCACCTGCTACTGGTTGGGTCGTCGATGCCCACGGCCGTGCCCTCCAACGTGACGGTGATCGACGAGTTCTGCCCGGCGGCGCAGGTGGCCCGCCTGATGGCCAGCGCCGACGCCTTGCTCCACGCTGGCGATCAGGAAACCTTCGGCCTGGTGATACTCGAAGCCATGGCCAGCGGTATTCCGGTGGTAGCCGTGGCGGCCGGGGCGTTCGAAGAAATCGTCACCGAGGACTGCGGCCTGCTCTGTGCGCCGAACAATCCCGCCGCGATGGCCACCGCTGTTCGAGAACTGTTCGGCTCGGGCAGCGTAGCGCTGGGCCAACAGGCGCGATTACATGTCGAACGACATTATGCCTGGGACACGGTGGTCACCAGTTTGCTGCGTCACTACCACGCCGTGCTCGGCAGCCAATGGCCGCTGACAGCCAATGGTTGAGCCCATGAACAGTCCCGCTTTACTGCTGGTACTGCACGACGTGGCGCCGCCCACCTGGGCCGATTACCAGCCGTTCGTCAAAGCCGTCGACGCTTTGGGTGGCGTACCGATCACCTGGCTGGTGGTGCCGGATTTGCACAAACACAACAACCTGGACGCCCATCCGCAGTTTTGCCGCCAGCTCAGTGCCAGGGTCGCCCGGGGCGACGAACTGGCACTGCATGGCTATTTCCATTACGACGACGGGCCGATGACCATCAATCCCAGCGACTGGTTCATGCGCCGGATCTACACCCACGAAGGCGAGTTTTACCGTTTGTCGCAGGAAGATGCCCTCACCCGCCTGCGTTCGGGCATCGAGATGTTCCACCGCCATGACTGGCCGCTGGAAGGGTTCGTCGCCCCGGCCTGGCTGATGAGCCAAGGCACTCGCCAGGCATTGCGCCAATTGCCGCTGAGTTACACCAGCGACTCGCAACATTTATACCGGCTACCGGATTTCACCGCGCTCCAGGCGCCGGGGCTGGTCTGGAGTGCGCGCAGTGCCTGGCGCCGGGGTGTGTCGAAGCTCGTCAGCGACCGGCGTGAACAGCGCTGGCAGCACGCTCCGGTGATTCGCCTGGGCCTGCACCCGGTGGACATGCGCCATGAGTTCTCGCGCCGATACTGGCTAAAAACTCTTGAGCGCCAGCTCGACAACGGACGGGTGCCAATGACCAAGGCCCACTGGCTGGCGATGCAAAACGGCCGACTGGGCCGTGCCGCATGAGTCGCGCACTGCTGTTGCTCGTCGGTCTGCTCGCGGCAGTGCTGATTCCATTACTGTTGGGCGGCAGCGAAATCTGGTCTCGGCTGACCGCCTTTCCGCTGCCGTGGGTGCTGATCATGTTCGGCATGATCCTGTTGTGCTGGGGGGTGAACACCCTGCGTTTGCGCCTATTGCTGGGGGATCAATGCAACAAAGTCAGCCGGCTCAGGAGCCTCGGCGTGGTGATGGCCGCCGAATTCGCCTACTGCGCCACGCCCGGCGGCAGTGGCGGGCCTCTGACGATCATGGCTTTGCTGGCGCGTCACGGCGTGCGTCCGGCCAGGGGCAGTGCGGTGTTTGCCATGGATCAACTGAGCGACTTGCTGTTTTTTCTCTGTGCCCTGAGCGGGATTCTGATTTACGCACTGTTCCAGCACCTCAGCCAGCGTATGGAATGGATGCTGATGGTCAGCGCCGTTTCGCTGTTCGGCGGCCTGATCAGTTGCGTCATGGTGGCGCGCTATCACCGATTATTGATTCGCCTGAGTGGTCGTTGGCTCGCCCGACTCAATGTCAAAGCGGCCACTCGAATGCGCTGGGCGCGCAAACTCCTGCAGTTTCTGGCGGCGTTTACCGACACGTTGAAGTTGCCCGTGCAGACCTTGATCAAGGTATTCGCCCTGACCTGTGTGCATTGGGGCCTGCGCTACAGCGTGCTGTACCTGGCGTTGCGTGGGCTCGGCGCGGATTTGCAGTGGGCCTGGAGTTTTCTGATCCAGATGCTGGCACTGAGCGCCGGGCAATTCAGCCTGCTGCCGGGCGGAGCCGGGGCGGCTGAGCTGACGTCCGCTGCGCTGCTGGCGCCCATGGTCGGGAAGTCCACGGCAGCCGCGGCGATCCTGATTTGGCGGGCGGTAACCTATTACTTCTACTTACTGGTCGGTGGGCCGGTGTTTCTGCTGATGCTGGGTCGGCCGCTGCTGAAGAAGTTGATGAAACTCAGGCAGGCTTAGGTTTGTCCTCGGGCTCTTGCTGCAACTGTTCCCACAACTGCGCGGCGTCGGGAAACTCCGTACCGGTTTCAGGCCCCATGTCATCCGGGTCGTAGCGGCTCAGGCAACCCTCGCCCAGCGTGGCGGGAGCCTTGGAGGTGGCTTTGTCCAGTGGATCGGCCATGGTCATGTCCTCGGTGCAAAAACGGCGAAGGGCCTGAAGCGATTGAACGCCCAGGCCCTTCGAATTTCAACTGTGACGTACGTCTGTCAGAAGACGACGGTCTTGTTGCCGTGCACCAGCACGCGGTCTTCCAGGTGATAACGCAAGCCACGGGCCAGCACCATTTTCTCGACATCGCGGCCGAAACGCACCATGTCTTCGATGCTGTCGCTGTGGTTGACGCGCACCACGTCCTGCTCGATGATCGGGCCGGCATCCAGCTCTTCGGTCACATAGTGGCAAGTCGCGCCAATCAGCTTCACGCCGCGCAGGGAGGCCTGGTGGTACGGCTTGGCACCGACGAACGACGGCAGGAAGCTGTGGTGAATGTTGATGACCTTGTGCGCGTATTCGCTGCACAACTCAGGCGGCAGGATCTGCATGTAGCGGGCAAGTACCACCACTTCGGCATCGTGTTGCTTGACCAGGCGCGAAACCTCGGTGAAGGCTGGCTGCTTGTCCTGCGGATTGACCGGGACGTGGTAGTACGGAATACCGTGCCACTCCACCATGCTGCGCAAGTCATCATGGTTGGAAATCACACAGGAAATTTCACAGTCCAGTTCATCGCTGTGCCAGCGGTGCAGCAAGTCGGCCAGGCAGTGCGACTCGCGGCTGGCCATCAGGACCACGCGCTTCTTTTGCTCGGTATCGGTGATGCGCCAGTCCATCGAGAACTCTTCGGCGATCGGGGCAAAGGCTTCACGAAACGCTTCTATACCAAATGGCAGGGAGTCGGCACGGATTTCGTGACGCATGAAGAACCAGCCACTGAGATTGTCCGAGTGATGGCTCGCTTCAGTGATCCAGCCGTTGTGTGATGCCAGAAAGTTACTGACTTTGGCAACGATGCCAACACGGTCCGGGCAAGAAATCACCAGACGAAAAGTGCGCATGAGGGGGGAACTCCAGAACTTCGCAAAGGCCGCCATTCTAGCGATTGCGCAACAAAACTGCAGTATTGTTGACGTTTCGCCCTGCCGGAAGGTCAGTGCGGCAGGGCGGACACCAGCAGTGCCTGCTTGCACAGATGCTCTTGCGGTGCCGGCCAATTGTTAATTTATGTATATCTGACAGACCGGGACCACACTAATAATCGCACTACCAATGCGCGCCAGAACCCCGGCAATTAAATTGAATAAACTTGCCTTAAATGTTTACTTGATGAAACACCGTGACTATTATTGCCGCACTGTCACCTGCCATCCAGCGCACAACATAAGGTAGTCCACATGTCCTTGATCAACGAATATCGCGCCACCGAAGAAGCTATCAAAGAGCTGCAAGCCCGTTTGAAGAACCTGTCCCAAGACGACAAACTGCAAACCGAGCTGGAATTCGAAGGCAAACTGCGCACCCTGATGGGTGAATACTCCAAGTCCCTGCGTGACATCATCGCGCTGCTGGATCCAGAATCCAAAACCAAGGCACCACGCGGCGGTGCAGTGAAAACTACCGGCACCAAGCGTGCTCGCAAAGTTAAACAATACAAAAACCCGCACAACGGTGAAGTCATCGAAACCAAAGGTGGCAACCACAAGACTCTGAAAGAGTGGAAAGCCAAGTGGGGCGGTGACGTGGTGGAAGGCTGGGCTACCCTGCTGGGCTAAGCCTCAGAGCTTGTCGCAGATGGATCCGTGACAAAAAATAACGCCAGCAAATGCTGGCGTTATTTATGCTCGGCGTTTAAGCCCTGGCATGTTCGATTTCAAAGACTCAAACGCTGGCGCAGTCCCTGGACATAATCCTGCCACTCACCGAGCACCCCCTGCTGAAACGCAGTAGCACTAACGCTCAATTGGGCCGCGGCTTCTACAAAACTTTCAAGGGTATTTGGCGCACCCCATTCAGGGTCTGACAAACGTTTCTGACAGAATATTCGCCAGCGCTCTTGCTCTTCGGAATTCAACGTGTCGGGAAAGTTGCGTGCGCGATATCGAAACAGCAATTCAGGCAAACGTTCGTCATCGAAGGGCCACTGCTCTTGTGCCAATTGCATCGGGTCAACGGTCCTGACTTGTTCACACAATCGTCGATCCCGATCACCGATAAATCCATCGTATAACTGTTGCTCCGGATCCTGGTTCTGGGAAAAGTCTTCGCGGGCATAAATCGCCAGGATTTTATCCAGCCAAACTTTCCGGGCGTCATTGAGCTGCGACACCCTCTGCTGATACAGCGCCATATCCAGCCCCAGACGCTGCTGATCTTCCTGGCGAAGTACCGACAACGGTGCCACCACCGGACACTTGTTGATGTGAATCAGCTTCAACGGCACCGGCAACTCGCCTTCGGCCAGTTCGTCGCGGCGGGTATACAAGCGCTGGCGCAAACTTTCGGCATCCAGGTCGAGCAGGCCCTGGGGATCCAGGTGCAGGTCACAGACAATCAGGGCGTTTTTGTTGCGCGGGTGCCAGGCCAGCGGCAACACCACCCCCACATAGTTGCGCGCGGCCGAAAAACGTCCGGAAACATGCACCAGCGGTTGCAGCAGGCGTATCTGGTCCATGACTTTTTGCTTGCTGCGCAGTTGAAATAGCCAGTCGTACAGCTTTGGCTGTTTTTCCCGTATCAGGCGCGCCAGGGCGATCGTCGCGCGAACGTCCGACAGTGCTTCGTGGGCATTGCCATGATCGATGCCATTGGCAGCGGTCAGGCGTTCGAGCTTGAGCGTGACCCGCCCCTCGTCATCGGTCGGCCAGACCAGGCCATCGGGACGCAAGGCATAGGCGGCGCGCACCACATCGATCAGGTCCCAGCGGCTATTGCCGCCCTGCCACTCCCGCGCATAGGGGTCGAAAAAGTTTCGGTACAGGCTGTAGCGGGTCATCTCGTCATCGAAACGCAAGGTGTTATACCCCGCACCACAGGTACCGGGCGCCGCGAGTTGGGCATGCACCCGGGTCATGAAATCGGCTTCGCTCAAGCCGTGCTCTTGCAGTTGCCCGGGGGTGATTCCCGTGATCGCGCAGGCGGCAGGATGCGGCAGGATGTCGTCACTGGGCTGGCAGTAAAGATTGACCGGCTCGTCGATTTCATTGAGATCGAAGTCGGTGCGCAGGCCGGCCATTTGCAACGGACGGTCACTACGGGGATTGATGCCAGTGGTTTCGTAGTCGTACCAGAAAATGGAGGTCACGGGCGATTCCTGAACTGAAGATCGGCAAAGTCTAGGCGTTCACCGCCCGCCCCGGCCAGTAGTCTTGTCATTCAAGCACCTTGCGCGACTCACCATGCAATACATTGTTATGTCGTTTCCCCCGGCCCCCGCCCCTCGAATAGGCTGCTAGCATCGAATGGATACACAATCCCGAATAAGGCCACATCATCAGGTTGCCCATGCTCGAGACCACAGCACAGCCACGGAATGCGCCGCTGTCACCGCCGCTGGATACGCGGTACCAGGTTGAAACGCCGGAGGGCGTCGACCTGCCACTGCGCCCGGCCGGGTTGATGGTCCGTGTGCTGGCATTCTCCATTGATCTTGGTTTACGCGGCCTGGTCCTGGGCGTGCTGTTCATTGTGCTGGCGATGCTCGGCAAACTCGGAGCCGGGCTCGGCTCGATCCTGCTGTTCGTGGTGAGCTGGTGGTACATGGTGCTGTTCGAGGTGCTGAATCACGGTCGCTCGCCGGGCAAGCAATGGATGGGCCTGCAGGTGGTGCACGACGATGGCACCCCGGTCGGCTGGTCGGCGTCGCTGTTGCGCAACCTGCTGCGCGTTGTCGACCTGCTGCCGTTCGGTTACTTCCTCGGGGCCATCAGTTGCCTGCAACATCCCCACTTCAAGCGCCTCGGCGATATCGCCGCCGGGACCCTGGTGATCTACCGCGAACGACCGCACACCCGCCCCCAGCTCCCCGAAGCCCGGCCCCGCCGCCCGGCCTTTGTCCTGACACTCACCGAGCAACGGGCCATCCTCGGGTTTGCCGAGCGCCAGGGTGAACTCTCCGAAGCGCGGGTCAATGAACTGGCTTCGATTCTCGCCCACCCCTTGCAAGTCGAACCCCCGCAGGCAGTGACCGAGCTCAACGGCATCGCCCGCGGCTTGTTGGGGCCGACATGAAGCAAAGCCTTTTTGAAAGCCGGCACAAGGCCGAATGGGACCATTTCACCCATCTGCTCGAGCAGTTGGAACGGGACGGCAAGGCTCCCGACGCCGGCAGTTTCCCGAAGGACTACCGACGCCTCTGCCAACACCTGGCACTGGCACGGGAGCGTGGCTACAGCAGTTTTCTGATCGACTCCTTGCAGCAACAGGTGCTGCGCGGACACCAACAGCTTTACCGTCATCGCAGCCATTTGGGGGCCAATGTGCTGGCGTTCATCCTGGCCGACTTTCCGCGACTGGTGCGCGAACAGTGGCGTTTTGTCCTCGCCGCCAGCCTGATGTTTTTTGGCAGCCTGGCCGGTTTCGCGCTGCTGGTGTACCTGTACCCGGAGCTGGTCTACAACCTGATCCCCGCCGAGCAGGTCAGCGAAATGCAAAGCATGTACGACCCCGTTGCCGGTCACCTCGGGCGCACAGCGGAACGAGCCGCCAGTGAGGACTGGGCGATGTTCGGCTACTACATCATGCACAACATCGGCATTGCCTTTCAGACCTTCGCCAGTGGTTTGCTGTTCGGTCTGGGCAGCGTGTTTTTCCTGATTTTCAACGGCCTGATGATCGGTGCGGTGGCCGGGCACCTGACCTACGTCGGCTACGGACAAACCTTTTGGTCATTCGTGATCGGCCATGGCGCTTTCGAACTCAGCGCCATCGCCCTGGCCGGTGCCGCCGGTCTGAAGCTGGGCTGGGCCTTGGTCGCCCCGGGGCGCCTGCCACGGGCCGAGGCCTTGCGATTGGCTGCGCGCAAGAGCGTGCTGCTGATCTGCGGGGTCATGCTGTTTCTGTTGATCGCTGCGTTTATCGAAGCCTATTGGTCGTCAATGACCGGCCCTTCGCACCAGACCAAATATCTGGTCGGCGCGGCGCTCTGGCTGTCGGTGGTGGTTTATCTCGTGTTTGCCGGACGTCAGCGCCATGCGCCTGAGTGACGCCACGGTGGTGATTCGCCCGCGCTCGACCTGGGAAGCCATGGACCTGGGGGTGCTGCTGAGCCAACGCCACCGACGTCTGTTGATGACCAGTTGGGCCTTGGTCACCTTGCCGGTTTTCGCGCTGCTCAGTTGGGGGCTCTGGGATTCGCCCGATCTCGCCGTGTTCATTTTCTGGTGGCTGAAGCCGGCGTTCGAACGCCTTCCCCTATACATCCTGTCCAAAGCCATGTTCGGTGAAACGCCCACGCTCAAACAGGCCCTGCGCCAATGGCCACGTCTGCTCAAGCCGCAATTGCTGGCCAGCCTGACCTGGCGACGCCTGAGTTTGCCCCGCAGTTTCGTGATGCCGGTGGTGCAACTCGAAGGACTGGACGGGCAGCAACGGCAACAACGCCTACAAGTGCTGTTGCAGCGAGACGCCGGCACCGCACGCTGGCTGACGATCATCGGCGCGCACCTGGAAGGCGCATTGTGGGTCGGCTTGATGGTGTTGTTCTATCTGCTGCTGCCACAACAGGTCGCGCTCGACTGGAGCTGGCAGTCGCTGATCTCGGCGGCCACCCAGGACTGGCGTTGGCTGGAACACCTGACTAATGCCTTTTATGCACTGGTGCTGGTGGTCTGGGAACCGATCTATGTCGCCTGCGGTTTCAGCCTGTACCTGAACCGGCGCACCGTGCTGGAGGCCTGGGATATCGAACTGGTGTTTCGCCGGATGCGCCAACGTCTGGTCAGTGCAGGCGCTGTCCTGTTGATGGCCGTGATTATGCTGATGCCAACCACCCACAACGCATGGGCCACAGAACCGGCCCTCTCACCCGACAGCCCGCGCCTGCTGGGCCAGCCCCTTACCAGTCAGGCCTCCAGGGACAGCATCAAGGCGATCCTCGAACAGGCGCCCTTCAAGAACCGGGAATCGGTCACGCGCTACCGCTTTGGCGAAGAGCAACCGAATGCTGAAGCTTTGGACGACGGCAAGACACCACAATGGTTGAAGGCGCTGTTGAAGCTGTTCGAGGGGCAACACTTCGGGGCATTGGCGACACTGATCGAAATCGTACTGTGGGGCATCGTCATTGGCGCCGTCGGCCTGTTGATCTGGCGCTATCGCGACTGGCTGCAGGCGTTCGTCAGCCGACGACCGCCCCTCAATGTCAAAGCCACGCGACCGTTACCGCAGCAGGCGTTCGGCCTGGACCTCAAGCCCGAATCCCTGCCCGCCGACATCGCCGCCCACGCCGAAAGCCTCTGGCAAGCCCACCCACGCGAAGCGCTTGGCTTGCTCTATCGCGCTCTGCTCAGCCGCCTGTTGCACGACTTCAATATCGTGCTCAAGGCCGCCGACACCGAAGGTCAGGTGCTTCGGCGTGTCGAGCTACTGCAGCAGCCGGCCTTGCTGGCCTACAGCCAAAACCTGACCGGGCACTGGCAAAACATGGCCTACGGGCATCGCCTGCCGCCCGCTCAAGTGCAACAAGAACTGTGTAACGGCTGGCGTGTTCTGTTCGGTCCGGAGGCTGTCCGTTGAGTCGGCGCCGGGGTTCGATAGCCGGTGCGTTGATGGCCGTGTTGCTGGCTGCGTTGAGTGTTTATCTGTACCTCAAGGCGACTCCCTACCAGACCGAAATCGATCACGGCCCCTCCCCCGAAGCCAATGCCAATCCTTATCTGGCGGCCGAGTTGTTCCTGCGCAAGCAAGGCCTGAAGGTCGGCCACGCCAACGGCCTTGATATCCTGCCCAGCCTCGACCCGCATCAACACAGCCTGCTATTGCTCGGGGAACGCTACAACATGACCCCACGGCAGATCGACCAGGTGATGAACTGGACCCGGGCCGGCGGGCGGCTTCTGTTCGTCGCCGAGTCGCTGTGGGATGAAAAACTCGGCCATAGCAATGACCTGCTGCTCGACCGGGTGCAACTGCACCAGTCCTTGAGCAAAGACCTCAAGGACCCACCGCCGGATGTCGGTGAAGATCCGTACCCGCAACTGACCAAGCTCTATCTGGAAGACGAAGACACCCCGGCCTATGCCGGTTTCGATACCGCGTTCCATCTCGAAGACCCGAAAAACCTCGCCCTGGCCTGGGCCAACAGCGCCAGGGCCACGCACATGATGCAACTCAACCACGGGCTCGGTTCGATCATCGTGGTCACCGATGCCGACCTGTGGAAAACCCCGGCCATCGACCGGTACGACAACGCCTGGCTGCTCTGGTACCTGACCGCCGACACCCGCGTGACGCTGATCTTCAACACCGATCACGACAGCCTGCTGACGTTGCTGCTGCGTTACTTCCCCCAGGCGCTGGTCGCGTTGTTCGCCTTGATCGGCCTGGGTTTCTGGCACTTTGGCGTGCGCCAGGGACCGCTGCTGGAAGCGGCTCCGAAAGCACGCCGGCAATTGCAGGAGCACCTGCGCGCCAGTGCCGACTTCCTGTTGCGCCGCAACGGTCAGGCCGGCCTGCTGCAAGCCTTGCAGCAAGACATCCTGCGGCGTGTACGGCGTCGTCACCCCGGTTTTGAACAGCTCGGTGTTGCCGAACAATGGCTGGTGCTCGCGCGCCTGACCGGCCAACCCACACGCGCCATCAGCCAGGCCATGAGCCCGCGACCGAAACAACGGCTTTCCAGCGTTGAATTCAGCCGCCAGGTCGCCCACCTGCAAACCTTGAGGAACGCCTTATGATCTGGCACCTGACAAGTGTTGGATTCCCATTGGATTAGAAGACAGCCCCTTACGAGCTGTTCGAGGCTACCTCCGGCAGTTGCGGGTGCGAGCCACATTTGAGTCGACCTCTCATCGTCCGCATTGGGTTGAATCCATAGTCGAAAGCGGACGTTCCCAGGCACCTACGAAGTTATGGCGATTTAGTCTTGGTCCGTGGGAAATCAGTGCTCGCCATTAATCTTTCGTGAACATACTCCTCAAATTGTTCGGCTGGCAGTGGCGGGGAAAACAGGAAGCCCTGATAGGTCTGGCAGCCATGCTTGACCAAAAAGATGCGCTGAGCTTCTGTCTCCACACCTTCTGCAATCACCGAAAGCCCCAATATCTGGCTCAGGCTCACAATCGCGCAGGCGATGGCGGCGTCGTTGGGATCAACCAGCACATCTCTGATGAAGGACTGATCGATCTTGAGTTGATCCAGCGGAAGGCTCTTCAGGTATGACAGTGACGAGTAGCCGGTTCCGAAATCATCCAGCGAAAGGCCTATGCCGATCTCTTTCAACTCGATCATTTTGGCGACAGTACCTTCCATATCCTCTATCAGCAGGCCTTCGGTCAGTTCCAGTTTCAATTTCTTCGGATCGGCCCCCGTGTATCTCAGTACTTGCAGTACCTCCTCGACGAAGTCCGGATGGTGAAACTGGCGGGCGCTGACATTCACAGCCATACCCAGTCGGGCGGTTTCCGAACGCTTTGCCCAGGCAACCAGCTGAGTGCAGGCTGCCTGCAGCGCCCAACGGCCCAATGGCAGAATCAACCCCGTTTCCTCTGCCAATGGAATGAACTCGCCTGGAAACACGACTCCGCGCTCAGGATTCCGCCATCTCATCAGTGCCTCTGCGCCAATGATACGGCCCTCACTATTCACCTGCGGCTGGTAATGAAGAAGGAATTCGTTGTCCTGCAAGCCTTGGCGCAAGTCTACTTCCAGTCTGGCGCGTGCCGTGGCGACCGCCTGCATTTCCGGATCGAAGAAGCGCATGGTATTGCGGCCCGCTGCCTTGGCGCGATACATCGCCAGGTCAGCGCGCTTCAGAATATCGTCCGCTGTGCTCAGTTGCCCCTGGAACAGCGCAATGCCGAGGCTGGGAGTGCTGTGGTGCTCATATCCATCCAACTGGTAGGAAATGTTCAGAGAGTTGAGAATCTTTTCGCCAATAGCCTTGGCCTGGATAGCTGCGTCTGGAGGATTCTCATTAAGGCCATCCAGCAGGACGACGAATTCGTCTCCGCCCAGGCGAGCCACGGTGTCGCTCTCGCGTATGCAGCCGCAAAGGCGCAGAGCAACTTGCTGCAGCAACATGTCGCCTCTGTCATGCCCCAGCGTGTCGTTCAGTGCCTTGAAGTTATCCAGGTCAATGAGAATTATCCCGTTCGTATGCAGGCTACGGGCGCTGCCCGCCAGCAGATGCTGTAACCGGTCCAACATGAGCCGCCTGTTGGCCAGCCCGGTCAACTGATCGTAGAAGGCCAAACGCTGGACCTCTTGCTCAGCGGTCTTACGGTGGGTGATGTCAGTATTGATCGACAGAACGGATTGCGGCTGGCCATCATCGTCTCGCACCAGGGTTCGATGACTTTCGAGCGTGATGGTGCAGCCATCCCGGCGTCGAAGTGTAACTTCGTCCGCCCAGTCACCCGTTTCTATCAGGCTGTCAGTGGCCGCATTGAAAGCGGCGCTACCCTGGTAGATCAACTCCTGTGCCGATTTGCCGAGTGCCTCTTCCTTTGACAGACCGTAGAGACGCTCGGCACTTTTGTTCCAGTACAGGATGCGGTTATCCATCCCGTGAACGACAATGGCGTCCTGGGCCTTGTCCAGCAGCGATGCTTGCTGGCGGGCCTGCTTCTCGCTTTCGCGCAGCACTGCCAGATAACCTTCCCTTTCGGCTGCTTGCGACTCCATTTCGCGCCTGATCTTGCCCCCGTAGATAACGGCCGCACTGACCATCAGTAGCACGAACACCATGATCGCGTATTCGACCCGGCGCAGTTCTTCGACCGACTCAAGCTCCTCCTCCAGGAGCTTGCTTTGAATCAGGCCAACGCGATCCCGCACGGTACTGAGTGAGGCGAGCAACAGGGCAAACTTCCTGTCCATCGTTGCCATGCGTTTGCCGGCATTATCCGACTGCCCCTCCCTGAAGTAGGAAAAGATCAGCAAGGCCTCGTTCACCATTTCGACCATCGCGGCATCAACTGCACCCACCTCATCCTTCAATGCAAGGGTAAAGGCCTGTATATCTGCACTGTGTTCAGCCTCATTGGCGATCCGTACTTCCAACTGTTTTTTGGCCATTGCCAAATGCTCGTTGAAGGCGCGCAGGGCTTCATTCATGTTCCGCGATTCGGCTTCAACATTATGTGTATCGAACACATTATTGCCCGGCGCATTGACTGTGGAAGCCAGGCTGCCCAGCGTTGAATAGCTCGACAGCTGTTGGACCCACGACTGGTTTGCCTTGATGGAGCGGTGATAGGTATCGACGATCAGGTGATTCAATAGCACGCTCAGCACAACAACCAGCACGTCGAATCCCGCAAGAAAAAAGTACATGCGGTGCCATTTGGTCGAGCGCGGCTTATTTGAACTGGTGGGTATGGCTTGCTTTGCGGCGGTTTTATTCCTGAAAAAATCCATTTCACAATCTCCAAACATAATCCTTCTAAATTGACCAATAGAAGCGGTATTCGGAAACCAATTGACCTTTTGTGCCGCCACCTGAACCTGAGAACACACCGCACGTAGCATTAGCCAAATTTTTTCTCTGTTCTGGATTCACGCTGGTTTTCGTGAGCGAAGCTCCCGAGTGTCGTTGCGCATTTGCGCCCCTGAACTGGATGCTTCATGCAGAATAGTCGGGTTACACAGAGCACGTTGCGGGTCATTTCCGCGCAGCCTGCCGGACTGCCTGATCAGCTTCGACAGCAGACCAAGCATAGCCACTAATTTGCCATTATTCTGTTCGCCGACTGCTCCAGGTCGGTAGCAGCCCTTGATGGTCGGCAGCTTTCGGCTGTGGATTCAACCGGTCGATGCAACACAGCTAAATTCTGTGTAGGCAGAAGGAGTGTTGCAGGCTTGCTCTGCTGTGAAATTGTCACTGGCTGAACCCGTCCCTGCTATCTACGACATGCGCCGTTGCCGCCTGATACCGGTGCGGCAGATACGTTTCAAGCAGCTCCAGCCATGCTTTTCGCTCGCATCACCCTTGGTTCCGGGATGGCCGAATGACTGCCGCGACACGGCAAGGCTTTACTGCACCTTATCGTGCAGACCTGACAGCAGCGTTTGATTCACTCATCGAACCAAATTCTCCCAAGCAAGGCAGGTAATGTCGGCAGTTGACCGTCATAGACTAACCTCCACCTCTGACGAACGCTCAAATGAAGGGTTGCCATGGGTTTGCAATGAGGCAGATTGGCAGTCACTCACTCGTTCCACGCGTAAAAAAATACGTGAAAAAAGTTAGATTAGATAAGTGACTGACTTATGGAAGATAAAACAAATGTAACTGTTAACAAGGCTCCGGAAGTCGTGAGTCAACCGATCGAGCCCGACGCACCGAGCCATGCCGCTCAACAGCGTCAGCGTGCCGGCCATCTGGCCCAGGCCGTACGCAAAGAACTGCAAAAAGCGGTGATTGGCCAGGACAGCGTGATCGACGACGTCCTGACGGCACTGATCGCCGGCGGCCACGTGCTGCTCGAAGGCGTGCCGGGTTTGGGCAAGACCCTGTTGGTGCGCGCCCTCGCCCGCTGCTTCGGCGGCGAGTTCGCACGCATCCAGTTCACCCCGGACCTGATGCCCAGCGATGTCACCGGGCATGCCGTATATGACTTGCAGACCGAGCAATTCAAACTGCGCAAAGGGCCATTGTTCACCAACCTGCTACTGGCCGACGAGATCAACCGTGCCCCGGCGAAAACCCAGGCCGCGCTGCTCGAAGCCATGCAGGAACGGCAAGTCACCCTCGAAGGCCAGGCATTGCCGATTGCGCAACCGTTCATGGTGCTCGCCACGCAAAACCCGATCGAACAGGAAGGCACTTACCCCCTGCCGGAGGCTGAACTGGACCGTTTCATGCTCAAGGTCCGCATGGATTACCCCGACGCCGAGCAGGAGCTGGACATGGTGCGTCAGGTCAGCCGCTCGACCCGGGCCGACATGCTTGATGTCCAACCGATGCGCACGTTAATGCAGGCCAGGGATGTACTGGTCCTGCAACGCATCGCCAGCGACCTGGCACTGGACGACCAGGTGCTCGACTACGCCGTGCGCCTGGCCCGTTCCACCCGCAACTGGCCTGGTTTGATCCTCGGCGCCGGCCCACGCGCATCCATCGCGCTGGTGCGATGTGCCCGGGCCCGGGCGCTGCTGCGCGGCGGTGAGTTCGTGATTCCGGATGACATCAAAGGCTGCGCCCTGGCCGTGCTGCGCCATCGTGTGCGCATCGCGCCGGAGCTGGATATCGAGGGTCTGGATGTCGATCAGGTGCTCCAGCAGTTGCTCGACCAAGTGCCGGCGCCGCGCCTGTGAAACCCTCGCGCCTGGTGCTCGTCTGGCTGTTGATCCTGCTGGCCTGCACCATTGTGTCGGGCACTTTGGTGGCATTGGAGGTCTCGGTTCCGACGAATCTCATGGCGATCAACTGGGGGTTGCTCCTGGCGCTGCTGGCCCTGGCACTGCTGGATGCGGTGTGCGTGAAGCGCCTGCCGTCGCCCCGGCTGAAACGCCAGATACCCGGCAGCCTGGCGCTGGGTCGATGGAGCGAGGTGCAACTGACGGTCGAACACGACTTTGCGCAACCGCTGAAGGTACAAGTCTTCGACCATGTGCCACCGGGCCTGAGTTTCGAAAACCTGCCGCTGACGGTCGAGCTGCAACCCGGCCAGCACAGTCTGGCCGGTTATCGCCTGCGCCCGCTCAAGCGCGGCCACTTCAGCTTCGAACACTGCGAAATCAACCTGCCAAGCCCCTTGGGACTCTGGTCGCAAAGACGCTTGCTCGACCTGCCCGACGCCACCCGCGTCTACCCCGACTTCGCCCGTCTCTATGAAGGGCAATTACTGGCGGTGGACAACTGGCTCAGCCAGCTTGGCGTCCGCCAGAAACAACGGAGGGGCCTGGGCCTGGAATTCCATCAATTGCGCGAATTTCGCGAGGGCGACAGCCTGCGCCAGATCGACTGGAAAGCCACCGCGCGCCAGCGCACGCCGATTGCCCGGGAATATCAGGACGAACGCGATCAGCAAATCATTTTCATGCTCGACTGCGGCCGGCACATGCGCAGCCAGGATGATGAGCTGTCGCACTTCGATCACGCCCTCAACGCCTGTTTGTTGCTCAGCTACGTCGCTCTACGTCAGGGCGACGCCGTGGGCCTGAGTACTTTTGCCAGCGAACAGGCGCGCTACCTCGCGCCGGTAAAAGGCACCAGCCATCTCAACACCCTGCTCAACACCGTCTATGACTTGAACAGCAGCCAGCGCAGCGCCGACTATCAAGCCGCAGCCACGCAACTGCTGGCACGGCAAAAACGCCGGGCACTGGTGGTGCTGGTGACCAACCTGCGCGAAGAGGACGACGATGAATTGCTGCCGGCCGTCCACCGCCTGAGCCAGCAGCATCAGGTGTTGGTCGCGAGCCTGCGCGAAGACGTGCTCGACTCCCTGCGTCAGTCACCGGTGCAGACTTTGCCCGAAGCGCTGGCCTATTGCGGGACCGTGGACTACCTGAATGCACGCGCCGAACTCCATGAGCGCTTGAACGCTCATGGCGTATTGGTGATGGATGCGCGGCCTGGTGAGTTGGGAGCAGAGTTGGTGACTCGGTACCTGGGCTGGAAGAGAACCGGACTCTGAGCCTGGGCAATCACTCACAGCCAGGTTCCCACTGATCTCACGCCGAAGCCGGCAGCGGCAGAAAACTGAAATACTGCTTCAACGCCTCTACCAGTTGCCCATACTCCGGCGGTGCCCGTTGCAGGCTGAACCCGGCGTCGAAATGTTGGGGGGTCGCGTCTTCGTGGCACCACAGGCAACAGGCCTGCAGGTCGATGATTCGCAGACCACCTTCGCTGGCTGGAATTTTCAGGCGCAGGCTGAAGTCCGCGCCGATCATCATCGGCAGCTGGCTGATCAACATCAGCCCGTCTTCGGAGACGTTGCCCAGGTAGCCGATGGGTTTGCCGGTGATGCCGTTGAACACTTTCAGGAAGTACGGCAGTTGATGCCGCTCGATTCGGCGGTCAGTGAACATGTGCAAATTCGCTATGCAAGGCTCTTAAGCAGAGCCGCACTACTGCTTCGGAACGGGTATGCATAAGTCTTTGCCCGCTCTCCCCGCTTCCGGTGCGCCAGTCCTTGTAGCGCAGAGTCTTGCTTGTACCGGTCACAGGTGTTGCCCCGGTTCATCAAAGACAACGCTCTAAAACCGGTTCCCTGGACTATAGCTCACCACCGCCGGGGAGCCAGCGATCAGAGGGTTGCGGCCGTCAGAACTGCGTGGATTTTGTCGCGGCGGCACTGCGCAACGGGTAGTGACCCAGGCTTTGCAGGGTTTCCAGACGGGCTCGGGCGCGGTAGGCGTATTCGCTCTGTGGGTACGAGGCGATGATGAACTGATACGTCTGCGCCGCATCGACAAACATCTTCTGCCGTTCCAGGCAAAGTCCGCGCATCATCGATGCTTCCGGCCACACATAAGGTCGCGCCCGGCTTTCGCGCTCGACCTTGGACAGTTCAAGCATGACTTGCTCGCAATTGCCCCGGTCATAGGCTTTGTAGGCATTGTTCAAATGATGGTTCATCGACCAACGGGTGCAGCCCGTGACGCTGAGGGCGCTGATGGCAAGGGCGGCAATGAGTACGCAACGCATGGGAAAATCTCCTGTCATGAACGCTGTATCGACCCATGGTCGGAAATCTTCAGGCTGCCGGATGCAAAGTTGCGCGGTTCTATAAAGAAGGCAATAACCAGGTTCTTCGAAAAAACCAAGCTCTTCACGAAAAGTAGTGCATACGAACAATGACTACACCTTCGGAGCATAGTAGCCTCACTCAGCGCTTGAACTCAGGAGTCTTTGCATGTCCGTCCGTCGTACCAAAATCGTCGCCACCCTTGGCCCGGCCAGTAACTCGCCGGAAGTTCTCGAACAGCTGATTCTGGCTGGCCTGGACGTCGCCCGCCTGAACTTCTCCCACGGCACCCCCGACGAGCACAAGGCTCGCGCGAAGCTGGTGCGTGACCTCGCTGCCAAGCACGGCCGCTTCGTCGCCCTGCTGGGTGACCTGCAAGGCCCGAAAATCCGTATCGCCAAATTCGCCAACAAGAAGATCGAGCTGAAGATCGGTGATCAATTCACCTTCTCCACCAGCCATCCTCTGACCGAAGGCAACCAGCAAGTGGTCGGCATCGACTACCCGGACCTGGTCAAGGACTGCGGTGTGGGCGACGAGCTGCTGCTCGACGACGGTCGCGTGGTGATGCGCGTCGATACCGCCACCGCCACCGAACTGAACTGCACAGTGACCATCGGCGGCCCGCTGTCCGACCACAAAGGCATCAACCGTCGCGGTGGCGGCCTGACCGCTCCGGCCCTGACTGAAAAAGACAAGGCCGACATCAAGCTCGCCGCGGAAATGGAAGTCGACTACCTCGCGGTATCCTTCCCGCGTGACGCCGCCGACATGGAGTACGCCCGTCAACTGCGCGACGAGGCCGGCGGCACTGCCTGGCTGGTGGCGAAGATCGAACGCGCCGAAGCCGTGGCCGACGACGAAACCCTCGACGGCCTGATCAAGGCGTCCGACGCGGTGATGGTTGCCCGTGGTGACCTGGGTGTGGAAATCGGTGATGCCGAGCTGGTGGGCATCCAGAAGAAAATCATTCTGCACGCACGCCGCCACAACAAGGCGGTGATCGTGGCGACCCAGATGATGGAGTCGATGATCCAGAACCCGATGCCGACCCGCGCCGAAGTGTCCGACGTAGCCAACGCCGTGCTCGACTACACCGATGCCGTGATGCTCTCGGCCGAAAGCGCCGCTGGCCTGTACCCGCTGGAAGCCGTTCAGGCCATGGCGCGTATCTGCGTCGGTGCCGAAAAGCACCCGACCAGCAAGACCTCCAGCCACCGCATCGGCAAGGAATTCCAGCGCTGCGACGAAAGCATCGCGCTGGCGACCATGTACACCGCCAACCACTTCCCGGGCGTGAAGGCGATCATCGCCTTGACCGAAAGTGGCTACACCCCGCTGATCATGTCGCGCATCCGCTCCTCGGTGCCGATCTACGCGTTCACCCCACACCGCGAAGCCCAGGCTCGCGCGGCAATGTTCCGTGGCGTATACACCATCCCGTTCGACCCGGCTTCGCTGGCGCCGAACGAAGTCAGCCAGAAGGCTATCGACGAGCTGGTCAAGCGCGGCGTGGTACAGAAAGGCGACTGGGTCATCCTGACCAAAGGCGACAGCTACCACACTACCGGTGGCACCAACGGCATGAAGATCCTGCATGTTGGCGATCCGATGGTCTGAGTGACCGGCTGCTGAAAAACAAAAGCCCCGCCATGTGAATGGCGGGGCTTTTTGCATTCTGATCCGATAGTTGTGTTGTTCAGGCTGGCCTCATCGCGAGCAAGCTCGCTCCCACAATGGTTTGGTGTACACAAATCTACTGTGGGAGCGAGCTTGCTCGCGATGGGGCCGGCCCAGTCAGCGAAAGACTCAATGCCGCTTGATGAACCCCGTCAACGCCGCCAACGCCTCCGGCGACCGCAGCCGCTGGGTAAACAACGCACCCTCCTCTTCAATCACCTTGCGCAACAGCTCCCGGTCCGGCGCTTTCATCAATTGCTTGCTGATACGCACTGCTTCCGGCGGCAGCGACTCGAATCGAAACGCCATCTCCCGCGCCCTGGCCAAGGTTTCTTCGCCACTGCCCAAGGCTTCGGACGCAATACCCCACGCGGCAGCCTGCTCCCCATTGAAACCTTCACCGAGCAGCAACAACTCCGCCGCCTTGGCCTGCCCGAGCAGACGCGGCAGGATCAGGCTGGAGCCGAACTCCGGGCAAAGACCAAGGTTGACGAACGGCATGCGCAGGCGGGCGTCGCGGCTGACGTAGACCAGGTCGCAATGCAGCAACATGGTCGTACCAATGCCCACCGCCGCTCCGGCCACGGCGGCGACCACCGGTTTGCGGCATTCGAGCAAGTTGAGCATGAAATGGAACACCGGACTGTCGAGGCTGTTCGGCGGTTGCTGGATGAAATCGGCGATGTCGTTGCCGGCGGTGAAGCATTCGGCAGAGCCGGTGATCAACACGGCGTTGATATTGGGGTCGCTGTCGGCCTGTTTCAGCGCCTCGGCCAAGTGGCTGTACATGGCGCGGGTCAGGGCGTTTTTCTTGTCCGGGCGATTCAGGCGCAGGGTCAACAGGCCGCGTTCGCGTTCAACTTGGATGGCATCGGTCATGGCAGGTCTCGCGTCTGAAAAGTCAGCGCTCAACCACGGGGCAGGAACACATCGGCCAGCAGTTGATTGCGCGGCAATCCCGCCAGGTACAGACGCCGGGCAAAGGCGTCGACACTGTCGGGGCCTCCGCAGAGTAAGGCCAGGGTTTGCCGGGAAACAAGCCGCAGTTGCGCCAAAGCCGCTGGCAACTCGGCCGGGGTCCACAGTTCGACACTCAGGTTCGGACGGCTGGTTGCCATGGCTTGCAGGGGTTTGGCCAGGTAGTGCTCATCGGTATCATGGGCCAGGTGGATGACGCGGATGGTGCCCTGGTGATCCTGGCGCAATGCTTCGCGCAAGACACCAAACAATGGCCCCAATCCGGTGCCAGCCGCCATCAACCACAACGGCCGGGCGTGCCAGTCAGGGTCATAATGCAAGGCACCGCCGCGCAGTTCACCGAGACGGATCGGATCGCCGATGCGCATTTGCCTGGCGGCATCGCTGAATTCCCCGGGCGTGCGGCAATCGAGATGAAACTCCAGAAAACGGTCTTCCTGCGGCAGGCTGGCGAGGGAATACGGCCGCGCCACGCTGCCCGCCCACAATACCAGGTGCTGCCCGGCGCTATAACGCAACGGTCGCTGGGGGATTACCCGCAAGCGCAGCACCGTGGTACTCAGCCAATCGACCGCCGCGACCTCGGCCGGATGACCATCGGTTTGCGGGTCGAAGGCGTGCACCTGCAAGTCCTCGACCACCTGGCACTGGCACGCCAACCGCCAGCCTTGTTCACGCTGCTGTGCACTCAAGGCATCGGGGCGGCTGTCGTTCGGCAGGCCCCGCACACACTGCACCAGGCACGCATGGCAACTGCCGGCGCGGCAACTGTAAGGCACTGGCACGCCGTTCTGATTCAGTGCATCGAGCAGATTGCTGCCCGCCGCCACCGACCAATGGCGCTCGCCGACCCGCAGCTCAGGCATCGACGTTCTCCCACGCTGCCGCGCATCGGTTGCGGCCGTCACGCTTGGCGCGATAGAGCGCCTGATCGGCCTGCTGCAACGCATCATCGAGGTCGTCACCCAGTTCCAGCAGGGTCATGCCGGCGGACAGGCTGAGGTTGCGTACATTCAGACCAATCAGCTCGACATCGGTGAACGCGATGCGCAGCCGTTCGCAACACGAAGTCAGACTGTCGGCATCGCAATCGGGCAGCAGCACCACGAACTCTTCGCCACCGTAGCGAGCCAGTACGTCACCGTCACGCAGGCACGCGCTGGCAACGCCGGCAAAGGCTTGCAGCACCTGATCGCCGGCGGCATGACCGTGCAGGTCGTTGATGCGTTTGAAATGGTCGAGGTCTATCAGCGCCAGGCCATGCACGACACCGGCGTCCATGGCGTTCAGCTCGCGTGACGCCAGGCGCAGGAAATGCCGACGATTGAACAGGCCCGTGAGCTCGTCGGTGGCCACCAGGTCTTCGAGCTGGCGCATCATCCCGCGCAACGTGTCCTGGTGCGCCTGCAAGGCAAAACGCCGCTGGCGCATGCGTTGTCGCGAGGCCTGGACATAGCGGGCATACAGCACCAGCCACACCAGCACGATGAACAGCACACAGACCTGCAACACCGCCATGGCCGGGTCAGGCAGCTGGAAGTGGTAGCCCTCCCACAGCGTGATCGCACTGAAACTCAAAAACACCAGCAGCGCGCATCGTACTAAAGACCGGCGAGACAGATGGAACAGGCCGAACAGCAGGATCAGCACGTAAAACACCAGAAACGCGCCCCGGGCTTCGTCCAGATGGGCAATCAGCCAGGTTTGCCAACCCAGCCCCAGCAACACTTGTGCCTCGGTCAGGCTGGGGTCGGTGAAGCGCAGGTTGCAGCCGCTGTAGAACACCGCGAACAGGATGGCCTGACTGATCACTACCAGTGCGCTGCCGATGGCGACACTGGAAAGCGGCGCGTTGTAGTGACCGGTAAAAAACGCCAGCCACAGCAACAACAATGCCAGGGCATAGGTGCCGGCCGCGAGGGCGAAACGTTTGAGCAACAGGCGCTGGATGGCGTTTTGGGTCAATCGTTGATTCACCAAATGAAAGGAGACTGACAGAGCGTCCTACTCTACAGACCGAATGTCACTTTAGTGGCGTGGCCGATAAATGACCATTCAATTTTCGGGATCGACGGTCCGGGCCTTGCGCGACCCTGTGGCGAGGGGGCTTGTCGGACCGCCGCATCGCCCCGTTGGACTGCGGAGCAGTCCCGGTAACAGACAGGTCGTTGTGTCAGGCAGATTGTTTTCACCGGTTTTGCGGCTGCTTCGCAACCGAACGGGGGCAAGCCCCCTCGCCACAAAAGCCACGCACTCCTCTTGCAGCTGCTTCTATGCGACCAACGATTGACTGTCGGCGCGTGTGCCGGCCTTTGATGCGCGGTATACTGCCGCGCCTTTTTAGCGTCGCGCCAGCTTGCCCGGCGTGCCTTGAAAGGTGCTTGCAACCGACCGATGCACCCAAGCTGCAAGCACCTTATTGAATGTTCCCGTCTTTTAGAGGAGCGCGACTCATGACCGTGATTAAGCAAGACGACCTGATTCAGAGCGTTGCCGACGCCCTGCAGTTCATTTCCTACTACCACCCCGTGGATTTCATCCAGGCGATGCACGAGGCCTACCTGCGCGAAGAATCGCCAGCGGCCCGCGACTCGATGGCACAGATCCTGATCAACTCGCGCATGTGCGCCACCGGCCACCGCCCGATCTGCCAGGACACCGGTATCGTCACCGTGTTCGTGCGTGTCGGCATGGATGTGCGCTGGGATGGCGCCACCATGGGCCTGGACGACATGATCAACGAAGGCGTACGTCGCGCCTACAACCTGCCGGAAAACGTCCTGCGTGCTTCGATCCTCGCCGACCCGGCGGGCGCTCGCAAGAACACCAAGGACAACACTCCGGCGGTCATCCACTACTCCATCGTTCCGGGTAACACCGTGGAAGTGGACGTGGCAGCCAAGGGCGGCGGCTCCGAGAACAAGTCGAAGATGGCCATGCTCAACCCGTCCGACTCGATCGTCGACTGGGTGCTCAAGACAGTTCCGGAAATGGGCGCCGGCTGGTGCCCACCGGGCATGCTCGGCATCGGCATCGGCGGCACCGCCGAGAAAGCTGCCGTCATGGCCAAGGAAGTGTTGATGGAATCCATCGACATTCACGAGCTGAAGGCCCGTGGCCCACAGAACCGCATTGAAGAAATGCGCCTGGAGCTGTTCGAGAAGGTCAACCAACTGGGCATCGGCGCCCAGGGCCTGGGTGGCCTGACCACCGTGCTCGACGTGAAGATCATGGACTACCCGACTCACGCCGCTTCGCTGCCGGTGTGCATGATCCCGAACTGCGCCGCCACCCGTCACGCACACTTCGTGCTCGACGGTTCCGGCCCTGCTTCGCTGGAAGCGCCACCGCTGGACGCCTACCCGGAAATCGTCTGGGAAGCCGGCCCGTCGGCCCGTCGCGTCAACCTCGACACCCTGACCCCGGAAGAAGTGCAGAGCTGGAAGCCGGGCGAAACCGTCCTGCTCAACGGCAAGATGCTCACCGGCCGCGACGCTGCGCACAAGCGCATGGTCGAGATGCTGAACAAGGGAGAAACCCTGCCGGTGGACCTCAAGGGTCGCTTCATCTACTACGTCGGCCCGGTCGATCCGGTCGGTGACGAAGTGGTTGGCCCGGCCGGTCCTACCACCGCCACGCGGATGGACAAGTTCACCCGTCAGATCCTCGACCAAACCGGCCTGCTGGGTATGATCGGCAAATCCGAGCGCGGCCCGACCGCAATCGACGCGATCAAGGACCACAAGGCCGTCTACCTGATGGCAGTCGGCGGCGCGGCTTACCTTGTAGCGCAAGCGATCAAGAAATCCCGCGTGGTGGCTTTCGCCGAACTGGGCATGGAAGCGATCTACGAGTTCGACGTGAAAGACATGCCTGTGACTGTTGCCGTCGACAGCAAAGGTGAGTCGGTACACATCACCGGTCCTGCCATCTGGCAGAAAAAGATCAGTGAAAGCCTGGCGGTAGAAGTGCAGTAAGCGCTTGGACTGTTCCAGAAAAGGCGACAGGGTTATCCCTGTCGCCTTTTTTATTGCCAGGCCATCCCCCTGCAGAAGCGAGCCCGCTCGCGAAGGACGCATGGACGACACGGGCTGTCTGATGCCCCGCGTTATCGTTGACTTCCATCGCGAGCAGGCTCGCTCCTACAAGGGCCAAGTCGCTCATGTTATCGTGCGCCCCCTCCGTATTCCTTGTGTAAGCCCTGCATGTTTGAGTCATCTCGATCCCTGCGCCTGGCGCTCTATACCGTATTGATCATTGCCGGTGCTGCCATCGCGGCCACTCTGGCCATGCGCCACACCGTGCGCCAGTCAATGGTCGAAGACGCGGCTCGCGCCAATCAGCAACTGGCACTGTATGCCACGTCCCTGCATACCCTGATCGAACGTTACCGCGCCCTGCCCGCGGTGTTGGCGCTGGACCCGGAGCTGCGCTCGGCGCTCAAGGGCAAGGTCAGTTCCGAACAGCAGGACGCATTGAACCGCAAACTGGAAAAAATCAACGGCGCCGCCCAATCATCGACCCTGGAACTGCTCGATCACACCGGCCTCGCCGTGGCGGCGAGCAACTGGCGTTTGCCCAGCAGTTATGTCGGCCACAACTACGGTTTCCGTCCCTATTTCAACCAGACCCGCACCCAGGGCACCGGGCGCTTTTACGCCGTGGGGGTGACCAGCGGAATTCCCGGCTACTTCCTCTCCAGCGCGGTCAGCGATGACGATGGCCAGTTCCTCGGCGCCATGGTGGTGAAACTGGAATTCCCCGAACTGGAACGCGAGTGGCGCCAAGGCAGCGACACACTGCTGGTCAGCGACGCACGTGGAATAATCTTCATCGCCAACCAGCCGGGCTGGCGCTATCGCTTGCTCAAGCCGCTGAGCGACAGCGATCATGCCGAACTCAAGACCACCCGCCAGTACGACAAGCAGCCGCTGACGCCGCTTGAGTTTCAATCGTTGCGGCGCTTCGACGATAACAGTGACCTGGCTCGGGTCGACGGCCCCGACGGCAAGGCGGATTACCTGTGGGAATCCCTGCCGCTGAATACCGAGGGCTGGACCCTGCACCTGCTGCGGCGCCCACAAGTCGCCTTCGAAGACAGCCGCAATGCGGCCCTCGCCGCGGCCGGGCTATGGCTGACCCTGGTGTTCCTGCTGCTGTTTCTCAACCAGCGCTGGCGCCTGGCCAAACTGCGTCAGCGCAGTCGCGAAGAACTCGAACAGCTTGTAGAAGAGCGTACCCGCGACCTGCGCACCGCCCAGGAAGGTCTGGTGCAGTCGGCCAAACTCGCGGCGCTGGGGCAGATGTCCGCCGCCCTGGCCCATGAGATCAACCAGCCGCTCACCGCCCAGCGCATGCAGCTGGCGACCTTGCGCCTGCTGCTCGACAACGGCCGCGTCGACGACGCCTACAAGGCGCTCAAGCCGGTGGATGAAATGCTCACCCGCATGGCGGCCCTCACCGGCCACCTGAAAACCTTCGCCCGCAAGAGCCCCAGCGGTTTGCGCGAACGCCTGGACCTGGCGGCGGTGGTGGATCAGTCGCTGCAACTGCTCGACACTCGGCTGCGCGACGAACAGGTCAGCACCGTGCTGCATCTGACCCGCCCGGCCTGGGTGCGTGGCGATGCGATTCGCCTGGAACAGGTGCTGATCAATCTGCTGCGCAATGCCCTCGATGCGATGCAGGATAAACCCTGCAAACGCCTGGAAATCCGCCTCGAAGCCGACGAACAACTATGGCGCCTGAGTGTGATCGACAACGGCGGCGGTATCGCCGAAGAGAACCTGTCCAAGGTCTTCGATCCGTTCTTCACCACCAAACCGGTGGGCGATGGCCTGGGGATCGGTTTGGCCGTATCGTTTGCCATCGTTCACGAATCCGGCGGGCGCTTGAGTGCCGACAATCATGACAAAGGTGCCGTGTTCACCGTGACCTTGCCCATCGACCTGGACGTGCATGAACCATGCTGAACTCAGTGATCGTGGTCGATGACGAAAGCAGCATCCGCAGTGCCGTCGAGCAATGGTTGAGTCTGTCGGGTTTCGAGGTGCAGTTGTTCAGTCGCGCCGATGAATGCCTGGCGCAATTGCCCAGGCATTTTGCCGGGGTGATTCTCAGCGATGTGCGCATGCCCGGCATGACCGGCCTCGAACTGCTGGCCGAGGTGCAGCGCCGGGATGCCGATTTGCCGGTGATCCTGCTGACCGGTCACGGCGATGTACCGATGGCCGTCGAAGCCATGCGCGACGGTGCCTACGATTTCCTCGAAAAACCCTTCAGCCCGGAAACCCTGCTCGGCAGCCTGCGCCGCGCCCTCGACAAACGCCGGCTGGTGCTGGAAAACCGCGCACTGCACGAACAGGCGGACAACCGCGCCAAACTGGATGCCACGCTGCTCGGCGTGTCTCGGGGTCTGCAGACCCTGCGTCGGCAAGTTTTGGACCTGGCAGCACTGCCGGTCAACGTGCTGATTCGCGGCGAAACCGGTAGCGGCAAGGAACTGGTCGCGCGTTGCCTGCACGACTTCGGGCCGCGGGCCGACAAGCCCTTTGTCGCACTCAACTGCGCGGCCATCCCCGAGCAATTGTTCGAGGCCGAGCTGTTCGGCCACGAGAGCGGCGCGTTCACCGGGGCGTCCGGCAAGCGCATCGGCAAGCTCGAGTACGCCGACGGCGGCACACTGTTTCTCGATGAAATCGAAAGCATGCCGTTGGCCCAGCAGGTGAAACTGCTGCGGGTGTTGCAGGAGCAAAAGCTTGAACGGCTGGGCTCGAACCAGAGTATCCGCGTGGATTTGCGCATCATTGCCGCGACCAAGCCGGACCTGCTCGACGAAGCGCGGGCCGGACGTTTTCGCGAAGACCTGGCCTATCGCTTGAACGTCGCTGAGCTACGCCTGCCGCCCTTGCGCGAACGTCGTGAAGACATACCCCTGTTGTTCGAATCCTTTGCCCAAAACGCCGCCGAACGCCTGGGACGCAAATTTCCACCGTTGAGCGGCGCCCAGTTGAGTCACCTGCTGAGCCACGACTGGCCAGGCAACGTGCGCGAATTGGCGAATGTCGCCGAGCGTCAGGTATTGGGGCTCGGTGAACCGGAGCCCTTGGGCATCGAGCCCGGCCAGTCACTGGCGGCTCAGCAGGAAGCGTTCGAAGCGCAATGCCTGCGTGCGGCCTTGACCCGGCACAAGGGCGACGTGAAAGCGGTGCTCGAAGAACTGCAACTGCCGCGCCGGACCTTCAATGAAAAGATGCAGCGGCATGGGTTGAGCCGGGAGATGTTTTTGCCCGAGGCCTGATTTTTGTGGTGTCTGCCCTGGCCCCATCGCGAGCAAGCTCGCTCCCACAGTGGATCTGTGTACGCCAAACATTGTGGGAGCGAGCTTGCTCGCGATGGGGCCTGTACAGGCAAAGCAACCAACCAAACCGTAAGCAATTTTCCGCCCATCAGCTGCCACGAATAAGCGGATTTCCGCTCACCGAAACACTCCACCCCCTCTAAACCGGCCCTCTCCCCGTTGGCACAGCTCCTGCTATAGCCCTGGCAGGCTGCGTTTCATCGCGCTCCACAAAAACAATTAAATGAAGGATCCTTCAATGGATAACTCCAACTCCCTGCCGCTTGGGTCGGCTGCCGCGCCGGTCAAAGAAAGAACCACTTCCAGCCGCATCAAGTCGATCTTCAGCGGCTCCGTTGGCAACATGGTCGAGTGGTACGACTGGTACGTCTACGCCGCCTTCTCCCTGTACTTCGCCAAGACCTTCTTCCCCAAAGGCGACACCACCGCCCAACTGCTCAACACCGCCGCGATCTTCGCCGTGGGCTTCCTGATGCGTCCGATCGGTGGCTGGCTGATGGGTCTGTATGCCGACAAGGTCGGGCGCAAAAAGGCCCTGATGGCCTCGGTGTACCTGATGTGCTTCGGCTCGCTGCTGATTGCCCTGAGCCCGAGTTATGAAGTCATCGGCATCGGTGCGCCGATCCTGCTGGTGTTCGCGCGCTTGCTGCAAGGCCTGTCGGTGGGTGGCGAATACGGCACCTCCGCCACTTACCTCAGCGAGATGGCGACCAAGGAGCGTCGCGGCTTCTACTCCAGCTTCCAGTACGTGACCCTGATCTCCGGTCAGCTCATCGCTTTGGCGGTGCTGATTGTCCTGCAGAACTTCCTGACCACCGAGGAGCTCTACGCCTGGGGCTGGCGCATCCCGTTCGCCATCGGCGCGCTGTGTGCCGTGGTTGCGCTGTACCTGCGTCGTGGCATGGAAGAAACCGAGTCTTTCACCAAGAAAGAAAAAGCCAAGGAAAGCGCGATGCGCACCTTGATGCGTCACCCCAAGGAACTGATGACCGTGGTCGGCCTGACCATGGGCGGTACGCTGGCGTTCTACACCTACACCACCTACATGCAGAAATACCTGGTGAATACCGTCGGCATGAGTATTTCCGACTCCACCACCATTTCCGCTGCCACGCTGTTCCTGTTCATGTGCCTGCAACCGATCATCGGCGGGCTGTCGGATAAAATCGGTCGTCGGCCGATCCTGATTGCCTTCGGCATCCTGGGCACGCTGTTCACCGTACCGATCCTGACCACCCTGCACACCATTACGACCTGGTGGGGCGCGTTCTTCCTGATCATGGCGGCGCTGATCATCGTCAGCGGCTACACCTCGATCAACGCAGTGGTGAAAGCCGAACTGTTCCCGACCGAAATCCGCGCCCTGGGCGTGGGCCTGCCGTACGCACTGACCGTATCGATCTTCGGCGGCACCGCCGAATACATCGCGCTGTGGTTCAAGAGCATCGGCATGGAGACGGGTTACTACTGGTATGTCACCGCGTGTATTGCCGTGTCGTTGCTGGTGTACATCACCATGAAAGACACCCGCAAGCATTCGCGGATCGTCACTGACTGACAGATAGATCGAAGCTGGCTGTACCGGCCTCTTCGCGAGCAAGCCCGCTCCCACATTCGACCGCGTTCCTTCTGGAACAACCCGGTTAAATGTGGGAGCGGGCTTGCTCGCGAATGGAGCCGACTCGGTATCAAGCCAGCATAGTCATGACAGCCAAACCCAGGCTCGGCGATGCCACACTGAAAAATGGACAAGGGCTTCATGAAAAATCCGTCACCCAGGTAAAAGAGCCGATTAATCACGCGTTAATGCTCGCCGCCCAACCTTTAACGGCCTGATCGATTCATTGCGATGCGCTCACTCAGTCCTTGAAAGCGAAAAAGCCTGACGGCCTTAACATCCAATTAATCGATAGGTAGCAGGATTTAATTGCGAAATTTAATCGATATATCTGGCGTCTTGGCTTTTTCCACTAAACGCCAACGAGACGGGAGTCACTACCATGAAGACCAAACTGATCCTTGCCCTGGCCCTTTCCGTACTGGCCGCCAACACGTTCGCCGCCGATGGCTACGACAAAACCGGCTCGGCCTCTTACGGCTCCGGCGCCAGCGCCGCCATCGAACGCAGCCACTCGGGCACCTATGCTTCTGACGGCTTCGATAAAACCGGCACCGCGGACGCTATCGCTGCCGACGGTTTCGACAAAACCGGTAGCGCTGAAGCTATCGGCTGATCGTGGAGGGAACTCACGGCCCGGCTTCGGCCGGGCTTGGTCGTTTTTGGGGTAATACAATTCTTCCGGCAGACCACAAATCCTGTGGGAGCGGGCTTGCTCGCGAAGACGGCGGCACATCCAATATCAATGTGACTGGCACACCGCCTTCGCGAGCAAGCCCGCTCCCACATTGGATCTCATCAACTCAACTACCGAATCCGACTGGAAATCCGTGGCGCATGCTTGCACCATGAACGCCTCCCGAAAGCTCTGGAAATCCCATGCCTGACGACATCCACTTCTACGAACCCGCCAACGGCCACGGCCTGCCCCACGATCCGTTCAACGCTATCGTCGGCCCGCGCCCCATTGGCTGGATCTCTTCACAGGATGCCGAGGGCCACCTGAACCTGGCGCCCTACAGTTTCTTCAACGCCTTCAACTACATTCCGCCGATCATTGGGTTTTCCAGCGTCGGGCGCAAAGACAGCCTGAACAACATCGAACAGACCGGCGAATTCGCCTGGAACCTGGCCACGCGGCCGCTGGCCGAGCAGATGAACCAGAGCTGCGCCATGGTCGGGCCTGAGGTCAACGAATTCGAACTGGCCGGGCTGACGACCGCTGCCTCGAAGGTCATTCAGGTGCCACGGGTGGCAGAGAGCCCGGTGTCCTTCGAGTGCAAGGTCACGCAGATCATTCAGTTGCAACGAGCGGACGGCAACGTGGTGCCGAGCTGGCTGATCCTCGGCGAAGTGGTCGCCGTGCATATCGCCAAATGGCTGTTGAAGGACGGGGTATACGACACCGCCGCGGCAGAACCGATTCTGCGCGGCGGCGGGCCGGCGGATTACTTCCAGCTGGGGCCTGAGGCGTTGTTCAAGATGTACCGCCCGGGGGCGGTGAAGTGATCACCAGAGCAGGTCGGTGTCTTCTTTGACGTCCTTGAGGTGGGTCAGCTCTTTGGCCGCTGCCAGGTCGGCGTCATGGGCGGTCTTGAAGATCTGCCCTTCCAGCACTTTGTGAAAACGCGGGGCGCCGGAACCACCCAGCGCTTTGACGGCGATAGCGGCGTGGTAACCACCCTCGCCCGGTACTACAGCGGAAACAGCTTCGAAGTGTTCAAAGGCTTTACGTGCCATGTCGCGAATCCTGGCTGGTTGAGAATGCCGTCATTAAACCCTCAACCGGCCAGTTTGTGTACCGCCACTGCGGACTGCCCCAGGGCCTGCGCCGCCGAGACATCCTTGAAGGTGTGGAAATCCAGACTGTTGACCACCAGCTCCTGCACCAGCTCGGCAAAAATCTCCATCGCCGGCGTGCTGAAGTACGCGGTCATGGCCTGTTGATTGCTCCAGAAACCGGACACCAGCCACAGCTCCGGATCGCATTGCGAATGCTGCAAGGCAAAGCTCAGGCAGCCTGGCGCTGCGCGGGACGGTTCGATCAGGGCGCTGAGGCGCACACCGAGTTCCTCCGAGCGCCCGGCGCGCGCTCGAACGAAGGCCATATGACTGACGGGGATCTGCGTGGACATGTTCAACCCTCCCGGGGAGTCGCGTGGCAGCCGGGGGACGGGCTGCGACAGGATCAAAGGTTAAGGGCCGCGACGCCTGTCTCGTTAGTCGATTCCTGCCGGTGCGTTGCACAATCCTGCGAAACTTCATCGCCAGCCTGTAACAAGCTGTAAAACCCTGTCACGGTTCTGCCATACGAGTTTCAAGCAAGTTCTTGCGGCACAAGGCTCTATTGGCTACACCGCCGGTCGCCCCCAGGCAGAATCAGGCAAGCATCCGGCAGGATGTGTCTACCGCTGTCGCTTGCACAAACTTATGCTCTGCACCACTCCCTTCATGCCTTGCCGAGGATGCCTCGCATGTCGTCGCTCGATCACTTTCAAGCCCCGCTAGACACCGACATGGAAAAGCAGCGCGCGGAACTGGCGGCCATCATCCGCCGCAACACCGCCGAAGATGGCAGTTATGCCACGGCCATCGGCTCGCTGTTCATGTCCCGCCACAGCCAGTCCCACGAGTTCGCCCCGGTGCTCGCGCAACCGGCGCTGTGCATCATGGCCCAGGGGCGCAAGGAAGTTCAGCTGGCCAACGAATACTTCAACTACGACCCGCTGAACTACCTGGTGGTCTCGGTCTCGATGCCGCTCAGTGGACGAGTGGTGGATGTCTCGCCTGAGGAACCGATCCTGGCCTTGCGCCTGGACATCGACCCGACGGAAATCACCGCACTGATCGCTGACGCCGGCCCCCTCGGCGTGCCCACCCGGCCGACCGGGCGCGGGCTCTATGTCGAAAAACTCGACACCGCGATGCTCGACGCCGTGCTGCGCCTGGCACGGTTACTGGACACGCCAAAAGACATCGCCATGCTCGCGCCGCTGATTCGCCGGGAGATCCTCTATCGCCTGTTGCGCAGTAAACAGGGGCATCGGCTGTACGAAATCGCCATCGCCAACAGTCAGAGCCATCGCATCAGCCAGGCGATCAAATGGCTCAACGGCAATTTCGAACAGCCGTTGCGCATTGATGAATTGGCCAAGGAAGTGAACCTGAGCGTGTCGACGCTGCATCACCGCTTCAAGGCGATGACGGCGATGAGTCCGTTGCAGTATCAGAAGCAGTTGCGCCTGCAGGAAGCACGGCGGCTGATGCTCGCCGAAGGGCTGGAGGCTTCGGCGGCGGGGTATCGGGTCGGGTATGAGAGTCCGTCGCAGTTCAGCCGGGAGTACAGCCGGTTGTTCGGGGCGCCGCCATTGCGGGATCTGGCGCGATTGCGGTTGTCAGTCTGATCCAGAATTTGTGTTGGTTGTGCCGACCCCATCGCGAGCAAGCTCGCTCCCACAGGGTCCGGTGTACACCGATCCAGTGTGGGAGCGAGCTTGCTCGCGATGAGGCCAGCGAGGCCAACATCAAATCCGGATCAGGCGCCCAGTACCCGGCATGCCTCCACCGGCAAGGTCACCGACACCGGATGACCAACGCTCAGGCCAAAGCCCTGACATGGCGTGCTCAACGCTGTAAACGACACCCCGGAACACTCCACCGTGGTCTCGATGGTCGCGCCGATATCGCGCACGAACGTCACCTTGCCCAGCAAGCGGTTGCCCGCGGTCGCCTGGGGTGCGGACAGTTGCAGGTCTTCCGGGCGAATCAGCATCTTCACCTTTTCACCGACCACGATGCTGCTGCAGATCGGTACTTGCAGCGCATCGCCGCCCGGCAAACTGACCTTGCCGTTACCCAGCACCGTGGCCGGGAAGATGTTGCCCGAGCCGATGAAGTCCGCGACGAACTCGTTGGCCGGGTGACGATAGATCTCGATCGGCGTGCCCACCTGCTGCACCTTGTGCTCACCCAATACGACCACGATATCGGCCATGGTCATGGCCTCGCGCTGGTCGTGGGTCACCATGATGGTGGTGATGTTCAGGCGTTGTTGCAGTTGGCGGATTTCCACCTGCATCGACTCGCGCAGCTTGGCATCCAGCGCTGACAGAGGTTCGTCGAGCAGGAGGATTTTCGGGTGATTGGCAATCGCCCGGGCAATCGCCACGCGCTGGCGTTGGCCGCCGGACAGCTTGGCCACCGGACGATTGATCATCGCTTGCAGCTGGATCAGTTCCAGCAATTCCACCACCCGCGCCTGCTGGTCAGCCTTGCTGACCCCGCGCAGTTTCAGCGGATAGGCGATGTTCTCCCCCACCGTCATGTGCGGGAACAGCGCCAGCGACTGGAACACCATGCCGAAATTACGCAGATGCGCCGGGGTGTGGCCGATGTCCTCACCGTCCAGGCGAATCTCGCCACCGCTAAGGGTTTCCAGCCCGGCAATCATGCGCAGCAAGGTGGTTTTGCCACAGCCCGAAGGACCGAGGAAACACACCAGTTTGCCCTCGGGCAAATGCAGGTTTACATCCTTTACCGCGCAGGCCGAGCCGTAATGTTTCTCGACGTTTTCCAGAATCAGACCAGACATAAGAATCACCTCAAGAAATCAGAACGAAACGCCACCTTCACCAACCAGCTTCTCCAGCGCCCAGATGAGGACGAAGTCGATCAGCACGATCAGCACGGCAAACGAAAATACGGTTGGGTCGAGCGAAGACACGGTGCGGCTGTACATCCAGATCGGCACGGTCATGACGTCGATGGTGTAGAGGAAATAGGTCACGGTGAATTCGTTGAACGAGACGATGAACGCCAGCAGCATGCCCGCCAGGATCCCCGACTTCATCAACGGCACCACCACATCGACAATCGCCCGCAGCGGTGAGGCACCGAGCATTTGCGCGGCCTCTTCGACTTCGCTGCCGATGGAGAGCATCGCCGCCGTGCAGTTCTTCACCACGAATGGCAACGCGAGGATCACGTGGGCAATCACCAGGCGCGAGGTGGTCATGTGGAACGGCAGGCTGTCGAACACCAGCAGCAACGCCAGGCCCAACACCACCATCGGAAACACCAGCGGCAACGACATCAATTGCAGCGCCACCGCCTTGCCGCGGAACTCGCAACGGGTCAGCGCGTAGGCCGCCGGCACCGCGATGATCGTGGCGAAAATCATGGTCAGGCACGACACCAGCAAGCTGGTAGACATGGCCTGGCCGAGGCTCAGGACGTCACTGGCGTCCGGCGACACGAAGGTGTGCCAGGCGGCCTTGTACCATTGCAAGCTGTAGCTGCTCGGCGGGAAGTCGAGGTTCGACGCGCCGCTGAACGACATGACGATCATGGTCAGGATCGGCAGTACCGCCAGCAGCAGGATGAAGCCGGAAAGGATGCCGGCAAACTTGCCGGTCTCGCCGGGCAACAGCCCATAACGCTTTTTGGTCAGGGTGCTCATTGGGAAGCCTCCAGCATGCGCCGACGACGGCCAGTGATGTATTCGGACAAGGTCATGATCGCGAGGGTAGTGACGATCAGCACCACGCCGGCAGCGGACGCGGCGGGCCAGTTCATCAGCGGGGCGATCTGGTCATGCACCATCACCGCCAGCATCGGCACGCGCCGACCTCCGAGCAGCAAGGGCACCACGAAACTGCTGGCGTTGTAGGCGAACACCAGGGTCGCACCGGTAATGATCCCCGGCAGACTCATCGGCAATACCACTTGGCGGAACACCTGGAAGCGACTGGCGCCCAGGGTGGCGGCAGCTTCTTCGTAGCTGCGGGCGACACCGCGCATGGCGCTGGCAATCGGCAACACGGCCAGCGGGAAGGCGGTTTGCACCAGGCCCATCAACACGCCGTTCTGGTTGTACAACAGCATGATCGGGCGCTTGATCAGGCCCAGGCCCATCAAGGTCTGGTTGAGCATGCCGCCAGGGCCGAGGATCACCAGCCAGCCGTAGCTTTGCAGCAGCAGGTTGACCAGCAATGGCAGCAACACCGCCGCCAGGAAGATCCGTCGCACGAACGGCGAGGTCAGGCGCGACATGGTGTAGGCCACCGGGATCGCCAGAATCACTGCGATCACCGCGCTGATCAGCGCCAGGCGCAGGGTCAGCATCAGCGACTTGAGGTAATAGGGTTCCAGCAACTGGGCGTAACTGGCCAGGCTGAACCCGGACCATTCCGCGCCTTTGGTGCCCACGCTCATGCGCAGTACCAGCAGGCTCGCGGCAATCAAAACGCCGAGAAACAGCATCGACGGCGTGAGGAAAAGCCAGGCGCGCGTCGTGGGTGAAACACCCTGAGCGGCGCGCACGGGGGCGGCACTCACCGGATGGGTCAGAGGTTGGTGTTCCATAGCAAAGGGTCTCGTCAATGGACAGCAGCTGACAAACACAAGACTCAAGGTCACTTTGCCCCCTTGTGGGAGCGAGCTTGCTCGCGATGACTGCTTGTCAGTCGCCAATGATGTCGACTGACACTCCGATATCGCGAGCAAGCTCGCTCCCACAGGGGATCTTCAGTGTTTGAAGATCTTGTGTACGTCACTCGATCAGGAAGAAAAGATTTCCGTGTAACGACGAATCCATTGGTCATGCACGCTGGCCAGGAAGGCGTTGTCGTGCATGATCGCCTTCTCGGCAATCTGCTCCGGCGTGAGGATGTACGGGCTCTTGCGTGCTTCGGCGGAAATGATCGCCTTGGCGTTGACCGGGCCGTTGTAGATGTCTTCAGCCATCTTGCCCTGCACCAGCGGGTCCAGAGAGTGGTTGATGAAGGCGTAGGCCATGTCGGTATCGCCCGGACGGTTCTTCGGCATCACCGACAGCATCAGGTCGGTGTAGAAACCTTCCTTCATGCCGAACGTGGCGCCCAGGCCGTAGTTCGGATCGCGGATCTGTTTCGGGAAGAAGGCTGGTGCGTACAGGCCGCCCATGTCCAGGGAACCGGTGCGGAACAGTTCGGCGATCTGGTTAGGGTTTTCACCCAGGGTCACCACACGATCCTTCAGCTCGGCGAGCTTCTTGAAGCCAGGCTCGATGTTGTGTTCGTCACCACCGGCCAGTTTGGCGGCGATGATGATCAGGTCCATGGCCTCGGTCCAGTTCGGCGGCGGCAGGAAGATGTTCGGCGCCGCGTCGGCATCCCACAGGGAGGCGTAACTGGTCGGGGCTTCTTTCTGGGTGCGGGTGCTGTAGACCAGGCTGTTGCACCACAGCAGGTAACCGATACCGTGGCCATTGGCGCCGGTGCGGTATTTCTCCGGTACATCGACGAGGTTGGGAATGCGGTTGAGGTCGGGTTTTTCCAGCAGGTTGGCGGCGGCCAGACCTTCGGCGCCAACGCCTGCCAGGGTGATGATGTCGTATTGCGGACGATCACCGCCGGCCTTGAGTTTGGCGACCATTTCCGAGGTACTGCCGGTGCGGTCAGCGATGACCTTGCAGCCGTACTTGTCTTCGAACGTCGCGGCGATGTTGCGCAGTGCGGCCAGGCCGGTGTCATCGGACCAGGTCAGCAGACGAAGGGTCTTGCCGGCAAAGCGTGTGTCGCTGGCATTCGCCTTGATGAACGGCATGCTCATGGCTGCCGCTGCAACCGAGGCTACGCCCACGGTCTTGATGAATTGACGTCTGTTCAGATCATGCTCGCCCATTACGGACTCCCTTTGTTTTTGTAGGTATAAGGCAGGTCGAAACTGTTGCATCCGCGCGACCGGACCAGCGTTAGCCCTCGTATTTTCGGGGGCTTGGCTGAGCCAGCGAGTTCATCCTGAGGTCGTGTAAAACACCTGACTATCGATAAAAACTCATTGAAGCCATGACGCCAGCGCATGCCTCCTTTTCCTTGTGGGAGCGAGCTTGCTCGCGATGGACGTCAACGATAATGCGGGGCATCAGACAGCCCGTGTCGTCCATGCGTCCATCGCGAGCAAGCTCGCTCCTACACAGTGCCAGGCGTCAGACGGCCCGGATCACGTGTTTGATTTCCTGGAAAGCCTGCAAGCCCCATGGCCCCAATTCGCGGCCGATGCTGCTCTGCTTGTAGCCGCCCCAGGCGGTCTGCGGGAAGATCACCTGCGGCGCGTTGATCCACACAAGCCCCGCCTGCAAAGCATTGGCAACGCGGTCGGCGGTCTGTGCATTGCGCGTCACCACACTGGCAACCAGGCCAAACTGACTGTCGTTGGCCAGGGCAATCGCTTCGGCCTCGGAGGCGAAACGGCGCACGCAGATCACCGGGCCGAAAATCTCTTCATTCCACAACGCACTGTCGAGGGGCACTTCGGTGAACACCGTCGGCTGCAAAAAATATCCGCGCGGCAGGTCGGCCGGGCGATTGCCACCGCAAACCAGCTTGGCACCGGCACTCAAACCGCGATCGATGTGACCGAGCACGCGCTGGTATTGCGCCTGATTGACCAGCGCGCCCATTTCCACGTTCGGGTCGAACGGGTCGGCCACGCGAATGGCTTCGGCACGGGCCTTCACTCGGCTCAGGAATTCATCGGCCAGTTCATCGGCGACCAGCACGCGGCTGGTGGCGGAGCACATCTGCCCGGCGTTGAAGAAACCACCGCCACAGGCCACTTCCACCGCCAGTTCGAGATCGGCATCGGCCAGCACCAACAGCGAAGATTTGCCGCCCAGCTCCAGGCTCACACCTTTGACGGTTTCCGCCGCCCGTTGCATGACCTGCACGCCAACGGCATTGCTGCCGGTGAACGACACCTTGGCGATGCGCGGGTCTGCCGACAGCGGAGCGCCAACGGCCAGGCCGGTGCCGCACACAAGGTTAAAGACACCCGCCGGCACACCGGCATGATCGATGATCGCGGCCAGTTCCAGTTCCGGCAGCGGCGTCACTTCCGAAGGCTTGAGCACCACGCAGCAACCGGCGGCCAGGGCTGGGGCGAGTTTCCATGCGGTGGTGACCATCGGAAAATTCCACGGCACGATCAGGCCGACCACACCGCACGGCTCGCGGCGCAGGCGAGCACTGAAGTCGTCGGTCGGCAGCTCTACCGCGCTGTCTTGTTTGGCATCCAGGCCTTCGGCCAGACCGGCGTAATACTCGAACGTGGCGATCACGTCATCGACGTCGATCGCGGCTTCGAACTGCGGTTTGCCGTTGTTGCTCGACTGCAAGTGCATCAGTTTTTCACGGTTGGCCTGCACGCCCGTGGCGATTTTGCGCAGGATCGCACCGCGTTCGGCGCCCGTGGTTTTCGACCAGTCGGCGAACGCCTGGGTCGCTGCGTTCACGGCTTGATCAACCGCGCGTTCGTCGCCGCCATTGACGGTGGTCAACAGGGCTTCGGTCGCCGGGTTGATCACCCGCAGGTGTTCGTTGCCGGCCGACCATTGGCCGTTGATGTACAGGCCATCCAGAGTCGTCGGGAAGCTCATTTCGACACCGCCTGCATCCACTGGGTCTGGTCGATTTCAATCAGGGTCGGGCCCTGGCGATCGGTAGCCACCCGCAATGCACCGCGCAATTGCTCGACACTGCTGACCGCTTCGGCGGCGCAACCCAATGCCTTGGCCACACCGATGAAGTCCGGGGTGTAGATGTCCACGCCCACCGGCTCGATGGCGCGGTTGACCATGTATTTCTTGATCTCTTCGTAGCCCTGGTTATTCCACAGCAGCACGATCACCGGGGTGCGCGCTTCAACGGCACTGGCCAGTTCCGGCAAGGTGAACTGCAGGCCACCGTCGCCGATCAGGCACACCACCGGAGGACGCGCGCCACCTTCGATGCGGCCACCCAGCCAGGCGCCAATCGCCGCCGGCAAGGCATAGCCGAGGGTGCCGTAACCGGTGGACGAGTTGAACCAGCGACGCGGACGCTCCGGGTTGAACGTCAGGTTGCCGGTGTAAACCGGCTGGGTCGAATCGCCGACGAACACCGCGTCCGGCAGTTCCTGCAGCACGGTTTCGAGGAAGCGGGTCTGGGCCAGGGTCGGTGCGTCCCAGGTTGCAGCCAGGTCTTCACGCAGACGGGCGGCACGTACTTGTCCCCAATCGTTGCGACGCTCGGCCAGGGATTTGTGCGACAGGGCACTGAGCAACGCCTGGGCGGCGTTACGCGAGTCGGCCACCAGCGCCACATGCGGCGGGTAGTTGCGCACGGTCTGGTCCGGGTCGATATCGACGCGCAGCAACTTGCCAGGAATTTCGAAGCCACCGGCGAAGGTCACGTCGTAGTCGGTCTCGGCCAGTTCAGTGCCGATGGCCAGTACCACGTCGGCCTCGGCGACCAGCGCACGAGTGGCGACCAGGCTCTGGGTCGAGCCGATCAGCAGCGGGTGGCCGGAGGCGAGCATGCCCTTGGCATTGATGGTCAGGGCGACCGGCGCGTCCAGCAGTTCAGCCAGCTCAGTCAGCTCGACGGCCGCGTCGATGGCGCCGCCACCGGCGAGAATCAGCGGACGCTTGGCGCCGGCCAGCAATTCGGCCATGCGCGACACGGCGCTCGGCGAAGCACCGGCGCGGTCGATATTGACCGGCAGGCTGGCGAGCAGGTCGTCGGCTTCTTCAACCAGAACATCCAGCGGAATTTCAATGTGCACCGGACGCGGACGGCCAGCCTGGAACAGAGCGAAGGCGCGAGCCAGCACACCCGGCAATTCCGACGCCGACATCAGGGTGTGGGAGAACGCCGCGACACCGGCACACAGCGCGCCCTGGTTCGGCAGTTCGTGCAGCTTGCCGCGACCACCGCCCAACTGGCTGCGCGATTGCACGCTGGAGATCACCAGCATCGGGATCGAATCGGCGTAGGCCTGGCCCATGGCGGTGGTGATGTTGGTCATGCCGGGGCCGGTGATGATGAAGCACACACCCGGTTTGCCGCTGGTACGGGCGTAGCCGTCGGCCATAAAGCCGGCGCCCTGTTCATGGCGCGGCGTGACGTGGTTGATGCTCGAACGGGCCAGCCCGCGATACAGCTCCACGGTATGCACCCCTGGAATGCCGAACACCTGCTCGACCCCGTAGTTTTCAAGTAACTTGACCAATACTTCGCCGCACGTCGCCATGTCTTTGCCCTTTTTGTTCGTTTGAGACGCCGGGCGTGCGCTGTGTTTATGATGGATTCGCAGGCCCGGGAATGGCCTCATTGGAACGGGCGACAGGTAGCCGCAACAATGGATAAAAAGTCATACTAGCCATGTCCTCACGTCATACCTTGGATCCCAATGAAACGACTGCCTCCCCTGCCGGCGCTGCACACTTTTCTGATTACCGCGCAGTGCTGCAATTTCACCCGGGCCGCCGAACAGCTGCACATCACCCAGGGCGCGGTGAGTCGGCAGATCGCCGGGCTGGAAGATCATCTGGGTTATGAACTGTTCATCCGCCTGGCCCGAGGCCTGGACCTCACAGCCGAGGGACGGGAATGGCTGCCACGGGTCCAGCAGATTTTCGGCCTGATCGACGAGGCCGTTGAACAGATTGGCGAGAAGCGTGAAACCCTGCAACTCAAGGCACCGACCTGCGTCATGCGCTGGTTGCTGCCGCGTCTGTTGCAATGGCAAAGGGAACGCCCGGACGTGCCGGTGGAACTGACCACCACGGTCAAGCACGGGGTGGATTTTCATCGCGAGCAGTTCGATGCGGCGGTGATGTACGGCGCACCGCCGGATGATTCATTGATGTCGCAAAAACTCTTCGATGAACAACTCACGCCGGTGTGTTCCAGACCGATGCTCGAAGGCCCCATGCCCCTGCAGACTCCGGCCGATCTGCAACAACACCTGTTGCTGCACCCGACCCGCGACGAACGGGACTGGAAAGCCTGGTTGAAAGCCGCGGATGTGCATTTGACCAATGTCGGCAAGGGCCAGCACTTCGAAACACTGGACCTGGCGATGTCGATGGCGTCCCAGGGAACGGGTGTGGCGATTGGCGACTGGTCGCTGATCGGCGATGACCTGAACGCCGGGCGGCTGGTCATGCCATTCGATTTGAAGGTGACAACGGGGCTGGCGTATTACCTGGTGTTCCCCGAAAAACCCGGGCCTTCGCCGAAGTTGCGTGAATTGATGGGGTGGTTGGTGGAGCAGGCGCAATCGCGGTAAAACCGCAAAATCCTGGTGCACCACCCTGTGGGAGCGCGCTTGCTCGCGATGAACCTGAGAACGCCGCGGGGTATCAGGTTCCCAGCGTTATCGTTGGCGATCATCGCGAGCGAGCTCGCTCCTACAGGAGATCAGTGAACTCAATAACCGACAGTAAACCGCTGCCGCGAATGCTTCGGGGCTTCCACTTCATCGAGCATCGCGATCGCATAATCGGCAAACGTGATCCAGCTGCGCCCTTCGCTGCTCACCAGCAAATCATCCTGGCCGATGCGGAACTTGCCCGTGCGCTCGCCCTCGACAAATTCGGCCGATGGCGACAGGAAGGTCCAGTCCAGATCCCGCTCTTCACGCAAGTTTGCGAGGAATTCGGCACCGGCGCTGGCCTCTGCCTTGTAAGCCTCAGGGAAACCTTCGCTATCGATCACTCGAGCGCCATCGGGCAATAGCAGCGAACCCGCCCCGCCCACTACCAGCAAACGTTTAACCCCGGTTTTTTTCACCGGGCCAACGACTGCACTGGCAGGCAGGGTCGCGAAATGTGCGGCGCTGATGACTACGTCATGGCCCGCAATCGCAGCTTGCAACGCAGCGGCATCAAGGGCATCGACTTCCTTGCTGACCACACCTTCACGCACGTCTATTTTCGATGTGTCGCGGGCAATGGCAGTAACGCTGTGGCCGCGCCGCAGGGCTTCTTCCAGCACTTGGCTACCGGCACGACCGGTGGCACCGATGATTGCGATTTTGCTCATGACGTTCTCCAGTTGGCTTGAAAGTATCGGTATCAAATTGCGCTGACCTTTGTGGCGAGGGGGCTTGCCCCCGCTCGGCTGCGTAGCAGTCGTAAAACCTGTGCTTAGGGTGTGACTGATGGATTGCAGGGGAGCGCTTCGCACTCCAACGGGGGCAAGCCCCCTCGCCACAGGTAATCAATTTCATCTCAAAACTTGCTTCAGCTTCATGTACTTCCGGTTACCACTTCATCTCGCCCTTGGCGACCTTGGCACTCAGCTCCAGGGAGCTTTCATCGCCCAGGGTCGGGAAGCGTTTTTTCATCGCGGCGATCAGCGCGGCAGCATCCCTGGCCTTGGCGGTTTCTTCGTCGAAGGCCTTGATGTAGGCGGCGGTGAACTGCACGGCCGTCAGTGAACGATCGCTCTCGCCAAGGTAATGACCCGGCACCACGGTCTGCGGTTTCAGGGTTTCAATGGCATGCAGCGTAGTCAGCCAATCGGCATGGGACTGCGGAGTTTGCGTGTCAGCCATCCACACGTGGATGTTTTGCGCCACCACGACACCACCAACCACGGCCTTGATCGATGGAATCCACACAAAGCTGCGATCCGGCTGCGGGCCCTCAAGACCCACCACCTGCAACTTCTGCCCTTCGAGGATCAGGCTGTCCCCCTTGAGCACGTCCGGCACGATGGTTTTTACAGGCACATCGGCCCCCATTTTCGGGCCCCAGAATGCCAGTTTGCCGTCGACGGTGTGCTTGATGTGGTCGACGGTCGGCTGCGAGGCGAGGACCTTGGCCTTGGGGAATGCGGCCGTCAGGGTATCGAGGCCGAAGTAGTAGTCCGGGTCACCGTGGCTGATGTAGATGGTGGTCAACTGCTTGCCGCTGGCGCGGATTTTTTCCACTACCTGTTCGGCCTGGGATTTGCCGAATTGCGCATCCACCAGGATCGCTTCTTTCTCGCCACTGACCAGCACCGAGGTCACCGGGAAGATGGCTTTTTCGCCGGGGTTGTAGACATCCAGCGTCAGGGTCGAGGCGCTGGCGTGGGCGGCAAAACCGAAGGTGGTGGCCAGCAAAACTCGCTTAAGTGAGGTGAAACCGATCATCTGTTGCTCCGTGATCCCGATGCCATGTTTGGCGATGCCTTTTGTAGGAGCGAGCCTGCTCGCGATGGACTTGAAGGCGCCGCGTATAACCGGTATCCCGCGTTATCGTTAACGACCATCGCGAGCAAGCTCGCTCCTACACAGAGGAACAGAGCTTAGTTGCCTGACTCGGTACAAAAAATGCGATGCTTGAACATAGTTTGTTTCTGAAAGCGGGCAAATCATGGATCGTCTTCAAGCAATGCGTGTGTTCGTCACGGTGGTCGACCTCGGCAGCCAGTCGGCCGCCGCCGATCATCTGGAGCTGTCACGGCCGGTGGTGTCGCGGTATCTGGCGGAACTGGAAGACTGGGTCGGCGCGCGCCTGATGCATCGCACCACACGCAAGTTGAGCCTCACCGCCGCTGGCACCGAGATCCTGCCCCGCTGCCGGCAGATGCTCGATTTATCCACCGACATGCAAGCCGCCGTCAGCGAACCGGATGACGCACCCCGCGGCCAGCTGCGAATCAGCGTCAGCACCTCCTTCGGCCAGGCGCAATTGGCCGACGCCATGGCCGCCTATGTCCGACGCTACCCCGGCGTCAGCATCGACATGCAGATGCTCGACCGCACCGTGAACCTGGTGGATGAGCGCATCGACCTGGCGATCCGTACCAGCAACGACCTGGACCCGAACCTGATCGCCCGCCGCCTGACGGTTTGCCGCTCGGTGATTTGCGCGTCCCCCGCTTACTTGCGCGAGCACCCGGCGCCGCAACGGGTCGAGGACTTGAGCCTGCACAATTGCCTGACCCACTCCTACTTCGGCAAAAGCCTGTGGCATTTCGAACAGGACGGCGAGCAGGTTTCAGTACCGGTGCAAGGCAACATCAGCGCCAACGAGGCCAGCACACTGCTGCGCGCAACGATAGCCGGCGCCGGGGTAGCGATGCTGCCCACCTACCAGGCCGGCGTGCACATCCACAGCGGCGAGTTGATTCGCCTGCTGCCGACGGCCGAACCCCGGCAAATGAACGTGTATGCGGTGTATGCCTCGCGCAAGCACATGCCGGCGGCGTTGCGCAGCTTGCTGGATTTTCTGGTGGTGAGGTTTCCGCAAGAACCGGAATGGGACATCGGGTTGTAAATGGAAGCCCTGTGGGAGCGAGCTTGCTCGCGATGGCTGCCGAACATTCACCCATGATATCGACTGATCCACCGCTATCGCGAGCAAGCTCGCTCCCACAGGGGTGATCAGTGTTCTGAATACCGCGCTATTGCTGGTAACTCACCGGCGCTGACCTATGCTCAAAGTAGTACCGAAAGGTATTCGTTCAGAGGTCAACGCCATGAACATCAGAACAAGAAGATACCTCGCGATTTTCATCACCTGTGCGGTCACGCTCGGGCTTTATGGCGCTGCGGCCTGGCGCGTCGAGCAACTGCGCAACCTGCCCCGTGAAGCCGCGAGCTGCAACTTCGAGCGCTGCATCCCCCACAACGCCACCCTCAACGCCCTCCGGTAACGAAGGGGGTCAGGCTTCGTTGTCCTGATCGGCCTTCAAGCGGTCGCGGAACGCCTTTGGCGAAATCCCCACTCGACGTCGGAACAGGCGTGTGAAGTTGGTCGGATCGGAAAACCCCAACACGTCGGACATTTCATAAATGGTCATGCTGGTGTAGGTCAGCAAACGCTTGGCCTCCAGCAATTGCCGCTCATGCATGATCTGCAACGCCGGTTGCCCCGCCAGCTCACGACAGGTGCCGTTGAGGTGGGACACGGAAATCCCCAGCCGGTGTGCCAGATCCTCGACCTTGACGTGCTGGCGATACGTCTCTTCCACCAGTTGAATAAAGCCGTTGAGGTATTCCCGGGCCCGCTGCGGTCGCGCCATGGCGGTGCGACGCTGGATCACCTGGCGACTGACCCACACCACGATCACGCTGACCAGCGAATGCATGAGCATTTCCCGCGCCGGTTGATGGCTGGTGTATTCGTTCTGCAAGGCGCTGAACAGGCTGTTGAGGTACTCGGCGTCCTTGCCTGCCGGGTAGCTTTCGGACTGGGCCAGGGCATTGACCGATTGCCCCAACTGCATCTGCAGGTGGGCGATCAGCGGCGCGGCCAGGGTTACGACAAACCCTTCCACGTCCTCGGAAAAACGAAAGCCGTGCACCGACAGCGGTGGCAGGATCTGGATTGCCGGCTCCACCAGTTGCGTTCGCTTGCCTTCGATTTCAAGCTCGGCCTGACCTTTGAATACGAAGAGCAACTGGCACAAGTCAGCGTGGCGGTGAGGTTTGATTTCCCAATGATGTTCGCGACTGCGTTTGGAAATGGTTTCACAGTGCAGCAAGTCCGGGGTCGGCCAATCCAGGCTTTCACCGTAGAGCTTGAACACCGGAATCGAAGGCAGGTCAGGCTTGTTCATCACTTCAATCCAGGCCTCGGGGTTGATCTGGGGCGATAATCGCACCGATTGGCAGAATGTACAGCTATCGGCTCAGTTTTCACCTTCAATTGACAGACTCGCAAGGGAAAAATGCAAGCACTCGATCCATAAAAATCATTCACCGGCCCAGGTCGTGTAGAGCTTGCGAGTCATAAGAACAATGAAAACACTGAAAACCCAAGTTGCCATTATCGGTGCTGGCCCCTCAGGCTTGCTGCTCGGCCAATTGCTGCACAACGCCGGCATCGACAACATCGTTCTCGAACGTCAAACCCCCGATTACGTACTCGGTCGAATCCGCGCCGGCGTGCTTGAACAAGGCATGGTAGAGCTGTTGCGTCAGGCCGGCGTGAGTCAGCGCATGGACGCCGAGGGACTGGTCCATGGTGGCTTCGAACTGGCCCTCGACGGGCGCCAGGTACACATCGATCTGCAAGCGTTGACCGGCGGCAAGACGGTGATGATCTACGGCCAGACTGAGGTCACCCGTGACCTGATGGCCGCTCGTCGGGAGGTGGGCGCGCAGACGATTTACCAGGCCAGCAACGTCGTTCCCCACGGCATGAAAACCGATGAAGCGTTTGTCACTTTTGAGAAGGACGGCGAGCCATATCGACTTGACTGCGACTACATCGCCGGTTGCGACGGCTTCCACGGTGTGGCGCGACAATCGATTCCCGCCGACAGCCTGAAAATCTTCGAACGGATCTATCCCTTCGGCTGGCTGGGGATTCTGGCCGATACCCCACCGGTCCACGATGAGCTGGTCTATGCCCGCCATGAGCGCGGTTTCGCCCTGTGCAGCATGCGCTCGCCGACGCGCACCCGTTATTACCTGCAAGTGCCCGCAGAGGAAAATGTCGAGGATTGGTCCGATCAACGCTTCTGGGACGAGCTCAAAAACCGCCTGCCGGTCGATCTTGCGCAAAAACTGGTGACCGGCCCGTCCATCGAGAAAAGCATCGCGCCGCTGCGCAGCTTCGTCGTCGAACCCATGCAGTACGGGCGGATGTTCCTCGTCGGTGATGCCGCGCACATTGTCCCGCCCACCGGGGCCAAGGGCCTGAACCTGGCGGCCAGTGACGTCAGCACGCTGTTCAACATCTTGGTCAAGGTTTACCGCAACGATCGCCTTGATCTGCTGGAGAAATACTCGGAAATCTGCCTGCGCCGGGTGTGGAAAGCCGAGCGTTTTTCCTGGTGGATGACCTCGATGCTGCACCGCTTTGATGATCACGATGCCTTTAGCCAGCGCATTGCCGAGTCGGAACTGGACTATTTTGTCGATTCGCAGGCGGGTCGCAAAACCATTGCAGAAAACTACGTCGGGCTTCCTTATGAGGCTATCGAATAGCCTCCTATCGACTTACACTGGCGAGCATCCCCGCTCGCCTTGCCTCTTGCGGGTCAATCACTGCCCGCAGGTTTTCCCGTGACCAATCTCCACCAGCCTGAAACGCCCAAACCGGCCATTCGCAGCGTGCTGATCGCCCTGATGCTGGCGATCTTTCTCGGTGCGTTGGACCAGACCATCGTCGCCGTTTCGATGCCGGCCATTTCCGCGCAATTCAAGGACGTCAGCCTGCTGGCCTGGGTGATTTCCGGCTACATGGTGGCCATGACCGTGGCGGTGCCGATCTACGGCAAACTGGGCGACTTGTACGGGCGGCGCAAGCTGATGCTGTTCGGCATGGGCCTGTTCACCCTGGCGTCGGTGTTCTGCGGCATGGCACAGAGCATGGAACAACTGGTACTGGCGCGAATCTTCCAGGGCATCGGGGCCGGCGGAATGATTTCGGTGAGCCAGGCGATCATCGGTGACATCGTGCCGCCACGGGAGCGCGGCCGGTATCAGGGCTATTTCAGCAGCATGTATGCAGTGGCCAGCGTGGCCGGCCCGGTGCTCGGCGGTTACATGACCGAATACCTGTCCTGGCGCTGGGTGTTCCTGATCAACCTGCCACTGGGCCTGGGCGCCTGGCTGGTCGCCTATCGCACGCTGGTGGGCCTGCCGATTCCGCAACGCAAACCGATCATCGACTACCTGGGCACCGTGTTGATGATCATCGGGCTGACAGCATTGTTGCTGGGCATCACCCAGGTCGGCCAGGGCCATTCGTGGCGCAGTGCCGAGGTGCTGGCGCTGCTCGCTTGTGCGGTGCTGGTGCTGGGGCTGTTCGTCGTCCACGAGCGACGGGCGCGAGAACCGTTGTTGCCCATGCATCTGTTCGCCAACCGCAATGCGATCCTGTGCTGGTGCACGATTTTCTTCACCAGTTTCCAAGCCATCTCGCTGATTGTGTTGATGCCGCTGCGCTTTCAGAGCGTCACCGGCGCCGGTGCCGACAGCGCCGCCCTGCACCTGCTGCCCCTGGCCATGGGTTTGCCGATTGGCGCGTATTTCGCGGGCCGCCGCACCTCGGTCACCGGACGCTACAAACCGATGATCCTTACCGGTGCGGCGCTGATGCCCATCTCGATTCTTGGCATGGCGTTCAGCCCGCCGCAGGCGTTCGTCGTGAGCAGTCTGTTCATGCTGCTCTGCGGGATATCCTCGGGCATGCAGTTCCCGACGTCATTGGTCGGCACGCAGAACTCGGTGGACCAGCGGGACATCGGTGTAGCCACCAGCACCACCAACCTGTTCCGTTCGCTGGGTGGTGCCGTGGGTGTGGCGTTGATGTCGGCGCTGCTGTTGGCGTTGTTGCAGGATTCGAGTTTCGCGCACCTGGCCGGTTCGTCGCTGATTGCCGAAGGCAGCTCGGGGAATGTGTTGCTGGACGGTTTGAATGCCGCGCCGGGTGACGCGCAGAACACCCTGCGTGCCGAATTGTCACTGACATTCCGGCACTTGCTGACAGTCAGCGCGGCCGTTTCATTGCTTGGGCTGGCGGCGGCGATTGCCATGCCGAACATGTTGTTGCGCGGGCGCGAGGACAAGGTTCGATAGATAGACCGGGTCGCCAGTATTCGCGAGCAAGCCCGCTCCCACAGTTGACCGAGTTCTTCATAAGCACGCGGTCAACTGTGGGAGCGGGCTTGCTCGCGAAGGCGGTCTAACAGCCACTACGATTCAAGGGCTGTAATACCCGACCGCCACCAGAAAATGTCCGACCTTCTTCAGGTAGGCATGCTTGTTCTCGACTTTGCCCGTCACCGGGTTTTTCCAGCGGTATTCGTATTCGCCGTAATCCTGCTGGGCCATCAACGCCAGAATCGGCTCGCCCACCGGTTTGCCTTCCGGGTCCACGATCTTGCTGAAGTCGGTATTGATCAGCCGCAGGTTGGTGCCGTGGGCCACGTAACGCTGGGTATCCAGGTCGACGACAAACACATACAGATCATCCTGCAGGTAGCCGCCCTTGAGGGAATTGATCGCCGTCAGGGTGCCCTTTTCGTCCTTGGCCAGATCGGTTGTCGTTTTGTTCAGCAAGGCCATGGCCTGTTCGGCGGAGGCCCGTGGCAGGTAATAACCGACCGCCAGAATCCGCTCTCCGACGCGCTGGTAGTAGACGTGCTTGCGCTCGATCTTGCCGTCACTCCAGTTCTGCCAGCGATATTCCGCCTGCTGAATGCCATTGCCCTCCGGCACCTTCAGGGCGTCCTTGAAAGCTTTCTGCAGATCCGGCCCGAGCACTTGCGACACGTCCCGGCCAATCAGCGCCGACGACGGCCCGCCACTGGCGAGCATCACGCCCTTGGTGTCGAGCACAAAGACATAACGGTCCTTGTCGACAAACTCACCCTGGCGGCTGAATGCCGCCAGCGCCTTGTCGCCATTCTGGTGGTAGTAGGCCAGGGCTTTTTCCAGTAGGGCAATGGCCGCCTTGCTGTCGTCCTTTTCCGTCCCGGCGGCTTGCGCCTGGCCCAGGCACAACAAAAACATGCCGCACAGCAAGGTAAACCTATGCAGAAACCCCATTGCGCATCCCTCGTTCCTGATGGTGTTTCAAGAGCGTAGACGGCAATGGGATATGTACGAATATTCGCCAGAACAGGGTCATAGGCTTTTGTGGCGAGGGGGCTTGCCCCCGTTCGGCTGCGCAGCAGTCGTAAATCAGGCACCGCGGTTGATCTGGTGAACCGCGGCGAATGGATTTGGGGCGGCTCCGCCACCCATCGGGGGCAAGCCCCCTCGCCACAAGTGTTCGGATTACTGCCGGGCGCGCAGTTGCTGCTGAAGGTTCTGGATCTGCGCCTGAAGGGTATTGATGTTGCGGGTGACCTGGCTGCGGAATGCATCGAACTCGGCGGTATTGGTCGAGCCCTGCGTGACCGCCGGCCGGTTGTCCTGCTCGCTCTTGAGCACGATCATGTCTTGCTCGAGACGCTCGATAGCAGCGCTTGGGTTGCCTTGTTTCTTCAGCGCTGTGATATCGGCGCCCAGGCTCTTCAGTTGTGCATCGAGTTTTTCAGCGTCCGACGGGGCACTTTTCAGGGTGGCCAATTCAGCACTCAATGCTTTGACCTGGGCCTGCAACTGGGTATTGGCCGTCTGATGTTCGGTGTTCTGGGCATTCATTTGCGCCAGGCGCTTGTCCAGTTCGGTGGTTTGCGCGGTCATTTGTGCCAGTCGCTTGTCCAGGTCCGAGGCCTGGCCGGCAACACCTTGCTGCTGGGCGTTCTGGTCCTGGAGCTTGCTTTCCAGCTGGCGGATTTGCAGCTTCAAGGCCTCGCTGTCGGTAGTGACACTGGTCTGGCCGGCAACAACCTTTCCGGAAATATCCTGCAGGCGCCCTGCCGCTTCCTCACTGATTCGCGCGAAGCTTTCCTGGGTCGCCACCAATTGCTGTTCCATCAGGGAGATCTGCTGAAAGCTCCACCAGGCCAGGCCCGCGAACGCAAAGAACAACGCCCCGACCAACGCCCACAAGGCACCGGTACTCGCCGCCTTGACCTTCACCACCGGCGTCGTGCGCGAATGCACGACCGTACGGGCGGTGGGCGCAAAGTCGTCATCGAGAACGTCTGCACGCAGGCTCGGTACATCATCGAAGTCGTCGTTGGCATCGTTTCGCATGGACATTGAATCAACCTTAGTGAATCACATAATGGCTTTATGCCGCGCAGTATAAACCCCACAGCCGCAACCATTGACCCCCAAGCCCGAATCCGGTTCAGTCGGGGGTCGTTGTTCGAGCGTCAGCGAACAGCCTGGGCCTTCCACCAGCCACAGAATTCATCGAGCGCCGTCCAGAGGCTGACCTTGGGATCGTAATCCAGATAATGCCGCGCGCGGCTGATGTCCAGGGTGAAATTTTTGTTCATCACCTGCATGCCCAGACGCGACAGCGTCGGTTCTGGACGCCCCGGCCACAACTTGCACACGCCCTCGTTGAGCGCCGCCACGCTGTAGGCCAGGCCGTAGGAACGGTAGCGGGTGACCTGTGGGACTTCCATGTTGCGCATGACGTAATTGACCACGTCCCACAGGGGAATCGGCGTGCCGTTGCTGATGTTGTAAGCCTTGCCCAGCGCAGAACCGCTGGCCAGCAAACTGCTGAGCAACGCCTCGTTGAGGTTTTGCACGCTGGTGAAATCAACTTTGTTCAGACCGTTGCCGATGATCGCCAGGCGCCCCTTGCGCTGCATGTTCAACAGGCGCGGGAAGATGCTCATGTCGCCGGCCCCGGTGACGAAACGCGGGCGCAGGGCCAGGGTTTCGAGACCGAACTCCTGGGCACCGAAGACTTTTTGCTCGGCCAGGTACTTGGTGGCGGCGTAAGGGTGTTTGAAGCGCTTGGGCACCTGTTCTTCGGTCAGGCCCAGATGATCGCGACCATCGAAGTAGATCGACGGCGACGACAAATGCACCAGCCGCCGAACCCGTTGCTTCAAGCAGGCTTCGACCACGTTCTCGGTGACCTGGACGTTGCCCTGATGGAAGTCCTGATAACGTCCCCATAAACCAACAGCACCGGCGCAATGCACCACGGCCTCGACGTCCGAGCACAGCTCGCGCGCCAGTTCCGGGTCGCTCAAGTCACCCTGGATGAACTCGGCTCCCCGGCGTACCAGATGCTCCACGCTCTCGGCCCGGCGACCGTTGACCCGCACGTCCAGGCCCTGCTCCAGGGCAAAACGCGCAAAGCGCCCGCCGATGAAGCCGCTTGCGCCGGTAACCAGAATCTTCATGAATTGCTCCGAATATTTCGTTTTGCGTATTACGTGAGGTCTTGACGCTGCGCGTCAGTCCAAGGGCACCAGCCATTGCTTAGATGCGCTGACCAATTGATCGGTGAGCAGCCCCAGCAGTTGGCCGCCATTACGCCAATGATGCCAGTACAGCGGCACATCGATCGGCTTATCTGGCAGCAGCTCCTGCAATACACCCCTTTGCAGTTGCTCGCGCACCTGCAGTTCCGGAACCAGCCCCCAGCCCAGACCGGCTTCCGCCAAGCGGATAAAACCTTCGGAGGACGGGCACAAATGGTGTTCGAATCCGCCCTCGACGCCGAGGGACGCAAGGTAGCGATGCTGTAGGAAATCGTCCGGGCCAAATACCAGAGCCGGGGTTCGGGCCAACTGATCGGCGCGTACGCCCTGCGGAAAATGCCGGGCAATAAAGGCGGGGCTGGCCAGCGCACGGTAACGCATGGCCCCCAGCAACACGCTGCGCGCACCCGCCACCGGCCGCTCGCTGGCGCAGACACAAGCCGCCACTTCACCGGCGCGCATGCGCTTGAGGCCGACGGTCTGGTCTTCGACCACCAGATCCATCAGCAGATGCTGTTCGGCGCAAAACGCCCCCACGGCCTGCGCCCACCAAGTGGCCAGGCTGTCGGCGTTCAGGGCGATCCGCAGGCGTTCCGGCAAGCCCTCTTCATCCAGCGCCGGCACCAGGCTTTGCAAATCCCGTTCAAGCAATCGCACCTGCTGCACGTGGTTGAGCAGCCGTCGACCGATTTCCGTCGGCGTTGGCGGCGTGGCCCGCACCAGCACCGGTTGGCCAACCCGCGCTTCCAGAAGCTTGATGCGCTGGGAAATCGCCGATTGCGACAAGCCCAGTACCTGAGCCGCCCGTTCAAAACCGGCCTGTTCGACCACGGCGGCCAAGGCAGAAAGCAATTTATAGTCGAACATCAGTTTTCCTAATGAGCGATCAGCAAGATTGGTTTTTCTTATACAACCTTCACAAGGACAATGACCAGCAAGAACTCTTGAACAAGGATCACCCACATGGCTGGCGAAACTTCATTGGCAACGCTGCTGCGCAGCATGAGCCCGCAACTCAACGCAGGCGAATACGTGTTCTGCACCCTGCGCGACGGCAAGTTGCCTGCGGATCTGGAGATTGTCGGCAGCTTCCGCGAGCAGGAAGGCCTGACCGTGATTCTCGAGCGTTCCCGCGCCGAAACAGCCGGATTCAGCTTCGACTACATCGCCGCCTGGATCACCTTGAACGTACATTCGGCCCTCGAAGCGGTCGGCCTGACCGCCGCGTTCGCCACGGCATTGGGCAAGGCCGGAATCAGCTGCAACGTGATTGCCGGCTACTACCACGACCATTTGTTCGTCGGCCAGGCCGACGCCGACCGTGCCCTGCAAGTGCTGCGGGATCTGGCAGCCAACGCGGAGTAAAAAATCATGTGGCAAAGTTATGTGAACGGGCTGCTCGTGGCCTTCGGCCTGATCATGGCGATCGGCACCCAGAATGCGTTTGTCCTGGCGCAAAGCCTGCGGCGTGAACATCACCTGCCGGTGGCGGCACTCTGCGTGACCTGCGATGCCCTGTTGGTAGCCGCCGGGGTATTCGGCCTGGCGACGGTGCTGGCACAGAACCCGACGCTGTTGGCCATCGCACGCTGGGGCGGTGCAGCGTTCCTGTTGTGGTACGGCAGCCAGGCGCTGCGCCGGGCCTTCTCGAAGCAGAGCCTTGAGCAGGGCGAAGGCCAGACCGTACGTTCGCTGCGGGCGGTGATGCTCAGCGCGCTGGCGGTGACCTTGCTCAACCCGCACGTCTATCTGGACACCGTTTTGCTGATCGGCTCCCTGGGCGCCCAACAAACCGAGCCGGGCGCTTATGTCGTAGGCGCGGCCAGTGCCTCGCTGCTGTGGTTCTTCACCCTGGCCCTCGGTGCGGCATGGCTGGCGCCGTGGCTCGCCCGGCCCGGCACCTGGCGAATTCTCGATCTGTTGGTGGCGGTGATGATGTTTGCCGTAGCGCTGCAGCTAATCGCGGCCATCTGATTCGCGGAACCTCTATTCCACACAGTTGTTGCGTGGTTATGCCGCCCCCCCGGTGCTATGATCCGACTCCCTGCGCCGCAAAGAGTACAAACTCCCCGGCGCTTGTCTGGCCGCCCGTGATCGGCCTTGCGCTCACCGCAACTGACCTGATTAGGAGAATCATCATGGCTTTCGAATTGCCGCCACTGCCGTACGCACACGATGCCCTGCAGCCGCACATCTCCAAGGAAACCCTGGAGTTCCACCACGACAAGCACCACAACACCTACGTCGTGAACCTGAACAACCTGGTGCCAGGCACCGAGTTCGAAGGCAAGACCCTGGAAGAAATCGTCAAGACTTCCTCGGGCGGTATCTTCAACAACGCCGCTCAGGTCTGGAACCACACTTTCTACTGGAACTGCCTGGCGCCAAACGCTGGCGGTCAACCAACCGGCGCACTGGCTGAAGCCATCAACGCGGCCTTCGGTTCGTTCGACAAGTTCAAGGAAGAGTTCAGCAAGACTTCCATCGGCACCTTCGGTTCCGGTTGGGGCTGGCTGGTGAAGAAGGCTGACGGTTCCCTGGCCCTGGCCAGCACCATCGGCGCCGGCAACCCGCTGACCAACGGCGACACCCCGCTGCTGACCTGCGACGTCTGGGAACACGCTTACTACATTGACTACCGCAACCTGCGTCCGAAGTACGTCGAAGCGTTCTGGAACCTGGTCAACTGGAAATTCGTGGCTGAGCAGTTCGAAGGCAAAACCTTCACCGCTTAAGCTCGATGCCAGACAAAAACCCGGCTTTGTGCCGGGTTTTTTTATGGAAGGAATATGAGCAAAGGGACGGTGGTGATTGTCCCGCCGCCTTCGCGAGCAAGTCGGATCGCCGCACCGCCGCTCCCACAGGTCACCACCGAGCCAGTGGGAGCGGGCTTGCTCGCGAAGAACGATAACGCGGTTAGCCTGCCAACTACTGCGGATCGAGGTTATCCAGCGCGCGATTCACCGCCAGCTCCGCCAACATGACAATCTGCGAAATGGCCAGCGCCGTGTTGCGCTGGGGGCCAGCCAGGCAGGTGGCGAAATCACTCGCCATGACATTGGCTGAAGCCAGTGATTCACAAGCGTGGGCAAGCAGGCTTTCAGTGTCCATGTCGGGGACGATCATGAACATGGTGCGAGGGCTGTAGGGTTTGGTGGTGTTGCAGGGGGGATCGGGGATTAATTTGTCCATAAAACCATTCCTCTAGCGCTGGGGCCACCACTTGCCGTTTCTCACGCGGTGAAGAGGTGGCAGCTATGTGCGAGGTGAGAAACCGGTATGGACACCCGGGCCAGACCTAAGTCTGCCCGCACACAGCCGCCATGACGCATTTACAGACAGCGGATTAGCTGGCGGCGATTATGCGTGCACAGGCTCTGGATGACCATAAGTAGCCGGGTTCTCACACCCGATCGCTGAGTTTCAGCGACAGCCAAAGGTTATTCAGCCCGCTTCCGACGGACAACCTGAAAACTGCGTGGGAAACTTCTGGCGCTTTCCTACACCGCGCTAACGCCCAAAACGTAACGCGGACCGTCCCTGGCAGCACTCCCACGCGGGCGTGTGGAAACGATATGTTGGGGTGTGGCTGAAAATGCAATGTCGACTGTCCCGCCGTCTTCGCGAGCAAGCCCGCTCCCACAGTTAGGCCGGGGGGCATCCGAGAGAAAATGGTCGGCTGACAGGCTGCCATCGCGGGCAAGCCCGCTCCCACAGGGACTGGGTACATCCGCGAAATACCTTTCGGCTGTCAGGCCGCCTTCGCGAGCAAGCCCGCTCCCACAGAAGAGCCGAGCAAAGGCAGATCGGCATACACCCACGCTTCTCACCACTCAACAGGCCGAGCGTTAGCTCGCCTGCAGCTCTTGATCTTGATCCACCCGCCCCCTCGGCAGGCTGAGTGGAGGCGTTCATCCGGGGATGGGCGCGCAGCGCCGTTCGACGCAGTCGAACCCATCGCATGTAGGTGCCAGCGAAGCCAACCGGAGGGCGATGCCCCCGGATGAATGCCGGAGCGAAGGAACCCCGAGCCCTGGCGAGGGGCCGTACGTTCGGGGCGAGACTTTTTGGTTCCTTTTGTGTCGTTTGACAAAAGGGACTCGCCGTAAGGGCGAAACCGCCAGCCGCCGTTACCAAAAAAACGGATATGTACCCCACCCAAACCCGAACGAAGCCAATTTCCCAAGATGAAACCAGCCTCCAGCCCCTTGCTCCCCCGCCCACGCCGACTAACATCAAACAAAAGGAAAATATCTCCATCCCGCCCCTCAAGTTGAAGGACTCGACAACCGACACAGTACTAATAGGCTAACTCGCCAGGTCAACTGCAAATCGGCCAAGCAGCAGGCAAAATCCCCCAAGGATGATTGTCCCTTTGACTGCCATCACGGGATTGCCAATACTCATGGCAACTTGATGCTACCCGCACGGAACAAGGAATAACCCTTTGAAGCTGGAACTCAAGAACAGCTTGTCGGTGAAGTTGCTTCGGGTCGTACTCCTGTCGGCATTGATCGTCGGCGTGGTCTTGAGCTGCGCGCAGATTGTGTTCGATGCCTATAAAACACGTCAGGCCGTCGCCAGCGATGCCGAACGCATCCTCGACATGTTTCGCGACCCCTCGACCCAGGCCGTCTACAGCCTGGACCGGGAAATGGGCATGCAGGTGATCGAAGGCCTGTTTCAGGACGCCGCCGTGCGCAAGGCCTCCATCGGCCATCCCAACGAAGCCATGCTCGCGCAAAAAACCCGCGAATTGCAGCACTCCCACAGCCGCTGGCTGACCGACCTGATTCTTGGCAAGGAACGCACCTTCACCACCCAACTGGTCGGTCGCGGGCCCTACAGTGAGTATTACGGTGACCTGAGCATCACCCTCGATACCGCCACCTACGGCCAAGGGTTCATTGTCAGCTCGGTGATCATCTTCATTTCCGGCGTCCTGCGCGCACTCGCCATGGGACTGGTGTTGTACCTGGTCTACCACTGGCTGCTGACCAAGCCGCTGTCGCGGATCATCGAGCACCTCACGGAAATCAATCCGGATCGTCCCAGCGAACACAAGATTCCGCTGCTCAAGGGCCACGAGAACAACGAACTGGGCATCTGGATCAACACCGCCAACCAGTTGCTCGAATCCATCGAACGCAATACCCATCTGCGCCACGAAGCGGAAAACAGCCTGGTGCGCATGTCCCAGTACGATTTCCTGACGGGGCTGCCGAACCGGCAGCAATTGCAGCAGCAACTGGACAAGATCCTCATCGACGCCGGCAAATTGCAGCGCCGGGTCGCGGTGTTGTGTGTCGGCCTCGATGACTTCAAGGGCATCAACGAGCAGTTCAGCTACCAGACCGGCGACCAGTTGCTGCTGGCCCTGGCCGATCGCCTGCGCGGTCATAGCGGTCGCCTGGGCGCCCTTGCCCGCCTCGGCGGCGACCAGTTCGCCCTTGTCCAGGCCGATATCGAGCAGCCCTACGAAGCCGCCGAGCTGGCGCAAAGCATTCTCGATGACCTGGAAGCGGCGTTTGCCCTCGACCATCAGGAGATCCGCCTGCGCGCCACCATCGGCATCACCCTGTTCCCCGAGGACGGTGACAGCACCGAGAAATTGCTGCAAAAGGCCGAGCAGACCATGACGCTGGCCAAGACCCGTTCGCGCAACCGCTATCAGTTCTATATCGCCAGCGTCGATACCGAAATGCGTCGCCGCCGCGAGCTGGAAAAAGACCTGCGCGATGCGTTGATCCGCAATCAGTTCTACCTCGTCTATCAACCGCAGATCAGCTACCGCGACAACCGCGTGGTGGGCGTCGAAGCCCTGATTCGCTGGCAACACCCCGAGCACGGTATGGTGCCGCCGGACCTGTTCATCCCGCTGGCCGAACAGAACGGCACCATCATCGCCATCGGCGAATGGGTGCTGGACCAGGCCTGCAAACAACTACGCGAGTGGCATGACCAGGGCTTCTCCGACCTGCGCATGGCGGTGAACCTGTCTACGGTTCAACTGCACCACGCCGAACTGCCACGGGTGGTCAACAACCTGCTGCAGATGTACCGCCTGCCACCGCGCAGCCTGGAGCTGGAAGTCACCGAAACCGGTCTGATGGAAGACATCAGCACCGCGGCCCAGCACTTGCTCAGCCTGCGCCGCTCCGGCGCGCTGATCGCCATCGACGATTTCGGAACCGGCTATTCGTCCTTGAGTTATCTCAAGAGCCTGCCTCTGGACAAGATCAAGATCGACAAGAGCTTCGTCCAGGACCTGCTCGATGACGACGACGATGCGACCATCGTTCGCGCCATCATCCAGCTGGGCAAAAGCCTGGGCATGCAGGTGATTGCCGAGGGCGTGGAAACCGCCGAGCAAGAGGCCTACATCATTTCCGAAGGCTGCCACGAAGGTCAGGGCTATCACTACAGCAAACCGTTGCCGGCACGGGAACTGGGCGTTTACCTCAAGCAGGCCCAACGCAGCAATGCGGCTATTTTGTAGCCCCCCCTGTAGGAGCGAGCCTGCTCGCGATGGTCGTGAACGATAACGCGTTCATTCTGGATGAGCGCGTGGTTCTCAGGTTCATCGCGAGCAAGCTCGCTCCTACAGGGTTGCGAGCCGCGCTCTGTGAATAAGAAATATTTACAGGTACAACCCTTTACACATAATGCGAAAGATTTGCATTATGTCGCAGTTTTGCGTGTGCATAGCACGACTCCACCCCTATCGAAGCAGGATGTTCGCCATGATTCGTATGCCTCTGGCTACCGCCAGTCTGTTGGCCATCGCTATTTCCCTCGCCGGTTGCGGCGAAGGTAAAGACCAAGAAAAAGCTGCCGCGCCAGCTGCCAGCACTGCAGCTGCCCCGGCTGCTCCAGCCACTGCGCCTGCCGCTGCCGGTAAGGTCGACGAAGCTGCCGCCAAAGCCGTTGTCGCCCATTACGCCAACATCGTTTTCGCCGTTTACAGCGATGCCGAATCCACCGCGAAGACCCTGCAAACCGCCGTAGACGCCTTCCTCGCCAAGCCGAACGCCGACACCCTCAAAGCCGCCAAGGCTGCCTGGGTTGCCGCGCGCGTGCCTTACCTGCAGAGCGAAGTGTTCCGTTTCGGCAACACCATCGTTGACGACTGGGAAGGTCAGCTGAACGCCTGGCCGCTGGACGAAGGCCTGATCGACTACGTCGACAAATCCTACGAACACGCCCTGGGCAACCCAGGTGCCACTGCCAACATCATCGCCAACACTCAAGTGCAGATCGGCGAAGACAAGGTCGATGTCAAAGACATCACCCCGGAAAAACTCGCCAGCCTGAACGAGCTGGGCGGTTCCGAGGCCAACGTCGCCACCGGCTACCACGCCATCGAATTCCTGCTCTGGGGCCAGGACCTGAACGGCACCGGCCCTGGCGCCGGCAACCGTCCGGCTTCGGACTACCTGGAAGGCAAAGGCGCTACCGGCGGTCACAATGATCGTCGTCGTGCCTACCTGAAGTCCGTGACCCAGCTGCTGGTCAGCGATCTGGAAGAAATGGTCGGTAACTGGAAGCCGAACGTGGCCGACAACTACCGCGCCACCCTGGAAGCAGAACCGGCTGAAACCGGCCTGCGCAAAATGCTGTTCGGCATGGGCAGCCTGTCCCTGGGCGAACTGGCGGGCGAGCGCATGAAGGTTTCCCTGGAAGCCAACTCCCCGGAAGACGAACAGGATTGCTTCAGCGACAACACCCACAACTCGCACTTCTACGATGCCAAGGGCATTCGTAACGTGTACCTGGGTGAATACACTCGCGTCGATGGCACCAAAATGACCGGCGCCAGCCTGTCGTCCCTGGTGGCCAAAGCCGACCCGGCTGCCGACACCGCGCTCAAAGACGACCTGGCCGCCACTGAAGCCAAGCTTCAGATCATGGTCGACCACGCCAACAAGGGCGAGCACTACGACCAGTTGATCGCTGCCGGCAACACCGCAGGCAACCAGATCGTCCGTGACGCTATCGCGTCCCTGGTCAAGCAGACCGGTTCGATCGAAGCCGCCGCTGGCAAACTGGGTATCGCCGACCTGAACCCGGACAACGCTGATCACGAGTTCTGATCAACGTTGGCTGAGTGAAAAAGGCGACCTTCGGGTCGCCTTTTTCTTGTCTGCTTTTTGGGTGACGCTCATGGCCTCATCGCGGGCAAGCCCGCTCCCACAGTATCCGTGCTGATCACATCATCTGTGAGCACCTTCAATCCCTGTGGGAGCGTGGCTTGCCCGCGATGGCTGCACCGCGGTCTCAAGTGAAAACCTTGCCCCACATCAAGCAAACGATAATTCCTCTTATTCAAATTCCCATCCCCTGTTAGACTTTGCGCCCTTGTTTTGCTCGTCTTGCAGGATGTCTGATGCCCCCGCTGCCTCTTCGCTTGTCCGCACTGTTTCTGGCCCTGGGCCTGAGTGCCTGCGATGACGCCCCGAAATTCACCCGGGCCGAACCCGGTGAAGCCCGCTCCGGCGGCAGTGCGACGGTGCGCAAGACCGATCAGAACGCGTTTTCCATGCCCTCGGCGAACCTGCCGCCATCACGGCGTGTGGATTTCAGTGTCGGCAACAGCTTCTTCCGCAGCCCTTGGGTGATCGCCCCGTCGACGACGACAGCTCGCGATGGTCTCGGTCCACTGTTCAACACCAATGCCTGCCAGGGCTGCCACATCAAGGACGGCCGCGGCCATCCGCCGACGCCCGACGATGTGAACGCGGTGTCGATGCTGGTACGCCTGTCGATTCCCGACGCCCCGGCGTATGCCAAGGTCATCGAACAGCTCGGCGTGGTGCCGGAGCCCGTCTACGGCGGCCAGTTCCAGGACATGTCCGTACCCGGCGTGGCCCCCGAAGGCAAAGTGCGGGTCGATTACACCCCCGTGCCGGTTCGCTTCAAGGACGGCACCGAAGTCGAGTTACGCAAACCGAGCCTGAACATCACCCAGCTGGGTTACGGCCCGATGCACCCCGACACCCGTTTCTCGGCCCGCGTGGCGCCGCCAATGATTGGCCTGGGCCTGCTCGAAGCGATCCCCGAGGAGGCGATCCTGGCCAACGCCGAGGCACAGGCCAAGGCGAACAACGGCATCAACGGGCGACCGAACCGGGTCTGGGATGACGCTCTGCAAAAGACCGTTCTGGGACGATTTGGCTGGAAAGCCGGACAACCGAACCTCAATCAACAGAATGTCCACGCGTTCTCGGGAGATATGGGGCTCACAACCAGCCTTAGACCCCTTGATGACTGCACGGACGCGCAAACGGCCTGCAAACAGGCACCCAGTGGCAACGGCCCCGATGGCGAGCCGGAAGTCAGCGACAACATCCTGCGCCTGGTGCTGTTCTACAGCCGCAACCTTGCCGTACCGGCCCGCCGTGACGTCAACGCCCCTGAAGTGCTGGCCGGCAAGACCCTGTTTTATCAGGCCGGTTGCCAGTCCTGTCACACACCGAAATACACCACCGCCGCCAATGCCGCCGAACCTGAACTGGCCAATCAAGTGATTCGCCCGTACAGCGATCTGCTGCTGCATGACATGGGCGACGGCCTGGCCGACAACCGTAGCGAATTCCAGGCCAGCGGCCGCCAATGGCGCACCCCGCCGTTATGGGGCATCGGCCTGACACAGGCGGTCAGCGGCCACACCCAGTTCCTGCACGACGGCCGCGCCCGCAACCTGCTCGAAGCCGTGCTCTGGCATGGCGGCGAGGCGACTGCGGCGCAACAACAGGTTTTGTCTTTCAATGCCGAGCAACGCGCTGCGTTGCTGGCGTTCCTGAATTCCCTTTAACACGCATTCCACTCGCGGGAGCCCGACATGTTCCGTCCCAAACTGTTGTTCACCAGCCTTGCCGCCCTCGCCCTGGGCGCCTGCTCGCCCCAGGACCCGCAAGCGGTCACGTCGGCGGCCATTGCCAAGTCGGTGATCCTGCCGACCTACACCCGCTGGGTTGAGGCCGATCGTCAATTGGCGGTCAGCGCCCTCGCCTACTGCGAAGGCAAGGAAAACCTGGAAACCGCCCGTGCCGACTTCCTGCATGCGCAAAAAGCCTGGGCCGAGCTGCAACCGCTGCTGATCGGGCCTTTGGCCGAAGGCAACCGTTCGTGGCAAGTGCAGTTCTGGCCGGACAAGAAAAACCTGGTCGGCCGTCAGGTCGAGCAACTGGTCACCGCCCAGCCGCAAATCGATGCCGCCGCCCTGGCCAAGTCCAGCGTCGTGGTACAGGGGCTCTCGGCCTACGAATACATTCTGTTCGACAGCAAGCCCGACGTGGCCAACGCTGAGCAGAAGAGCAAATACTGCCCGCTGCTGATCGCCATCGGCGAACGCCAGAAGCAATTGGCCGAAGAAATTCTGCAAACCTGGAACAACACCGACGGCATGCTCGCGCAAATGAGCAAGTTCCCGAACCAGCGCTACGCGGACTCCCATGAGGCGATCGCCGATTTGCTGCGCGTGCAAGTCACCGCCATCGACACCCTGAAGAAAAAACTCGGCACGCCGATGGGCCGCCAGAGCAAGGGCGTGCCGCAACCGTTCCAGGCCGATGCATGGCGCAGCCAGGCGTCCCTGACCAGCCTCGAAGCCAGCCTCGCGGCCGCCAGGACCGTGTGGGAAGGTGTGGATAACAAAGGCCTGCGCGGCCTGTTGCCGAGCGAGCAGAAGCCGTTGGCCGACAAGATCGATGCAGCCTATGCCGCCTCGCTGAAACTGTTCGCCGGCAACCAGCGCTCGCTGACCGACATGCTCAATGACGAGGCCGGCCGCCAGCAACTCAACGAGCTGTATGACAGTCTCAACGTCGTCCATCGCCTGCACGAGGCCGATCTGGCCAAGGCACTGGGCATCCAGCTGGGCTTCAACGCCAACGACGGTGACTGATGAGGGCCGGTTCCATGCTGCGACGCCAGGTTCTGACATTAGGTAGTTTGCTGCTGGGTGCAGTGACGCTGGGCGGCTGGAAGCTGTTCAAGCAAAAGGACAGGAGTCCGTTGTTGCTTTCGGCACGGGACGACACCGACGGCCAGCATTACGCCGTCGGTTATCGGCTCGATGGCACCCAAGTGTTCGCCACCCGGGTCGGCCAGCGTTGCCACGACATCATCAACCACCCGACACAGCCGATTGCGCTGTTCGTCGCTCGCCGTCCGGGCACCGAGAGCTACCTGATCGACCTGCGCGACGGCGCGCTCCTGCAAACCGTGGTGTCACAGCCGAACCGGCACTTCTACGGTCACGCGGTCATTCACCACAGCGGTGACTGGCTGTACGCCACCGAAAACGACACCTCCGATCCGGGCCGCGGCCTGCTCGGCGTGTATAAGTTCGAAGGCGAACGGCTGGTGCACAGTGGTGAGATTTCTACCCACGGCCTCGGTCCGCATCAGGTGTCGTGGATGCCCGATGGCGAAACCCTGGTGGTGGCCAACGGCGGGATTCGCACCGAGGCCGAAAGCCGGGTGGAGATGAACCTCAACGCCATGGAACCGAGCCTGGTCCTGATGCACCGCGACGGCACCCTGCTGAGCAAGGAAACCCTCGCCCAGCAGATGAACAGCGTGCGTCATCTGGCCATTGCCAGTGACGGCACCATCGTCGCCAGCCAGCAGTTCATGGGTGCGGCCCACGAGTCGTCGGAGTTGCTGGCGATCAAGCGCCCCGGTCAGCCCTTCGTCGCGTTCCCGGTACCCGAGCACCAGTTGCAGGCCATGGGACACTACACCGCCAGCGTCGCAGTACACAGCGACTTGCGCCTGGTGGCGTTGACTGCACCGCGGGGCAACCGCTTTTTCATCTGGGACCTGGACAGCGGTGAAGTACGCCTGGACGCGCCACTGCCCGATTGCGCCGGGGTCGGTGCCGTGGCCGATGGTTTTGTCGTGACCTCGGGACAGGGGCGCTGCCGCTACTACGATTGCCGCCAGACAAACCTCGTTGCAAAACCGCTGGAGCTACCCGCAGGGCTCTGGGACAACCATCTGCATCTGATGGCCTGAATCATTGAAAAGATCGCCGGCCTGGGCCGCACCTGCATCGGGATGACGTACACCCCGCAGGCGAGAACCGAGACGGCGAATCTTTTCAGGCTTTCACCCCTCTAATACCTCACTACCTGTAAAAACGGCAGTTGGATTTACCCTCTACACTCGCGGTAATGTTCCCCGCTGTCTCACCTGATTTTCTCCAAGGAACTGGAATATGCTGCGTCGCCGCATGCTGATCATGTTGGGTGTGGTTCTATTGATTGTGCTGGCCCTGGCTGCGTACAAAGCCTTCTCGATCTATACGATGGTTCAAGGCTTCTCTGTGCCCAGACCGGCCGTCAGCGTTGCCGTGGCCACCGCCACCGAGCGCCCATGGCAAGCCCGCCTGCCTACCGTTGGCACGCTCAAGGCATTGCAGGGGGTGGACCTGAGCCTGGAGACCGATGGCACCGTCATCGATCTCCAGTTCGAGTCGGGGCAGAAGGTCAAGGCCGGCCAACCACTCCTGCGCCTCGACAGCGCCGTTGAAAGTGCCCTGCTGGAAACTGCTCTGGCCGACCTCGGGTTGGCACAGCTTGATTACGGTCGCGGTAGCCAACTGGTCGGCAGCCAGGCCATTTCCAAAGGCGAATTCGACCGACTTTCGGCGGTGCTGAAAAAGAGCAAGGCCACGGTCAATCAACTCAAGGCTGCGCTCGGCAAAAAAAGCATCATCGCGCCGTTCAGCGGCACCATTGGCATTCGTCAGGTGGACGTTGGCGACTACATGGCCAGTGGCACCATGATCGCCACCCTGCAAGACCTCAGTAGCCTGTATGTCGACTTTTTTGTGCCCGAGCAGTCGGTGCCGAAGATTGCGCTCGGCCAGCCAGTGCAGGTCATTGTCGCGGCGTATCCGACCGTGGAGTACCCCGGCACCATCAGTGCAATCAACCCTAAAGTCGAGAACAGCACCCGTAACGTGCAGGTCCGCGCCACCCTGGCCAACCCCGACGGCAAGTTGATGCCAGGCATGTTCGCCAGCCTCCAGGTGCTCCTGCCCGACCCGCAACCGCGCATCGTGGTGCCGGAAAGCGCGATTACCTACACGCTCTACGGCAACTCGGTGTATGTGGCCGTACCAAAGAAAGCCGAGGATGGCAGCCTGGTAAAGGACGACAAGGGCCAACCGGTGCTGATCGCCGAACGGCGGTTTGTCGAGACCGGCGAACGCCGCGATGGGCAAGTGATGATCACCAAAGGCGTGCAGAGCGGCGAGAAAGTGGTGACCGCCGGCCAGCTCAAACTGGATAACGGCTCACGCATTGCCATCAGCGACGACAAGACCCTGGCCGGGCAGAACAGCCAGCCACGCGCGGACTGATCAAGGAATTCCCATGGCTTTTACCGACCCGTTCATCCGCCGTCCGGTTCTCGCTACCGTGGTCAGTCTGTTGATCGTGCTGCTGGGCTTTCAGGCCTGGAGCAAGCTGCCGCTACGCCAGTACCCGCAAATGGAAAACGCCCTGATCACGGTGACCACCGCCTACCCCGGGGCCAACGCCGAGACCATCCAGGGCTACATCACCCAACCGATGCAGCAAAGCCTGGCCAGCGCCGAGGGCATCGACTACATGACCTCGGTCAGTCGCCAGAATTTCTCGGTGATCTCGATCTACGCGCGCGTCGGCGCCAATAGCGACCGTCTGTTTACCGAACTGCTGGCCAAGGCCAACGAGGTCAAGAACCAGCTGCCCCAGGACGCTGAAGACCCGGTACTGAGCAAAGAATCGGCCGATGCGTCAGTGCTGATGTACATCAGCTACTTCAGCAAGGAGTTGAGCAACCCGCAGATTACCGATTACCTGTCACGGGTGATCCAGCCCAAGCTGGCGACCTTGCCCGGCATGGCCGAAGCCGAGATCCTCGGTAACCAGGTATTTGCCATGCGCCTGTGGCTGGACCCGATGAAGCTGGCGGGTTTCGGCCTCAGTGCCAGCGATGTGACCAATGCGGTGCGCCAGTACAACTTCCTCTCTGCCGCCGGCGAGGTGAAGGGCGAATACGTGGTCACCAGCATCAACGCCAATACCGAACTCAAGTCCGCCGAAGCCTTCGGGACGATTCCGCTCAAGGTCGATGGCGACAGCCGAGTGTTGCTGCGGGATGTGGCGCGCGTGGAAATGGGTGCGGAGAACTACGACTCCATCAGCTCGTTCGGTGGCACCCCGTCGGTGTACATCGGCATCAAGGCGACGCCCGGCGCCAACCCGCTGGAAGTGATCAAGGAAGTGCGCAAGATCATGCCGGACCTGGAGGCCCAGCTACCGCCGAACCTGAAAGGTGAAATCGCCTACGACGCCACTCTGTTCATCCAGGCCTCGATCGACGAAGTGGTGAAGACCCTGTTCGAAGCGGTGCTGATCGTGATTGTGGTGGTGTTCCTGTTCCTCGGTGCCCTGCGCTCGGTGGTGATCCCGGTGGTGACCATCCCGCTGTCGATGATCGGCGTCATGTTCTTCATGCAGATGATGGGGTACTCGATCAACCTGCTCACCCTGCTGGCGATGGTATTGGCCATCGGCCTGGTGGTGGACGATGCCATCGTGGTGGTGGAAAACATTCACCGTCACATCGAGGAAGGCAAGACACCGCTCGAGGCCGCCATTGAAGGCGCCCGGGAAATCGCCATGCCGGTGGTTTCGATGACCATCACCCTGGCGGCGGTGTATGCACCGATCGGCTTCCTGACCGGCCTGACCGGGGCGCTGTTCAAGGAGTTCGCCCTGACCCTGGCCGGCGCGGTGGTGATTTCCGGTATCGTCGCCCTGACCCTGTCGCCGATGATGTGTGCGTTTCTGCTGCGTCACGACGAGAACCCCAGCGGCCTGGCCCATCGCCTGGACATGATTTTCGAACGCCTCAAGCGCCGCTACCAGAGCCTGCTTCATGGCACCCTCAACACCCGGCCGGTGGTGCTGGTGTTCGCCGTGATCGTGTTGTGCCTGATTCCGGTCCTTCTCAACTTCACCAAATCGGAACTGGCGCCGGATGAGGACCAGGGCATCATTTTCATGATTGCCAACGCCCCGCAACCGACCAACCTCGACTACCTGAACACCTACACCGACGAGTTCGTCTCGATCTTCAAGGCGTTTCCCGAGTACTACTCGTCGTTCCAGATCAACGGTTTCAACGGCGTGCAATCGGGCATCGGCGGTTTCCTGCTCAAGCCATGGGACGATCGCAGTCGAACGCAAATGGCGATCCTGCCCGAGGTGCAAGCCAAACTGGAAAAGATCCCGGGGCTGCAGATCTTCGGCTTCAACCTGCCGTCGCTGCCGGGCACCGGCGAAGGCGTGCCGTTCCAGTTCGTCATCAACTCCGCCAACGATTACGAATTGCTGCTGCAGGTGGTCGACCGGGTAAAAAAACGTGCGAAGGAATCCGGCAAGTTTGCGTTTGTCCACGTTGACCTGGCCTTCGACAAGCCGGAAGTGGTGGTGGATATCGACCGCGCCAAGGCTGCGCAGATGGGGGTTTCCATGCAGGACCTGGGGGGAACCCTGGCGACCCTGCTGGGTGAAGGCGAGATCAACCGATTCACCATTGAAGGTCGCAGCTACAAGGTCATTGCCCAGGTCGAGCGGCCGTTCCGTGACAATCCGGACTGGCTGAACAATTACTACGTGAAAAACACCAAGGGTGAACTGTTGGCGTTGTCGACCCTGATCACCGTCACCGACCGTGCCCGACCGAGACAGCTGAACCAGTTCCAGCAACTCAACTCGGCCATCCTGTCCGGCGTGCCGCTGGTGAGCATGGGGGAAGCCATCGACCTCGTGCGCCAGATCGCCCGGGAAGAGGCACCCGCCGGTTTTGCCTTCGACTACGCTGGCGCATCGAGGCAGTACGTTCAGGAAGGCAGTGCCCTGTGGGTCACCTTTGCCCTGGCACTGGCGATCATTTTCCTGGTGCTGGCGGCCCAGTTCGAAAGCTTCCGCGACCCGTTGGTGATCCTGGTCACCGTGCCCCTGTCTATCTGCGGTGCATTGATTCCGCTGTTCCTGGGCTGGTCGAGCATGAACATCTATACCCAGGTCGGGCTGGTGACCTTGATCGGGCTGATCAGCAAACACGGCATTCTGATCGTCGAGTTCGCCAACCAGTTACGCAAGGACAAGGGCCTGACCGCACGGGAAGCGGTGGAGGAAGCGGCGGCCATCCGGCTGCGTCCGGTCTTGATGACCACGGCGGCAATGGTGTTCGGCATGGTGCCATTGATCATCGCCAGCGGTGCTGGCGCGGTCAGCCGGTTCGACATCGGCACGGTCATCGCGACCGGCATGTCGATCGGCACACTGTTCACCTTGTTTGTATTGCCTTGCGTCTACACCTTGCTGGCCAAGCCGGATAAACCCTGATGCAGAAAAACCTGTGGGAGCCCGAAGTCAGGGCAATAAAAAAGGCCTCGCATCAGCGAGGCCTTTCATTTTGGCTTCAATCGGTTCAACTCTGCGGCCTCAATCCCTGAGAAAGTCCGAACATGAACAGCAACAAGTCATGATCGGGTCGAGTGGCCACGGATGCCTTGGCAATCCGTGGCAACGGACAATGTTCTTCTGCGTTTATCGAGCTGAGAACCTGGGGGCGTGGTTGCTCCCAGGTTGCCATCGCGATCGATGCAACTGCCAAGGCTCCTACCAGAAACAAACCTCGTGCAATTTCGAGTTTCATCGCTATAAACCCTTGATAGCGCTGCCAAACGCCGTCTCATAAAAGTAGATGAGTTTTTCCCAGTCTGCGTCGCTGAACGACGAGTGGCGACGCAATTGCTTCATGTCATGGACAGCTGCGCGATGGGCCGTCAAACGCTGTCGGCATTTTTCCAGATCGATCAGGGCCACTTCGACCTTGGCCGTCTCGCCCTCACCGGTCACGCGAACGAATACGTGCTTGTCGTAAATACATCCGTGCTGCCAGCGGCCCTTATGCATGCGAGCCAGGTTTTCAGCCAGGTCCTTGAGCACTCGTTCGTTTATGGCTTCACCATGACGCTCGCGACCGCCACCGGCGTACCAGCGATCGATTTCCTCGAAGCCGTCCAGCGACTTGGTGACCAGCAAGGCACGCCACTTGTGCACAGGATCGCGCTGTGCGCCACAGAAAACGATTTCCGGAACCCGTACGCCAAGCGCGGTCACACCGGTGAGCGCAGCATGCTCGCGCATGACCGTCGGCCGCCCGAAAGGATGCTGAAAGCTACGATGGATATGCCCGGTCTGGCGCTTGACGTAGAGCAGTTGACCATCACTGCCCATCAGGCGTTGAACGCCGCTTTCCCCGCCGCGACGGACGTTGGGTTCTTCTACCCATTCACCGCGCTGATTCCAAAAGTAATCGAAGCGGTCCTGGGGAACGACTTCCGTTTCTGCTGCACACTGCACTGCCATCCTGTTACCTCTTGCGTAATACGTAAACTCGCCACATGGCATAGAGCGGCAAAAAGTCCAGTTGTTCCTGGATTCGGAAACCCGCCTGCTCAAATTCCTTCTCTACGGTAGCGGCCGGTAACACAAACCGGTTTTGGTAACCTTCCTGCCCACGGGTTTTCTCCGAACGCTTGCGTTTCCAGGCCTTGAAGTTGCCATCGACCCACAGCGAAAGGATCACGCTGTCGCGGGAAACCCGCTCGAACTCACGCAAAATAGCCATGCGATGCTTGGCTTCACCGATGTGGTGGAGCAAACGCATGCAAAAAATGCTGTCGACGGCGTTGTCCGGCAAGGCGATGTCGAATACAGATGTGTGCAAGGGTTGTACCCGCTTCACCACATCGGCAGGTTGCGCCTGGGTTGCGACCTTCAGCATGGACGGCGAGTTATCGGCACCGATGATCACTCGGTTGGATTTTTCCGCCAACAAGGGCCAAAAACGCCCTGCACCACAAGGCAAATCGAGGACCAGACCAGGCTCGCCAACCAGGGCCAGTGCCTTGCGCGCCAGTTGTTCGTCACGCCAGTGGGACAATCGACGGCCGAGACCTTCCTGGTGTTTGCGCAAATAGCGTTGCGCGTGTTGATCGTCGTACTTTTCGGAAAAATCGAGCTTGATCGGGCCGTCCATCATCAGGTCTCCTGAACTTCTGATAGCAGCTACCTTAGATTTTGTAGTGTCGGCGTCTGGTCATCCATTTGTGAAAATATCGTTATGGGAAAACCTGAAATATTACAGGGTTTTACAGAGTTGACAGGGTTTGCTGGACGCCTGACTTAACAGATCAAGTTCGGGACAGCTCCACCTGAAAACGGCAGCCACTGGGCTCCATCGTAGTCAGGCTGACGCTCCAGCCCTGGTTTTCACAAATCCGCTGCACCAGTGAAAGCCCCAGGCCCAAGCCTTCCCCGCGTTTTTCAGTGCCCCGAACGAAGGGTTCGAACATCGCCTCGCGTTTTTCTTCGGGAATGCCCACACCGCTGTCTTCGACCAGAAATCCCGTGCCCGTCAGGCTCAGGCGGATGAAGCCCCGTTCTGTGTAGTGCAAGGCGTTGCGCAGCAAGTTACCCATCACCGCGTGCAGGAGCGTCGCATTGTAGCCCTTGGCCTCAGGGTTGCCCGGTTCGAAGATCAGTTTCAACCCTTTGCTTTCAATGGGCCCGCGCCACAGACCGACCAGGCCCTCGGCTACCTGGCCCAGAGGCTGCTGCGGCGACATGCTGTTATCTTCGCGCTTGGCGCGGGCCAGCATCAGGAAGGTTTGCACCAGCTCACGCATTTCTTCACATGCCCGGGCAATGCGCTCGACCTGGGCGCGACCGCGCTGATCGAGACCTGGGTTTTCCAGCAACAACTCGCAGGAACTGGCCAGGATCATCAGGGGCGTACGCAATTCGTGGCTGACGTCGCTGGTGAACAAACGCTCGCGGGTCAGGGCCTGACGCAAGCGCCCGAGGGTGGCGTCGAAGGCCACGGCCAGTTCGCCCACTTCGTCGGCGGCATAATCCGGAGCCAAGGGAGGAGCCAAACCCAGCAGTTGATCGCGATGGCGTACCTGGCGGGCCAGCCGTACCACCGGCGCCATGACCTTGCGTGCCAGCACCCAGCCGAGAAATACAGCCAGTGCCAGGCTCAGTACGAAACCCACCAGCACCACGGCAAACAGCACCCGCTCGCGCTCTTCAAAATCGCTCTGATCCTGCAACAGCACGTAACGTCGGCCGTCGACGATTTCGACCATGGCATGGTACGACAGGTTTTCACGGAACACTTCGTGGAAACCCGGCTCCAGATGCCGCAAATCCTTGGGCAAATTGAAATCGCCTGGCCCGTTGCTGAAGTAGAACAATTGGTCCGGTTCGGGTCGGTGGCTCCAGTCCGTGACATTGTCCATCAGCAACAGGCGCTGCAAATCGCCGCCCAGACCGGCCGAAATCAGTTTTTCCTCCACCAGGTGCACGGTCGCCACGATGCCCATGGCAAAGGCACCCGCCACCAGTGCGCTCATCAGCGCAAAGGCAATGATGATGCGTTGAGCAAGGCTCTGCTTAAACTCCATCACGGCCCTCGGCCAGGCGATACCCCACACCGTGCACGGTTTGCAGTAATGGTTTGGCGAACGGCTTGTCGATCACCTGGCGCAGTTGGTGGACATGACTGCGCAGGCTGTCGCTGTCCGGGCAGTCGTCGCCCCAGAGCGCTTCTTCAAGAATTTCACGGCGCAACACATGAGGGCTTTTCTGCATCAACACGGCCAGCAACTTCAGGCCGACCGGGTTGAGTTTCAGCAACCGGCCTTCGCGAGTGACTTCCAGTGTGTCGAGGTCGTAGCTCAGGTCGCCGACCTGCAAGGTCCGCCGCCCGCCGCCCTGGGTTCGGCGCATGACCGCTTCGATCCGCGCCGCCAGCTCAGACAGGGCGAACGGTTTGATCAGATAGTCATCGGCGCCGGACTTGAAGCCCTGCAGACGGTCATCCAGTTGATCGCGGGCCGTGAGCATGATCACCGGCGTTTCGCGGCGAGCATCCTCGCGCAGGCGCTTGCACAGGGTGTAGCCATCGATGCCGGGCAACATGATATCGAGCACGATCAAATCGTAATGCTCGGTGGCCGCCAGATGCAGGCCCGACAGACCATCCTGAGCGCAATCGACGGTATAGCCTTTGAGCCCCAGGTAATCGGCCAGGTTGGCGAGGATATCGCGGTTGTCTTCAACCAATAGAATTCGCATGGGTATCTCTCCGTCCACAGTAACGGCCGTCGTGGCCCGCGCAGCTTAAGGCGAAGTTCCGCTCAGGGCTAGGACTGAGTGAAGCGCAAAAGCGCGGAAATTGACCGATTACAGCCTTAACGAGTTTTTCACCGGCGATTCACATGCTGGCGACAGAGTCGGGCTCAAACTCTGCGCGGCTGCGCATTTGAGAACATTCACTGATCAAGGAACTAGCATGGTTTCGACCCTTGCCCGCCCTGCCCCTCGTCCGCTCAATTTCTGGGTGTGCCTTGGAGTCCCCGCCGTAGTCGCGATCATTCTGGTATTGCTCGAATTGACCAGTCTGGACATGGACCTGGCCAAGCTGTTTTACGACCCGGTCACCGGGGAATTCATCGGACGCCACAGTTACTTCCTCGAGGACATCCTGCACGATCGCGCCAAGCAAGTGGTCATCGCCTTCTCGGTGTTTGCCATCCTCGCCTTCATCGCTTCGTTCTTCATGGCCAGGCTCAAACCGCTCAAGCGGGAACTGGGTTGCCTGGTGCTGTCCCTGGGCCTGGCGACTTCCTTTGTCACGCCCATGAAAGCAGTGACCGCGGTGCAATGCCCATGGAGCCTCGAACAGTTCGGCGGTCACGAGACCTACAGCGAACTGTTGAGTCCTCGCCCGCACACCGATAAACCAGGGCGTTGCTGGCCCGGCGGCCATGCGGCCACCGGCTTCACCCTGTTTGCCCTGTTTTTCGTACTGCGTGACCGTCGCCCGCGCATGGCTCGCGCAGCGTTGGTCTTCGCCTTTGCCCTCGGCTCGGTGTTCTCCATCGGGCGGATGATGCAGGGCGCGCACTTCTTCTCGCACAACGTGTGGACGGCGGTGTTCTGCTGGCTGATTTGTTTGGGGTCGTATTACTACGTTCTGTATCGACCGGCCTTGAGGGCGGATCGCGAGGCAAGTGCAGAACCTGTCAGCGCCTGACCTGACGCCTTCGCGGGCAAGCCACGCCCCCACAGGATTTATGCAGTTCCTTGTGGGAGCGGGCTTGCTCGCGAAAGCGGAATGTCATTCAGCATCTATATCGACTGACACACTGCCTTCGCGAGCAAGCCCGCTCCCACAATGGATCGATGTGAACATTGAAGTCCGGGCAATAAAAAACCCCGCCTGCTTTCGCAGACGGGGTTTTTTCGTACAGGGGTAAGGCTGGCTTACATCATGCCGCCCATGCCGCCCATACCGCCCATGTCTGGCATACCGCCGCCAGCTGCACCTTCTTTCTTCGGTGCATCAGCAACAGCGGCTTCGGTGGTCAGGATCAGACCGCCGATCGACGATGCAGCTTGCAGCGCGGAACGGGTGACCTTGGTCGGATCCAGGATACCCATTTCGATCATGTCGCCGTATTCGCCAGTCGCAGCGTTGTAACCGAAGTTACCTTTGCCGTTCTTGACTTCGTTGACCACAACGCTTGGCTCGTCACCGCTGTTGGCAGCGATCTGACGCAGCGGTGCTTCAACGGCACGACGCAGAACAGCGATACCTACGTCCTGATCAGCGTTGTCGCCTTTCAGATCGTTCAGGGTTTGCAGAGCGCGGATCAGCGCAACGCCACCGCCAGGTACCACGCCTTCTTCAACGGCTGCACGAGTAGCGTGCAGGGCGTCTTCAACGCGGGCTTTCTTCTCTTTCATTTCAACTTCGGAACCAGCGCCAACCTTGATCACTGCAACGCCGCCGGACAGCTTGGCCAGACGCTCTTGCAGTTTTTCACGGTCGTAGTCCGAGGAAGTTTCGGCAACCTGAGCACGGATCTGAGTGATGCGTGCTTCGATGTCGCCGTGTACGCCAGCACCGTCAACGATGATGGTGTTTTCCTTGGACAGGGTCACGCGCTTGGCGCTGCCCAGGTTTTCCAGGGTTGCGCTTTCCAGGCTCAGGCCGATCTCTTCGGAGATAACGGTACCGCCGGTCAGAACGGCGATGTCCTGCAGCATGGCCTTGCGACGATCGCCGAAGCCTGGAGCCTTGACGGCTGCGACTTTAACGATGCCACGCATGTTGTTCACAACCAGAGTCGCCAGGGCTTCGCCTTCAACGTCTTCGGCCACGATCAGCAGTGGACGGCCGGCTTTGGCAACGGCTTCCAGCACTGGCAGCATTTCGCGGATGTTCGAGATCTTCTTGTCGACCAGCAGGATCAGCGGGCCGTCCAGCTCAGCGACCATGGTCTCTGGCTTGTTGACGAAGTACGGGGACAGATAGCCACGGTCGAACTGCATGCCTTCAACAACCGACAGTTCGTTTTCCAGGCCCGAGCCTTCTTCAACGGTGATCACGCCTTCTTTACCGACTTTTTCCATGGCTTCGGCAATGATGTCGCCGATGGAGTTGTCGGAGTTGGCCGAGATGGTGCCGACCTGAGCGATAGCCTTGGTGTCAGCGCATGGCTTGGACAGGTTTTTCAGCTCTTTGACGATGGCGATGGTCGCCTTGTCGATGCCGCGCTTGAGGTCCATCGGGTTCATGCCGGCAGCGACGGCTTTCAGGCCTTCGTTGACGATCGACTGAGCCAGAACGGTAGCGGTGGTAGTACCGTCACCAGCGTCATCGTTGGCACGGGAGGCAACGTCTTTGACCAGCTGCGCGCCCATGTTTTCGAAACGGTCTTCCAGTTCGATTTCTTTTGCTACGGAAACGCCGTCCTTGGTGATGGTCGGAGCGCCGAAGCTCTTCTCGATGATCACGTTACGGCCTTTCGGGCCCAGGGTCGCTTTTACTGCGTCAGCCAGGACGTTGACGCCCTTGAGCATTTTTTTACGGGCGGAATCGCCAAACAGAACTTCTTTAGCAGCCATGATCGATATTCCTTAAATACTTTGTAGTAGCGGGAAAATGAACGGGGGTATCAGCCTTCGATAACGGCGAGGATTTCGTTCTCGCTCATTACCAGCAGGTCTTCGCCGTCGACTTTCACAGTGTTGCTGCCGGAGTAAGGACCGAACACAACCTTGTCGCCCACTTTCACGGACAGTGCACGCACTTCACCGTTTTCCAGTACGCGGCCGGTGCCTACAGCGAGGATTTCGCCGCTGTTGGCTTTTTCAGCAGCCGAACCTGGCAGGACGATACCGCCAGCGGTTTTCTTTTCTTCTTCGCTGCGACGGATGACGACGCGGTCATGCAGAGGACGAAGCTTCATTGTCGATCTCTCCTAATTGTGGTTTTCATCGGCCGGTGTAGTCCCGGCGGGTTTAACAAAGGCCGGCGGTGCCGGTTGCGGTTCGTCAAGCGAACCGCGGAAGTCTGTCTGGCTTGTTCGCCAGAAACCTTGCGGTGACCGTTACATAAGGGCGCATAAGCTTATTACAAGGGCGGCGGTGAAAAAATTTTCAGGTCGATGCCCCGCAAACGAACACGGCACCCGAAGGTGCCGTGTCGATGTGCGTATTACTTGGTATCGCGGTGTTCGAACTCGCCTTCGATCACGTTGGGCTCGCGGCCCAGCGGCTCGCGAGGCACCGGGCCGCCACGGGCCTGTAGGTCGTCGGCGAACGCTCGCTGACGCATCGCCTGCTCTTCGGCGCGCTGGCGCATTTTATTGGCCAGCAGGCGACGACTGAACGGCAGCAGCATGAACAGGCCGATCACATCGCTGATGAAGCCCGGAAGAATCAGCAGGCCACCGGCCAATGCCAGCATCAGGCCTTCGAGCATGGTCTGGGCCGGCAGTTCGCCGCGGCTCAGGCTTTCACGGGCACGCAGGGCCGTGGCCAGGCCGGCGATGCGCAGCACAAACACGCCGAACATCGAGCCGAGAATGATCAGCAGCAGGGCCGGGAAGAACCCGATGGACCCTGCCACCTTGACGAATACGAACAGCTCCAACACCGGGAACAGCAGAAAGAGCAACAAAAAAGGGCGCATCAAATGGTTCCTCAACGCAAGAATGCCTTGCCAGTTCACCTTAGATGACGTCGCCGTTTCGTGAATTCAAGCGTCGGCCACTTCATTTTTCGGCCAATGATCGGCGTGAGCCAGAGAAACCAAGGCTTCGCGAACTTGTGTCGGCGTATTACAAGGCGCTTGGAACGGTAACCAGTACAGACTTTGACCGATGCGCAGGTGCATGCCTTCGCAATCGATGCCGACCATTTGCGCCGGCACGTTTTTCGGCAGCCCGGCCAGATCGACGTAATGGGCGATGGCCTTGGCGTGATCGGCGTTCATGTGCTCGACCATGCTCACTTCGGCCTTGCCGGCGAACGGGTTGGCCAGGGTCAGCTCGTTGACCCAATGAATCGCGCCAAAACCGCCGATGTAACGGTGGCGTACAGGCTCAAGCACCCAGAAATCGAAATCGTGGGCCTTGTGATAACCCTTCGACTCCGGGAAGTAGCGGTAGTAACGCTCGGAGGCAGCGTCGATGGCGGCTTCGTCTTCGAGCTGCTGCGCCTCAGCCAGGTAAGTCAGTCGACCAACGGCCTGGACATCTTCGGCACCACGTTCGCCGACAAAGAGCGAGCATTTCCGATCTTTTTGCAGATTATGAGTGTGCTGGGCGATGCGGCTGATCAGGATCAGCGGCCGGCCCTGCTCGTCCAGGCAGTACGGAACCACGGAACCGAACGGAAAACCGGGCATTGATTTGGAGTGCGTCGAAAGCACCCCACGGTATTCCTTGAGAAGCAATTCTCGTGCATGCTTAGCCGCTTCAACGCTCAATTTATGACTCCTTAAATAGAATCCGTCAGAAAAACGGACGAGCTGCTGGCGAAAGTCCCAGCACGCCATCGGGGGCAGTTCTCATGTGCAGCCAGGCCAGGTCAGGCGCAGATCGAGAGGCTCTCTAAAGGAAACCACTCAGACCTGCTACCGGGGCATGCGAATGCAACTCACTGACAAAGTAATCATTATCACTGGCGGTTGCCAGGGTTTAGGCCGCTCCATGGCCGAGTATTTCGCAGGCCTGGGCGCGAAACTCGCGCTGGTGGACCTGAACCAGGAAAAACTCGACAACGCCGTCGCGGCCTGCAAGGCCCAAGGTGTCGAGGCCCGCGCCTACCTGTGCAACGTGGCCAACGAAGAGCAAGTGACCCACATGGTTGCCCAGGTCGCTGAAGACTTCGGCGCGATCCATGGCTTGATCAACAACGCCGGGATCCTGCGCGACGGCATGTTGCTCAAGGTCAAGGATGGCGAAATGACCAAGATGAGCCTGGCCCAGTGGCAGGCCGTCATCGACGTCAACCTGACCGGCGTGTTCCTGTGCACCCGTGAAGTCGCGGCGAAAATGGTCGAGCTGAACAACAGCGGCGCGATCATCAATATCTCGTCGATTTCCCGCGCCGGCAACGTCGGTCAGACCAACTACTCCGCCGCCAAGGCCGGTGTTGCTGCGGCGACCGTGACCTGGGCCAAAGAACTGGCACGCTACGGCATTCGCGTCGCCGGCATTGCACCGGGCTTCATCGAAACCGAAATGACCCTGGGCATGAAGCCTGAAGCGCTGGAGAAGATGACTGCGGGGATCCCGCTCAAGCGCATGGGCAAGCCTGAGGAAATCGCCCATTCGGCGGCTTACATCTTCGAGAACGACTATTACACCGGTCGGATTCTGGAGATGGATGGCGGGTTGCGGATCTAAGCCCAACCCCAAACAACTGTGGGAGCGGGCTTGCTCGCGAAGGCGATAGATCAGTCAACTTGTTGGTTGAATGACACACCGCTTTCGCGAGCAAGCCCGCTCCCACATTTGGTCAGCGTTTATCTGGCGAACATTAGTCGTCGCTGACGCTGATGTTCGGCATCGCCGGCGTCAACGCTTCCTGCAACACGATCCGCGCGCCGACATGACGGGCCAGTTCCTGGTAAACCATCGCAATCTGGCTATCAGGCTCGGCGATCACTGTTGGCTTGCCGCCATCGGCCTGCTCGCGGATGACCATCGACAGCGGCAGCGAAGCCAGCAGTTCAACGCCATACTGGTTGGCCAGTTTCACACCACCGCCTTCGCCAAACAGATGCTCGGCATGCCCGCAGTTGGAGCAGATGTGCACGGCCATGTTCTCCACCACGCCCAGCACCGGGATGTTGACCTTGCGGAACATTTCCACGCCCTTGCGTGCGTCCAACAATGCCAGGTCCTGCGGGGTGGTCACGATCACCGCACCGGCCACCGGCACTTTCTGCGCCAGGGTCAACTGGATGTCACCGGTGCCTGGCGGCATGTCGATGACCAGGTAATCGAGGTCACCCCACGCGGTCTGGGTGACCAGTTGCAACAGGGCGCCCGAAACCATCGGCCCGCGCCAGACCATCGGCGTGTTGTCGTCGGTGAGGAAAGCCATGGACATCACTTCGACGCCATGGGACTTGAGCGGAACGAACCATTTCTGATCCTTGACCTCGGGGCGGGTGCGCTCGGGGATGCCGAACATGATGCCCTGGCTCGGGCCGTAGATATCCGCATCGAGAATCCCGACCTTGGCGCCTTCCCGGGCCAGAGCCAGGGCCAGGTTGGCCGCGGTGGTGGATTTGCCCACGCCGCCCTTGCCGGACGCCACGGCCACCACGTTTTTCACGTTCGCCAAGCCCGGAATCTGCGCCTGAGCCTTGTGCGCGGCGATCACGCTGGTGATTTCGACCTTGGCACTTGCCACGCCATCCAGCCCCTGAATGGCCATTTCCAGCATCTGCGCCCAGCCACTCTTGAACAGACCGGCGGCGTAACCCAGTTCAAGCTGAACGCTGACGCGGTCGCCCTGAATCTCGATGTTGCGCACGCACCCGGCGCTGACCGGGTCCAGGTTCAGGTAAGGGTCGGTATACTGGCGAAGGACGGCTTCCACCGCTGCGCGATTGACGGCGCTCATGGGCAACTCCGAAAACAGGACTGGAAAAGATAGTGGGTATCGTACCTGTTCCGAGCGTTCGGCGGGATGTTGAACCTTCACCTGTTACTCATCCAATGAAACAGGCTCACAGGGTGAAAAATATGCGCCGGCGCTTTATAGTGGCCGACCTCCGTTTCATCAAGTAGCCGAGCCCCATGTCCGAGCCACGCAAGATCCTCGTCACCAGCGCCCTGCCCTATGCCAATGGTTCGATTCACCTCGGCCATATGCTGGAATACATCCAGACCGATATGTGGGTGCGCTTCCAGAAGCACCGCGGCAATCAATGCATCTATGTCTGCGCCGACGACGCCCACGGTTCGGCGATCATGCTGCGCGCGGAAAAGGAAGGCATCACCCCGGAACAACTGATCGCCAACGTCCAGGCTGAACACAGCGCCGACTTTGCCGACTTCCTGGTGGACTTCGACAATTTCCACTCCACTCACGCCGAAGAAAACCGTGAGCTGTCGAGCCAGATCTACCTGAAGCTGCGTGACGCCGGGCACATCGCCACGCGTTCGATCACCCAGTACTTCGACCCGGAAAAGAAAATGTTCCTGGCCGACCGCTTCATCAAGGGCACGTGCCCGAAATGCGGCACCGAAGACCAGTACGGCGACAACTGCGAAAAATGCGGTGCGACCTACGCACCGACCGACCTGAAGGATCCGAAGTCGGCGATCTCCGGCGCCACACCGGTGCTCAAGGATTCCCAGCACTTCTTCTTCAAGCTGCCAGACTTCCAGCAAATGCTGCAAACCTGGACCCGCAGCGGCACCCTGCAGGATGCCGTCGCCAACAAGATCGCCGAATGGCTGGATGCCGGCCTGCAACAGTGGGACATCTCCCGCGATGCACCGTATTTCGGTTTTGAAATCCCCGACGAGCCTGGCAAGTACTTCTACGTGTGGCTGGATGCGCCGATCGGTTACATGGCCAGCTTCAAGAACCTGTGCAACCGCACGCCGGAGCTGGACTTCGACGCGTTCTGGGGCAAGGACTCCACCGCCGAGCTGTACCACTTCATCGGCAAGGACATCGTCAACTTCCACGCCCTGTTCTGGCCAGCCATGCTCGAGGGCGCGGGCTACCGCAAGCCGACCGGCATCAACGTGCACGGCTACCTGACTGTCAACGGTCAGAAAATGTCCAAGTCCCGCGGCACCTTCATCAAGGCCCGGACCTACCTGGACCACCTGTCGCCGGAATACCTGCGCTATTACTACGCGGCCAAGCTGGGCCGTGGCGTTGATGACCTCGATCTGAACCTCGAAGACTTCGTGCAGAAGGTCAACTCCGACCTGGTGGGCAAGGTCGTCAACATCGCCAGCCGTTGTGCCGGTTTCATCAACAAGGGCAATGCCGGCGTAATGGTCGACACCAACGCCGCGCCTGAACTGACCGAAGCCTTCCTGGCCGCCGCGCCAGGTATCGCCGACGCCTATGAAGCCCGCGACTTTGCCCGTGCCATGCGCGAGATCATGGGCCTGGCCGACCGCGCCAACGCCTGGATCGCCGACAAGGCGCCGTGGTCGTTGAACAAACAGGAAGGCAAACAGGATGAAGTCCAGGCCATCTGCGCCACAGGCGTCAACCTGTTCCGCCAACTGGTGATCTTCCTCAAGCCGGTGCTGCCGCTGCTGGCCGCCGACGCCGAGGCGTTCCTCAACGTCGCGCCGCTGACCTGGAACGATCACGCGACCTTGCTCGGCAATCACCAGCTGAACGAGTTCAAGCCGCTGATGACCCGCATCGACCCGGTAAAAGTGCAAGCCATGACCGACGCGTCGAAAGAAGACCTGACCGCCAGCCAGACCGACACCGGCGAAGCCGCACCTGCCGGCAATGGCGAACTGACCAAGGATCCGCTGTCGCCGGAAATCGAGTTCGACACCTTTGCCGCTGTCGACCTGCGTGTCGCGCTGATCGTCAAGGCTGAACACGTGGAAGGTGCCGACAAGCTGTTGCGCCTGACCCTGGATATCGGTGACGAGCAACGCAATGTGTTCTCCGGGATCAAGAGCGCTTACCCGGACCCGTCCAAGCTCGATGGGCGCCTGACCATGATGATCGCCAACCTCAAGCCACGGAAAATGAAGTTCGGTATCTCCGAAGGCATGGTGATGGCGGCAGGCCCTGGTGGAGAAGAAATCTACCTGCTCAGCCCTGACAGCGGCGCCAAGCCTGGCCAGCGCATCAAGTAAGGTCTGCGGCAAATCGATCCCACAGTCGTGCCTGGCGCGGCTGTGGGATTTTCATGTCTGGCCCACCCTCCCGCCTTGCCGGATAATGCCTAAGCTTTTTAGACCATCTCCTGTAGGAGCGAGCTCGCTCGCGATGGTCGTTAACGATTATGCGTGTCCACAGGTTGAACACAGCGCCCTTGAGTCCATCGTCGGAACGCCGCCCGGACCAAGCTCGCTCCTACAAAAACTACCGTTCTTGTCGGCACGAACAATGACCGAAATCCTGCTTACGCTTATCAGTGCTGCCCTGATCAACAACCTCGTGTTGCAATGGCCATTGGCCGTCGATCCACTGTTGGCCGGTCAGCGTCGTCAGGTACATGCCCTGGGCATTGCGACGACATGCCTGATGCTGGTCGTGGGCATGCTCGGCTACGCGCTCTATCAATGGATGCTGGTGCCACTGCAATTGACGCCGCTGCGTCTGTTTGTGTTTCTGCCATTGAGCGTGCTGCTGATCAGCCCGTTGCTGAAGTTGCTGGCGCGGTTGTTTTCGACACTACCATTCGAAGGCCTCTGGCCGTTGCTGCTGGGCAATGCTGGCGTACTCGGCGTGGCCCTGCTCAATGCTCAGGAAGACAAGGGTTTTTTTCACGCCACTGCCCTGAGCCTCGGTGCAGGGTTGGGCTTCTGGCTGGTGTTGAGCCTGTTCACTGATTTGCGTGAACGCACGGCCGACAACGATGTTCCCCTGCCCTTTCGCGGCTTGCCGATCGACCTGATTGGTGCCGGCCTGATCGCAGTGGCTTTTCTCGGATTCAGCGGACTGATCAAAACATGAGTCTGATTCAATGCATCGACGCACTCTTGCCGCAAACCCAATGCGGCAAATGCGGGCACCCCGGGTGCAAGCCGTATGCCGAAGGCATCGCCAGCGGTGAGCCGATCAACAAGTGCCCGCCCGGAGGCAACGAAACCATCGCGGCCCTGGCTGAACTGCTGAAGGTGCCGGTGCTGGAGTTGGATATCACTCGCGGCTCGGCACCTGCGCAGATCGCCTATATCCGCGAGGCCGAGTGCATAGGTTGCACCAAGTGCATTCAGGCCTGCCCGATCGATGCCATCGTCGGCGCGGCCAAGCTGATGCACACGGTGATCATTGATGAGTGCACCGGTTGCGACCTCTGCGTGGCACCGTGCCCGGTGGACTGCATCGAAATGCGCCCACTGCCGCCGAACACTGTACTGCCTGTTGTCGGGGGCCTGGCCCTCACACCGCAGGCGCGGCAGGCCCGCAACCTCAAGCGCGATCACGCACGGCGCCGCTTCGAACAACGCAATGCCCGCCTGCAGCGTGAGGAGCAACAGAAAATCGCCGAGCGCCAGGCAAGGCAGCGAGCCGCACAACCTGCCGAGACGACAGCCGACCCGGTGCAGGCGGCCCTCGAGCGCGTCCGCGCACAGAAAACCGCCAATGCCGATGCCGCGCTGAAAAAGGCCAAGATCGAGGTGGCGATGAGTCGGGCGCAGTTGCACAAATCGCTGAAGGCCTTCGGGCATCCGCCGACCTTCGAACAGCAATCGCAGTTGATCGCACTGCAACAACAGTTCGAAGCCGCCGAACAAAACCTGGCGCAACTGGAAAGCGCCGCTCCACCTTCCCCTGCGCCGACGGTCGCAGCTGCGTCGTCAAATGATGCCGATCTGAAACGGGCCAAGATCCAGTTGGCCATGCGTCGCGCCGAACTCAAGAAGGCTCAGGCCAACGAAGCACCAGCGGAACAAATCGAAGCCCTGGAACGCGCACTCGGTGAAGCCGAACGCCTGGTGGACGCCCATGCCAGCCCTTGACGTGGTGGATGATCGCCTGCAACAGGCGATGAAACTGGTGCTGTTGGCCACGCTGCCGGGAATCCTGGCGGCGTTCTGGCTGTACGGCTGGGGGGTGTTGATCAATCTGGTTCTGGCGGCCACTGCCGCGTTGGCCGTCGAGGCCGCCGTCGTGCAATGGCGCAAGCAGCCGCCGGGGCCAACTTTGAGTGACGGTAGCGCGCTGGTCAGTGCCACATTGCTGGCTCTGGCACTGCCGCCTTACTGCCCATGGTGGCTGACCCTCAGTGCTGCCGCTTCTGCGATGGTGTTCGGCAAGCACTTGTATGGTGGCGTCGGTTCGAATCCCTTCAACCCGGCGATGCTTGGCTTGGCTCTGGTATTGGTGACCTTTCCCCAACCAATGACCCATTGGCCATTGCCCCATGGCATGGATCTGTTGAGCGGCCTGCAGCACGTGTTTGGCATCGGCCATGTGCCGGATGCGTGGGTGCAGGCCACGGCACTGGACAGTCTGCGGATCAACAAAAGCCTGACCATGGATGAACTGTTTGCCGGCAACCCGGCATTCGGCCACTTTGGCGGCCGGGGGGTGGAATGGGTGAACCTGGCCTTTGTGGCGGGTGGAGCGTTTCTCCTGCAACGAAGGGTGATCAGCTGGCATGCACCGGTCGGCATGCTGGCCAGCCTGTTCATCATCAGCCTGTTGTGCTGGAACGGTTCGGGCTCCGACTCCCATGGCTCGCCATTGTTTCATCTGCTGACCGGCGCGACCATGCTGGGGGCGTTCTTCATCATCACCGAACCGGTGTCCGGCGCCAGAAGCCCTGGCGCGAAACTGTTGTTCGGCGCTGGTGTTGGGCTTCTGACTTATCTGATTCGTACCTGGGGTGGCTACCCGGACGGCATCGCCTTCGCTGTGCTGTTGATGAACCTGTGCGTGCCGGCGCTGGAGCGGTTCGTGGCGGCCAGGCAACAGCCGGAGGCGCCATGAACCGGACATCAAGCATCGCGCTTGTGGTGCTTTTGGCCGCACTGGGCCTTGGCGTGACGTACTTCGTACAACTCGGCAGCGCGCCACGCATTGCAGCCGAACAGCGCCTGATCGACAGCCGTAACCTGCTGGACCTGATCGCGCCGGACAGCTACGACAATCAACCACTCGAACACTCCATAACGATAGAAGCGACCGCACTGACCAACAGCACCTTGCTGGGTGGTTATCTGGCGACCCGGGCCGATCAACCCGTCGCGGTCTTGCTGCGCAGTCAAACCCTTGGCTACGCCGGTGCCATCGACCTGTTGATCGCAGTCGACGCCAGTGGCAGGTTGCTGGGCGTCAAAACCCTCAAACAGTCGGAAACACCTGGACTGGGGGCTCGGATCGCCGACTGGCCCAATGCCTGGCTCCAGGTTTTTTCCGGCAAGTCTCGAACAGAACCCGGTGACAGCGGCTGGGCGCTGAAAAAGGATCAGGGACAGTTCGATCAGATCGCAGGCGCAACCATCACCTCAAGAGCGGTGATCAATGCCGTCCACGATGCCTTGCGCTACTTCGATGAACACCGGCAACAACTGCTCGGAATCCCTGCCCATGGATAACTCATCGACTCTGCGCAACGCCTTGATGCTGACGCCACTGATCGGCGTCACCCACTCGCTGATGGCTGCAGTTGGCCTGTGCCTGATGTTCTTGGTGGTGACTCAGTTGTTCGGTCTGGCCATGGGTGCCCTGCGATCTCGACTGGTCCCGGCGACCCGTATGCTGGCCAGCATCCTGTTGGCAGCCACCCTCACCAGTTGCGCGGAACTCATGGCACAAGCCTGGTCGCTGCAATGGCAGCAGCATCTGGGGATTTATGGAGCCTTGATCGCCTTGCAATGCGTCGTACTGGAACACACCGGGGTCTTTCAGAGCGATTGGCATCAACGCCTGCGACTCACTAGCCTGTTTGCCACGCTGATGATCACGCTGGGCCTGCTGCGCGAACTCATCGGCAACGGAACACTTGGAAACCATCTATCGTGGCTGTTCGGTGCAACGCAAACTGACTGGCATGGCTGGGTGCTGGTGGCTGACGGCGGACTGCGCCTGACCACACTGGTCCCTGGCGGGTTCATCATGCTCGGACTCCTGATCGCCGCCTGGCAGGCCTGGCGCCCCACGCCCACACATTGATTGCCTTCGAGGAAACGCACTGCCCATGAATGCCGCAAAACGTCTGGAAATCTTCCGCCGACTGCACGAGGACAACCCGGAACCAAAGACCGAACTGGCCTATTCCTCCCCCTTCGAATTACTGATTGCCGTGATTCTCTCGGCGCAGTCCACCGATGTCGGCGTCAACAAGGCCACAGCCAGGCTTTTCCCGGTCGCCAATACCCCGGCAGCGATGCATGCCCTGGGTGTCGAAGGGCTCTCGGAGTACATCAAGACCATCGGGCTGTACAACAGCAAAGCGAAAAACGTGATCGAAACCTGCCGTTTGCTGGTCGAGCGTCACGCCGGCGAGGTCCCACAAACCCGCGAAGAGCTGGAAGCACTGCCCGGCGTCGGCCGCAAGACCGCCAATGTGGTACTCAATACGGCATTCCGTCAGCTGACCATGGCCGTCGACACGCATATTTTCAGGGTCAGCAACCGGACTGGCATTGCTCCCGGCAAGAATGTGGTGGAAGTCGAGAAAAAACTGATGAAGTTCGTGCCCAAGGAGTACCTGCTCGACTCCCATCACTGGCTGATCCTTCATGGGCGCTATGTTTGCCTGGCCCGCAAGCCCCGATGCGGAAGCTGCCGGATCGAGGATTTGTGCGAATACAAGCACAAAACCTCTGACGATTGAGGCGCTATTGGGTTTATTGATTTGTCGATTGAAAAAATCTTTTTTACCCGCCGGGAGAATGTCGATATAAGGGGCGCCAAAGGCCTTCTTAGCCTGGAGCAACTAAATGAGTACTGGCAAAGAGCAATTAGACGTAGAAGACGATTTCACCACCGCCGAATCCGATGACGCTGAACCGGTGGTTGAAGTAGCGAAAACTAATCTGAGCAAACGCCGCACCATCGACAACCTGCTGGAGGAGCGCCGACTGCAAAAGCAATTGGCCGATTACGATTTTGATTTATGACACCTGAAAGCCTCCCGAAACGGAGGCTTTTTTTTGCTAAGTGCCGTACCCCGATAGGCGCCCCTTGTCGCGCAGTTATGCCATCACACCAGACCATTGCGTTGTGCCAGTTCGATCAGATCGACCAGAGACCGCGCATTCAGCTTGAGCAACAGGCGGGTCTTGTAAGTACTGACTGTTTTATTGCTGAGAAACATCCCATCGGCAATCTCTTTATTGGTCTTTCCTCGGGCCAACTGCTGCAGGACCATCATTTCCCGCCCCGACAATCGATCGACCATATCGGCCTCACTGGCATTCCCCAAACTGCATCGTACGGTATGCAAGGCTTGATTAGGAAAGTAACTGTAGCCTGACAAAACGGCCTTTATTGCACTGAGCAACTCCGTGAGATCTTGTTGTTTGCAGACATAACCGGCTGCACCGGATTGCATGCAACGCATCGAAAAATGTCCCGGCGCCTGGGAAGTCAAAATCAGCACTTTCATCGGCATTGAAGTCGAAGACAAACGCGCGATGACTTCCAACCCGTCCAGCTTCGGAATCCCGATATCCAGAATGACAATGTCCGGCATAAGTTCTCGGGCTAGTTGCAGTGCGTCCACACCATTATCGGTTTCTGCAATAACTTCGTAGCCATGACGCTCCATTAGCATACGTACCGCAAGACGAATGACGGGGTGATCATCCACGATCAGCACTTTATTCATGGGCAAGTCCAATTTTCGCTGTTCGAATTTTTAGAGCCCGCACAATAGCCTAGTCGTTTCACCCATGGCATGTCGCCCCTCCCGGCCACCCACACCAAGAGACATCCCCTACAAACAACACGGATTCCTCCTACAAAAATCCCTCGAACAGAATGAATTTAAAACTGTATCAGCGTCAGTGTGTCGCACTTTCCAGCAGCCACCTGTGTCGATTTACGACCAGATTTTTTCGAGAGCCAGCTTGATCCGGTCCCGCCCTGACAAACACTAGCCTCTACCTTTCCGCTAAAACGTAACTGATATTTTCGCACTCAACACTCACACCAGAAATATCACACACTTCGCATCCAATTACTCTTACAGCAAATAATATTTTTTGAGCAATCATTAAAACACGCCAAAAATTCAAGAAACCGAAGAGCAATACAACAAACAAATAAAAACCTGTCAAAAACCAGCAGACAATCAAAATCACTACAATAGGCACCACATCGAACCAACTTCATAAACCACTCGAGAACAGACAACCCGGCATGAGTACAGAATATGATAAAAAAACGAATCACCAACCCAATGACAATTATCGCGATATTCGCAGCGCTCTCTGAAACGTCGGCAGCCGTCTCTCTACCCTTCCTTGATCAGGAGGAAAGAGAACTCTACGTCTGGTTCCTGATCAGCTTTCCGTTTTATTTACTTTTGCTTTTTTTCGCGACACTCAACTTCAACTATAAATCACTTTATGCACCCTCCGATTTTGAAAAGGGAAAGCACTTCATGAAGGTCATGGATGATGTTGGGCGCTCGGAAAAAAAAGCGTCCGCAAAACCGCCTGAAAACCCCACACTGGAAACGTCAGCGAATGACTGGCGGTCAGCCCGAACGCCCTGTGGCGCACAGGACCCGCCAACCGGGATTGGTCTGCAAACCACGGTCTCTGTTCAGCATCACCTTCTGTTACCGGAACCGGTAAAAGACCTGTACATCGTTGATGTACGCTGGATGAGCGAAGAGGTCGAGTTTGGAGCGCTGCTGGAAAAAATCCAGAGGCCACGGGAAAAGACGGCGTACGTGATTCTGTTTGTCACTTGTGCCGTTTCGGAGAAATTACTGAAAGCCAGTGCGCTTGGACATACAAAGCAGGCCAGCAAACGCGGTGCCGCCTTTTATGTGGCCTACAATCCGGACTCGCACAGATTGTCGGTCATTGATCACGCCGGGCAACCGGCGAACAGCAACCTGTAGTACAGGTCAGGCCATCGAGAAGGAGAAAAACAGTAAATCATCAGCGGAAACGAAAACACCCGACAACACAGTAACTGGTATCACACCCCGTTTTCAGGTACCTGACCTCGTCGAGGGCGAGGTCAGGTATCCATCACGATGTCAAAGGTCTCAGAACAGCTTCCGGCCTTTGTTCGCCGCAATGCGCATGCGCAGGGCGTTGAGCTTGATGAAGCCCGCGGCATCCGCCTGGTTGTACGCGCCGCCATCTTCTTCGAAGGTAGCGATGTTGGCGTCGAACAGCGAGTCGTCGGACTTGCGGCCAGTGACGATCACATTGCCCTTGTACAGTTTCAGGCGCACAACGCCGTTCACGTTGACCTGGGACGCATCGATCATCTGTTGCAGCATCAGACGCTCAGGGCTCCACCAGTAGCCGGTATAGATCAGGCTGGCGTACTTGGGCATCAGCTCGTCCTTGAGGTGAGCCACTTCGCGGTCCAGGGTGATCGATTCGATCGCACGGTGGGCACGCAGCATGATGGTGCCGCCAGGGGTTTCGTAGCAGCCACGGGACTTCATGCCCACGTAGCGGTTCTCGACGATGTCGAGACGGCCGATACCGTGCTCACCACCGATACGGTTCAGGGTCGCCAGCACGGTGGCTGGAGTCATTTCGACGCCGTCCAGCGCGACGATATCGCCGTTGCGGTAGGTCAGTTCCAGGTACTGCGGCTTGTCTGGAGCGTTTTCCGGGGAAACGGTCCAGCGCCACATGTCTTCTTCGTGCTCGGTCCAGGTGTCTTCCAGCACGCCGCCTTCATAGGAGATGTGCAGCAGGTTGGCATCCATGGAGTACGGGGACTTCTTCTTGCCGTGGCGCTCGATCGGAATCGCGTGCTTCGCGGCGTAATCCATCAGCTTTTCACGGGACAGCAGGTCCCACTCGCGCCAAGGAGCGATCACTTTCACACCTGGCTTCAAGGCGTACGCACCGAGCTCGAAACGAACCTGGTCGTTACCCTTGCCGGTGGCGCCATGGGAAATGGCGTCTGCACCGGTTTCGTTGGCAATTTCGATCAGGCGCTTGGCGATCAGCGGACGAGCGATGGAAGTACCCAGCAGGTACTCGCCTTCGTAAACGGTGTTGGCGCGGAACATCGGGAAAACGAAATCGCGCACGAACTCTTCGCGCAAGTCGTCGATGTAGATCTCTTTGACGCCCATGGCCTGAGCCTTGGCGCGTGCAGGTTCGACCTCCTCGCCCTGACCCAGGTCAGCGGTGAAGGTCACTACTTCACAGTTATAAGTATCCTGCAGCCACTTGAGGATCACCGAAGTGTCCAGGCCGCCGGAATACGCCAGAACGACCTTGTTTACGTCCGCCATGCCATCACTCCACGGGGTTCTACGGAAAGCCGGGAAGTCTACCGCTCATGCAGAATAATTTACAGTGGCGCGACAGCTTATGACGACGAAGCGACAGATTATGTCGAGGGCGCGACGATTACAGCCGGGTCAGGAAGTGGCCGAAGTGGCCGCTTTCGTCGCTTGCGGGGCAACTTGTTCCGCGGCTGCTCCGCGCTCCAGGCGCACTGCTACTCGACGGTTCTTCGCGCGGTTGGTGTTGTTGGTGTTAGGCGCCACCGGATAACGCTCGCCATGGAAACGCAGGGTGATTTGCGATTCCTGGATGCCGTTGGCCTTGAAGAACTCCATCACTGCCAGGGCTCGGCGCCGCGACAGGTCGCGGTTGGTCAGGCGGTTGCCGCTGTTGTCGGAGTGACCGTCGAGCTCGATGTGATTGACCGTCGGATCGGCCTTCATGTACTCCAGCATTACCTGCAGTTTGGCTTTTGCGGCGCTGTCGAGTTCGATTCCGCCGCCGGGGAAGCCGATTTCCGATTGCTTCACCTGTTCGAAATTCTGTGGCAACAGTTTCGCCACGCAACCCTGGTAGTCGGCAAACGCCTTGGTGAACCTGACCGGCAACAAGCGTACTTCCGACACCCGCCCATCCCCCGAGGAATGTCGAACGACCGGGCTGCGACCGTCCATCAGGCCACTGATCAGACGCCCGGCCTGAACCTGTGAGCTGTTGAACAATACGTTGCCGCTGCCGATTCTCACCGTGCCCAGGTTGATATCGTCACGGCCCGGTTGCCACGGCGCGGCAGCGGCCAGCAAGGTGGCCGAACCGCCGCCGATCATCGGGTTGTAGGCTTTCAGACGGAAAATCGCCTGCTCGCCGGCACGACGCACGAACTCGCCCGAGCCGAAATCGGTAACCGGCTGAGTCAGGCGGCATTCGAACTTGTCGCCTTCGACCGTCCACTCAATGTTCTCCAGACGTGTCTGGAAAGTGAGCGCCATCGCCGGAAGGCTGGCAAACACACTGAGCAAGGCTAAATAACGCTGGCGCACGGGAGGCTCCACTGGCTTCTACAACAAAAAGACCGACACACACATGTTTACGGCATACCTGTTGGATATCGGAAGCTTCCTGCAAAACTTGATAGCGAGTGCCTGCAAGAGTCTTTTCCGGTAGCATTCCCTTGAGTTTGACCCGCCTGGAATCCCCTCATGTCCGACCGCCTGACCCTGCTGCGTCCCGACGACTGGCATATTCATCTTCGCGATGGTGCCGTGCTGACCAATACCGTCGCGGATGTCGCGCGCACCTTTGGCCGCGCCATCATCATGCCCAACCTGGTTCCACCGGTACGCAATGCGGCCGAAGCCGACGGCTATCGGCAGCGGATTCTCGCTGCCCGCCCGGCCGGCAGCCTGTTCGAGCCACTGATGGTCCTGTACCTGACCGACCGCACCCAGCCTGAAGAAATTCGCGAGGCCAAGGCCAGCGGATTCATTCACGCCGCCAAGCTGTACCCGGCCGGCGCGACCACCAACTCGGATTCTGGCGTCACCAGCATCGACAAGATCTTCCCTGCACTCGAGGCCATGGCCGAAGTCGGGATGCCGTTGTTGGTCCACGGTGAAGTCACCCGGGGCGATGTCGACGTGTTCGACCGAGAAAAAATCTTCATCGACGAGCACTTGCGTCGTGTGGTCGAGCGTTTCCCGACCCTCAAAGTGGTCTTCGAACACATCACCACCGCAGACGCCGTGCAGTTCGTCAACTCGGCTTCGGCCAACGTGGGCGCGACCATCACCGCGCATCACCTGCTGTACAACCGCAACCACATGCTGGTGGGCGGGATTCGGCCGCACTTCTATTGCCTGCCGATCCTCAAGCGCAATACCCACCAGGAAGCCCTGCTCGACGCGGCCACCAGCGGCAGCGACAAGTTCTTCCTCGGCACCGACTCGGCCCCCCACGCCCAGCATGCCAAGGAAGCGGCCTGCGGCTGCGCCGGTTGCTACACCGCCTATGCGGCGATCGAGATGTACGCCGAAGCCTTCGAACAGCGCAATGCGCTGGACAAGCTCGAGGCCTTCGCCAGCCTCAACGGCCCTCGGTTCTATGGTCTGCCGGCCAACACCGATCGCATCACCCTGGTCCGCGAAGAGTGGACCGCCCCGACCAGCCTGCCATTTGGCGAGCTGACCGTTATCCCGCTGCGCGCCGGTGAAAAACTGCGCTGGCGCCTGCTGGAGGAACACGCGTGAGTGAAGACCATTTCGACGACGAACTGGAAGGCAATGGCGGCGGAGGCGGCCCTCGTCATCCAATGGCGGCAAGGTTTCGTGGTTACCTGCCGGTTGTCGTCGACGTAGAGACCGGTGGCTTCAACTCGGCCACCGATGCCCTGCTGGAGATCGCCGCGACCACCATCGCCATGGATGAAAAGGGTTTTGTTTACCCGGATCACACCTACTTTTTCCGTGTCGAGCCGTTCGAGGGCGCGAACATCGAAGCGGCAGCCCTGGAATTCACCGGGATCAAGCTCGATCACCCGCTGCGCATGGCGGTGAGTGAAGAGTCTGCCCTGAACGATATCTTCCGCGGCGTGCGCAAGGCCCTCAAGGCCAACGGTTGCAAACGGGCGATCCTGGTCGGGCATAACAGCAGTTTCGACCTGGGCTTCCTGAATGCGGCGGTTGCGCGGCTGGACATGAAGCGCAATCCGTTCCATCCGTTCTCCAGCTTCGATACCGCAACGCTGGCCGGTCTCGCTTACGGCCAGACCGTGTTGGCCAAGGCGTGCCAGGCAGCGGACATCGACTTCGACGGTCGCGAGGCTCACTCGGCTCGCTACGACACCGAGAAGACGGCAGAGCTGTTCTGCGGCATCGTCAATCGCTGGAAACAGATGGGTGGCTGGGAAGACTTCGGCGACTGAGTGCACTCACGAATCAATGTGGGAGCGAGCTTGCTCGCGATGGTCGTCAACGATAACGCGGGGAGCCTGGTTCCCCGCGGTGTTCATGATTCCATCGTCGGAACGCCGCCCGGAGCAAGCTCGCTCCTACAGGGACTTCAGCACATAAAAAAACCGGCCTCGAAGGCCGGTTTTTTTATACCTGGAACGCCTTACAGAGCGGCAGCGTGCTCGGTCAGGTAAGCAGCAACGCCTTCTGGCGAAGCGTTCATGCCTTTGTCGCCTTTTTTCCAGTTGGCAGGGCAGACTTCGCCGTGCTCTTCGTGGAATTGCAGAGCGTCGACCAGACGGATCAGCTCTTCCATGTTACGGCCCAGCGGCAGGTCGTTGACGATCTGCGAGCGGACAACGCCTTTGTCGTCGATCAGGAACGCGCCACGGAAAGCCACGCCATCAGCGGACTGAACGTCGTAGGCCTTCATGATGTCCTGCTTGATGTCGGCAGCCATGGTGTAGCGAACCTGGCCGATACCGCCATTGTTCACTGGAGTGTTGCGCCATGCGTTGTGGGTGAAGTGCGAGTCGATCGAAACAGCGATCACTTCAACGTTGCGTGCCTTGAAGTCAGACATGCGGTTGTCCAGAGCGATCAGCTCGGACGGGCAAACGAAGGTGAAGTCCAGTGGATAGAAGAACACCAGGCCGTATTTGCCTTTGATCGCCGAGGACAGGGTGAAGCTGTCAACGATCTCGCCATTGCCGAGTACGGCCGGTACGGTGAAGTCAGGGGCTTGTTTGCCTACGAGTACGCTCATTGGATATCTCCTGGTGTAATAGCGTGAGAAACAGGGCTCGCATCAGCCTGCCACCCTGAGGCGACAGCCCTGTGACACGATCCCCGGTCGCAAAAGACCGGCCATCATACACCGCGTGTTTGAGCTGGCTTAGCTGTTTTTTCCCCGTACGATGAAATCCCCGCCGGTTTTGGATCACCGATTTGCCAGGCAGACCGTTCGTCAGCCATACCCGTTTATGACGAAAAGTGCTCTGAAACCACTTTGACAATCATTCTCGTTAACATTAAGATCCATCGCAATTGAGTCACAATCAGCGACGGTCCTTCCCTATGTATGTTTGCCTCTGCACTGGCGTCACCGACGGTCAAATCCGCGATGCGATCTATGAAGGATGCTGCAGCTACAAGGAAGTCCGTGTGGCCACCGGCGTTGCGAGCCAGTGCGGCAAATGTGCCTGCCTCGCCAAGGAAGTGGTCCGCGAGACCCTGACCAAACTGCAAACGGCCCAGGCTGCAATTCCTTATCCAGCAGAATTTACCGCGGCTTAAACATCGAATTTCAAAGAACCGGACATATGTCCGGTTTTTTTATGCCTCAAAATCAACTAGTTATGCTCTAGACGCGGAACACAAACATTCTTATTCCGATTAATTTTCATTTAAGTTTCAATAACTTAGGTTTGACACTATTAAATACGAGGCTCAAACTCTGCTCTATTGACAGCTAATACAGGGCAGGACCCCATCATGAAAGGCGACGTTACAGTCATCCAGCATCTCAACAAGATCCTCGCCAATGAGCTGGTCGCGATCAATCAATACTTCCTGCATGCGCGCATGTATGAAGATTGGGGCCTGAACAAGCTCGGCAAGCACGAGTACCACGAATCCATCGACGAGATGAAGCACGCGGACAAGCTGATCAAGCGCATCCTGTTCCTTGAAGGCCTGCCGAATGTCCAGGACCTGGGCAAGCTGCACATCGGCGAGCACACCAAGGAAATGCTTGAGTGTGACCTGCGTATCGAGAAAACCGGCCATGCCGATCTCAAAGTGGCTATCGCGCATTGCGAAAAAGTTGGCGACTTCGGTAGCCGTGAACTGCTTGAAGATATCCTCGAGTCCGAAGAAGAACATATCGACTGGCTGGAAACCCAGTTGGGCCTGATCGATAAAGTGGGCCTTGAGAACTATCTGCAATCGCAGATGGGCGAAGACGAGTAAGTTCTACGCCATTAATCTCGATGCAATAAAAAGCCCCGCTCTCTTTGAAGAGGCGGGGCTTTTTTGTGCCTGCCGCTGTAGGAGCGAGCTTGCTCCGGGCGGCGTTCCGACGATGGTCGTTAACGATAACGCTGGGAGCCTGACACCCAGCGGCGTTCTTTAGTCCATCGCGAGCTCGCTCCTACAGGAAGCGAATCAGGCTTCGGTCTTTGGAGCAGCAGCCTTGGCGGCGGCGTCCTTGATCAGGCTCTGCAGCGAACCGTCAGCAGCCATTTCAGTCATGATGTCGCTACCGCCGACCAGTTCACCGGCAACCCACAGCTGTGGGAAGGTTGGCCAGTTGGCGTATTTTGGCAGGTTGGCGCGGATTTCCGGGTTCTGCAGGATGTCCACGTACGCAAACTTTTCGCCACACGCCATCACGGCCTGCGCGGCTTTCGCGGAGAAGCCGCACTGCGGGGCATTCGGCGAGCCTTTCATGTAAAGCAGAATGGTGTTGTTGGCAATCTGCTCTTTAATCGTTTCGATGATATCCATGGAGCACCTCGGCTGAACTTTCCGACTCATGGGTCGGCACGGTGGCGCATTGTAACGGAAAGCCGAGCGCCCTGCTCGGTCTCTCCGTCTGACTGATTCACGCCGCCACCACGATCACCGGCACACCATTGAGCGCGGCATTTCCCGACAGTTCGTCAATCTGGCGTTCGTCGGTCAGGTCGTTGGCGCTGGAGCCCGGTTGACTGCTGGCAATCGACATTTGCACGCCCGGCCGCGCGTGCCCCCAGCCGTGAGGCAGGCTGACCACGCCTTTCATCATGTCCAGACTGCCAAGCACTTCGACTTCGATCACACCCACCCGCGAACTGACCCGAACACGCTGTCCGTCGCTGAGCCCGCGACTAGCCAGATCGTCCGGATGCATCAGCAACTGGTGACGTGGCTTGCCCTTTACCAACCGATGATAGTTATGCATCCATGAATTGTTGCTGCGTACATGCCGGCGGCCAATCATCAACAACTCGTCGGCGGCCGGCGCCTTCAAGGCTGCAAAGCGCGCCAGGTCAGCGAGAATCGCCGCAGGCGCGGCCTGGATGCGTTGATTGGCAGTCTTCAGGCGTGGCGTCAGGTTAGGCTTGAGCGCGCCCAGATCGACGCCATGGGGATGATCGAACAAAGTCGCCAGCGACAGCTTGTGTTCTGAATTGTCGCCGTACATTCCCATGCGCAAGCCGAGATCGATCATTTGCGCTGGAGCGATGGTGGGCTTCAGTTCTTTGCCGGTCCTGACGGCAAATGCCTTGGCCAGGCCGACGAAAATCTCCCAGTCGTGCAATGCACCCTGGGGTTTGGCGAGGATGGCGCGGTTGAAACGGCTGACGTTGCGCACCGCGAACAGGTTGAACGTGGTGTCGTAATGGTCGTTTTCCAGCGCCGATGTGGACGGCAGGATCAGGTCGGCGTAACGCGTGGTTTCATTGATGTACAGGTCGATACTGACCATGAACTCCAGCCCGTCCAGCGCCTGTTCGAGTTGTCGGCCATTGGGTGTGGACAACACCGGATTGCCCGCCACGGTGATCAGCGCGCGGACTTGCCCTTCCCCTTCAGTGAGCATCTCTTCGGCCAGCGCCGAGACAGGTAGTTCTCCGGCGTACTCCGGGCGCCCGGAAACCCGGCTCTGCCACAGATTGAAATGCCCGCCCGAGGTCGACGCCACCAGGTCCACTGCTGGCTCGGTGCACAAGGCACCACCCACGCGATCGAGATTGCCGGTGACCAGGTTGATCAACTGCACCACCCAATGGCACAGAGTACCGAAGGCCTGGGTCGAAACGCCCATGCGGCCATAGCAGACTGCACTCGGTGCCGCGGCGAAGTCCCGCGCCAACTGGCGGATCTGTTCGGCCGGTACGGCGCACAACGGACTCATGGCCTCGGCAGTGAACGGTGCGACGGCCTCCCGTACGTCCTCCAGGCCGTCCACCGGCAGATGGCTGTCGCGGGTCAGACCTTCAGCGAACAAGGTATTGAGCAGGCCGAACAACAGCGCTGCATCACCGCCCGGGCGTACGAACAGATGCTGGTCGGCAATCGCCGCCGTTTCACTACGGCGCGGATCGACCACCACCACCTTGCCACCCCGGGCCTGTATCGCCTTCAAGCGTTTCTCCACATCCGGCACGGTCATGATGCTGCCGTTCGAAGCCAGTGGATTGCCGCCCAGGATCAGCATGAAATCGGTGTGGTCGATGTCCGGGATCGGCAGCAGCAGACCGTGGCCGTACATCAAATGACTGGTCAGGTGATGGGGCAATTGATCGACCGAGGTGGCGGAAAAACGGTTGCGGGTTTTCAGCAGGCCGAGGAAGTAATTGCTGTGGGTCATCAGCCCGTAATTGTGCACACTCGGGTTGCCCTGATAGACCGCCACGGCGTTTTGCCCGTGATGCTCCTGAATGGCGGCGAGGCGTTCGGCGACCAGATTGAATGCCGCCTCCCACTCGATGGGCTGCCATTCATTGCCCACCCGCTGCATCGGCTGATGCAGGCGATCCGGATCGTTCTGAATGTCTTGCAACGCCACGGCCTTGGGGCAGATGTGCCCACGACTGAACGTATCCTGGGGGTCGCCCTTGATCGAAGTGATCTGGACGTTACCGCCTTCGCCCCTGGTGGTTTCGATAGTCAGGCCACAGATGGCTTCGCACAAATGGCAAGCACGGTGATGGAGAGTCTTGGTCATGGCCAGTCTCTGTCTTGTTATGGGCGGGCAACGTAGGCCGCGGAAACAAAACTATGGCGCCAGAGCCGCCGACACGCCAGCGACGTTCGTCTTGTGAATCGAGGGTTATCAGGCCAGCCGATGGCCGTCCGAGTTCAGTTCGAAGGCAGCCTGGGCGGCACCTGCAACTGAAATTCCTGAAGGGTTTCAATCGGTCCGTGGGGTCCATGCGCGCCGGTCTGCTCGCCGATCAGGCGCCAGTGCCCATCAAGCCCGGCGCTGATGAATGACAAGTCAAAAACCGACTGTCACGCACCATTGCCGCCGCGCCTGATTGCCAAGCCCCGAGGGGCCGGTGTACAAATGAACCGCTGCTATCAGGAAACAGGCTTCAAAAGCGCTACCTCGGTAAACCCGTAGCACCTCTGAAACTCCCTAAAAACTGTAGCCCTATTGGTAAGACGCGACATTTAATTATAAGATCGCGCCTTCCCCTATTTCGTCGCCCCGTGCGGCTTACGCCGCAGGTCTCGCCCGTTGTTCCGTTAAACAAGGCTTTGAGCATCTGCGGTTTGTAGCAAAAGGTAGTCAATGATGAGCGCAAGGCACTTTCTCTCCCTGATGGATTGCACGCCCGAAGAGCTGGTCAGCGTGATCCGTCGAGGCGTTGAGCTCAAGGACCTGCGTAACCGCGGCGTACTGTTCGAGCCTCTGAAAAACCGTGTCCTGGGAATGATTTTCGAGAAATCCTCGACCCGTACCCGGATCTCCTTCGAGGCAGGCATGATCCAGCTCGGCGGGCAGGCGATCTTCCTGTCGCCACGTGACACCCAACTGGGTCGTGGCGAGCCGATCGGCGACTGCGCCATCGTCATGTCGAGCATGCTCGATGCAGTGATGATCCGTACCTTTGCCCACAGCAACCTGACCGAATTCGCCGCCAATTCCCGCGTACCGGTGATCAACGGCCTGTCCGATGACCTGCACCCGTGCCAGTTGCTGGCCGACATGCAGACCTTCCTCGAACACCGCGGCTCCATCCAGGGCAAGACCGTGGCCTGGATTGGCGACGGCAACAACATGTGCAACAGCTATATAGAAGCGGCGATCCAGTTCGACTTCCAGTTGCGCGTTGCCTGCCCGGAAGGCTATGAACCCAACCCGGTGTTCCTGGCCAAGGCCGGCGATCGGGTCACCATCGTTCGCGATCCGAAGGAAGCCGTGCGTGGCGCACACCTGGTGAGCACCGACGTCTGGACCTCCATGGGCCAGGAAGAGGAAACCGCCAAGCGTCTGCAACTGTTCGCGCCGTATCAGGTCAACCGCGCCCTGCTCGACCTGGCCGCTGAAGACGTGCTGTTCATGCACTGCTTGCCAGCGCACCGCGGCGAGGAAATCAGCATCGACCTGCTCGATGACAAGCGCTCGGTGGCCTGGGATCAAGCCGAAAACCGTCTGCACGCGCAAAAAGCCCTGCTCGAGTTCCTCGTCGAACCGGCGTATCACCACGCATGAGCCAGCCATTACTGCTTAACCTGCGCAACCTCGCCTGCGGCTATCAAGACCAGCGCGTGGTGCAGAACCTCAACCTGCACCTGAACGCAGGCGACATCGGTTGCCTGCTGGGCTCGTCGGGCTGCGGCAAGACCACCACCCTGAGGGCGATTGCCGGTTTCGAACCGGTGCACGAAGGCGAAATCCAGCTGGCTGGCGAGACCATCTCCAGCGCCGGTTTCACCCTTGCGCCGGAGAAACGTCGCATCGGCATGGTGTTCCAGGACTACGCGCTGTTTCCGCATTTGTGCGTGGCCGACAACATCGCCTTCGGCATTCGCAAGCATCCGCAAAAGGATCGCGTGACCGAAGAGCTGCTGGAACTGGTCAACCTGAAGAATCTCGGCAAGCGTTTCCCCCACGAGCTTTCAGGAGGTCAGCAGCAACGTGTCGCACTGGCCCGTGCCCTGGCGCCGGAACCGCAACTGCTGTTGCTCGACGAACCCTTCTCCAACCTTGATGGCGAATTGCGCCGCAAGCTCAGCCATGAAGTACGCGACATCCTCAAGGCCCGTGGCACCAGCGCGATTCTGGTGACTCACGACCAGGAAGAAGCCTTCGCGGTCAGCGACCACGTTGGTGTGTTCAAGGAAGGTCGCCTGGAACAGTGGGATACGCCCTACAACCTGTATCACGAACCCCTGACACCTTTTGTCGCGAGTTTCATCGGCCAGGGCTATTTCATTCGCGGTCAGTTGAGCAGCCCAGAATCGGTGCAAACCGAACTGGGTGAGTTGCGCGGCAATCGGGCCTACACCTGGCCGGTAGGCGGCGCCGTGGACGTGTTGCTGCGCCCGGACGATATCGTCTATGCGCCGGACAGCGCACTGAAGGCGCGAATTGCCGGCAAGACGTTCCTGGGTGCATCGACCCTGTATCGCTTGCAACTGCCGACAGGCGCACAGCTGGAGTCGATTTTCCCGAGCCATGTCGATCGTCAGGTTGGGGCGGATGTGGGTATTCGTGTCGCGGCTGAACACCTGGTGCTGTTCCAGGCGTCCGGCAGCACCGCGGCGCAGATTCCAGCTGTTGAATCAGGTGTCCGGCGCTACAGCACGGCCAACTGATACCCCCCCTACTGTAGGAGCGAGCTTGCTCGCGATGGACGACAACGATAACGCGTGCAACCGGAATGAACGCGTTATCCAGACGTTTTTCGCGAACAAGCTCGCTCCTACAGTGGGTTTGCGTTATCCCAGCCTCAGCGTGCCACTGGCAACCAGGGTCGCATTGCCGCCGATCCTCACCCGATCGCCTTCCAGTTGGCAGAACAATTCCCCACCCCGCGCCGAACGCTGAAAAGCCGTCAGGCTCGACTTGGCCAAACGCTTTGACCAGTACGGAATCAGAAGGCAATGGGTCGATCCGGTCACCGGGTCTTCATTGATGCCGATTGCCGGGGCGAAGTAGCGGGAAACGAAATCGTGCTGCTCGCCCCGCGCCGTCACGATGGCACCCAGCCATGGCAGTTTCGCCAGGGCCACCATGTCCGGCTTGCAGTCGAGCACCGCTTGCTCCGACTCCAGCACCACAAACAGCTCATTTGAAGCCAGTACCTCAACAGCCTTCACAACCAGTGCACGCTCGATGTCCGAGACCACGTTCACCGGCGATGCAGTGATCGCCGGGAAATCCAGCCACAGCCGCCCACCTTCACGGGTCACGCCCAACGGGCCGGATTTGCAGGTGAAGTCCAGTCGTTCGACGGGCTCCTTATAAATCTCGAACAGCACATGAGCGCTAGCCAGCGTCGCGTGACCGCACAATGGCACCTCGGTGGTCGGCGTAAACCAACGGATGTGCCAGCCCTGCCCTTCACGCACGACAAACGCCGTTTCGGCGAGGTTGTGTTCGGCGGCAATCTTTTGCATCAACTCATCGGCGAGCCATGTGTCGAGCCGATAGACCATCGCCGGATTGCCGCTAAATGGCTGATTGCTGAACGCGTCGACCTGATGAAACTCCAGTTGCATAACCTTCTCCCTTTGTCAGACCACCCAGCATGCCGCGCTGGCTCAGCCGGCACCAGTGACAGAGCAGGCTGATTTTCACCATACAGCGCTGCGCGGACTCCGATGATGTTCACGCACGGCCGATATCGGCAAATCTGGCCTGGGTGTGCTCGGCCAGCACCGCCGGTGCCAGTTCGACTTCCAGTCCACGCCGCCCCGCACTGACAAAAATGCTGGCGAAGGGCTGGGCCGAATTATCAATGAAGGTACGCAAGCGCTTTTTCTGCCCCAGCGGACTGATCCCGCCCAACAGATAGCCGGTAGAGCGCTGCGCTGCCGCCGGGTCGGCCATTTCGACCTTCTTCACGCCCGCGGCGTGGGCCAACCCTTTCAAGTCCAGGCTGCCGACAACCGGCACCACGGCCACCAGCAACTCGCCCTTTTCGCTGGCCGCCAGCAAGGTCTTGAACACCTGCGCCGGATCGAGCCCGAGTTTTTCCGCCGCTTCCAACCCGTAGGAGGCGGCCTTGGGATCATGTTCGTAACTGTGTACGCGATGTTCGGCCCGAACCTTTTTCAACAAATCCAATGCGGGGGTCATGACAGCTCCAGACTGGGCGGCAGAAGAAAAATACTGCGCCCGATTCTAGGACATTGATCATTAAAAGGCTCTACGGCGGCGCATCCATAACGCCATTGCCCTGCCTTCCCCTTCCCCAATGACTCATTCATTCATGCAACGAATAGTTTTTTTGTGACCGATGGTTCACTTTCGACCTTTGACAGCAGCGTTTCTTGTCTATATTTTTTCGTTTATGAAACTGTACGAAACGTCCTACCGCTGCACCCAGCAGTAAACCGCGACCAGGATGGGGATCCTGCCTCGGCGAAAACCGCGCTCCGACCATGATGGAAAAAGCGCCAGACAACAAAAAAAATGAGGTTTCAATGACAACTGATTTACAACAACCGTCGCTCTCGAGCCAATGCATGGCCGAGTTTCTGGGTACGGCGCTGCTGATCTTTTTTGGTACAGGTTGCGTTGCCGCGCTCAAGGTCGCGGGTGCCAGTTTTGGCTTGTGGGAAATCAGCATTATCTGGGGCGTCGGCGTCAGCATGGCGATCTACCTTACCGCTGGGGTTTCCGGGGCTCATCTGAACCCTGCCGTCAGTATTGTCCTGAGCATTTTCGCGGACTTCGAAAAACGTAAATTGCCTTTCTACATACTCGCCCAAGTGGCGGGTGCCTTCTGTGGAGCGCTGTTGGTTTACACGCTCTACAGCAATCTATTCTTCGAATTCGAACAAACGCACCATATGGTTCGCGGCACTCAAGCCAGCCTCGAATTGGCCTCCGTGTTCTCCACCTTCCCGAACCCGGTGCTGACCACCGCCCAGGCATTTCTGGTCGAGGTGATCATCACGGCCATTCTGATGGGCGTGATCATGTCCCTGACCGATGACAACAATGGCCTGCCCAAAGGCCCGCTGGCACCGCTGCTGATCGGCCTGTTGATTGCGGTGATCGGTAGCTCGATGGGACCACTGACCGGTTTTGCCATGAACCCTGCGCGGGACTTCGGCCCTAAACTGATGACTTTCTTCGCTGGCTGGGGTGAAATTTCCTTCACTGGCGGACGCGATATCCCGTATTTCCTGATTCCTGTTTTTGCACCGATTGTCGGTGCCTGCCTCGGTGCTGCCGCCTATCGCGGGCTGATTGCCCGCCATCTGCCCAGCGCCGTACCTGCTACAAAGGATGCAACAGCTGCCATTGACGGCAAACCCAGAACTTCTTGATACCGTTGGCGCGTGCCCCTGCCCCTTGATCGCGCGCCAGACCTCACTCCCTTATTTCGTCCAAGGCAATCGACATGACCGACACACAGAATAAGAACTACATCATTGCCCTCGATCAGGGTACGACCAGCTCCCGCGCGATCATTTTCGACCGCGACGCGAACGTGGTCTGCACCGCCCAACGGGAGTTCGCACAGCATTACCCGCAAGCCGGCTGGGTCGAACACGATCCGATGGAAATCTTCGCGACCCAAAGCGCCGTGATGGTCGAGGCCCTGGCGCAAGCCGGCCTGCACCACGACCAGGTGGCGGCCATCGGCATCACCAACCAGCGCGAAACCACCGTGGTCTGGGACAAGAACACCGGCCGCCCGATCTACAACGCCATCGTCTGGCAGTGCCGACGCAGCACCGAGATCTGCCAGCAGCTCAAGCGCGATGGCCACGAGCAATACATCAGCGACACCACCGGCCTGGTCACCGACCCGTACTTCTCCGGAACCAAGCTCAAGTGGATCCTCGACAACGTCGAAGGCAGCCGCGAACGCGCGCGCAACGGTGAGCTGTTGTTCGGCACCGTCGACAGCTGGCTGATCTGGAAATTCACCGGTGGCAAGGTGCATGTCACCGACTACACCAACGCTTCGCGCACCATGCTCTTCAACATCCACACCCTGGAGTGGGACGCGAAGATGCTGGAGGTCCTCGACATCCCTCGTGAGATGCTCCCGCAAGTGAAGTCTTCTTCGGAAATCTACGGTCACACCAAAAGCGGTATCGCCATCGGCGGCATCGCTGGCGACCAGCAAGCCGCCCTGTTCGGCCAGATGTGCGTCGAACCAGGCCAGGCGAAAAACACCTACGGCACTGGCTGCTTCCTGTTGATGAACACCGGCGACAAAGCCGTTAAATCCCAACACGGCATGCTCACCACCATCGCCTGCGGCCCACGTGGCGAAGTGGCCTACGCGCTGGAAGGCGCGGTGTTCAACGGCGGCTCCACCGTGCAATGGCTGCGTGACGAACTGAAGATCATCAACGACGCCCACGACACCGAATACTTCGCCAACAAGGTCAAAGACAGCAACGGTGTGTACCTGGTGCCGGCCTTCACCGGTCTTGGTGCTCCCTACTGGGACCCGTACGCCCGTGGCGCCTTGTTCGGCCTGACCCGCGGCGTGCGCGTAGATCACATCATTCGCGCAGCGCTGGAATCGATTGCCTACCAGACTCGCGACGTGCTCGACGCCATGCAACAGGACTCCGGCGAACGCCTCAAGGCCCTGCGCGTGGACGGCGGCGCGGTGGCGAACAATTTCCTGATGCAGTTCCAGGCCGACATCCTCGGCACGCAGGTCGAACGTCCGCAAATGCGCGAAACCACGGCACTGGGTGCGGCTTACCTGGCAGGCCTGGCCTGCGGCTTCTGGGGCAGCCTGGAAGAGTTGCGCGGCAAGGCAGTGATCGAACGCAAGTTCGAGCCGACGCTGGATGAAACGGCGAAGGAAAAACTCTACGCGGGGTGGAAAAAAGCGGTCAGCCGTACCCGCGATTGGGCGGCTGAAGACGAGACTGAATAAGCCAAGACGCAGGCTCGTATCTGTATGTAACTGGTCGGGAGCAGATTCCTGCGGCATCATGGGCAAATTTTGCACGGCAGCCCAAAGGACGCCCCATGAATCTGCCTCCCCGTCAGCAGCAAATCCTCGAACTGGTCCGCGAACGCGGCTATGTCAGCATCGAGGAAATGGCCACGCTGTTCGTAGTTACCCCGCAGACCATTCGCCGCGACATCAATCAGCTCGCGGAAGCCAATTTGTTGCGTCGCTACCACGGCGGCGCGGCTTACGACTCCAGCGTTGAAAACACCGCCTACGCCATGCGCGCCGATCAGATGCGCGATGAAAAACAGCGTATCGGCGAAGCCATTGCCGCGCAGATTCCCGACCATGCCTCGCTGTTCATCAACATCGGCACGACCACCGAATCCATTGCCCGGGCACTGCTCAACCACAGTCACCTGAAGATCATCACCAACAACCTGCACGTCGCCTCCATGCTCAGCGCCAAGGACGATTTCGATGTCCTGCTCACTGGCGGCAACGTGCGGCGCGATGGTGGCGTGGTGGGTCAGGCCAGTGTCGACTTCATCAATCAGTTCAAGGTCGATTTCGCCCTGGTCGGCATCAGCGGCATCGATGAAGACGGCAGCCTGCTGGACTTCGACTATCAGGAAGTGCGGGTATCCCAGGCGATCATCGCCAATGCCCGGCAGGTGATCCTCGCGGCCGACTCCAGCAAGTTCGGGCGCAACGCCATGATTCGCCTGGGGCCGATCAGCCTGGTCGATTGCCTGGTCACCGATCAGCAACCCTCCCCGGCGCTGGCGCAGTTGTTGAACCAGCACAAGGTTCGGCTGGAAGTCGTTTAAGCACACCGCTCCCCTGTGGCGAGGGGGCTTGCCCCCGTTGGGCTGCGAAGCGGCCCTAAAACCATTCAGCCGAGTTCAGACAGGCACATTCATAGCCCCAACCTGCGACGGCTTCGCCGTCGAACGGGGGCAAGCCCCCTCGCCACAAAAGCAGCCTGCAACCTTTCAATGTTCGTAAATTTTCCTTTAACGGCCCTTCGATGAGTATTTTCAATCGAAGCTGACTGGCTGTGGGCGTCTTTATGGGCTAGTATTTTCGCAAATGAACATTAATGTTCGAATTCAAATACAGAACATCAAAGAATTCCGAGGCCGAGCCGATGCCCACTTCCACCTTGCCTACGCCCCCTCTCGCCGAGGTCTACGATATCGCCGTCATCGGTGGCGGGATCAATGGCGTGGGGATCGCAGCGGACGCCGCCGGACGCGGTCTCTCGGTGTTCCTTTGTGAAAAGGATGACCTGGCCAGCCATACATCGTCGGCCAGCAGCAAGCTGATTCACGGTGGCCTGCGCTACCTCGAACATTACGAATTCCGCCTGGTGCGTGAGGCCCTGGCTGAGCGCGAAGTGTTGTTGGCCAAGGCGCCGCACATCGTCAAGCAAATGCGCTTCGTGTTGCCGCACCGCCCGCACCTGCGCCCGGCGTGGATGATTCGCGCCGGTCTGTTCCTCTATGACAACCTGGGCAAGCGCGAGCAACTGCAAGGTTCGAAAAGCCTGAAGTTCGGCCCCGACAGCGCGCTCAAAAGCGAAATCACCAAGGGCTTCGAATACTCCGACTGCTGGGTCGACGACGCCCGCCTGGTGGTGTTGAACGCCATGGCCGCCCGGGAAAAAGGCGCCCACGTTCACACCCAGACCCGCTGCGTCAGCGCACGTCGCACCAAGGGCCTGTGGCACCTGCACCTGGAGCGCGCCGATGGCAGCCTGTTTTCGATCCGCGCCAAGGCATTGGTCAATGCGGCCGGGCCTTGGGTCGCCAGGTTCATTCGCGATGACTTGAAGATGGAATCGCCTTACGGCATCCGCCTGATCCAGGGCAGCCACCTGATCGTGCCGAAACTGTACGAAGGCGAACACGCGCACATCCTGCAAAACGAAGATCAGCGCATCGTGTTCACCATTCCGTACCTGAATCACTTCACCCTGATCGGCACCACCGACCGCGAGTACACCGGCGATCCGGCGAAGGTGGCAATTACCGACGGCGAAACCGATTACCTGTTGAACGTGGTCAACGCCCATTTCAAAAAGCAAATCAGCCGCGAGGACATCCTGCACAGCTATTCCGGTGTGCGCCCGCTGTGCAACGACGAATCCGACAACCCGTCGGCCGTGACCCGCGATTACACCCTGGCGCTGTCCGGCACTGGCGAAGAGGCTCCGTTGCTGTCGGTGTTCGGCGGCAAGCTCACGACCTATCGCAAACTGGCCGAGTCGGCGCTGGCGCAACTGGCACCCTACTTCAAGCACATCCAGCCAAGCTGGACCGCAAGCGCCACGCTGCCGGGCGGTGAAGACATGACCACCCCACAGGCCTTGAGCTCACGTATCCGCGACAAATTCGACTGGGTACCAAGCGAGATGGCTCGCCGCTGGGCCACCTCCTACGGCAGCCGTACCTGGCGCATGCTCGAAGGTGTACAGGACCTCAGCGATATGGGCGAGCACATCGGCAGCGGTCTCTACACCCGCGAGGTCGATTACCTGTGCAGTGAAGAATGGGCCACTACCGCACACGACATCCTCTGGCGGCGCAGCAAGCTCGGCTTGTTCACCACAGCCGCGGAGCAGGAAAAACTCAAGGATTACCTGAACAAGGTCGAGCAAAACCGCAACAAGATCGAAGCGGCCTGACCACGATCCGGATAAACGAAAGCCCCTGAATCTCACGATTCAGGGGCTTTTTCGTATCGATGGATTTCAGTCGCGCAAATCCGATTCATGAATGGGCTGCTCACGGTGAGTCGCCCGCTGATATTGCGCCGGCCACACGGCCTTGTGCCCACCCAGGTCGTCGTCCGCGTGCAGCGCCCAGTACGGATCGCGCAACAACTCACGGGCCAGGAAGATGATGTCCGCCTGACAGGTGCGCAGGATGTGCTCGGCCTGGGCCGGCTCGGTGATCATGCCGACTGTGCCGGTGGCCATGCCCGACTCCTTGCGCACGCGCTCGGCGAAGCGGGTCTGGTAACCGGGCCCTGTGGGAATTTCGGCATTGACTGCCGTCCCGCCCGACGAGACGTCGATCAGGTCGACCCCCAAGGCTTTGAGGCGGCGGGCCAGCTCTACGGTTTCATCGGGGTTCCAGCCGTCTTCCACCCAGTCGGTGGCCGAGACCCGGACAAACACCGGCAACTCTTCAGGCCACACCGCACGCACCGCTTCGGTGACCTGCAGCACCAGCCGAATACGATTTTCGAACGAACCGCCATATTGATCGCGACGCTGATTGCTCAACGGCGACAGGAATTGATGCAACAGGTAACCATGGGCCGCGTGCACTTCGACCACTTTGAAACCGGCCGTCAGTGAGCGCTTTGCCGCATCGACAAAGGCCTGGATCACCTTGGCGATCTCGTCGTCATCCAGTTGTTTGGGTTGGGTGTGCTGCGGGTCGAACGCAATCGGCGAAGGTCCGACCGGTACCCAGCCGCCCTCGTCGGGTTTGACGCTGCCATGCTTGCCGAGCCACGGCCGGTGGGTGCTGGCCTTGCGCCCGGCATGGGCCAGCTGAATGCCGGCAACGGCGCCCTGGGCGTTGATGAAGCGGGTGATGCGTTGCAGGGGTTCGATCTGTTCATCATTCCACAGACCGAGATCCTCGGCCGTGATACGCCCGTCGGCGGTGACCGCCGTGGCTTCGGTAAACACCAGCCCGGCCCCGCCGATAGCACGGCTGCCGAGGTGGACCAGATGCCAGTCATTGGCCAGGCCATCGGCGCTGGAGTACTGGCACATCGGCGATACCGCGATGCGGTTGGGCAGGGTCAATTGGCGAAGGGTAAAGGGTTCAAGCAGCAGACTCATGGGGCACCTCTCGAATCAGTGGGCAGGCTCCAGGTTCTGTTTGAATAGTCGACGAGTGACAGGAAAAAGGTACAACACCCGCCCCCGCGGGCAAAAAATTCGACAAGACGTCACAAGGCCAAAATCAAGCAGTGCTTAGAGCCTAGTCGACATCGAGGGATGTTGCCCCCTTGTAGGAGCGAGCTCGCTCGCGATGGGCGTGAACGATAGCGTTGGGGACCTGATACCCCGCGGTGTCCTGTCGTCCATCGCGAGCGAGCTCGCTCCTACAGGGGGTCAACGCGGTTCGATGTGGGCAATCATCAATTGAACCGTCTCGTTGCCGCGAAACTCGTTGAGGTCGAGCTTGTAGGCCAGCTCCACCCATTTGATGGTCGGATTCGGCCAGATATCGCGATCGATCCCGAAGGCAATGCCGTCGAGTTTCACCGAACCACATTCACTTTTGAGCACGACTTTAAGATGCCGCTCGCCAACGACGCGCTGCTCGACCAGCTGGAACACCCCATGAAACAACGGTTCCGGGAAGTGTTGTCCCCAAGGACCGGCATGCCGCAAGGCACGAGCCAGCTCCAGGTGGAACTCTTCCACCGCCAGGGTGCCGTCCGACAACAGGCGACCAGTCAGATCTTCTTCGCGCAGCTGCCGGCGCACTTCAGCGTCAAAGGCTTCGGCGAACAAGGGGAAATTTGCTTCCGGCAGCGTCAGGCCGGCCGCCATCGCGTGGCCACCGTATTTGGTGATCAGATTCGGATGCTGCGCCGCCACCACACTCAAGGCGTCGCGGATGTGAAAGCCCTGGACCGAACGCCCCGAGCCCTTGAGCAGGCCATCTCCGGCATCGGCAAAGGCGATGGTCGGGCGGAAATAGCGCTCTTTCATCCGTGACGCGAGGATACCGATGACGCCTTGGTGCCACTCGGGATCGAACAGGCACAAGCCGAACGGCATCGACTCCACCGGCAGATCCTTGAGCTGCGCCAGCGCTTCGCGCTGCATCCCTTGCTCGATGGATTTGCGATCCTGGTTCATGCCGTCCAGTTGCGCCGCCATCTCACGGGCCAGACCTGCGTCTTCGGTCAGCAGGCATTCGATGCCCAGGCTCATGTCGTCCAGGCGCCCTGCTGCGTTCAGGCGCGGGCCGACAATGAAGCCCAGATCGGTGGAGGTGATGCGCGCATGATCGCGCTTGGCCACTTCGAGGATCGCCTTGATTCCCGGCCGGGCACGTCCAGCGCGAATCCGCTCCAGGCCCTGATGCACCAGAATCCGGTTGTTGGCATCCAGCGGCACCACGTCGGCCACGCTGCCAAGAGCCACCAGATCGAGCAGTTCGCCTATATTCGGCTGCGGCTTGCTTGTGTACCAGCCCAGCTCGCGCAACCGCGCACGCAGGGCCATCAACACATAGAAAATCACCCCGACGCCGGCCAGCGCCTTGCTCGGAAACTCGCAACCGGGCTGGTTCGGATTGACGATGGCATCGGCCAACGGCAGCTCGTCACCGGGCAAGTGGTGGTCGGTGACGAGCACCTTGAGCCCGGCCTTTTTCGCCGCTGCCACGCCTTCGACGCTGGAGATGCCGTTGTCGACGGTGATCAGCAAATGCGGCTGACGCTCAAGCGCCACCGCGACGATTTCCGGTGTCAGGCCATAGCCGTAGTCGAATCGGTTGGGCACCAGGTAGTCGACATGTGCCGCCCCCAACAGACGCAACCCCAAGGTGCCCACGGTGCTCGCCGTCGCGCCGTCGGCATCAAAGTCGCCGACGATCAGAATGCGCTGACGCTGTTCGAGCGCAGTCACCAGCAGATCCACCGCGGCATCGATGCCCTTGAGTTGCTGGAACGGAATCAACCGCGCCAGGCTCTTGTCCAGTTCCGCCTCGGACAGCACGCCCCGAGCCGCATACAGGCGGGTCAACAGCGGCGGAATATCACCGAGGAATGGCAGGGTGTCGGGCAGCAGGCGAGGTTCGATGCGCATGGGGTGAAAGATGCTTCTCTTCAATACGTAGGATAAAACCGGGTGACGCGGGGCAGTTGCGAAAAATCAGCCGCGCTCACCGGCCAGCCACTGCAACTGGACTTCGTGCTGACCACGGTCGTCGGTGACGAAGATCGTCCCTTCGCTGATCATCACGTCCCACTTGATGACGCGGGGCATGTCTTTGGCCAGGGTTTCCAGGACTTCCTGAGGCACGGCAGCGATGTTGACGTTCTTCAGGTTTTTCACCGCCGGCACCACTTTGCCCTCCCACACGCGCAGGCTGCCGTAGGCCAACAGGCTGGTACGTTCAGTGCGGCGCGAGCACCAGGTCAGGCGCTCGGCATCCGGCTGGCCGACTTCGATCCAGTGCAGGACGCGGTCATCCAGGCTTTTTTCCCACAAGGCCGGTTCATCCACTTCCGACAAACCGCGGCCAAAAGACAACTGCTCGTTGTACCAGAGGGCGTAGGCCAGCAGGCGCACGGTCATGCGCTCTTCGGTTTCCGAAGGATGACGGGCGATGGTCTGCTTCACGCTCTCATAGACGCTGCGGTCGAGGTCGGTGAGGTTCAGTTCAAACTTGTAGGTCGTGGACGGCTGGGCCATGTACGGGCTTCTTGATACGAGGAAAGGCGGCAAGTCTAACCGATGCGACGGGCAATCCACGAATTGAACACAATCAAGCTGGAGCGTCTGACAGTCGGCTATGTTAAAACGCTCTATCCGCTCAACCTTTGCCCCACAGGATCCAGCATGCCGTTCACCGCCAAACCGCTTTCCGGTCTGAAAGTCATCGAATTGGGCACCTTGATTGCCGGCCCGTTTGCCTCGCGTATTTGCGCGGAATTCGGTGCCGACGTAATCAAGATCGAATCCCCGGACGGCGGTGATCCATTGCGCAAATGGCGCAAGTTGTATGAAGGCACTTCGTTGTGGTGGTTCGTCCAGGCCCGCAACAAAAAGTCCCTGACTCTCAACCTCAAGCACCCCGACGGTCAGGCCATCCTGAAACAGCTGCTGGGTGAGGCAGACATACTGATCGAAAACTTTCGTCCCGGCGTCCTGGAAAAACTCGGCCTGGGGTGGGACGTCCTGCACGCCTTGAACCCGAAACTGGTCATGGTGCGGCTGTCGGGTTTCGGCCAGACCGGCCCGATGAAGGATCAGCCCGGCTTTGGCGCGGTCGGTGAGTCGATGGGGGGCCTGCGCTACATCACCGGCTTCGAAGACCGCCCACCCGTGCGCACCGGCATTTCCATCGGCGACTCGATTGCCGCGCTCTGGGGCGTGATCGGCGCGCTGATGGCCCTGCGTCATCGCGAAGTCAACGGCGGTCTGGGGCAAGTGGTGGACGTGGCGCTGTACGAAGCCATCTTCGCGATGATGGAAAGCATGGTTCCGGAGTTCGACGTATTCGGTTTCATCCGCGAACGCACGGGCAATATCATGCCCGGCATCACCCCGTCCTCGATCCACACCAGTGCCGATGGCAAGCACGTGCAGATCGGCGCCAATGGCGACGCGATTTTCAAACGCTTCATGCTGATCATTGGCCGGGAAGACTTGGCCAACGACCCCCAGCTTGCCAGCAACGATGGCCGCGATGCCCGACGCGACGAGATTTATGGCGTCATCGATCGCTGGGTCAACTCGTTGCCGCTGGACAGGGTGCTGGCGCAGCTCAATCAGGCCGAGGTGCCGGCCAGCCGGATCTTCAGCGCCGAAGACATGTTCAATGACCCCCAGTACCTGGCGCGGGAAATGTTCCTGCAAGCCAAGCTGCCGGATGGCAAAGACTTCAAGATGCCGGGCATTGTGCCGAAACTCTCAGAGACACCCGGGGAATGTGAATGGGTCGGGCCACAACTGGGTGAGCACAACGCACAGGTACTCCAGGAACTTGGCTATGACGCGACGCAGATTGCACAGTTGCGCAAAGACGGAGCCATCTAGGCTGAGGCACCTGCCCGCATGGCCCACTCGACACTGCCCGCCACGCGGCGGGCGGCTGCTGTGCATGCTGGCGATCTTGTTCCTGCTCCCTGGACCGATCCCGTCAGCCCTGGCGCAAACCGGGGAACCCCTGATCTGGCTCAAGCGCGACCTGCCGCCGCTGACGATTTTCGACGGGCCGAAAAAGGGTCTGGGCGTTATCGATCAATTGCTTCCACTATTGATTGCCGGCATGCCGCAATACCAGCACAGCGTGATGAGGGTCAATCGCGCGCGTGGACTGCAAATGCTCCACGAACCGTCCCTCGTCTGCGACGCGGCGCTGAACTGGAGCAAGGAACGGGAAAAGTGGATCGCCTTTTCCATTCCGGTCTTCCGCGCCATGAGCAATGGCTTGGCCGTGCGGCGCGTCGACCAGAAAGTGCTGACGCCATTTATCAAGGACGACGAAGTGGACCTGGCAGCGCTGCTCGCCAGCGGTAGCGAAAAACTGGGAATTATTGCCGAGCGCAATTACGGCGAATACCTCGACGGACTGCTCAAGCAAGCGCCAGCCGACGCGCTGGCCCCTCATTACGGTAACGACGCCTTGGGCAGCCTGCTGCAAATGCAGCGCCTGGGACGCTTACGCCTGCTGTTGGGTTATCGCCCGGAAATACGCTACCAGGCCTCGCTGCAAGGCATTGCCGAGGATGAATTGCAGTTCTATCCGATCCGTGGCACGGGCAAATACCTGTCCGGTTATATCGGTTGCACCGACACGCCAAAGGGCCGGCAGGCCATTGTCGAGATCAACCAGGTGTTGCGCACCCTTCCCCGTGAACGCCTCGATGAGGCCTACGCCGCCTGGCTGGATCCCGAAAGCCGCAACGATTACCTGAAAGACACCAAGGCGTTTTTCGACAATCTGGCGCACCCCTGACAAATCCCGGGCAAAAGAAACCCCGAGAAGTGGGGAGACGACTCGGGGTCAAACGTGGTCTGCTTGGAGACCAGTAGCAGCAAGCTACAAGCACCGGAGCACAATGCTTGATCCTGCTGTTACAAAGTCTGACTGACCTGGGCGCGGGAAGGTTCCCGCAAAAAACCGTTCAATTGCGGCTGGCCAGCAGCTTGTCCTGCGCCGCATTACGCAATGCCGCGATCACACAAGGCTCAAGACGTCCTTCAGCAATCAGCACGTCGCGATGCAAACCGTCGACCACATCCGTCAGCAGGCGTTTGTCATTCAACTGGGCCTGATTGAACTCGCGCTCGACCACGGTCGCGCCGATAGCATTCTTCAGGGTCACCCGGCATTCGCCACGAATGCCTGACGGGGTCAACGTAACCTGATACGGGCTTAGCGCCTCACCGAGCAACAGACTGATACTTTCCATCCCGATCACCACTCAATAGTCCGAAAACAACGTGCCTGGGGCATGCCTACTACAAATGACCGCTGGCCCGAGAAGAAAGTTCTGGGTACTGACTGCAGGCTAACCTGCAGCCCAGTCAAGAGAGCATGCACGGCGAACATGACAGAGAAAAAACCCAACCATCACGTCTGTCGGGTGCGCCGGGCGATGTCGGCCCATCCCCCCAACAATCCTCGTAGCTGGCCATCCGCCGTATAAAACGGCACTGTCCACTGGTAGATATCCCTGACACCGTCCTTGAACATCAATTGACGCTCGAAAAAGCGCGTCCTGCGCGTACTCAATTGCGCCATGAACTCGGCATGCAGCAGTTCCGCGGTTTGTCTGGGCATGGCATCGACCTCGATCAACTGCCGCCCCTGCATCCGGTCAAAACGCGTCGACAAGGCGTCCTCATAACTTTTGTTGCACATGATCAAGCGCCCTTGCAGATCACGGACAAACATCGGGTCAGGCATGGCATCCATCAGGGCATGCTGGAAGGCGAGCTGATCGCGCAGACTGCTTTGAGCCTCGACCCGTTGCCTGACCACCACCGCCAACCGCCGATTCCAGAGCAGGGACAACAGACCGAACAGGCTGACCACCAACACGCCCCAGCAAACCCACTGGTCAATCCGCTGCCAGAGGCCAGGCGCCTGTGGCGCGGTAGCGCCGCCGAACCACTTCAGGCGAAGGCCGCGCAACTCCTGTTCAGGAAACGCCTCAAGCGCCTTGTTGAGGATACTCAGCAACTGCGGCTGGCCTTTGCGCACTGCCAGATAATCCGCATCCCATTTTCCCGGCACCACGGCGTCGATCTTTAGCCGGCCCGACGGAATAAGCTGGGCGCCGATTTCGCTTTCGATGGTGGCGTAGGCTTCGCCGCTTTCCACCCAGGCACGGGCTTCGGCGTAGGTTTTAACCGAACGCAACTCGATGGACGGATAATTGCGACGGATCATCGCTTCCAGTGCATGCCGGGTCGGCAGCACCAGTACCCGCTTCGCCAGATCCTCCAGCGACTGCACCGGTGGTGCTCCGGCCTGCCCGAGAAAGACCCATCCTGCACCGCCGAATGCATGGCTGAAATCAAGAAACGCCTTGCGTTCGTCATTCATCGCCAGGGTCGTACTCAAATCCGCAGCGCCGCTTTCCAGATGGGCCAGCATCTGATCGGTGGAAAAAGACTCTTGGTAAACGAACTGCAACCCCGTCATGTCACTGATGCGCTTGAGCAGGTCACTGTTCAAGCCCGTCCATTGGCCATGTTCATCCTTGAACAGGTACAACGGGTATTCCAGCGCCGTGACCACAACCCGAGGATGCTTGGCCATCCACTGCAACTCCTGGTCATCCAGCACGACCATTGACCGTGCGGCAGACTTCCCACGCTCCTGAATCGATGCAGGGCTTGCCCCTCCCCATTCGGCGATTCCCAGCATGCCGAATAAAAACAGCCAGCGCGCGACTGGCTTGAACACACTTGTAAACAGCATTCCCACGTCCTTGGTGATCCATTCGCCTGTCCCTTCGCGGCGATAACACGACAAGTGTGCATGCAGAAATGAAAAAGCCCGTCAGGAGACGGGCTTCAAAATGTAACAGCGCTGACCGGTTACAGCGGCTTGCCGCGGTTGCCATGCTGGCTGACAAAGGCCTGCACGGCCTTCAGGTCATTTGGCAATACGGTGCAACGTTCGTCTCGCTCAAACAAATCAGAAAGATGTACCGGCAGTTCGAGCGCTTTTCCTACACCGGCTTTTTCCACGGCGTCCGGGAATTTGACCGGGTGGGCGGTGCCCAGGATCACCATTGGAATATCCAGGCTGCGACGGCATTCCCGGGCAGCTTTCACGCCGATGGCTGTGTGTGGATCCAGCACTTCGCCAGTCTGCTCGTAGACTTCGGCAATGGTTTCGCAGGTTTGCGCGTCATCCACGGCCAGCGAGTCGAACAACTTGCGGGCTTCGGTCCAGCGCTCTTGCTCGACGCTGAAACCGCCACCCTGCTTGAACGAATCCATCAGCCCGGCGATGGCCGCGCCGTTGCGACCGTGCAGGTCGAACAGCAGGCGTTCGAAGTTCGACGAGACCATGATGTCCATCGACGGCGACAGCGTGGCGTGCAGGGTGTCCTTGACGTACTGGTTGCCGCTCATGAAGCGGTGCAGGATGTCGTTGCGGTTGGTGGCGACGATCAACTGGTTGATCGGCAGGCCCATGTTGCGCGCCAGGTAACCGGCGAAGATGTCGCCGAAGTTGCCGGTTGGCACCGAGAACGACACCGAACGCGCCGGGCCGCCCAACTGCAGGGATGCGTGGAAGTAGTAAACGATCTGGGCCATGATCCGCGCCCAGTTGATCGAGTTCACCGCGACCAGGCGAGTGCCTTTGAGGAAGCTCTGATCGGCGAAGCTCGCCTTGACCATTTCCTGGCAGTCATCGAAGTTGCCTTCGATGGCGATGTTGTGGATGTTCTCGCCGAAAATCGTGGTCATCTGGCGACGCTGCACCTCGGACACACGGTTATGCGGGTGCAGGATGAAGATGTCGACGTTTTCGCAGTGCTTGCAGCCTTCGATGGCGGCCGAACCGGTGTCACCGGAGGTGGCACCGACGATCACCACGCGCTCGCCGCGCTTTTCCAGCACGTAGTCGAGCAGACGACCGAGCAGTTGCAGGGCGAAGTCCTTGAACGCCAGGGTCGGGCCGTGGAACAGCTCCAGCACCCATTCGTTGCCGTTCAGCTGACGCAGCGGCGCAACGGCGCTGTGGGCGAACACGCCGTAGGTTTCTTCAAGAATCTTTTTGAAATCGGCGTCCGGAATGCTGCCGGTGACGAACGGGCGCATGACGCGGAAGGCCAGTTCGTGATACGGCAGGCCGGCCCAGGAGGCGATTTCTTCCTGGGTGAAACGTGGCAGGTTTTCCGGGACGTACAGACCGCCGTCGGTGGCAAGACCAGCCAGCAGGACGTCTTCGAAATTCAGGGCCGGTGCCTGGCCGCGGGTACTGATGTAACGCATGACTGACTCCAATGGACAGTGTTCGTAGTGCCGGGCCCGCAAGCGAGCCCGGTCAACGATATCGGCTTAGTTCAGGTGCTCGACACGGATCCGTACGACCGGACCGACCACACCCGCCAAGGCCTCCAAAGCAGCGATGGCGTCGTTGATGCGCTGTTCCACCACACGGTGGGTCAGCAGGATCATCGGCACCAGGCCGTCGTGCTCCTCGGCTTCCTTCTGCATGATCGACTCGATGTTGATGCCGCGCTCCGAAAGGATGCTCGCGACCTGAGCCAATACGCCCGGATGGTCCTTGGCCTGGATGCGCAGGTAGTAGGCGCTTTCGCAGGCTTCGATCGGCAGGATCGGGTGAGCCGACAGCGAATCCGGCTGGAACGCCAGGTGTGGTACGCGGTTTTCCGGGTCGGAAGTCATGGCGCGGACCACGTCCACCAGGTCGGCGATCACCGACGAAGCGGTCGGTTCCATGCCGGCGCCAGCGCCGTAGAACAGGGTCGAACCGGCAGCATCGCCGTTGACCATCACCGCGTTCATCACGCCGTTGACGTTGGCGATCAGGCGATCGGCCGGGATCAGCGTCGGGTGCACGCGCAGTTCGATACCGGCCGCGGTGCTGCGCGCCACGCCCAGGTGCTTGATGCGGTAGCCCAGCGCTTCGGCGTAGTTCACGTCGGCGGTGGTCAGCTTGGTGATGCCTTCGGTGTAAGCCTTGTCGAACTGCAACGGAATACCGAACGCGATGGATGCCAGGATCGTCAGCTTGTGAGCGGCGTCGATACCCTCGACGTCGAAGGTCGGATCGGCTTCGGCGTAACCCAGGGCCTGGGCTTCGGCCAATACATCTTCGAAGGTGCGACCCTTCTCGCGCATTTCCGTCAGGATGAAGTTGCCGGTGCCGTTGATGATGCCGGCTACCCAGTTGATGCGGTTGGCGGACAGGCCTTCGCGGATCGCCTTGATCACCGGGATGCCACCGGCCACCGCCGCTTCGAACGCAACGATCACGCCCTTCTCGCGGGCCTTGGCGAAAATTTCATTACCGTGAACGGCGATAAGCGCCTTGTTCGCGGTGACCACATGCTTGCCATTCTCGATGGCCTTGAGTACCAGCTCGCGGGCAACGGTGTAGCCGCCCATCAGCTCTATGACGATGTCGATCTCAGGGTTCGTGGCCACTTCGAAGACATCGTTGGTAATCGCAATACCGGTCGTTTGGAACTGAGGCTTTGGCGTGCGCATGGCAATTTGTGCCACTTCGATTCCACGCCCGGCACGACGAGCAATTTCCTCGGCGTTGCGCTGAAGTACGTTGAAGGTACCGCCACCGACGGTTCCTAACCCACAGATGCCTACTTTGACCGGTTTCACTGTGAACTCCCCATAAAACGGCCGACTCGAGGCCGGCCGTGAAAACAACCGCAGACTCGCGGCTCTCTATTGATGGCCCGGCGAATGTCGCTACCGGACCATGATCGTCAAGGCTTGCCGTGACGATGCGAATTTACTTCGCGCCCAGCGCCAGTTTGGCGACTTGTGGCGCAGGCTGGTAGCCCGGAATGACCTGACCGTCGGCCAAAACGATGGCCGGTGTGCCATTCACGCCGATCGACTGGCCGAGGGCGAACTGTTTGGAAACCGGGTTATCGCACTTGGCGGCCTTGATTTCCTTGCCGTCGACCATTTTGTCCATGGCCGCTTTCTTGTCTTTCGAGCACCACACCGCTTGCAGTTGCTCGTCACCCGGCGAGCCCAGGCCCTGACGCGGGAACGCGACGTAACGCACTTCGATGCCGCGTTTGTTCAGTTCAGGCACTTCGGCGTGCAGCTTGTGGCAGTACGGGCAAGTGGTGTCGGTGAATACGGTGATGTGCGACTTGGTTTCGCCAATGGCCGGGTAGACAACGGTTTCGGCAACCGGGATGGCGTTGATCAGCTTGGAGATGCCCTGGCGTTCGGTCTTCTCGGTCAGGTTGACCGGCTTGCCGTCCTTGAGATCGAACAGGTAGCCCTGAACCACGTACTGGCCGTCGGCGCTGGCGTACAGCACACGGCTGCCCTTGAGCTTGACTTCGTACAGGCCTGGCAACGGGCTGGCGGTGATGGTCTCTACCGGCACTTCGAGCTGGAGGTTTTCCAGGCTTTTACGAATGGCTTTGTCGGCCGCGTCATCGGCGACGGCAAAGGTGCTGACCAACGCAATGGCTGCGGCGGCGAAAATCTGGGTCAGACGCATGAGAACTCCTGAAGACGGACAAATGGGACGATCAGAACGCCCGTGCCGAAACACCGGGTCATAAACGCCCATCGTGCAAACCGGCCCAGCCTATCACATAAGGCCCACATGGCCGAATGCACCTGATGCAAGACATTTGTAGCGACACAATCTCCTGTGGGAGCGGGCTTGCTCGCGAAAGCGTCGTATCAGGCGACATCAATGTTGTATGTGCCGACCTCTTCGCGGGCAAGCCCGCTCCCACAGAAAAGCGGATCTCGGGAAGTTCACCCGCGTGGATGATGCTTGGCGTGCAGATCCTGCAAGCGCGCCCGGGCAACATGGGTGTAGATCTGCGTCGTAGACAAATCGCTGTGCCCCAGCAGCATCTGCACCACCCGCAGGTCTGCACCGTGATTGAGCAGATGCGTGGCGAAGGCATGGCGCAAGGTGTGCGGCGACAGCGACTTGCCGATCCCGGCCACCTTGGCCTGGTGCTTGATCCGGTGCCAGAAGGTTTGACGCGTCATCTGCTCGCCACGTTGACTCGGGAACAACACATCGCTGGGACGCCCGCCGAGCAGTTCGCCACGGCCATCGCGCATGTAGCGCTCGACCCAGACAATTGCCTCTTCACCCATCGGCACCAGACGCTCCTTGCTGCCCTTGCCCATCACACGCAGCACGCCCTGACGTAGATTGACCTGCTCCAGCGTCAGGCTGATCAGCTCTGTCACTCGCAGGCCGCAGGCGTACAGGACTTCAAGCATGGCCCGGTCACGCTGGCCAATGGCTTCGCTCAGGTCCGGCGCTTTCAACAGCGCCTCCACGTCGGCTTCCGACAAGGATTTCGGCAGCGGCCTACCCAGCTGCGGCATGTCGATGCGAAGGGTCGGATCGACGGCGATGAGTTTTTCCCGCAGCAAATAGCGATAGAACCCACGCACACCGGAGAGAAATCGCGCAGTGGAACGAGGCTTGTAGTTTTGTTCCAGACGCCAAGCCAGGTGATCAAGGATCAGTTCGCGGCCAGCGTTGATCAGCTCCAGCCCTTTTTCCTGCAACCAGCCGTTGAACAGCGCCAGGTCACTGCGATAGGCATCGCGGGTGTTGTCGGAAAGACCTTTCTCCAACCACAGGGCATCGAGGAATTGGTCTATCAGCGGGTGATCGATGGCAGGCATGGGTACTCGAATCATGCAGCCTTGAGGCTGCACGCAAAATTAAGATTGGACATGAAAACGGCCGCTAGTCTTTCATAGGCCGCCATTTCAAGGAACAGGGAGCAGCAATGAGCGAGCAGCAGATTTTATTGGCATTTGGCGGGATAGGCGCGGCGGCGCTGCTTTGCCAATGGCTGGCCTGGCGCTTGAAATTGCCGGCGATTCTTTTTCTGCTGCTGACCGGCATCCTGGCTGGCCCCGTGCTGCACTTGCTCGACCCGCAAGAAATGTTCGGGCCATTGCTGATGCCGCTGGTGTCCTTGGCGGTGGCGCTGATCCTGTTCGAAGGCAGCCTGACCCTGCATCTGTCCGAGTGGCGCGAAATCGGCAGCGTCGTCCATCGCTTGGTCACCATTGGCGCCCTCTCCACCTGGGTGGTCATTGCTGTCGCCACTCACTGGCTGCTGGGGTTCGACTGGTTGCTGGCCATCCTGTTCGGCAGCCTGACCCTGGTGACAGGGCCAACTGTGATCGTACCGATGCTGCGCGTCGTGCGCCCGAAAGCGTCGATTGCCAATATCCTGCGCTGGGAAGGCATTGTCATCGACCCCATCGGCGCCCTGCTGGCGGTAGTCGTCTATAGCTTCATCATTGCCAGTGCCGAAGGTAACGGCCTCAAGGAAAGCCTGCTGACCTTCGGCGGCGTGATTTTGTGCGGGAGCCTGTTCGGTATTTTTGGTGGCTGGTTGCTCGGCACCCTGATTCGCCGCCAGTGGCTGCCGGAATACCTGCACAACCTGGCGGCGCTCGCGGCAGTCCTGGGTATTTTCATTGCCTCCAACGAGGTCACCCATGAATCCGGGTTGCTGGCCGTGACACTGATGGGCATGTGGCTGGCCAACATGAAAGGCGTGGATGTACGGCACATCCTGCATTTCAAGGAAAACCTCAGCGTATTGCTGATCTCCGGCCTGTTCATTCTGCTGGCGGCACGGCTGGACCTGAACGCCATGATCGGCCTCGGGCCTCTGGTGCTGATTTTGCTGCTGGTCATTCAGTTCATCGCCCGCCCTTTGAATGTGCTGCTGAGCACGGCGGGCTCCAGCCTGGGTTGGCGCGAACGGGCGCTGCTGGCGTGGATTGCCCCAAGGGGCATCGTGGCAGCGGCGGTGTCGGCAATCTTCGCCATTCGCCTGCATGAGGCCGGTCACCAGGGAGCGTTGCTGCTGGTGCCGCTCACCTTTGCGGTGATCATCGGCACGGTGGTGTTGCAAAGCGCGACGGCACGACCGCTGGCGCGCCTGCTGAAGGTGGCGGAACCGGCACCGAGCGGCTTTCTGATCATCGGCGCCAACGGACCTGCGCGCACGCTGGGCAAGGCCCTGCAGCAACTGGGCAGTCGCGTACTGTTGACGGATTCGAGCTGGGAAAACATTCGCGCAGCCCGGATGGAAGGCTTGCCGACCTATTTTGGCAACCCGGCCTCGCAACATGCCGATGCACATCTGGATCTGGTCGGACTTGGACATTTGCTGACGCTGTCACCGTCCGGGGAGTTGAACACCCTCGCCGCAATGCGTTTTCGCCATGATTTCGGCCATCAACGGCTGTTCGGACTGGCCAGCGGCCAGGAGAGCCGACGCACCGACAAGCATCGCGCCAGCCATGAACATCGCGGGCGTTTGCTAGGCAATGAGGAGTTAACCTATATCAAGCTGGCCAATCAGCTGCATCAGGGGGCTGAGTTGTACAGCACGAACCTGACCGAGGGCTTTGGCTGGGAGGATTATCAGGCGTTGCATGGCGAGCGTGCGACTCTGCTGTTTGCTCGTGATGACAGTGGCTGGGTGCATGTGGTGACGCCGGACAGTGCGGTCAAGCCTTCAGCAGGGTGGACGTTGTTGGCGTTGATTCAGCCTGAAACCAGCGACGCTATGTAAATCGCATCGCGAGCAAGCTCGCTCCCACAGGGGATCTATGGCGTTCACAGGCATTGTGGTCGCAGAAGATCTACTGTGGGAGCGAGCTTGCTCGCGATGGCCGCAACCCGGTCTCGCGTCAGGCCGCGATCCGGAGAATTCGTTAAACCGCAGGCAACAAAAAAGCAGCCCGCAGGCTGCTTTTTTTTGCATCGGAAGCTGGACTTAAGCCAGTTTTTCCTTGATGCGAGCTGCTTTGCCCGACAGGTCGCGCAGGTAGTACAGCTTGGCTTTACGTACGTCACCGCGACGCTTGACAGCCATGCTGTCGATTTGCGGGGAGTAGGTCTGGAAAGTACGCTCTACGCCAACACCGTTGGAGATTTTACGAACGGTGAATGCACTGTTTACGCCGCGGTTACGCTTGGCGATAACAACACCTTCGAACGCTTGCAGACGCGAACGGTCGCCTTCCTTCACTTTCACCTGAACGACAATGGTGTCGCCCGGGGCAAAGGTAGGGATCTCTTTGGTCATCTGCTCTGCTTCGAGTGCAAGGATGATTTTGTTAGTCATGCTGTGCTCCTAAGGTAAATCGTCGGATCTACCATCGATACGTTGTTAACTATCGTCCCGCTCGCGGATGTATTCCTCGAGCAGCTTCTTCTCTTCTCCAGAAAGCGAGCGGCTTTCCAGAAGATCGGCGCGTCGTTCAAAGGTCCGACCAAGGGACTGCTGTAAACGCCAACGCCGGATGTGCGCGTGATTGCCACTTAGCAATACGTCGGGAACACGCTGATCCGCATACACCTCCGGTCGGGTGTAGTGCGGGCAATCCAGCAAACCATCCGTAAAGGAATCTTCCTCTGCGGAGTCCGCATGCCCTAAAGCTCCAGGCAGCAGTCGTGTAACCGCATCGATCAGGACCATCGCCGGCAGCTCGCCGCCAGACAGTACATAGTCGCCAATCGACCACTCTTCATCGACATGAGCATCAATAAAACGCTCGTCAATGCCTTCATAGCGGCCGGCAATCAGGATCAATGCATCCAGATTCGCCAACTCGCGTACCGCCGACTGAGTCAGTTGACGGCCTTGGGGGGACAGGTAAATCACCTTCGCCGCCTCCCCGGCTGCTGCCTTGGCCTGAACCAGAGCATCTTCCAGGGGCTTGATCTTCATCACCATGCCCGGACCACCGCCAAACGGGCGATCGTCCACAGTGTGATGTCGATCCGTCGTGTAGTCTCGCGGATTCCAACAGGTGAGCTGCAAGAGCCCCTGTTTCACCGCCCGACTGGTGATGCCGTACTCGCTGATGGCGGAAAACATCTCGGGAAACAGACTGATCACTTCTACGCGCAAGTTAGCCACGCTTAGAAATCCGCGTCCCAATCCACCTTCATCTCGCCCGCGGCCAGGTCAACGGCCAACACGCATTGCTCCGTATAGGGCAACAGGCGTTCGCGGTCATCCAGGCTGCCAGCGCAAGGCTTGACCACCATGACATCGTTCGAGCCGGTCTCCAGCAGGTGATCGATTTTTCCGAACAGTTGTCCGTGCGTATCGATGACCTTGAGACCTTCCAGCTGGTACCAGTAGTACTCGCCGTCGGTCAGTTCAGGGAACAGGTTGCGCGGCACGCAGATCTCATAACCGGCCAGAAGACGAGCTTCTTCGCGATCATCGAGACCCTTGAGCTTTGCGACCAGGAACTTGTCATTCCCGCGTCCGCTGACCAGCTCTACCTGCTTTACATTACCGTCACGCTTGAGCGTCCAGGTTTTGTAGTCCAGCAGGTTTTTAATCGGATCAGTAAAGGAGTACACCTTCACTTCGCCGCGAACGCCGTGAACAGAATAAATCTTGCCGATAACGATCAAATCATCAGCAATGGCTGGCGTCGCGTTCATATTGCTCAGGCCGCAGCCTTAGCAGATTCCTTCAACAACTGAGCAACGCGCTCAGAAGGTTGTGCACCAACGCTCAGCCAGTAGGCTACGCGCTCTTGGTTCACGGACAGACGAACTTCCTGACCACGGGCAACAGGGTTGAAGTAGCCAACCTGTTCCTTGTGCGAACCGTCGCGCGGGTTGCGGCTGTCGGTTACGGTCAAGTGGTAAAACGGGCGCTTTTTGGAGCCGCCAAGGGCAAGACGGATTGTTAGCATGTGAACATCGTTCCTGTAGTCGGTGCTGCAAATCTAAAGGCACAGCGGGCATGGGTGCCCGAAAGGCCGCATATTCTAAGGAATATCCGGACTTTTGCAAATGACTTTTTCCGGCGGTCTATCGGCCGCCATGCAGATTTGCTATAGAGCCGTCGTTGAAAACGGCCGGTCAGCTCCCGCCAAGTGCGGGTTTGCTGGAGATCCCGCTTCCTTGCGGGTCTGCGCCGGTGCGATGACCGGCGCGGATTTTTTACATCTTTGGCATGCCGCCGCCGGGCAACATTCCGCCCATGCCGCGCATCATCTTGGCCATTCCGCCTTTTGCGGAGAACTTCTTCATCATCTTCTGCATCTGCTTGTGCTGCTTGATCAAGCGGCCGATGTCCTGCACCTGGGTGCCGGAACCCATGGCGATCCGGCGCTTGCGCGAACCACTGATCATCTCAGGGTCGCGGCGCTCGGCCGGGGTCATGGAATTGATGATGGCTTCCATCTGCTTGAATTGCTTCTCTGCCGCACCCTGGGCGTTGCCCATTTGCGCCAGGTTCACGCCACCCATGTTCGGCAGCTTGTCCATGAGCCCGCCGAGGCCGCCCATGTTCTTCATCTGTTGCAGCTGATCGCGGAAGTCTTCGAGGTCGAAGCCCTTGCCCTTCTTCAGCTTCTTGGCCAGTTTGTCGGCCTTGTCCTTGTCGAGGGTCGCTTCTGCCTGCTCGATCAGACTGAGCACGTCGCCCATGCCGAGGATGCGCGAGGCGATACGCTCAGGATGGAACGGATCGAGCGCTTCGCTCTTCTCGCCCATACCGATGAACTTGATCGGCTTGCCGGTGATAGCGCGCACCGACAGTGCGGCACCGCCACGGGCGTCACCGTCGACCTTGGTCAGGATCACACCGGTCAGCGGCAATGCATCGCCGAAGGCCTTGGCCGTGTTGGCGGCGTCCTGGCCGGTCATGGCGTCTACCACGAACAGGGTTTCGACCGGGTTGATCGCGGCGTGCAGGGCCTTGATCTCGCCCATCATCTCTTCATCGATGTGCAGGCGACCGGCGGTATCGACGATGACCACGTCGATGAATTTGAGTTTGGCTTCCTTAATAGCCGCTTGCGCGATCGCGACCGGCTTCTGGCTCAGGTCGGACGGGAAGAAGGTAACGCCGACTTCACCGGCGAGCATTTCCAGTTGCTTGATCGCCGCTGGACGATAAACGTCGGCGGACACGACCATGACCGACTTTTTCTTGCGCTCTTTAAGGAAGCGCGCGAGCTTGCCGGCGGTGGTGGTTTTACCAGCGCCCTGCAAACCTGCCATGAGGATGACCGCTGGCGGCACTGCGCTCAGGTTCAAATCTTCGTTGGCCGCGCCCATCAGGCTTTCGAGTTCGGCCTGGACGATCTTCACGAAGGCCTGGCCCGGCGTCAGGCTGCGTGACACCTCGGTGCCGACGGCGCGTTCCTTGACCGAATTGACGAAGTCCTTGACCACCGGCAGGGCGACGTCGGCTTCGAGCAACGCCATGCGCACTTCGCGCAGGGTGTCTTTGATGTTGTCTTCAGTCAGCTTGGCCTTGCCGGTGACATGGCGCAGCGTCTGCGAGAGACGGTCGGTTAAGTTTTCAAACATTGCGCGATCCTTTCAGGCCCTGTGTAGACCGGGATAATGGCGGCCCGGACCGGACTAAACGTGTGCTCGGCGAGCCTGCGGCGTGGGCAGGTCGCGGATTATAGCGAAGACTGCGGCCGGCGGACACCTCGCCGTCGGGTTGCGCGGTCTTTCGTGTGGCGGGGGTTCTATGCCAAACTCAGCGACTTTCGGGCTTGCCTAACAGGATTTATGCTCCCCTTGTCACCCAGCTTGCTAACTACTCTCGCCGCCGCCTGCTTGTACGCCGCTGCGACCATTTACCAGGGCACTCGCCTGGCGTCCGGCGCCAAGGTCAACAAACGCCTGCTGGTCATACTCGGCGTGCTCGCCGTATTGGCCCACAGCGTCAGCCTGCTCACCCACCTGCTGACCCCGACCGGCCTGGCCCTGGACTTCTTCAGTGCCGCCAGCCTGATAGCCGTGGCGGTCATCGCACTGACCCTGCTGGCCTGCTCGCGGATTCCGGTGGAGAACCTGCTGGTCCTACTGCTCCCGCTTGGGGCCTTGACCGTGTTGCTGGCGCATTTTGCCCCCGCCGGCACGGTACAGATCATCAATGAGGAGCCGGGCATCCTCGCCCACATCCTGCTTTCGATTCTGGCCTATGGCATGTTCACCATCGCGGTGTTCCAGTCCTTGCTGCTGCTGATTCAAGACCACCAGCTCAAGCACAAACACCCATCCGGCCTGATCAAGAACTTCCCGCCGCTGCAAACCATGGAAAGCCTGCTGTTCGGTTTCCTATGGGCCGGCTGGACGCTGTTGTCGCTGTCGCTGATTTCCGGCTGGCTGTTCGTCGAGAACCTGTTCGCCCAGCATCTGGTGCACAAAACACTGCTGGCCTGCCTGGCCTGGGTCGTTTTCAGCGTGCTGCTGTGGGGACGCAATCGCCTTGGCTGGCGCGGGCACAAAGCCATTCGCTGGACCCTGGCCGGTTTTTGCCTGCTGATGCTGGCGTATTTCGGCAGCAAGCTGGTTCGTGAATACATCCTGCATATCTGACGGGCGGCATTAATGGACGACTTGCCCATAGGGCCGATGCTCGCGGTAGTGACCCTGCTGGTTTTATGGTCAGGGCTGTTTACCGCCATCGAAGCGGCGCACCAGCATTTGCTGGCCCAGCGCACCGCAACGCGTTCCAGCGACAAACCGGTAGCGAAACTCAGCTTCCCACTGGCCAGCCTGATTTTTTGCAACACCCTGTGCCGTGCACTCGTGGTGGTCATCAGCACCTTGCTGGCCATATTCACCTGGGCCGAGAACGGCCCGTGGGTCGCCTGCCTCGGAGCGGGCGCCATGTTGCTGGTGTTTTCCGACTATTTGCCACGCGCCCTCGCCACCCGCTATCCGGATGCGATCCTGGCCCAGGGCAACAACCTGCTACGGTTGCCGCTGAAAATCATCTATCCCGCGGCATGGCTGCTCAACAGCATCAGTCAGTTGCTGACGCGCCCATTCGCCCGTAAAGCCAAAGTGGTGCAACAAAGCGAGGACGAAACGCTGACGGAGCGGCATGCGCCCTCCGAAACCGCAAGCCGCCCTCACCCGCTGCCAGGCATCCACGCGCTGGACAACATTACCGTCAACGACATCCTGGTACCGCGCAGCGACGTGGACGGCATCAATCTCGATGACTCCATCGAAGAAATCATCGAACAATTGCGCCACAACAAACGCACGCGCCTGCCCGTGTTCCACAGCGATATCAACCAGGTCGAAGCCGTCCTCAACACCCGACACATCCTTCACTTGCTGCCCGATGCGAGCCTGACCAGGGAAGCGTTGCTGGCGGCCAGCCACGAGCCGTACTTCGTGCCGGAAAGTACCCCGTTGCAACTGCAACTGCTCAACTTTCACAAGCAGCAGCGGCGCCTGGGCATGGTGGTTGACGAATACGGCGAAGTACTGGGCATCGTCACCCTGGAAGACATTCTCGAAGAAATCGTCGGCGAGTTCGAAAGCCAGCAGAGCCTGGACAACCCACACATTCATCCGCAAGCCGACGGACGCCTGGTGATCGACGGTGCCGCGTCCATTCGCGAGCTGAACAAGAGCCTCGGCTGGCACCTGCCCAGCGATGGCCCGAAAACCCTGAACGGTCTGGTCACCGAGGCCCTGGAAACCATTCCCGAAAGCGCGGTGTGCCTGAAGATCGGCCGGTATCGCCTGGAAATTCTCGAAACCGAGGACAACCGTGTCACGCGGGTGCTGATCTGGCAGACCAGCCCGATGCCTGTCGTTATCTAAAACCCGCCACAATGTCCTCGCAAGCCCTCTTGTTCGATCGTTAGCCACCTTCCTATAATCGAAACGCTTACCCAAGCCTCGCCGGCCCCGTGCTTACCCCGCACTTCGCTGCATCCGGCCTGTCCACCAGCAAAGTCTGCAATAAACCGACGCCTGTTCCTACCTTGAACAGCGACCGTGCCTCCGCCCACATCCCTGGGTTCTCGACCATAATAATTCGCTCCACTGGAGCACATGACTGTCAGGGATAACCGCATGACGACCAGCACGACTTACAGCGACTCCACACCTGCGCAACCGACGAACTCCCCCACCCGCGTGGCCACCGCAAGCTTCATCGGTACCGCCATCGAGTTCTACGACTTCTACGTCTATGCCACCGCCGCCGCGCTGGTGATCGGCCCGGTGTTCTTTCCGCAGACATCCGGCACCGCCCAGATGCTTTCGGCTTTTCTCACGTTCGGCATCGCCTTCCTTGCACGCCCCTTGGGTTCGGCCCTTTTCGGTCACTTCGGCGACCGTATCGGCCGCAAGTCGACCCTGGTCGCCTCGCTGCTGCTGATGGGCGTGTGCACCACGCTGATCGGCGTGCTGCCGGGATACGACAGCATCGGCGCCTGGGCACCGATCCTGCTTTGCGTCCTGCGCTTCGGCCAAGGCCTTGGATTGGGCGGCGAATGGGGTGGCGCGGCATTGCTGGCCACGGAGAACGCGCCGAAAGGCAAGCGCGCGTGGTTCGGCATGTTCCCGCAGCTGGGTCCATCCATCGGCTTTCTGGCGGCCAACGGCCTGTTCCTGACCCTGGCTGTGGTGCTGGATGACGAACAGTTCCGCTCATGGGGCTGGCGTATTCCGTTCCTGCTCAGCGCCGCATTGGTGATGGTCGGCCTGTACGTTCGTCTCAAGCTGCATGAGACCCCGGTATTCGCCAACGCCATGGCGCGCCAGGAACGAGTGAAGATCCCGCTGTTCGAGCTGTTCGGCCAATACTGGGTACCCGTCTTGCTGGGCGCCGGCGCGATGGTCGTGTGCTACGCGCTGTTTTACATCTCCACCGTGTTTTCCCTGAGTTACGGCGTGGCAACGCTCGGCTACAGCCGCGAAACCTTCCTCGGCCTGTTGTGCTTCGCGGTGTTGTTCATGGCTGCCGCCACCCCGCTGTCGGCCTGGGCCAGCGACCGTTATGGGCGCAAACCGGTGCTGATCATCGGCGGTGTGCTGGCGATCCTGTCCGGCTTCCTCATGGAACCACTATTGACCCAAGGCTCGACCTGGGGCGTGGCGTTGTTCCTGTGCATCGAACTGTTTCTGATGGGTGTGACATTTGCGCCTATGGGGGCGTTGCTGCCGGAGCTGTTCCCCACCCACGTGCGCTACACCGGCGCCTCGGCGGCCTACAACCTGGGCGGTATCGTCGGTGCTTCCGCGGCGCCGTTCTTCGCCCAGAAACTGGTGGCGATGGGCGGGTTGAGTTATGTCGGCGGTTATGTGTCCGCGGCGGCGGTGCTGAGTTTGATCGCGGTGCTGTGCCTGAAGGAAACGCGACATAACGATTTGAATCAGGTCGCCTGACAGATTGCTTTCGCGGGCAAGCCCGCTCCCACAGGTTTTTTGTCGAACCACTATTTTGTGATCGACACTGATCCTGTGGGAGCGTGGCTTGCCCGCGATGGCGTCATTGCAGACAAAACACTCCCCGAAAAACCACAACTTTTCCCCCACCCATTGTCACCTCGCTCTACGCGCATGGGCTCATCCCCGCTATACTTCCCGGCTTTTCCTGAATAAATGCCAATAGGGTCCCGCCGCGCATGGATAAGACCTACCAGCCGCACGCCATTGAAACTTCCTGGTACAACACCTGGGAGTCAGAGAATTACTTCGCCCCGCAAGGCGCGGGCGAGTCCTACACCATCATGATCCCGCCGCCGAACGTCACCGGCAGCCTGCACATGGGTCACGGCTTCAACAACGCGATCATGGACGCCCTGATCCGTTTCCGCCGCATGCAGGGTCGCAACACCCTGTGGCAGCCGGGTACCGACCACGCCGGTATCGCCACGCAGATGTTGGTGGAGCGTCAGCTCGAAGCCAAGGGCCAGAGCCGCCATGACCTGGGCCGCGAGAAATTCCTCGAGAAGGTCTGGGAGTGGAAAGATGAGTCCGGTGGCAACATCAGCCGTCAGATCCGTCGCCTCGGTTCGTCCGTAGATTGGAGCCGCGAGCGCTTCACCATGGACGACGGCCTCTCGGAGGCCGTTAAAGAGGCTTTCGTCCGCCTGCACGAAGACGGCCTGATCTACCGCGGCAAGCGCCTGGTCAACTGGGACACCAAGCTGCACACGGCGATTTCCGACCTCGAAGTGGAAAACCACGACGAGAAAGGTTTCCTGTGGAACCTGAAATACCCGCTGGCCGACGGCGCCAAGACCGCTGAAGGCAACGACTTCCTGATCGTCGCGACCACTCGCCCGGAAACCATGCTCGGCGACTCCGCCGTGGCCGTTAACCCGAACGATGAACGCTACAAAGCCCTGATCGGCAAATTTGTCGAGCTGCCACTGGTTGGCCGCCGCATCCCGATCATCGCCGACGATTATTGCGACCCTGAATTCGGCACCGGCTGCGTGAAAATCACCCCGGCCCACGACTTCAACGACTATGAAGTCGGCAAGCGTCACAACCTGCCGCTGCTGAACATCTTCGACAAGAACGCATCGGTCCTGCCGGCTTGCCAGGTGTTCAACCTCGACGGCACGCTGAACGAAACCATCGACGGCAAGATCCCGGCCGAATACGCCGGTCTCGACCGCTTCGAAGCGCGCAAGCAGATCGTGGCCGCGTTCGACGCCGCCGGCCTGTTGGTCAGCGTTGACGATCACGCCCTGAAGGTGCCGAAAGGCGACCGCTCCGGCACCGTCATCGAGCCTTGGCTGACCGACCAGTGGTACGTGTCCACCAAGCCTTTGGCCGAGCCTGCGATTGCCGCCGTTGAAGACGGTCGTATCCAGTTCGTGCCGAAGCAGTACGAAAACATGTACTTCTCGTGGATGCGCGACATCCAGGACTGGTGCATCAGCCGCCAGCTGTGGTGGGGCCACCGGATTCCGGCCTGGTACGACGAGTCGGGCAAGGTCTACGTCGGTCGCGACGAAGCCGAAGTGCGGGCCAAGCACAGCATCGGCCCGGACGTTGCGCTGCAACAGGACAACGACGTTCTCGACACCTGGTTCAGCTCGGGCCTGTGGACGTTCTCCACCCTCGGCTGGCCGGAAAAAACCGAGTTCCTGAAGAAATTCCACTCCACCGACGTCCTGGTGACTGGCTTCGACATCATTTTCTTCTGGGTTGCCCGGATGATCATGCTCACCATGCATTTGGTGAAAAACGAAGACGGCACTCCGCAGGTTCCGTTCAAGACCGTCTACGTCCACGGCCTGGTGCGCGATGGCCAGGGCCAGAAGATGTCCAAGTCCAAGGGCAACGTCCTGGACCCGCTGGACATCATCGACGGCATCGAACTCGAAGCCCTGGTGCAGAAGCGCACCTCCGGCATGATGCAGCCGAAACTGGCGAAGAAGATCGAGAAGCAGACCCGCGACGAGTTCGCCGAAGGCATCGCCAGCTACGGCACCGACGCCCTGCGCTTCACCTTCTGCTCGCTGGCGTCCACCGGTCGTGACATCAAGTTCGACATGGGCCGCGTCGAAGGCTATCGCAACTTCTGCAACAAGATCTGGAACGCGGCGCGCTACGTACTGGACAAGGGCGAAGACTGCGGCCAGAACGGCGAAGCCTTTGAGCTGTCCCTAGCTGACCGCTGGATCATTTCGCAGCTGCAGCGCACCGAAGCCGAAGTGACCCGCCAGCTTGACCAGTTCCGTTTCGACCTGGCAGCACAAGCCTTGTACGAGTTCATCTGGAACCAGTATTGCGACTGGTACCTGGAACTCTCCAAGCCTGTGCTGTGGGACGAAAACGCACCGGTCGAACGCCAGCGTGGCACCCGTCGCACCCTGGTACGCGTACTGGAAGTCGCCCTGCGTCTGGCGCACCCGTTCATGCCATTCATCACCGAAGAAATCTGGCAACGCATCGCGCCGCTGGCCGGCATCGAAGGCAAGACGATCATGCTGCAACCTTGGCCAGTGGCCAACGAAACACGCATCGATCAGGCGGCCGAAGATGACATCGAATGGCTCAAGGGCCTGATGCTCGGCACCCGTAACATCCGCGGCGAAATGAACATCGGCCCGGGCAAACCGCTGCCACTGTTCCTGAAGAACGTCAGCGCCGAAGATCAGCGTCGTCTGACCGAGAATGAAGCCCTGCTGAAGAAGCTGGCGCGCCTGGAATCGATCACCGTACTGGCTGCTGGCGAAGAAGCACCGCTGTCCGCCACCGCGCTGGTCGGCGAGATGGAAGTGCTGGTGCCAATGGCCGGCTTGATCGACAAAGGTGCGGAACTGGCGCGTCTGGACAAGGAAATCCAGCGTCTGCAAGGTGAAGTGCAACGAGTCGGCGGCAAGCTGTCCAACGCCGGTTTCGTTGACAAGGCACCGGCTGAAGTCATCGAGAAAGAACGCGCCAAACTGGCCGAGGCCGAACAGGCCCTGGGCAAGCTGGCCGAGCAGCATGCGCGGATTGCCAGCCTGTAACGGCGAGTCGCAATGAAAAAGGGAGGCCAGCAATGGCCTCCCTTTTTTGTGCCTGTTGTCCCATTTTCCCAAACGCCAAAAATCCCCTGTGGGAGCGAGCTTGCTCGCGACGAGGCCATAACATTCAACATCAATATTGACTGACCGACCGCCATCGCGAGCAAGCTCGCTCCCACAAGGGACAGCGGTGTTTGCCACAATTGGGTTCACACGGGCCGGATGTGGGACAATGCCCGCCACTTTTAGCCATACCCGAATCGACCACCGCCATGACCGCCCCCCGCTCCCCCAAGCCTGCGCGCAAAAAGCCTGCCCCGAAGACCCCGGCCACGGCCGTCGCCCCGAAGGAAAAGGCCAGCCTGCACCCGCGCAATCGCCATCAGGGTCGCTACGACTTTCCGGCGCTGATCAAAAGTGCCCCGGAACTGAAGAAATTCGTAATCATCAATCCGTACGGCAAGGAAAGCATCGACTTCGCCAGCCCGGAAGCCGTGCGGGTGTTCAACCGAGCGCTGCTCAAGTCGTTCTATGGCATCGCTCACTGGGACATTCCGGCCGACTACCTGTGCCCACCGGTGCCAGGCCGCGCCGATTACGTGCACTTCCTCGCCGACCTGCTGGCCAGTGGCAATGACGGTGTGATCCCCCGTGGCGCCGCCGTGAAGGTGCTGGACATCGGCATGGGCGCCAACTGCGTGTATCCGCTGATCGGTTACAGCGACTATCGCTGGCAGTTCCTTGGTTCCGATATCGATGCGACCGCCATCGCCGCGGCGAAGGCGATCATTCAATCCAATGGCCTGAACAAAGCGATCCAGGTACGCCAGCAGAGCAACCCCAAGCAGATCCTCACCGGCCTGCTGGAGAGCGCAGAGCGGTTCGACCTGACCATGTGCAACCCGCCATTCCACGCCTCGCTGGACGAGGCCACACGGGGTAGCACACGCAAATGGCGAGCCCTGGGCAAGGCCGATCCGAAACGCAAGCTGCCGGTATTGAACTTTGGCGGCCAAGCGGCGGAATTGTGGTGTGAGGGCGGAGAAGTGCGTTTCGTCACGCAACTGGTCAGCGAGAGTGTGCAGGTGGCGCAACAAGTGCTGTGGTTCAGCACACTGGTGTCGAAGGCGTCGAACCTGCCGGCGATCCAGGCGGCCCTGAACAAGGCCGGCGCGCTGGACAGTCAGGTAGTGGAAATGGGTCAGGGACAGAAGCAGAGCCGCTTCGTGGCGTGGACCTTCCAGACTCCAGTCCAGCAACAGGTTTGGCGCGAACGTTGGGCGCCTAAAAACTAAAACATGTCCACCTGCAGGAGCGAGCCTGCTCGCGAAAAACCTGAGAGCAACGCGTTCATTCAGACTGCCCGCGTTATCGTTTGCGCCCATCGCGAGCAGGCTCGCTCCTACAATCGCAGGCACAAAAAAACCGTGCCCGGATCGCTCCGGTGCACGGTTTTTTTTTAACAAGTCTTACTTGTTAACAGCGTCGGTCAGGCCTTTGGCCACAACCAGCTTGATCACTTTCTTGGCAGCGATTTCGATGGCAGCGCCAGTCGAAGGGTTACGGCCAGTACGGGCAGGGCGCTCAGTCACTTTCAGCTTGCCGATACCTGGCAGAGTGATTTCGCCGCCGTTTTCCAGCTGATCGGCAACGATTTGGCCCAGTTGGTCCAGAGCGTTACGCGCGGTGGTTTTCGGCGCGTCGATAGCTTCAGCGATGTCGGCGATCAGTTGGTCTTTAGTAAGAGCCATTTAGTGTTCCTTCCCTATCAAATTCATATGGATTGCAGAGTGCAATGTCAGCTATCGAGCCCGATCTTCTGGATCTGGCACCCTCGGCCAAATAACCTCGGGATCGGGGTTATAGATACCGAAATCAGGGTTTGGTTCGACCTGACAAATGCTGACTGCACGCTTAACGCAGTGACTTCGCGCAAGACCGGGCAAAGCTAGCACAGAGACGGGGAAATATCCGCCTCCAGCTACCCATTTGGTCAGCTTTATTGCTCTAAATCGGGAAAAAATCGCATAAGCGCCGCCGGTCGCCCGGGAATTGGCCTTCGCACCGCGCCAAAACCAGTGGTTGCGGTACACTGGGCGCTTTTTCGGGGGAGCGCGCCCTCCTCTCTTCATTCAGCCGAGAAGCCCATGCCGATCCGTCATTGCATCGTCCACCTGATCGACAAAAAACCCGACGGCACACCTGCAGTTCTCCACGCCCGCGACTCTGAACTGGCTGAGTCTGCGGCCATCGAGAACATGCTCGCCGACCTCAACGAAAGCTATAACGCCAAACAGGGTAAAGCCTGGGGCCTGTTCCATCCGGAATCCGGCGCGTTCCCGTTCAGCGGCTGGCTGAAGGAGTACCTCGAGGGCGGTCAGGATTTCACTGCGTTCAGCCGCGTGGCGGTCGAGCATCTGCAGAAACTGATGGAGGAGTCGAACCTGTCGGTCGGCGGCCACGTGCTGTTCGCACACTATCAGCAAGGCATGACCGACTACCTGGCCATCGCCCTGCTGCACCACAGTGAAGGCGTGGCCGTAACCGACGAACTGGACGTGACGCCATCCCGCCACCTCGACCTTGGCCAGTTGCACCTGGCGGCGCGGATCAACGTTTCCGAGTGGCAGAACAACAAACAATCCAAGCAGTACATTTCGTTCATCAAAGGCAAGAACGGCAAAAAGGTTTCGGAGTATTTCCGCGACTTCATTGGCTGCCAGGAAGGCGTCGACGGTCCAGGTGAAACCCGCACCCTGCTCAAGGCCTTCAGTGATTTCGTTGAAAGCGAAGACCTGCCGGAAGACGACGCCCGCGAGAAGACCAAGACCCTGGTGGATTACGCCAGTAGCCAGGCCAAGCTCGGTGAGCCGATGGGCCTGGAAGAGTTGTCGGGGCTGATCGACGAAGAACGCCCGAAGGCTTTCTACGATCACATCCGCAACAAGGATTACGGCCTCTCGCCGGAAATCCCGGCCGATAAACGCACCCTGAACCAGTTCCGCCGATTCACTGGTCGCGCCGAAGGCCTGTCGATCAGTTTCGAAGCACACCTGCTGGGTTCGAAGATCGAGTACGACGAGGAAGCCGGCACGTTGATCATCAAGGGCCTGCCCACTTCGCTCACCGATCAGCTGAAGCGTCGCAACTGATGCTCGGCGGCGTACTGAAGAAATTCCTGCTGATCCTGCTGGTGGTCGTGGCCTATCAGAACTGGGGCAAGATCGAGCGGGTGTTCAATCCATCGCAAGTGGTGTCGGCGCAGACGCAGGCCAAGGCCAACGTTGTGCTCTACGCCACCGAATGGTGTGGTTACTGCAAGCTGACCCGGCGCTTCCTCGACCAGAAAGGCATTGCGTACAAGGAGTTCGACATCGAGAAGGATGCTGCCGCGCGCGAGGACTATCAGGCGCTGGGCGGTGGGGGCATTCCGATCATCGATGTGAACGGGACGCTGATTCGCGGGTATGACCCGGATGCGATTCTGGCTGCGTTGAAGTAACTGTGGGAGCGAGCTTGCTCGCGATGAGGCCAACACAGCCAACAATTTTGTTGAATGTCAGTCCGCCATCGCGAGCAAGCTCGCTCCCACAAAATTTTTTTCAGCAGGCTTCGATCCGGAAACCAAACCGCGGGAAGTGCACATGCACCACACCGCCGCGCTCGTCCTCGCGCCGTACAATCAGTTCTTCGCGGCCGGCAAACAACAACTCCCCTGCCACTGGATCCACACCGTAGTCCGTGGCTGCGATCACTACCTGCTGCCCTGCCTTGAATCCATTGGGATCGACGAATTGCTCATCCGGCAAAGCCGCTGGCGTGGACGTGCGCGCCACTGCCAGAGCCTCCTCGGAACTCATCTCGCTGGATGCGCCATGACCGAAGCCCAATACCCGCGCATGCCATGCATTGACTGCCGGATAAGCTTCGACCAGCGGAGCCGTCACCGGCGTGGCCTTGAGGAACCAGAGGCAATGAGCCAGGGCGAAGTCGGCAATCGACGGCTCGCCAAACAGGTAGTCACCCTCCTCGCGCTGCAACTGCAGCTCCAGACGCGACATGATCGTCGGCCACTGATGCTTCGCCTGTTCGGTAGACAATTTTGTCGCGCTACCACCACTGAACAAACCGGCGCGGTCGGCCAGAAACGCCTTGATCGCTTCCTGCGGTAAATTACCGAAACGCACGGCAATCGATTCCGGCTGGAACACCAGGCTCACCGCATGCTGGAACACCACCGAATCAGCCCAGGCGGCAAAGGACGCAGCGATCATTTCCTGACCTTCCGGGAAGAACGCCGGCAAGGCCTTTTCCTGCTCCAGTCGCCGGGCAATCAATGCCGTGTCGCAATAGATATCGGCACCGACCTGCAACACCGGTGTCTTGCGGTAGCCACCGGTCAACGCCGTGAGATCCGGTTTTGGCATCACTGGCGAGATCTTCACCGAGCGCCAGGACAAGCCCTTGAAGCCCAGCAGCAGGCGGGCCTTCTCGGCAAAGGGGGACGTCGGGTAATGATGCAGAATCAACTCGGACATGCTCGGCTCCGCCGCAAGGATCAGGAGTCCGCAGCTTAGCGCGCAATCACCTGGTAGCCTACAGATCTGCCTGATGGGAACCGATCAGTCAGAGTGATAAGCCAGGGGCTGTGCTCGCTGCGCTCGCCACCAGGCATTCCTTGGCGCTCTTCTTGAGTTTCTTGATCAGCCGCTCCTGACGCAACGCATCGCTTTTGTCGCGACAGCGTTCGGTGTAGACCAGGGCCATGGCCGGGCTGGAAAGAAAGAATCGCGCGCCCTTGCCGCTTTGATGCTTGGCGAAGCGACGCACGGGATCATCGCTGATCCCGCAATAGAGCGACCCGTTGGCCGCGCGAACGAGGTAGACGAACCAGGTTTTGCTCGCGGGGGTGTCGGCGTCGACAGGGCTTTCGCTGAGGGTGGTCACGTAACGATCAGGGCTTGAAGGAAAACAAGCCGCGATCTTATCAGCGACTGGCCTGGAATGCCTTCAGCCCCTTCAGGGCCTGTGAGCGAACGGCGTTGCGAACAAGTGGCGTCCAGCCCAACAGCAGACCTTTGAAACCCAGGGCCTGGCGTGACCATGTCCACAGGTCGAAACTGTCGTGATGTTCGCAAATCTTGCCATCGCGAAAGACAAAGCGTGCCTGGATGTCATTGACCACGGTATTGCCAGTCTGGCTGAACAGATAGGTCGCGACCCAATGGGCGCTACCGATACGATCATCGGCACGGACATGATCGAAGGTCAGGGAGAAATCCTTGGCGCGGGTGGTGAGCATGCACCACATATCACCAGCATCACGACCACGAAGCTCGCCGAACGCCGGGTCACTGAACACCACGTCATCGGTGTAGCAGGCAGCCATCGCCTCGCCATCGAGACGCTGGAAGGCCTGGTAGAAACGGGTGATCAAGGCGCTGTGGACTTCACTCATGGGCAGACTCCCTGTTGTGCAATGGGTATCGAAAGATTGCCTGCACGATAGTCTGCAAATGGGTCGAACACTATCGGCATTCGCAAGACGAATACCGACAGTGTGCGGGAATCAGACCTTTTCGCTTTCGACCTGCACGTACAACGCACGTCCGGCCCCCAGGCCGGCGAGGATCGCACCTAAGCCGATGACACCGAAGATCCAGCCCACGGCCGTCCAGCCGCCGGTCCAGTCATGTACGATGCCGACCGCGAACGGCCCCATGGACGCCAGGGTGTAACCGAAGCCCTGGGCCATGCTCGACAGGTTCGCCGCAACGTGGGAGTCCCGCGAGCGCAGCACGATCAGGGTCAATGCCAGGCTGAACGTGGCGCCCTGCCCCAGCCCCAGCACAATCGCCCAGCCCCACAGACCTTCAATCGGGGCGTACAGGCAACCGAACAGACCGCCGAGGGTCAGGGCCATCACGATCACAATCGCCAGGCGCTGATCCTTGCCGCGCGTCGCCAGCCATGGCGCGGCGAGGGAGCTGACCAGTTGAACGATCACCGAACCCGACAGCACCAGACCGGCCTGGGTCGGAGTCAGGCCGCGTCCGATCAGGATCGACGGCAACCAGCCGAAAACGATGTAGGCCAGGGACGATTGCAGGCCCATGTACAAGGTCACTTGCCAGGCCAGCGGATCGCGCAGCAATCCGCGAACCCGGTAGGCGACGTTGTGCGCGCCGTGTTTCTGGCCGACTTGCGGCAACCAGAACAGCGCGGCCGCTAATGCCGGAATGACCCAGAAGCCGAGGCCCATCGCCCAATTCTTGTCGAAGTGTTCACTCAATGGCACGGTCGCACCCGCCGCCATCGCCGCGCCCAGGCACAGGGCCATGGTGTAGACACCGGTCATGGTCCCGGCCTGTTTCGGGAAGTCGCGCTTGACGATGCCCGGCAGCAACACGCCAATCACGCCGATGCTGGCACCGGCCAGCACACTGCCGGCAAACAGACCGATTTCACCGAACGAACTGCGCAGGATGATCCCGCCCGCCAGGGTCAGAAGAATGCCCAGCACCACCCGCTCCGCACCAAATCGCCGCGCCAGCACGGGTGCCAACGGCGCAAACAGGCCAAGGCAAAGCACAGGCAACGTGGTCAGCAACCCCGCCGCGGACGCCGACAAGTCAAGGGACTTCGAGACCTCGCTGAGCATCGGCGCCATGCTCGACAGCGCCGGGCGCAGGTTCAGCGCCACCAGAATCAGGCCCAGCAGCAACAGCCAGGGCCGGTGCAGAACCGGGTGAGCTTGCTGGACCTGTTCGTCATCGGCCTCGGCATCGATCAGCAACTCTTCCAGCTCGGCCGAACGTTTGAGGGCTGTGGATAACTCACTGCGGTGCATGGACTTCTCGGTTTCAAGGTTCATTGATCAACTGCCTCGACAGGGCTTTGGCTCGTTCCGGGTCGCGTTGCTCGACGGCATCGAGCAACGCGATGTGCAGGTCGAACACTTCCTGACGGCGCGGGACGATGTTCAGGATCTGGCGCAATTGGGCGCCGACGACGCTGGAGAAATAGCGATACAACTCGCTGAGGGTCGGGTTGTGTGCGGCGTCCACCAACCGGCGGTGAAACACCAGGTCGCAGGCGATGTAGGTGTCGAGATCGCCGTGATAGTGGCTGCCGCTGACACTCAGGGCCTCGCGCAAAGCCACCAGATCTTCATCGGTTCGGCGCACTGCCGCCAGGCCAATGGCCTCGACTTCGAGGATGTGCCGGGTTTCCCGGGCCTGATCAAGAGAACAACGGGACAGCGCCTTCAACGTATCGAGCGGATCGACCACCGCCCGCAGGTAACTGCCGTCGCCCTGACGGATTTCGATCAACCCGGAAAACGCCAACACGCGCATGGCTTCGCGCACGGTGTTGCGACTGATGCCCAGCTCGGCGGACAACTCGGGCTCGGTGGGCAAGCGCTGGCCCACGACCCAGGTGCCCTGGTTGATGCGCTGGCGCAACTGATCCAGGGCCTGATCGACCAGGGATCGTTTCACTAATGGAGAAATTTCTGACATGGAATTCGCCCTGTCATCCAATCATAGGATGAATTTTCTGACATGTTAGTCAACATATCCCAGAACGGCAACAGCCCTCCCCCTGTAGGAGCGAGCTTGCTCGCGATGGTCGTCAACGATAACGCTGGTTGGCAGGCACCCCGCAGCGCTCTCCAGTCCATCGCGAGCAAGCTCGCTCCTACAGGGGTATGAGTTTTCCGCAGGCAAAAAAAACCCGGAACATGTCCGGGTTTATTTCAGTGCCTGGGGTTGATCAATGCAGGATCTGGCTCAGGAACAGCTTGGTGCGCTCGTTCTGCGGCTTGTCGAAGAAGTCGTTCGGCGCTGCCTGTTCGACGATTTCGCCCTTGTCCATGAAGATCACGCGGTTGGCCACGGTACGCGCGAAGCCCATTTCATGGGTCACGCAGAGCATGGTCATGCCGTCTTCGGCCAGGCCGATCATGGTGTCCAGTACCTCTTTCACCATCTCCGGGTCGAGTGCCGACGTCGGTTCGTCGAACAGCATGATCTTCGGCTTCATGCACAGCGCGCGAGCGATCGCCACACGCTGTTGCTGACCGCCGGACAGTTGCCCCGGGTACTTGTGCGCCTGCTCCGGAATGCGTACGCGTTCCAGGTAGTGCATGGCAATTTCCTCGGCCTTGCGCTTGGGCATCTTGCGCACCCACATCGGCGCCAGAGTGCAGTTCTGCAAGATGGTCAGGTGCGGGAACAGGTTGAAGTGCTGGAACACCATGCCGACTTCACGGCGGATCGCTTCGATCTGCTTGAGGTCGTTGGTCAGCTCCACGCCATCGACCACGATGCGGCCCTGCTGGTGCTCTTCCAGACGGTTGAGGCAGCGGATGGTGGTGGACTTTCCGGAACCCGACGGGCCGCACAGCACGATACGCTCGCCCTGCTTGACGTTGAGGTTGATGTCCTTGAGTACGTGAAACTGACCGTACCACTTGTTCACGCCCTGCATCTGAATAATGCCTTCAGGGCTCACAGGCTGTTTGATTGCTTCGCTCATCACAAAACTTCCTAAATTAGGTAGCGACTTAGCGCTTGTGGCCAGTGTCGAGCTTGCGTTCCAGATGCATGGAATAGCGCGACATACCAAAACAGAAAATCCAGAACACCAGGGCGGCGAACACATAGCCTTCGGTGGCCATGCCCAGCCATTTCGGGTCGGCGGCGGCTTGCTTGACGCTGTTGAGCAGGTCGAACAGGCCGATGATGATCACCAGGCTCGTATCCTTGAACAGCGCAATGAAGGTGTTGACGATGCCGGGGATCACCAGTTTCAGGGCCTGCGGCAGAATCACCAGCCCCATGCTGCGCCAGTAACCCAGGCCCATCGCCGCCGCCGCTTCGTACTGTCCCTTGGGAATTGCTTGCAGACCACCGCGCACCACTTCGGCCACGTAGGCCGACTGGAACAGGATCACGCCGATCAGCGCCCGCAGCAGCTTGTCGAAGTTCATGCCTTCCGGCAGGAACAACGGCAGCATCACCGAGGACATGAACAGCACCGTGATCAACGGCACGCCGCGCCAGAACTCGATGAAGGTCACGCAGACCACGCGAATCGCCGGCATGTTCGAACGACGACCCAGCGCCAGGACGATCCCCAGTGGCAACGCACCGGCGATGCCGACGGTGGCAATCACCAGGGTCAGCATCAGGCCGCCCCACTGGCTGGTCGCCACGGCGTCCAGACCCAATACGCCGCCATGCAGCAGACACCAGGCAATGATCGGGTACAGCACCAGGAAGCTCAGCCCGTACACCGCCTTATGGTGAAAGCGCGAGATGAACAACGGCGCCACGCCGACAATCGCCAGCCACACCGTCAGGTCCACGCGCCAGCGCAGTACCGGCGGGTAGTAGCCGTACATGAACTGGCCGAAGCGCTGTTGGATGAACACCCAGCAGGCGCCCTCCTTCGTGCAGTCGGCCTGGCTGGTGCCGACCCAGTTGGCGTCAAGGATCGCCCACTGCAGGATCGGCGGTACCACCAGGTAGATGAGGTAGAACGCAAACAGGGTCAGCAGGGTGTTGAGCCAGCTGGAGAACATGTTCGCGCGCATCCACGCCACCGCACCGATGCTGCGGCTCGGTGGTGGCATGTCAGGTTTGAAAGTATGAGTACTCATGCGCTTTTCCTTACCGCTCGATCAGCGCAATGCGCTTGTTGTACCAGTTCATCAGCAGGGAAATGCTGATACTGATCGCCAGGTACACGCTCATGGTGATGGCAATCACCTCGATCGCCTGGCCGGTCTGGTTGAGCACGGTCCCGGCAAACAGCGAGACCATTTCCGGATAACCGATACCGGCCGCCAGCGAGGAGTTCTTCGCCAGGTTCAGGTATTGGCTGGTCAGCGGCGGGATGATCACGCGCAGGGCTTGCGGGATGATCACCTTGCGCAGGGTCGGACCGTTGCGCAGGCCGAGGGAGTGCGCCGCCTCGGTCTGGCCGTGGCTGACCGACTTGATGCCCGAACGCACGATCTCGGCGATGAACGCCGCGGTGTACACGGTCAAAGCCAGGGTCAGCGCCAGCAGTTCCGGGATCAACACCCAGCCGCCGACGAAATTGAAGCCTTGCAGCTTCGGCATTTCCCAGTGCACCGGTGCACCGAAAATCAGCGCGCACAGCGCAGGGATGACCAGGAACATCGCAAGGCCAACCCAGAACTTGTGGAACGGCACACCGGTGGCTTCGAAGCGCTTGGTGGCCCAGCGGCTCATCAGCACGATGGCGACGATGGCGACTACAACGCTGGTCACAAACGGCCAGAAGCCGTCCGCCATCAACGCGGCCGGCATGTTCAGGCCACGGCTGCTGACGAAGAAGGTGTCGCCGAAGTTATGACTGTTGCGCGGCCCCGGCATGGTCAGGAACACCGCGAAGTACCAGAACAGGATCTGCAGCAGCGGCGGAATGTTGCGGAAGACTTCCACATACACCGTCGCCAGCTTGGCGATGATCCAGTTCTTCGACAGCCGCGCCACACCCACGATGAAACCCAGGATCGTCGCCAGGATCACGCCGATGAAGGTCACCAGCAAGGTGTTGAGCAGACCAATGACAAACACCCGGGCGTATGTGTCCGCTTCGGTGTAGTCGATCAGGTGTTGAGCGATGCCGAAACCGGCACTGCGCTCCAGAAAGTCGAAACCGGAGGTAATGCCCCGGTGTTGCAGGTTGGTCTGGGTGTTATCGAACAGATACCAGCCCAGCGAGACCACCGCGATAATCGTGATGATCTGGAATACCCAAGCACGCACGCGTGGATCGCTGAGGCTGAGCCTCTGCTTTGGTGCGCCGATTGAATTTTGCATGAAGTGCCCCGGAAATAATGGAACAGAACATCACCCGGTGGTTGGCCCACCGGGTGATAGAACCATCAGCGCACTGGTGGTGCGTATTGAATGCCGCCAGCGTTCCACAGAGCGTTCAGCCCGCGGTCGATTTCCAGCGGAGTGCTCTTGCCGAGGTTTTTCTCGAACACTTCGCCGTAGTTGCCGACTTGCTTGATGATCTGCACGACCCAGTCTTTCTTCACTTTCAGGTCTTTGCCGTATTCACCGTCGGTACCCAGCAGACGGGCAACGTCAGGGTTCTTGGTGCCCTTGGCTTCGGCTTCGACGTTCTTCGAAGTGATGCCGGCTTCTTCAGCGTTGAGCATGGCGTAGCCAGTCCAGCGCACGATGGCCAGCCACTCGTCGTCGCCATTACGTACGACCGGGCCCAGAGGTTCCTTGGAAATGGTTTCCGGCAGAACCACGTAGTCCTTCGGCGAAGCCAGCTTGCTGCGCTGGGCGAACAGCTGGGATTTGTCGGAGGTCAGTACGTCGCAACGACCGGATTCCAGCGACTTGGCGCTTTCGTCGGAGGTGTCGAAGGTGATCGGGGTGTATTTCAGGCCGTTGCCGCGGAAGTAATCGGAAACGTTCAACTCGGTAGTAGTACCGGCCTGGATGCAGATGGTTGCACCGTCCAGTTCCTTGGCGCTCTTGACGCCCAGCTTGTTGTTTACCAGGAAGCCGATACCGTCGTAGTAGGTAATGAAGCCCGGGAATTTCAGGCCCATGCCCGCGTCACGGGAGCTGGTCATGGTGGTGTTGCGCGACAGAATGTCGATTTCGCCGGACTGCAGCGCGGTGAAGCGCTCCTTGGCGTTCAACTGGCTGAACTTGACCTTGGTCGCGTCGCCGAAGACAGCCGCCGCTACTGCACGGCAGTAGTCAGCATCGATACCCACGATCTTGCCGGTGGAATCCGGAACCGAGAAGCCTGGCAAGCCATCGCTGACGCCACACTGCACGAAACCTTTCTTCATCACTGCATCCAGGGTTGCGCCCGCCTGGGCAAACCCGCTGACACCGAGTACTGCGGCTGCAGTCACGATAGCCAGGGTGGATTTCAACATCTTCATTCAAACCTCCAGTTTTGCTCTTGTTGTGTCGGAGCGTGAGTCCTGTCGCACCCTTTTGAGGCGTAGTCGACCCGTGTTGGCTTGTTTTGGGGGTCAACCGACGTAAGACGTTAGCTATGAGTCTAGTAGGAGAAAATCCACGTCATGGAAAACTCACTCTCACCAGTCGGCCGAACGGGCTGTAGCCCTTTCACGTTCGCGAAGCCCCATATCGGCCTTTGGCGAACATCCATCACCGGATTCTTTTCAATCCCACTAATAACCTTGGCCTGATAGTGTTACCGACAGGCGTGGGATTTTTCATACAGACTTCGCCATAGCAAAGCCCGTACCACACTGCTCTCCGAAGCGGTTCAGCTGCAGGTCAATAGCAAAACTTGTAACCTTGCGACATCTTCGTAACTGATCAACCAGACACGCACTCAGCCTTAGCACTCAATAAGAGCGCACGCACACTTTTGGAGCAGCCATGACCAACCCCTTGATTCTTGAACCCGTCAAGACCGCAGATGCCTGCGTTATCTGGCTGCACGGCCTGGGTGCCGATCGCTACGACTTCCTGCCAGTGGCCGAAGCCCTGCAGGAAACCCTGTTGAGCACCCGCTTTGTTTTGCCCCAGGCGCCGAGCCGCGCCGTCACCATCAATGGCGGATACGAGATGCCGAGTTGGTACGACATATTGGCCATGAGCCCCGCGCGCGCGATCAACCGCGAGCAATTGGAAGAATCTGCCAACTGGATCATCGAACTGATCGAAACGCAGAAGGCCAGCGGAATAGACGCCTCGCGGATTTTCCTGGCAGGTTTTTCACAGGGTGGTGCGGTGGTGCTCCACACCGCGTTTCTGAAATGGCAGGGACCACTGGGTGGCGTACTCGCCCTCTCCACTTATGCACCGACCTTCAGTGACCAACTGGAAATGTCCGCCAGCCAGCAGCGCATTCCAGTGCTGTGCCTGCACGGCCAGTACGACGATGTGGTGCAAAACTCGATGGGGCGCAGCGCCTACGAGCATTTGAAGCTGCGTGGTGTCACCGTGACATGGCAGGAATACCCAATGGGTCACGAAGTGTTACCCGAAGAAATTCGCGACATCGGCGTCTGGCTCGCCGAGCGCTTGCGTTAAGCATTTCTGTTTAAAAGCGCCCTTTGATCCATCCCACTACGCCGCGCCCGATTCTTGCATTACACTGCCCGGCGTACATTCCTTAACCAATTGATGAGATGACCGTGCTCAAAGCACTCAAGAAAATGTTCGGTAAAAGCGAGACTGAGCAACTCGCGCCAGTCCCCAGCGCTCCGTCTCACGCTCCCGGCCACCGCACCGACGGCAATCAGTCTGAACGGACCGCCACCACGACTGCACCCAAGCACGAGCCGAAGACCGTAGAAGACGCCCAGCCTGCGGCGATCACAGCCCCGGAGCAGCCGCGCAGCGACACGCCGAAACCCGCCAAACCGCGCCGCGAACCCAAGCCCAAGGCACCGGTCATCCCATGGAAACTCGAAGACTTCGTCGTCGAACCCCAGGAAGGCAAGACCCGCTTCCACGATTTCAAACTCGCCCCTGAACTGATGCACGCCATCCAGGATCTGGGCTTCCCGTATTGCACGCCGATCCAGGCACAGGTGCTGGGCTTCACCCTCGCGGGCAAAGACGCCATCGGCCGCGCCCAGACCGGTACCGGCAAGACCGCTGCGTTCCTGATCTCGATCATCACCCAGTTGCTGCAAACCCCGCCGCCGAAAGAGCGCTACATGGGTGAGCCACGGGCACTGATCATCGCGCCGACCCGCGAACTGGTGGTGCAGATCGCCAAGGACGCCGCCGACCTGACCAAGTACACCGGCCTCAACGTCATGACGTTCGTCGGTGGCATGGACTTCGACAAGCAGCTCAAGCACCTCGAAGCCCGCCACTGCGACATCCTCGTGGCCACGCCGGGCCGCCTGCTGGACTTCAACCAGCGCGGCGACGTGCATCTGGACATGGTCGAAGTGATGGTGCTGGACGAAGCCGACCGCATGCTCGACATGGGCTTCATCCCGCAAGTGCGCCAGATCATTCGCCAGACGCCGCCGAAGTCCGAGCGCCAGACGCTGCTGTTCTCCGCGACCTTCACCGAAGACGTGATGAACCTGGCCAAGCAATGGACCACCGATCCGTCGATCGTCGAGATCGAGTCGCAGAACGTTGCCAACGAAAACGTCGAGCAGCACATCTACGCGGTGGCCGGTGCCGACAAGTACAAGCTGCTCTACAACCTGGTCAACGACAATGGTTGGGAGCGGGTCATTGTCTTCGCCAACCGCAAGGATGAAGTGCGGCGCATCGAAGAACGCCTGGTGCGCGACGGCATCAACGCCGCGCAACTGTCCGGCGACGTGCCGCAGCACAAGCGCATCAAGACCCTCGAAGGCTTCCGCGAAGGCAAGATCCGCGTACTGGTCGCCACCGATGTCGCCGGTCGCGGTATCCACATCGACGGCATCAGCCACGTGATCAACTTCACCCTGCCGGAAGTGCCGGACGACTACGTGCACCGCATCGGTCGTACCGGTCGTGCGGGTGCCGATGGCGTATCCATCAGCTTTGCCGGTGAAGACGACTCCTACCAGCTACCGTCCATCGAGGAAAAGCTGGGGCGCAAGATCAGCTGTGAAACGCCACCGACGCATCTGTTGCGGGCCGTTGAACGCAAGCGTCCTCATTAAGCGACGCTGAAAAGACAAGCGCAGCCGGAAACGGACTGCGCTTTTTTTTCGCCCGGCTTTTTTTCAACAGGAGCTTGCTCGCGATAACTAAAAGTCCATAATAGACAAATTAGTTTAATTCAAACTCCGGAGCCGACCATGTCCAGCACGCCCCAAGTGATCCCCCAAGCCCAGGCTCGCGAGCTACTGGCGCAGGTCGATGTACCGCAGATCCTGCGCAAACTGTTCCGCGAGCTGGCCGCCGGGCAGGCCGTACAACCGGCGCAGCAACTGGTGGAGTTTCCACAGGGCGCCGGCGATTTCATCAACTACCTGGGCGTGTTGGCTGAAGACGGCGTGTACGGGATCAAGACGTCACCGTACATCGTCCGTGAACAGGGGCCATTGGTGACTGCATGGACGCTGCTGATGTCGATGCAGACCGGCCAGCCGCTGTTGTTGTGCGATGCCGGAGAACTGACCACCGCGCGCACGGCGGCCACCACCGCCGTGGCAGTCGACGCCCTGGCGCCACTCACAGCCAATCGTCTGGCCATCATCGGCAGCGGTAAAGTGGCCCAGGCGCACCTGCACTACGTGAAAGGCCTGCGCGACTGGCAGAGCATCAGCCTGTACTCGCCTAGCCTTAACGAAGATGCCGAAACCGTGAGCCTGCTGAAAAACATCGAGCCACGCCTGAACATCGTCGACAGCCGCGAAGCTGCCGTTCAGGATGCCGACGTGATCATGCTCTGCACCTCGTCCGCCGGTCCGGTGATCGATCCGTCGAGCTTGCGCAAACCGGCGTTGATCACCTCCATCAGCACCAATGCGCCGCGTGCCCACGAAGTGCCGCCGCAGAGCCTCAACGACATGCAGGTGTTCTGCGACTATCGTCTGACCACCCCGGGCTCGGCCGGTGAAATGCTGATCGCCGCCGAACGACACGGCTGGGACAAGGGCGCGATTGTCGGCGACCTGCCCGACCTGCTCAGCGAGAAGGTGCAGCGCCCCGACTACGACCGTCACGTGTTTTTCCGCTCCATCGGCCTGGGCCTGGAAGACATTGCGCTGGCCAATGCGATCTATCGCCTGCAGCACTAATCCCCCGCCCTGTAGGAGCGAGCTTGCTCGCGATGGTGGATCAGGCACCACTGTGTCGACTGACACACCATCGCGAGCAAGCTCGCTCCTACAAGGTACCGAACCATTGGCATCGCGCGTTATCAGGAGACGTTCATGAGCCAGGCAGATTTCATCATCATCGGCGGCGGGATTGCCGGTGCTTCAACGGGTTTCTGGCTGTCGCAGCACGGCCGCGTGATCGTGCTCGAACGCGAATCCCATCCGGCCTATCACTCCACCGGCCGTTCGGCCGCGCTGTACACCGCAGCCTATGGCACCCCACAAGTGCGGGCGCTGACCCTGGCCAGCCGGGACTTTTTCAACAACCCGCCCAGCGGTTTCTGCGAACACCCGCTGCTGACCCCGCGCGGCGAAATGACCGTGGACCTCACCGGTGACCCGGACGAATTGAACCGGCAGTACCAGAGCGCCAGAACCACGGTGCCGGAAATGCAATTGCTCGGCGTCGACGAAGCCTGCGCGCTGGTGCCGATCCTGCGCCGGGAAAAGGTCCACGGTGCCATCTACGACCCGACCGCCAGCGACATCGACACCGATGCCCTGCATCAGGGATACCTGCGCGGCATTCGTCGCAACCAGGGCGAAGTGCATACCGACAGCGAAGTCGTCGGCCTGAGCCGCGACGAACAAGGTGTATGGCACGTTCAGACCAACAGCCAGACGTTCAGCGCGCCAATCATCATCAACGCCGCCGGTGCCTGGGCCGACAAGATCGGCGAACTGGCCGGCGCCAAGCCCCTGGGCCTGCAACCCAAACGCCGTGCCGCGTTCATCTTCGCCGGCCCCGAAGGCGTGGACATCCACCATTGGCCGATGCTGGTCAGCCTCGACGAATCCTTCTACATGAAACCCGACGCCGGGATGTTCCTCGGCTCGCCGGCCAACGCCGACCCGGTGGAACCCCACGACGTGCAGCCCGAAGAGCTGGACATCGCCATGGGCATCTACCAGATCGAAGAAGCCACGACCCTGACCATTCGCCGCCCGACCCGCACCTGGGCCGGCCTGCGCAGCTTCGTCAGCGACGGCGACCTGTTGTCCGGCTTCGACCCACAGGTAGCGGGGCTGTTCTGGGTCGCGGCACAAGGCGGTTATGGCATCCAGACTTCGCCGGCCATGGGCCAGGCCAGCGCGGCACTGGTGCGTGGTGCGGCGTTGCCCGAGTCGCTCGGCCGTTTCGGCCTGAATGCCGAAATGCTCTCCCCTGCCCGCCTCGGCTGATCCTGATCCTCAGGTGACGTGCCCACACGATTACGGCACACTTTCAGCGCCCCTTTGATGGGGCGCTGACGCTGCCTGGAGTTCCACTGTATGAACGCCCTCGAAAAAGACTCGGCCCCGAACACTGCGTCGCTGGATAACTACCGGGCGATCGCCGACGCCATTGCCACGTTGTTTTTCCCCCACGCCGAAGTGGTGCTGCACGACCTGCGCACGCAAAAGGTCGACTACATCGCCAACAACCTGTCCAAGCGGGAAATCGGCGACGACTCGGCGCTGGAAGACATGCTCAGCGACGATGTCAGCGAACGAAATATCGGGCCGTACGAAAAGCTCAACTGGGATGGTCAGAAGATTCGCAGCCTCAGCACGGTGCTACGCGACAGCGAAGGTCATCCGCTGGCGGTGTTGTGCATCAACCTGAATATTTCGCTGTTCGAGAATGCCAAGGCCGCCCTGGACCTGTTCCTGTCGCCGACCAAGCTGATCCCGCAACCGGATGCACTGTTCCGCGATGACTGGCAGGAGCGGATCAACACCTTCCTCCACGCCTGGCTGCGTGAGCGCCAGTTGAGCCTGAATCTGCTGACCCGCGACCACAAGCGCGAACTGGTGCTGGCGTTGCACGCCGAAGGCGCGTTCAAGGGCAAAAGCGCCTCGAACTACGTGGCCAATGTGCTGAACATGGGCCGGGCGACGGTGTACAAGCATTTGAAGGAATTGAAGGGCTGAGCCCTGAGAAATGTATTGGCTGGAAGGGCCTCATCGCGAGCAAGCTCGCTCCCACAGTGTCCGAGTCGTGCGCAAGAGATATGTACACCACTGAACCTGTGGGAGCGAGCTTGCTCGCGATGGCGGTTTGTCAGTCGCCGTAGATATCCGACTTGAAGTACTTGTCCGAAATCTTCTGATACTCACCACTGGCGCGAATGCCATCAATGGCCGTGTTCAGCTCGCTGACCAACTCGGTGTTGCCCTTGCGCACGGCAATCCCGGCACCCTCGCCCACATACTTCGGATCTTTCAGCTCCGGCCCGACAAAGGCGTAACCCTTGCCTCGCGGCATCGACAGGAAGTCATTCAGTGGAATGGTGTCGGCAAAAATCGCGTCGAGGCGACCGGCGGCCAGATCCATGTAGATTTCTTCGTTGTTGCTGTAGCGCTTGACGTTGATGCCCTTGGGCTCGAACACCTCGGAGGCGTAACGGTCGGTGGTGGTGGCGCGCTGCACACCGACAGTCTTGCCCTTGAGGCTGGCGTACTGGTCATCCACCACCACGCCGTCCTTCATCACCAGACGCGACGAAGTGAAATAGTACTTGTGGGTGAAGTCCACCGACTTCTTGCGGTCTTCATTGATGGTCATGGACGACAGCGCCATGTCGATTTTCTTCACCTTCAGGGACGGAATCAGACCATCGAACTCGCCTTCGACCCACACACACTTGGCCTTCATCTGTGCGCACAAGGCATTGCCGATGTCATAGTCGAAACCGACGATTTCGCCTTTGTCCGTTTTCGAGGCGAACGGTGGATACGCCGCTTCGATACCGATGCGCAGGGTTTTCTCGGCGGCGAACACAGAGCTGCACGCCAACAGGCTCAGGGCCAGACCGGTAATGAGGGGGAACTTCTTCATGTTCGTTTTCTCGCGGTTGTTGTTGGTTTGGCAAGACAGAAGAAAAAGCTGAAACGGGTGGAAACCTTTTTTGTACTTATAATTCCATACTGGACTTTTATGTATAAACCGTCAATGAGGCAAATGTAGCTCGCGCCGGCCAGTGGTCGGGTGGTGAATCCGGGAGTGATTGGTTGAATCGAAAGGCCTCATCGCGAGCAAGCTCGCTCCCACAGTGGATCTGGATGAACACAAACTTTGTGTACGACGCAGAACCCTGTGGGAGCGGGCTTGCTCGCGAAGACGGACTAAAGAACGCCGCAGAAACTACTGCTTCCAGCGATCCGCCGCCGCATGATCACTGTCACGCCCCTCGACCCAACGCGGCCCGTCACTGGTGTTTTCTTTCTTCCAGAACGGCGCACGGGTTTTCAGGTAATCCATGACAAAGGCGCAGGCGTCGAATGCCGCCTGACGATGGGCGCTGGCCGCGCCGACGAAGACTATCGGCTCGCCCGGCTCCAGGGCGCCGATGCGGTGCAGCACTTCCAGCTTGAGCAGCGGCCAGCGCTGCTCTGCCTCGATGGCGATCTTGCCTAACGCTTTTTCAGTCATGCCGGGATAGTGTTCGAGGAACATCCCGGCGACGTCGAGGCCGTCATTGAAGTCGCGCACGTAGCCGACAAAACTCACCACTGCACCCACGCCGACATTGGCATCGTGCATGGCGTTGACTTCGGCCCCAGGGTCGAACGCCGTGGACTGCACGCGAATCGCCATGGTTCAGCCTCCGGTCACAGTCGGAAAGAACGCCACTTCATCGCCGTCGCTGACCGGTTCGTCGAGCTGGCACAGGTCTTCGTTGCGGGCGCACATCAGGTTCTGCTCGCTCAACACCTCGGCACCGTCACGTTGGGCCAACAGTGCGCGGACGTCGTCGACGGTAGCGAAGTTGCCTTCTACTTTCACCGAATCCAGACCCAACGCTTCACGATAACGGGCGAAAAACTTTACGGTAACGTTCATGACTGCTCCGCCTGGAAATGTCCGCTCTTGCCACCGACCTTCTCCAGCAGACGCACGCTTTCGATGGTCATGCCACGGTCCACGGCCTTGCACATGTCGTAGATCGTCAGCGCGGCGACGCTGGCAGCGGTCAGGGCCTCCATCTCGACGCCGGTCTGCCCTGACAGCTTGCAACGCGCCACGATGCGCACCGAATCCTCGCCTTCGGCACTGAGCTCGACCTTGACACCGGTCAGCATCAGCGGATGGCACAGGGGAATCAGATCGCTGGTTTTCTTCGCCGCCTGGATACCGGCAATGCGTGCCACGGCAAACACATCACCCTTGGGGTGGCCGCCACTGACGATCATCTGCAGGGTTTCGGGCAGCATGCGCACCAGCGCTTGAGCGGTCGCCTCACGGAACGTCACGGCTTTTTCAGTGACGTCGACCATGTTGGCGCGACCTTGGGAATCGAGATGAGTCAGCACGGGATTACTCCTGATCAGGAGCGTCGATTGTAAACCTGCGGGTCAATTTTCCGCACGCACGATTATCGGCTCACACAATCCCCCTGTAGGAGCGAGCCTGCTCGCGAAAAACGCAGGAACAACGCGGGCATTCAGACAACACGCGTTATCGTTGACGTCCATCGCGAGCAGGCTCGCTCCTACATTTGGATTTGTGTTGGGCATAAAAAACCGGGCGACCTTGCGGCCGCCCGGTTCCGGTGGACTGTTACAAATGCGATTCCTTATTAAGCTTACAAACACTGCCAAACAACAAAAATACATGTAACAAAACCCTACTGGAAATGCGCTTTTTTTCACATCGTCGAACGACTCAACCTTGTTCACCAGTTGATAACTTACTGATTACTCTATAACAAATTTCGACGTAAGAATTCTCCGCAAGTCCGCACCAATAACCTGCTGTGAAACTTTCTACAACTGAATGATTGACCGAGTTGTTAATTCGAGAAAAACTGACCAACAAAGTTCACGATCCTACAAACTCAAGTCAGTGGTATCACAAAAGGTCTTTGGCACGCGTACTCAGTAAATCCAATATCCCAGTCTACGCTATTGCTCCCGGCGCAGTTTCCGGCAGTCATCAGCCAGGATCTCCTGAAGAAATCATGAACACGCTCACTTTTCTGCCGACCTCCGGAAGGAGCTCAACGGCGCGGGCCCTACACGCTAACCATGGTTGGCACACGGAAGGTTAGTCATGTCAGCACGGACAATTTACTCAGGAAAACACATCATGATCTCTCATTGCCGGGACTGTGACATCCCTGGCTACATGATTATTTCTCTTAAGCGGGACATAATAAGACTTGCAGAACTAAGCGCAGAGGAAAGTGCTGAGCTGATGAATGGGCTAGCATTTACGGAGCGAGCCTTAAACACTATATTTTCTCCTGAAAAAATATACATAATGCGTATTTCCGAACTCAATCATGAACTGCATTTTCACGTTTTCCCCAGGTATGCCTCCGTGACCAAGTTATATTTGTCGGAACACAATGAACATATTATTGATGGCCCGTTCTTTTTCAGTTGGGCGCGAAAAAAGTTTAGTAGCTCACAGCCTGAGCCGACCCAAGAGGTATTGAACGCTCAATCAATTCTTACGGAAACCCTCAAGGGCTATTTTTCGCAACCTCTGTAAACAAGACTGCTTTCGCCCCAGGCTTTGCAGAAACACATTCATCGGTATTGGGTCTGCCCTGAGGCACAGCCTTTACCTCGCGTACAAAAAACCGGGCGACCTTGCGGCCGCCCGGTTCCGGTGGACTGTTACAGATGCGATTCGGCGTATTCGGCCAGGATCGAACGTGGTACCCCTTGCAGGGTGATGTGCACCCCGTTCGGGAAGTCCTTGAAGCGTTCAGTGAGGTAGGTCAGCCCGGAGCTGGTCGCGGACAGGTAAGGGGTGTCGATCTGTGCCAGGTTGCCCAGGCACACCACTTTGGAACCGGCACCGGCACGGGTGATGATGGTTTTCATCTGGTGCGGCGTGAGGTTCTGGCATTCGTCGATCAGAATCAGGCTCTGCTGGAAGCTGCGGCCCCGGATGTAGTTGAGGGATTTGAACTGCAACGGCACTTTGCTGAGGATGTAGTCGACGCTGCCATGGGTACTTTCGTCATCCATGTGCAAGGCTTCGAGGTTGTCGGTGATGGCGCCCAGCCACGGCTCCATTTTTTCCGCCTCGGTACCGGGCAGGAAGCCGATTTCCTGATCCAGGCCCTGCACGCTACGGGTAGCGATGATGCGGCGATAACGTTTGCTGACCATGGTCTGCTCGATCGCAGCGGCCAGCGCCAGGATGGTTTTACCCGAGCCAGCGGCACCCGACAGGTTGACCAGGTGGATATCCGGATCGAGCAAGGCGTACAACGCCAGGCTCTGATAGATATCACGCGGCTTGAGGCCCCAGGCTTCCTGGTGCAGCAGCGGTTCCTGGTGCAGGTCGAGGATCAGCAAGCGGTCCTCTTCAATCTCCTTGATCCAGCCGACAAAGCCCTGTTCATCAATGATGAATTCGTTGATGTGCACCGCCGGCAGGTTGTCGATCAATTGCACCTGATGCCAGGTGCGGCCGTGGTCCTGACGGGTCTCGACCTTGCTCACGCGGTCCCAGAAAGAGCCGGTCATGTTGTGGTAGCCATTGGGCAGCAAGGACACGTCGTCGACCAGTTGGTCGGTGCTGTAGTCCTCGGCCGCGATCCCGCAGGCGCGCGCCTTGAGGCGCATGTTGATGTCTTTGGTGACCAGCACCACGGGCTTCTTCGGATCGCGCGCGTGCAGGTCGATCAGTTGATTGATGATTTTGTTGTCGTTCAGGTGCTCGGGCAGAATCAGGTTCGGCTCGGCATGCTTGCTCATCAGAATTGACAGCAAACCCTTGGGTCCGCTTTTGCCACGCTGGATCGGCACACCCTGCTCGACGTCCTCGGGTGAGGCATCGCCCAGAGTCTTGTCGATCAGGCGGATGGCCTGGCGGCATTCGGCGGCTACGCTGTGATGCCCGCTCTTGAGCTTGTCGAGCTCTTCAAGCACGGTCATCGGGATCGCGACGTGGTGTTCTTCGAAGTTAAGCAGCGCGTTTGGATCGTGAATCAATACGTTGGTATCGAGTACATAAAGGATTGGCTGGTTGGAAGAAGAGCTACGTCCGTGATCATCCATACTCGGTCACCTTTGTGGGAGCCATTCGACGCAATACCTTGACGGTGCTGCGCCTCGAAGTGACTGCCGAATACACCTGCGGGGACTCAAGTGTTCTGCATACATGCGGGGTCTTGGAAGACGCCACCTGTGTTGCAGGTTTCGGCGGTCTGTCTTCGTAATACTCCAAAACGTGTGACAGAAAAAAGTACTTTGACGCTTTTTTGAAGTTTATTTTGCAGATTGACCAATAGCACTTGGCGGACTGCCATCACCCGTTTAAAGTCGGAAGTCCACCTGCAACGAATCCCCTTCCAAAATTGCCAAAAACCCAATGTTTACGGGGTTTTGTCATTTTCAGCGAAACGCATCCTGGCAATCCTCCCAGCCGATCCCGACAGGCGCCGTTTGCGTGACCAGCCACGGCAACGCCGTTTTCACTGCATCCTGTTTCACATTGAAATTGATCACTCCGTGCCGCCACAGCAGCATCAGGGTCAGCACCCGTTGCGCACTCGGGTTGCCCTTGAGTTTGCCGGCACCGTCCTGGGCGTCGATGTCCCACAACGCTACCTGCAACCCTTGAGTCTTGAAGAAACCTTCGGCATCGGAACGGCGCTGACCGTCGGGCGGACGGAACAGGGGCACGTAGTTCTCCGGCAGCTTGCTCTTGACCAGTTCGGCGCTGCGGCGCACCGAGTCCTGCCAGTCCTGCCAGTGGCTGTGGGAACGGAACTCCCAGCCTTGTACGCCGATGCACTGGCTCGAGTAGGTCGCTTGCAGGTTACTCACCGAAGCTTCGGCCAAGCGGGCCTGGATGTCCTTGCCGAGGACGAAGAACGTCCCGCTCATGTTCGACTTGCGCAGGTACTCGGCGACCCAGGCGGTGTTATCCGGTGCGGCGTTGGCCGCGCTGTCGAAGGTCAGCAGAAACAGCCGGTCATGCATCCCGTCGCCGCTGCGCTCATAGTCGCCAAAATGATCGACTTCGCTGCTGGTTTGCGGGAACAAAGCGGCCTTGCGCAACTGTTCGTCCAGGTACTGGGTGTGGAACACACGGCTCGGCTCGGCCCACTTGATGTAATAGCTGTCTGCGCCGACCTGGAATTTGGCAGCCTGCTCGCGCAAGGTGGGCATGTCTTCGACCAGAAAACAGAAGGAGGCATCCTGGTCGCAACTCTGTTGGGCGAAGTTGTAGTTGGCCAGCAGCCGTTGCCACATGCGCTGACGAACCCGGTCGACCGACTCCAGATTGATCGTGCGCAGGCCCAGGCGCTGGGCCAGGGTGGGTTCATCCAGCGACTCGCTGGCCAACAGGACACTGGAAAACATGAGGATCTCGGCCCTGGACGCCACGTCGAACAGTGTCGGGTTGCCGAGTTTCTCCGGCCAGGTGCTGCGATCGAGCGTCGCCACATCGCCCGGAGCCGCAATGGCGCCGAAGCTCAGTAGCCAGATCGAAATGAGAAAAGCGATACGCAATGGGATGTCTCCATAACAAAACCCGCGCGGCACTATAGCTGATCCACACACACCTCCTGCAGCAACACTGAACCACTGTGGGAGCGAGCTTGCTCGCGATAGCGATCTGACATTCAACAATGATGTCAGCTGACACACCGTCATCGCGAGCAAGCTCGCTCCCACAGGTTTTGTGCTCTGCCACCAGTCATCACCTATGGACGCGATAGCTGGAGTCAACGAGGACAACCCCCTAGAATCGCCGCCACGATTAAAGGAGACGACTTCATGCTGATGGTGATTTCACCCGCCAAGACCCTCGACTATGAAACACCGCCGGCGACCCAGCGCTTCACTCAGCCGCAGTACCTCGACCACTCCCAGGAGTTGATCCTGCAATTGCGCGAGCTGACGCCCGCGCAAATCAGCGAATTGATGCACGTGTCCGACAAGATCGGCGGGCTCAACGCCGCGCGTTTCGGCAGCTGGACGCCCGCGTTCACCCCGGAAAACGCCAAGCAGGCGCTGCTGGCCTTCAAGGGCGATGTGTACACCGGCATGAATGCGCAAACCCTCAGCGAAGCCGATTTCGATTACGCCCAAAAACACCTGCGCATGCTCTCTGGCCTCTATGGCCTGCTGCGTCCGCTGGACCTGATGCAACCCTATCGCCTGGAAATGGGCACCAAACTGGCCAACGCTCGGGGCAAGGATTTGTATGCCTTCTGGGGCACGCGCATCAGCGAGTGGCTGAACGAAGCCCTGGTCGATCAAGGCGATGACGTGCTGCTCAACCTGGCGTCCAACGAGTACTTCTCGGCCGTCAAACGCAACGCCTTGAACGCGCGCATCATCAATACCGAATTCAAGGACCTGAAGAACGGCCAGTACAAGATCATCAGCTTCTACGCGAAAAAGGCCCGTGGCTTGATGAGTCGCTTCGTCATCGAAGAACGCATTAACGACCCGGCCACCCTCAAGCAGTTCGACGTTCAAGGCTATCGCTACAGCGCCGAACAGTCCAAGCCGGACAATCTGGTGTTTCTACGCGATCACGCACCAGAGTGATGCATCCGGTCGGTGCACGACCTCCACAAACCCTCGTGCGCCGACCCTTGATTCACTTCAGACTTCCCTGCCATTTCGCCATTTTTTTGGCGCCATAAAAACACCAGCTGATTTTCTAACTTTAGTTTCACTCGACTTCAATCATTTTTTTGCGTAGTGGCACTGACTTTTTTTAACAGTAGTGGCAAAAAAATATCCCCTCTGTTGAGCCGCCTATATATAAAGGGCGAAACGGCAAGTGCTATCAATTTGAGAGCAGTGCCATCTTTCTCAATATTTCAAGAAATTTCAGATTTCGCGATGAGTGGGCTGGAACTATGTCCAAACGAGCCGCTCATACCACCGGTAACGATTCTCGCCGAGCGTGTACGAGATAACTTACGCAGATAAGCGATTCGTGTAGCGAAGTTGTAATATTAACTTGCGCTGACTAATCACCGATTTGGACAACAGCAATCGGACAGGAGATAACGCGGTATGACTATCCCCTACAAGGCCACGACAGCGCCCCTATAAACGTGCTCACCCGAGCACCCAACCGCTTGATCCACGGGCTTTCGGCCTGACATCAGGCGTGCAAGGCCGTTGCACCTGCATCCTTCCGACAGGAGGATCGGCTGCATAACAGGGCAAATCATAACAACAAGGCCTAGTTGCGCACCCCTTGAGTGCATTTATTTAGACACTCGTAACTTATATGCCAGCACAGGGCATTGTCGTGCCTGTAAGGCACACTTGCGAGTGCACTAAAACACGCTGAATACCATTAACTCCGGCCATTTAATGGCTTGATGTTTACAGGCTTGATAACAGAGAGGTAATTGCGATGCGCATCAGCATTTTTGGTTTGGGTTACGTCGGCGCAGTATGTGCCGGTTGCCTGTCTGCACGGGGCCATGACGTCGTTGGCGTCGATGTGGCCAAAGACAAGATCGATATGATCAATGCCGGCAAATCGCCGATCGTTGAACCAGGCCTGGGTGAACTTCTGGCCCAGGGCATCCAGACAGGTCGTCTGCGTGGCACCACCAACTTCGCCGAGGCGATTCGCGACACCGACCTGTCGATGATCTGCGTGGGCACGCCGAGCAAGAAGAACGGCGATCTGGAACTGAACTACATCGAGGCAGTGTGCCGCGAAATCGGTTTTGTCCTGCGTGACAAGACCACCCGCCACACCATCGTGGTGCGCAGCACCGTACTGCCGGGTACCGTGGCCAATGTGGTCATCCCGATTCTCGAAGACTGCTCCGGCAAGAAGGCCGGTGTTGATTTCGGCGTGGCCGTGAACCCTGAGTTCCTGCGCGAAAGCACCGCCATCGCCGACTACGACCAGCCGCCAATGACCGTCATCGGTGAATTCGACAAGGCGTCCGGCGACGTTCTGCAATCGCTGTATGAAGAGCTCGACGCACCGATCATCCGCAAGGACATCGCGGTCGCCGAGATGATCAAGTACACCTGCAACGTGTGGCACGCCACCAAGGTCACCTTCGCCAACGAAATCGGCAACATCGCCAAGGCGGTCGGCGTCGACGGTCGTGAAGTGATGGACGTGGTCTGCCAGGACAAGACCCTCAACCTGTCCCAGTACTACATGCGCCCAGGCTTCGCCTTCGGCGGCTCGTGCCTGCCAAAAGACGTGCGTGCCCTGACCTACCGCGCCGGTTCCCTGGACGTGGAAGCCCCGTTGCTCAACTCGCTGATGCGCAGCAACGAATCCCAGGTGCAGAACGCTTTCGACATCGTTTCCAGCCACGACAAACGCAAAGTCGCCCTGCTGGGCTTGAGCTTCAAGGCCGGCACCGACGACCTGCGCGAAAGTCCGCTGGTCGACCTGGCGGAAATGCTGATCGGCAAGGGCTATGACCTGAGCATCTACGACAGCAACGTCGAGTACGCCCGCGTTCACGGTGCGAACAAGGACTACATCGAGTCGAAGATCCCTCACGTCTCGTCCTTGCTCAACTCCGACTTCGACGCGGTGATCAACAACTCCGACGTGATCATCCTCGGCAACCGCGACGAGAAGTTCCGCGCGCTGGTGCAGGAAGTTCCACACGGCAAGCAAGTGATCGACCTGGTCGGTTTCATGTCCAAGGCCACCAGCGTGACTGGCCGGACTGAAGGTATCTGCTGGTAAAGCAGCCGCAAGCTTCAAGCTCCAAGCCGCAAGTTCAAAGCTCCTCGCTTGGGGCTTGAAGCTTGGGGCTTGCAACTGACTTTAGGATTCCGATTATGCACAGGCTAAAACACGGCCTACTCCAGGCCGCCGGTTGGCTGTTCTACCTGAGTTTACTGATGGGCCTCGCCATGGCGTTGCCCGTGTCCACGTTCGACTCCGAGTCGAAGGACTTTATTTTCCTGATTGGCGCCGTGGGTATCTGGCGCTATTCGATGGGTGCCACCCACTTTGTGCGCGGCATGATTTTTCTGTACATCGTCTACCCGCACCTGCGGCGCAAAGTGCGCAAGCTGGGCAAAGCGGCTGACCCGTCCCACGTGTTCCTGATGGTCACCAGTTTCCGCATCGACGCCCTGACCACCGCGCAGGTCTACAGCTCGGTGATCCGCGAAGCCATCGACTGCGGTCTGCCGACCACCGTGGTCTGCTCCATCGTGGAAATGTCCGATGAGCTGCTGGTCAAAAGCCTGTGGAAACGGATGAACCCGCCGTCCCGGGTCAAGCTCGACTTCGTGCGCATTCCCGGCACCGGCAAACGCGATGGCCTGGCCTACGGCTTCCGCGCCATCTCCCGGCACCTGCCGGATGATCGCGCCGTGGTCGCGGTGATCGATGGCGACACCGTGCTGGCCGAAGGCGTGGTGCTCAAGACCGTGCCGTGGTTCCAGATGTTCGGCAACGTCGGTGGCCTGACCACCAACGAATTCTGCGAAGTGCGCGGCGGCTACATCATGAGCGAATGGCACAAGCTGCGTTTCGCCCAGCGTCACATCAACATGTGCTCGATGGCCTTGTCCAAGCGCGTGCTGACCATGACCGGCCGCATGTCGGTGTTCCGCGCCACCGTGGTCACCAACCCGGACTTCATCGCCGACGTGGAAAGCGACTCGCTGCAACATTGGCGCCTGGGTCGCTTCAAGTTCCTTACCGGCGATGACAAGTCGAGCTGGTTCAGCCTGATGCGCCTGGGCTACGACACGTTCTATGTGCCCGACGCGGCGATCAACACCGTTGAACACCCGCCGGAAAAGAGCTTCATCAAGGCCAGCCGCAAACTGATGTTCCGCTGGTACGGCAACAACCTGCGGCAGAACTCCCGTGCCCTGGGCCTGGGGGTCAAACGCCTCGGCGTGTTCACTTCGGTGGTGCTGTTCGACCAGCGCGTGTCGATGTGGACCTCGCTGCTGGGCCTGACCGTGGCACTGATCGCCAGCTTCAAGTACGGCACCGCGTTCATCCTGGTGTACCTGCTGTGGATCGGCATCACCCGGTTCATCCTGACCTTGTTGCTGTCGTGCTCCGGACACCGGATCGGCCCGGCTTACCCGGCGATTCTCTATTACAACCAGATCGTCGGCGCGCTGGTGAAGATCTACGTGTTCTTCCGCCTCGACCAACAGTCCTGGACCCGCCAACCCACGTCTCTGACCCGTGATCTCGCCAGCTTTCAACGTTGGTTCAACACCTGGTCGTCTCGGACCATGACCTTCTCTGCCGGCAGCATTTTTGTCGCCGTGCTGCTGTTGATGGTCTGACCGCCCCCTTATTGAATTAACCAGGAAATCGCCTTTATGAATACCGCCGTCAACGCCAACGTAGTGCATGAATCCGAAGCCCAGCGCCAACACGCCCGAGTGAAAATCCCGGCCAAGTTGCGTTTCTTCGGCCCTGACCGGACGCCGGTCGAAGCCCGGGTGATCGACCTGTCCGCCGGTGGCCTGGCGTTCAACGCCGGTCAATTGCCGCTGAAGATGGGTGACGTGTACAAGGCCCGCCTGCAATTCGTCATCGACAACCTCGGCCTGGCCATGGACGTCGAGTTGCAGGTCCGCTCTTTCGATCGCGAGACCGGACGCGCCGGCTGCCAGTTCCAGAACCTGGAACCACGGGACATCTCGACCCTGCGCCACCTGATCACTTCGCACCTGGCTGGCGACATCGTCAGCGTGGGTGAAATGCTGGCGACCCTGCAGCGCGACAACTTCACCAAGGCGCGCAAGGTCAAGGACGGCGGCCACGGCATGTCCGCGTTCGGACGCCTGAAAGCCGTGACCTTCAGCCTGGGGATCTTCGTTGTCGGCGTGGCCGCATTCGGCTTTGTCTTCAAATCGGTGTATGGCATGTACTTCGTCAGCCACGCCCAGGCCGGTCTGGTCAGCGTGCCGGGCGTGAACATCACCATGCCCCGCGACGGCACCGTGCAGAGCCTGGTGAAAGCCGACGGCGTGGCCGCCAAGGGCGCACCGCTGGCGACCTTCAGCACCAGCATGCTCGACGTGCTCAAGGGCCATCTGGACGAAGACCAACTGCAACCGGCCAAGGTTGAAGAACTGTTCGGCAAGCAGATGACCGGCACCCTGACCTCGCCTTGCGACTGCACCGTGGCCCAGCAAATGGTCGCCAACGGCCAGTACGCCAGCAAGGGCGACGTGATCTTCCAACTGGTGCCGCGTAACAGCGAAGCCAACGTAGAAGCGCGCTTCTCCTATCGCCAGTTCAGCGACGTGCGCCCGGGTACTTCAGTGCGCTTCCAGATCGCCGGCGAGGACAAGAGCCGCACCGGCAAGATCGTCAGCAGCACCAGCCTGAAAAGCGCCGACCTGTCTTCGGACATCCGCGTGCTGATCCAGCCGGACGAAACCCTGGACAGCTCCCTCGCCGGCCGCCCGGTGGAAGTGAACAGCGACCGTGGCCCGAACCTGAACTGGCTGATCGACAAAGCCATGGCTGTCGGTCTTTAAGTCGAGGACATGCCTGTGACTACTCCAACCCTCAACACGCCGCCGACCCTGTGGGAGCGAGCTTGCTCGCGATGGGATCGACGCGGTCTGTCTGATGCACCGAGCCAGCCGCATCGCGAGCAAGCTCGCTCCCACATGGGATTTGCGTTCTGTTCGCTAGCCCTGGCGGTCAGCCTCAGCGGCTGCGCCGGCCTGCCCGACCAGCGCCTGGCCAACGAAGCGCTCAAACGTGGCGATACCGCCACCGCCGCGCAGAACTACCGGCAACTGGCAGACCTGGGCTACAGCGAAGCCCAGGTCGGCCTGGCCGATATCCAGGTCGACAGCCGTGACCCGACGCAGATGAAACAGGCCGAGGCGACTTACCGCGCCGCGGCCAGCGTTTCGCCGCGCGCCCAGGCACGCCTCGGTCGTCTGCTGGTAGCCAAGCCCGGTTCCACCGAAGCGGAACAACACGAAGCCGAAACCCTGTTGAAAAAAGCCGCTGCGGCGGGCGAAGGCAATACGCTGATCCCGTTGGCGATGCTGTACCTGCAATACCCGCACAGCTTCCCCAACGTGAATGCCCAGCAGCAGATCAGCCAATGGCGCGCCGAAGGCAAGCCGGAAGCGGGTCTGGCGCAGGTGCTGCTCTATCGCACCCAGGGCACCTACGACCAGCATCTGGATGACGTGGAAAAAATCTGCAAGGCCGCGCTCAACACCAGCGACATCTGCTACGTCGAACTGGCCACGGTCTATCAGAAACAGGCCAAGCCAGAGCAACAGGCCGAGCTGATCAAGCAGATGCAAGCGGCTCATGCCCAAGGCACCGTTTCGGCGCAGCGCGTCGACAGCGTCGCCCGCGTGCTTGCCGATGCGTCCCTGGGCAAGACCGACGAGAAGACCGCACAGTCGCTGCTCGAACCGATCGCACCGGGCTACCCGGCGTCGTGGGTCACCCTCGCGCAACTGCTCTACGACTTCCCCGAACTGGGCGACGTCGACCAGATGATGAAGTACCTGGACAACGGCCGCGCCGCCGACCAGCCCCGCGCCGAGCTGTTACTGGGCAAGCTCTACTTCGAAGGCAAACTGGTGCCGGCCGACGCCAAGGTCGCCGAAGCGCATTTCCAGAAAGCCGTCGGCCGTGAAGTCGCTGCCGATTACTACCTCGGCCAGATTTATCGCCGTGGCTACCTGGGCAAGGTCTATCCGCAGAAGGCCCTCGACCATCTGTTGACCGCTGCGCGCAACGGCCAGAACAGCGCCGACTTCGCCATCGCCCAACTGTTTTCCCAAGGCAAGGGCACCAAGCCGGATCCGCTGAACGCCTATGTCTTCAGCCAACTGGCCTTGGCCCAGAACACTCCGCAAGCCACCGAGCTTGCGCAAACAATCCAAACGCAACTGCCGCCCGACCGGTTGGCCGAGGCCCAACGCCTGTTGAAACAAGAACAGGCCGTGCGCGGTGCCCTGAGCCCGAACACGCCGGAACTGCATGCCCTGCAAGAAGAAGATGGCGAGGAATCCCAATGAAGTTGAATCCATTCATGAAGGCCGGCATCGGCCTGACATTCGCGCTGATCTGGTCTTGCCCGACGCTGGCTGCGATGACTGAAGAAACCAAGAACTTCGGCCTGGACGTAAAAATCACCGGCCAGTCCGAAGACGACCGTGACCTCGGCACCGCCGACGGCGGCGACGTCAACGGCGTCGGTCTCGACCTGCGTCCGTGGGTCTATGGCGAAAGCGGCGCGTGGAGCGCCTACGCCATGGGTCAGGCAGTGACGTCCACCGACATCATCGAGACCGACACCCTGCAACAATCCGATGGCGCCGAGAACACCGACAATGGTGATCGCGAGACCAAGAAAAACTACCTGGCGATGCGTGAGTTCTGGGTCGGCTACAGCGGCTTCACGCCCTACCCCGGCGAGATCCTGAAGTTCGGTCGCCAGCGCCTGCGCAATGACGACGGCCAATGGCGCGACACCAACATCGAAGCCCTTAACTGGACCTTCGACACCACCCTGCTGCGCGCCAACGTCGGTATCGCCGAACGCTTCAGCGAGTACCGCACCGACCTCAAGGAGCTCGCACCAGAGGACAAGGATCGCCTGCACGCTTACGCCGATGCGGCGTACCAGTGGACACCGGGCAACTGGGTGGGCATCCGCGGTCATCACACCCACGACGACGGCAAACTCGACTACGCACAACCGGGCGTGCCGAGCGATTCGCTGGACAAAAAACAAAACGGCGACATCAGCTGGCTCGGCCTCACCGCCGACAGCGACGCCTACAACTGGCGCAATACCAACACAGTCAACTACTGGGGCAGCATCACCGGCATGAGCGGCGACCGTGACACGGTCAATCCGCTGAACGCCGATGGCACCGCTCCCGCACAAGCCAAGCGCAGCGGCGATGTCGATGGCTGGGCCACCGATCTGGGTGTTCGCCTGCGCCTCGATCCGCAATGGCAAGTCGGTGCGGCCTACGCCCGCGCCAGCGAAGACTATGAACAGAACGGTCTGGAAAGTAACCGCTCGAACTACACCGGTACCCGCTCGCGCGTGCACCGTTTCGGCGAGGCCTTCCGTGGCGAAATGAACAACATGCAGAGCGCCACTCTGTTCGGTTCGTGGATGCTCAACGACGAATACGACGCCAGCCTGATCTACCACAAATTCTGGCGCGTCGACGGCAACAAGCCGGTCGGCAGCAACGGCATCGACGCTGTGCAGAACAATACCGATGACGTGACTGGCGCGATCCTCTCCAGTACGTCCCTGCCACTGAACGATGGCGAGAAAGACCTCGGTCAGGAAATGGACCTGGTGGTGACCAAGTACTTCAAGCAAGGCCTGTTGCCGGCTTCGATGAGTCAGGCGATCGATGAGCCTTCGGCCCTGGTGCGCTTTCGTGGCGGCGTGTTCAAGCCAGGCGATGCGTACGGCAAGGAAGTCGATTCGTACATGCACCGCGCGTTCATCGACGTGATCTGGCGCTTCTGATGCACATTGCGAAGGGAGTCTCCCAGATGAATCATCCAGCCCGAAAAGGCTCGATCAGCCTGCTGGCCGGCGCGATGCTGCTGGCCAGTGCGACTGGCTTCGCCAATGTGGAGCCGGCGAAGCCGGCAACCACGGCCAAGGAACTGCAACAGGCCAAGACCTACACCGTCAGCAGCGCACCGACCGCGCCGCTGGAACTGGCCACGCCGAAACTGCCGGACGTTTCCGGCTACACAGCCGAAGCTATCGCCGCGAAGATCGTGCGCAGCAAACCGGGCAAGATCAGCCTGCGCCGGATGATGCAGGAAGACGCCCTGAAGGACTTCATTGGTGGCGACAACAAGATGGCCGAGTGGGTAGTGCGTCAGCACGGCATCCCCCAGGCGATCTTCGTCGACGACGGCTACATGAACCTCAAGGACCTGGCGAAAAAGGTCCCCAAGCAGTACTTCAGCGAAACCTCGCCGGGTGTGTTCCTGGCGAGGTTGCCGATCGTGGTCGGTCGCCACGGCATCCTGGAAATCGACAAGCAGACCCAGGAACTGCGCCTGTCCCAGGAAGCCGGCTCGTTCCTGGTCAACGACGGCCAGCTGTTCGTGCGTGACACAAAAATCACTGGCTGGCGCGAGAAAGACAACGGCCCGGCGACGTTCAATTCGCCCAAGGAATTCCGTCCGTTCCTGCTGTCCTGGGGCGGCACCGAGACCTACATCGCCAACAGCAAGATCGCCAGTTTCGGCTACGCCAACAGTAAATCCTACGGCGTGAGTATTTCCCAGTACACGCCGAACATGGCCAAGGTGCTCAAGCGCCGTGAGCCGACCGGCTGGATCGTCGGCTCCGAGTTCTCGGACATGTGGTACGGCTTCTACTGCTATGAAACCCGCGACTTCGTGGTCAAGGGCAACACCTACAAAGACAACATCGTCTACGGCATCGACCCCCACGACCGTTCCCACGGTCTGATCATTGCCGACAACACGGTGTACGGGACCAAGAAGAAGCACGGGATCATTATTTCCCGTGAGGTCAACGACAGCTTCATCTTCAACAACCGCAGCTACGACAACAAGTTGTCGGGCCTGGTGATCGACCGTAACAGCGTGAACAACCTGATCGCCCACAACGAGATCTACCAGAACCACACCGACGGCATCACCCTCTACGAGAGTGCCGACAACCTGCTGTGGGGCAACAAAGTCGTCAGCAACCGTCGCCACGGCATCCGCATTCGTAACAGCGTGAACATTCGCCTGTACGAAAACGTCGCCATGGCCAACGGCCTGACCGGCGTCTATGGCCACATCAAGGACCTGAGCAACACCGACCGTGACATCAAGCTCGACCCGTTCGACGCCCAGGTGTCGCTGATCGTGGTCGGCGGTGAGTTGGCGGCCAACGGTAGCGGGCCGCTATCCATCGACTCGCCGCTGAGTGTCGAGTTGTATCGCGTGTCCATGCTCGCCCCGACCAAATCCAGCGGCATCAGCTTTTCGGGGATTCTCGGCGAGCGCCAGGATGAAATTCTCGACCTGCTGGTGCGCCAGCAGAAAGCCGTGCTGATCGACCCCGTCGAACGCCAGACCGAAATGCGGGACTGAGGACAATCTTATGCACCCACACTTGATCAAATTACTCAGCCTGTCGGCCCTGACCGCCGGCATTCTCGCCGCCAGCGGTGGTGCTCGCGCCGATGAGGTCAAAGCGCCTAGCTTCACCGCAGAACCGTGCTGCAGCCTGTGCCCGGCCGCCCACGATGCGAAGAACTACACCACCCGTTATCAGCAGAACTTCACCACCCTGGTACAGGCCCAGGGCGACTGGCTGTTCCGGACCCAGGAAGACCTGCGCACCGAATTCGACACCACGCCCGCCGGCTACAAACGCATGAAACAACTGCACGATGCGTTCAAGAGCAAAGGTGTAGAACTGGTCATCGTGTACCAGCCGACCCGTGGCCTGGTGAACCGCAACAAACTCAACCCGGCGGAGAAAGCCAGCTTCGACTTCGACAAGGCGCTGCAGAACTACAAGACCATGCTCGGTCGTTTCGCGCAGATGGGCTATGTCGTCCCGGACCTTTCGCCGCTGACCAACGAGTCGTTGCCCGACACCCTGCCCGCCCACGATTTCTACTTCCGTGGCGACCAGCACTGGACGCCGTACGGTGCCCAACGCACGGCGAAAATCGTCGCCGAGAAAGTCAAACAGTTGCCTGAATTCGCCGACATTCCCAAGCGCGAATTCGAGACCAAAAAGTCGGGACGCATGGGCAAGACCGGAACATTGCACAACATGGCCGGTCAACTCTGTGGCACCAGCTATGCGATCCAGTACATGGATCAGTTCACCACCGAGCCGAAGGGCGAAGCGGGCGATGGCGATCTGTTCGGTGATTCCGGCAATCCGGAAATCACCCTGGTCGGTACCTCCCACAGCGGCAAGAACTACAACTTCGCCGGTTTCCTCGAAGAGGCCATCGGCGCCGACATTCTCAACGTGGCGTTCCCCGGCGGCGGCCTGGAAGGTTCGATGCTGCAGTACCTGGGCAGCGACGAGTTCCAGAAGAACCCGCCGAAGATTCTCATCTGGGAATTCTCGCCGCTGTATCGCCTCGACCAGGAAACCATCTACCGCCAGATGATGGCGCTGCTGGACAACGGTTGCGAAGGCAAGGATGCACAGATGTCCGGCAGCACCACCCTGAAGCCGGGCAAGAATGAACTGATGGTCAACAGCAAAAACCTGAACCTGCAAAACGGCAGTCACCAGGTCGACATCCGCTTCGCCGACACCTCGGTGAAAACCCTGCAAGCCACCCTCTGGTACATGAACGGACGCCACGAGGACATCAAGATCGAAAAACCGGAAACCTCCGATACCGACGGGCGTTTCGCCTTCGAGTTGCGCACGGACGAAGACTGGGCCACGCAGAATCTGCTGGCCGTCGAAATCCAGGGGCCTGAAAACGCCACCACGCCACAGAAAGTCGAAGCGAAAATCTGCAAACGCAACGTATTCCCGAGCGCCGAACAGCGTACTGCTTCGGTCGGGCAATGAGGTCTGCTATGCGAAATCCGATACTTTCAAAATTGTTGGCACCCACCCTGTTAAGCCTGGCGATGTTCGCCGGTGCAGCGCAGGCTGCGGCGCCACTGCGCCCGCCGCAGGGATACTTCGCGCCGATTGAAAAAATCAAAACCGGCGACAAGAGCGAAGGCTGCGATGCGATGCCGACGCCGTACACCGGCTCGCTGCAATTTCGCAGCAAATACGAAGGTTCGGACAAGGCCCGCGCGACCCTGAACGAGCAGTCGGAAAAAGCCTTCCGCGAAAGCACCGCCGACATCACCAAGATCGAGCGAGGCATCAGTAAGCGCGTGATGCAGTTCATGCGTGACGGCCGCCCGGAACAACTGGAGTGCACGCTGACCTGGTTGACCGCCTGGGCCAAGGCCGATGCGCTGATGTCCAAGGACTTCAACCACACCGGCAAGTCCATGCGCAAATGGGCGTTGGGCAGCATGGCGTCGTCGTACATTCGCCTGAAATTCTCCGACTCCCGTCCGCTGGCCAACCATCAGCAAGAGTCGCAGCTGATCGAAGCCTGGTTCAGCAAGATGGCCGACCAGGTAGTCAGCGACTGGGACAACCTGCCGCTCGACCAGACCAACAACCACTCGTACTGGGCCGCCTGGTCGGTGATGGCCACGTCCGTCGCCACCAACCGTCGCGACCTGTTCGACTGGGCAGTGAAGGAATACAAGGTCGGCGCCAACCAGGTCGACGCCGACGGCTACCTGCCCAACGAACTCAAGCGTCAGCAACGGGCCCTGGCCTACCACAACTACGCCCTGCCGCCGCTGGCGATGATCGCCAGTTTCGCCCAGGTCAACGGTGTGGATTTGCGCCAGGAAAACAACGGCGCATTGAAACGCCTGGGTGATCGCGTGCTCGCCGGGGTGAATGACCCGGATGAGTTCGAGGAAAAGAACGGCAAGGAACAGGACATGACCGACTTGAAGGTCGACTCGAAATTCGCCTGGCTCGAACCGTTCTGCTCGCTCTACACCTGCTCGCCCGAGGTGCTGGCGAAGAAGCACAAGATGCAACCGTTCAAGACCTTCCGCCTCGGCGGTGACCTGACCAAGGTCTACGACCCGGCCAATGAAAAGGGCAGCAAGGGTTCTTGAAGACAGACACAAAACCTGTGGGAGCGAGCTTGCTCGCGATAGCGGTCTGACATTCAACATCGATGTCGACTGACACTCCCTCATCGCGAGCAAGCTCGCTCCCACAGGGTCGGTGTCGAAAGTGAGTTTTGTGAGTTAGCCCCCCGGATTTCCGTGGGGGGTTTGGGGGGGCCGTTGGCCCTTGACTGTTGGTTCAAACAAGGAGAGATCGGGATGGTTTTTTCGTCCAACGTGTTCCTGTTTTTATTCTTGCCGATCTTCCTCGGCTTGTACTATCTGAGCGGGCAACGCTATCGCAATTTGCTGCTGCTGATTGCCAGTTACGTGTTCTACGCCTGGTGGCGTGTGGACTTCCTCGCGCTGTTCGCCGGCGTTACGCTGTGGAACTACTGGATCGGCCTGAAAGTCGGTGCCGCCGGGGTCAGGACCAAACCGGCGCAGCGCTGGCTGCTGCTCGGCGTGGCTGTCGACCTGTGCATCCTCGGCTACTTCAAGTACGCCAACTTCGGCGTCGACAGCATCAACGCAATGATGACGTCGGTGGGCCTGGAACCCTTCATCCTGACCCACGTGCTGCTGCCGATCGGGATCTCGTTCTACGTCTTCGAGTCCATCAGCTACATCATTGACGTCTACCGTGGCGACACCCCGGCGACCCGCAACCTGATCGACTTCGCAGCGTTCGTGGCGATCTTCCCGCACTTGATCGCGGGCCCCGTGTTGCGTTTCCGTGACCTGGCCGACCAGTTCAACAACCGCACCCACACCCTCGACAAGTTCTCCGAGGGCTGCACGCGGTTCATGCAGGGTTTCATCAAGAAAGTCTTCATCGCCGACACCCTGGCGGTGGTGGCCGACCACTGCTTTGCCCTGCAAAACCCGAGCACGGGCGATGCCTGGCTCGGCGCCCTGGCGTATACCGCGCAGTTGTATTTCGACTTCTCCGGTTACAGCGACATGGCCATCGGCCTGGGCTTGATGATGGGTTTCCGCTTCATGGAAAACTTCAAGCAGCCGTACATCAGCCAGTCGATCACCGAGTTCTGGCGGCGCTGGCACATCAGCCTGTCGACCTGGCTGCGTGACTACCTGTACATCACCCTCGGCGGTAACCGCAAAGGCACGCTGATGACCTATCGCAACCTGTTCCTGACCATGCTGCTTGGTGGTCTGTGGCACGGCGCGAACATCACCTACATCGTCTGGGGTGCGTGGCACGGCATGTGGCTGGCGATTGAAAAAGCCATCGGCCTGAACACCTCGCCACGCAGTTTCAACCCGATCCGCTGGGCACTGACCTTCCTGCTGGTGGTGATGGGCTGGGTGATCTTCCGCGCGGAAAACCTGCACGTCGCCGGGCGCATGTACGGTGCGATGTTCAGCTTCGGCGACTGGTCGCTGTCGGAACTCAACCAGGCCAGCCTCACCGGTCTGCAAGTGGCGACCCTGATCGTGGCCTACGTGACCCTGGCGTTCTTCGGCCTGCGCGATTTCTACACCAACCAGCCTCCGGTCAAGACCAAGCCTGCCGTGAGCTTCGACACCGACGGCCCGGCCGCTGCGACACCGGGAACGATCAAGGCCGTGCCAGGGGATAACCCGGCGAGCATCCACCAGCCAGGCTACACCGTCGGCGTCGAAGCCCAGGTGCAACCGGCCTACTGGACCGCTGACTGGTCGCGTTACGTGATGCGTGCGCTGGTGCTGCTGCTGTTCATTGCCTCGATTCTCAAACTCTCGGCGCAGAGCTTCTCGCCGTTCCTTTACTTCCAGTTCTGAGGGATCTGACCATGACCCGCTCATTACGCATCTTCTACATCGCGCTGTTCCTGGTGACCTTGCTGGTGCTCGGTCTGTGGTCGGTGCGCAGCTTCTTCGGCTTCAGCACCAACGCCGATGCGACTGTGCTCAACGGCCGCTGGAGCAAAGCCGTGGAAACGCACTACGACGACGAGTTCCCGATCAAGCGCCTGGGCACCAACCTCTGGGCCGCGCTGGATTTCAAACTGTTCAACGAAGGTCGTCCGGGCGTGGTGCTCGGTCGCGACCAGTGGTTGTACAGCGATGAAGAATTCCACCCGGTAGTCAACGAAGAGCTGAACCTGCAAGGCAACTACGCGCTGGTCGAAGGCGTACGCCAGACCTTGAAGGAAAAAGGCGTGCAACTGGTGATGGCGGTGGTGCCGGCCAAGGTGCGCCTGTACCCGGAACACCTCGGTGAAGTGAAGCCGGCGAGCATCCACGCCAACCTCTACAAGGACTTCCACCAGCGCCTGGCCGCCGACCGTATTCCGGCCCCTGACCTGCTCGGCCCGCTGCAACAGGCCAAGCAGAATGGCCAGCAAGTGTTCCTGCGCACCGACACCCACTGGACGCCGCAAGGTGCCGAGATCGCCGCCAATCGTCTGGCCAGGACCATTGCCGACAAGTACCCGCTAAGCGGCGAGCCCCAGCGTTTCGTCACTGAACCTGCCGAAACCATTACGCACAAGGGCGACCTGCGTCTGTTCCTGCCACTGGACCCGCTGTTCGAAAACCTGATGCCTAAACAGGAGCAATTGCAGAAGCGCAATACGGTCGTGGCTGAAGATCAATCCGCCGGTGACGACGCGCTGTTCGCCAACACCGAAGTGCCGGTGGCCCTGATCGGCACCAGCTACAGCGCCAACCCCAACTGGAACTTCGTCGGGGCGCTCAAGCAAGCGCTGAACAGCGACGTGGTCAATTACGCCGAAGACGGCCACGGCCCGATTCTGCCGATGCTCAGCTACCTCAAGAGCGACGCCTTCAAGAACAGCCCGCCACAGGTGCTGATCTGGGAGTTCCCTGAACGATATCTGCCCGTGAACAACGAAATCGGCGACGCCGACCCGCAGTGGGTCGCAGAGCTTAAACAAGCCGGCGCCCGCCAACAAAACGTAGCTGCAAACACTAAATCCGAGACGCCCGACCGGGCGCAAAACTGAAAGAGAGGTACACCATGACTTTCACTACAACTCCTCGTCGTCTCGCTAAAAGCTTTGCCCTGGTTGCCGGCCTCAGCGTGCTGTCGGTACAGGCTTTCGCCGCAGGCGACGCCGCCCTGTACGGCCCGACCGCACCGAAAGGCTCGACCTTCGTGCGTATCTACAACGCCGGCAACGCCGAAGTCAGCGCCACCGTCGGCAGCACCAACCTGAGCGACGTCGCGCCACTGTCCAGCACTGACTTCAGCTTCATGCCGGGCGGCGACTACAGCGCCAAGGTTGGCAGCCAGACCCTGCCGGTGAAACTGGCCGGCGACCACTATTACACCCTGGTCAACAACGCCAGCGGCGCCCCGCAACTGATCGAAGAGCCGCCGTTCAAGAACAAACAGAAGTCCCTGGTACGCGTGCAAAACCTCAGCGACAAGGCGCTGACCTTGAAGACCGCCGACGGTAAGACCGACGTGGTCCCGAACGTTGCGCCCAAGGGCCGCGGCGAGCGTGAAATCAACCCGGTCAAGGTCAGCCTGGCCTTGTACGACGGCACCACCAAAGTCGGCGACGTAAAACCGGTCGCCCTGGAACGCGGTGAAGCCGCAGTGCTGTACGTCACTGGCAGCGGCAGCAGCCTGTCGCCGGTCTGGGTGAAACGCCCGGTGTCGACGCGCTAATACATTCGTCTGGCTTGACCCAATCCCTGTGGGAGCGGGCTTGCCCGCGATGAGGCCCTTGAGACCGCCATCGCAGGCAAGCCAGCTCCCACAAGGACCGAGGCGTCAATCCGGACACGGAACAAAAACAAGAGTGAAACGACAGAACGCAGTAGCTCTAACCAATCGATTTTCAAGGAGTAAAAACATGATTCCGGTGATCTTGTCAGGTGGTAGTGGCTCACGTCTTTGGCCGCTTTCCCGTAAGCAATTCCCCAAGCAGTTCCTGGCCCTGACCGGCGAACACACCCTGTTCCAGCAAACCCTGGAACGCCTGGTGTTCGAAGGCATGGATTCGCCAATCGTGGTCTGCAACAAGGACCACCGCTTCATCGTCAACGAGCAGTTGGCCGCGCGCAAGCTGGAAACCCAGCGCATCCTGATGGAACCGTTCGGTCGCAACACCGCGCCGGCCGTGGCCCTGACCGCGTTGATGCTGGTCAATGAAGGTCGCGACGAGCTGATGCTGGTGCTGCCGGCGGACCACGTGCTGGAAGACCAGAAAGCCCTGCAACGCGCCCTGGCCCTGGCCACCGTCGCCGCAGAAAACGGTGAAATGGTGCTGTTCGGCGTGCCGGCCACCAAGCCGGAAACCGGTTATGGCTACATCAAGTCGACCAACGACTCGCTGCTGCCTGAAGGCGTCAGCCGCGTCTCGCACTTCGTCGAAAAGCCTGACGTGAAGCGCGCCACCGAGTTCGTCCAGTCCGGCGGTTACTTCTGGAACAGCGGCATGTTCCTGTTCCGCGCCAGCCGCTTCCTTGAAGAGCTGAAGAAGCACGATCCGGACATCTACGACACCTGCGTGCTGACCCTGGAGCGCAGCCACCAGGATGCCGACACCATCACCTTCGACGAAGCCACCTTCGCGTGCTGCCCGGACAATTCCATCGACTACTCGGTGATGGAAAAAACCCAACGTGCCTGCGTCGTGCCGCTGACCGCGGGCTGGAGCGATGTCGGCTGCTGGTCGTCGCTGTGGGAAGTCAATGCAAAAGACGCCAACGGCAACGTCACCAAAGGCGACGTGGTAATCCAGGACAGCAAAAACTGCATGATCCACGGCAACGGCAAACTGGTGTCGGTGATCGGCCTGGAAAACATCGTCGTGGTCGAAACCAAGGACGCCATGATGATCGCCCACAAGGACAAGGTCCAAGGCGTGAAGCAGATGGTCAACACCCTCAACGAACAGGGCCGCAGCGAAACCCAGAACCACTGCGAGGTCTACCGTCCGTGGGGCTCCTACGACTCGGTGGACATGGGCGGCCGCTTCCAGGTCAAGCACATCTCGGTCAAACCGGGGGCTTGCCTGTCGCTGCAGATGCACCACCACCGCGCCGAGCACTGGATCGTGGTCAGCGGCACCGCCGAGGTGACCTGTGACGAGAACGTGTTCCTGCTGACCGAGAACCAGTCGACCTACATTCCGATCGCTTCGGTTCACCGTTTGCGCAACCCGGGCAAGATTCCGTTGGAGATCATCGAAGTTCAATCGGGCAGCTACCTGGGCGAAGACGATATCGAGCGGTTTGAAGATATCTACGGGCGCTCGACCCCGGTTGAGCGTGGCGTGTCGGTGAAAACCATCGCGCAGTAACGTTCAGTAAAACAGAAGCCCCCGTCCAGCCTGCTGCGTTCCCTATCCGCAGCAGGCTGGGCGGGGGCTTTTTTTGTACTGAGTTTTTGTAGTGCCTTGCCTGGCCCCATCGCGAGCAAGCTCGCTCCCACAGGGTGTTGGGTTGATCACGGATTTTGTGTTCGGCTCGGTACACTGTGGGAGCGAGCTTGCTCGCGATGGGCCAGTCGGCACACCACCGAATCGCCCATCGCCAACCCCACCTGCGCTTAGGTAGGATGACCCTCTCTATTCCCGAGATTTCACGTCATGTTCATCGGCGTCCTGCTGGTCATCACCTGGCTGATCCTGTTGCTGCGCTATCCGGCCAAGGCCTTGCCCGTTTCCGTGGCCGCCGCCGTGGGGCTGGGCATCGTCGCCACCTGGGTCATCTGGATGGACCACCACGAACTCAAGCAACTGCAACGCCTGGAGTTGCGCATCAGTTACGCACCGCAGCAGTGCCCCGCCGACCGCCCATTGCAATTGACCCTGAACAACGGCAATGACGTGCCGCTCACTGAGTTGCGCTGGCGGGTCGCGGCTTATGCACCGGGCGATACGGTGAACCTGGCCGACAATCAATACACCGCCCCGCGCTATCGTGGTCCTGGTGAATTGCATGCCGGTGGCAACTGGAAAGACTGTTTGCCGCTGCCGCCACTGCGTCCTGGCTACCGTCCGGAAACCCTGGAGTTTCGCGCCGAGCGATTGCAGGGTAGTTTTTCCGACTGATCCCACCCCCCCTCTTTTGCACAAGGAATGCGCCATGCCCGTTGCGTTGATTACCGGTTGCTCCAGCGGCATTGGCCGCGCCCTTGCCGACGCGTTCAAAGTCGCCGGCTATGAAGTCTGGGCCAGTGCGCGCAAGACCGAAGATGTTGCCATGCTGAACGCTGCCGGATTTACCGCTGTGCAACTGGACGTAAACGACGGTGTTGCCCTTGAGCAGTTGAGCGAGCGCATCAACCAGGAGCGCGGTGGTCTCGACGTGCTGATCAACAACGCAGGTTATGGCGCCATGGGACCGCTGCTCGATGGTGGCGTACCAGCCATGCAGCGCCAGTTCGAAACCAATGTGTTCGCCGTCGTCGGCGTCACTCGCGCGATGTTTCCCGTGCTGCGCCGGACCAAAGGATTGGTTGTGAATATCGGCAGCGTTTCGGGTGTGTTGGTCACGCCATTCGCCGGGGCCTACTGTGCCTCGAAAGCCGCCGTGCATGCCTTGAGCGATGCCTTGCGCATGGAACTGGCGCCGTTCGGTGTGCGGGTCATGGAAGTCCAGCCGGGAGCCATCGCTTCCAGTTTCGCCAGGAATGCCGGGCACGAAGCCGAGCAACTGATCAGCGAACAGTCGCCATGGTTTCCGCTGCGCGAAGGCATACGCGCCCGGGCCAAAGCCTCTCAGGACAACCCGACCCCGGCCAGTGAATTTGCCGTCGGTTTGCTCAAGGCTGTGCAGCAGGACAAGCCACCGCGACTGATTCGCCTGGGCAATGGCAGCCGCGCGTTGCCGCTGCTGGCGGGTTTGTTGCCCAAGGGTTGGCTCGAGTCCGGGCTGATGAAGCGGTTCGGGCTGCGTGGGCAGCTCTGAGACCACGGTGCCCCTATCGCGAGCAAGCTCGCTCCCACAGGGATTGTGGGTATGAATGCCATCTATGCCACCCAGATGCCCCCTGTGGGAGCGAGCTTGCTCGCGATGGCGCCGGAACAAACACCCCAGAACTCAGGTATCAACATGACCGACTACACCGAATACTTCGAAGAAGTGATCCAGGCCCACGTGGCCATCGAACAATGGCTGGCCGAAGAACGTGACGCGTGTGAACTCGAAAAACTGCTGACACGTTTTTCGCCGCAGTTCTCCATGGTCTCGCCGCTCGGCCGGGTGCTGGACTTTGACGCGCTGAACGAATTGTTCTCGCTGGCGGGCGGCAAGAAGCTCGGGTTCCGCATCGAGCTCAGTGAGTTGCGTGGTATTGCGTTGCACGACGGTGGCGCGACCGTGAGTTACCGCGAACAGCAGACCGATGCGACCGGACTACACTCGGATCGTCGCTCGACCGTGGTGTTCGAGAAGGTGGAAGGCAAGATCCTTTGGCGGCATTTGCAGGAGACGTTTTGCTGATCAACTGTAGGAGCGAGCCTGCTCGCGATGGACGTCAACGATAACGCAGGCGTTCAGAAAGCACGCGTCGCTCTCAGGTTTTTCGCGAGCAGGCTCGCTCCTACAGGGGAATGGGTTATGCCCCATCACCTTGTTTGACCACCACCGTACAAGTGATCCCCGCCGCCAACAGCACACCCTCCGGCACTTCATCGATGTGAATCCGCACCGGTACTCGCTGCGCCAAACGTACCCAGTTAAACGTCGGGTTCACATCGGCAATCAGCTCTCGGCTCTCCGGGTTGTCGCGGTCGTAGATGCCACGCGAGATGCTTTCCACGTGGCCCTTGAGCACTTCGCCGCTCATCAGTTGCATGTCGGCCTTATCACCAACGCGCACATGGGGCAGCTTGGTTTCTTCGAAGAAGCCGTAGACCCAGAACGAGTTCATGTCGACCACGGCCATTTTCGCCTCGCCGATGCGCGCGTAGTCACCGCGATGCACGTTGAGGTTGGTCACGTAGCCATCCACCGCCGCGCGCACTTCAGTGCGTTTCAGGTTGAGCTCGGCGGCTTCCAGTTGCGCCTGGGCCTGCTGGTAATCGGCCAGGGCCGAGTCGGCGAGGTTACTGGCGTCGTCACGGTTTTCCCGGGAGATCACCAGGTTGTCCATATCGGCGCGACGATGGGCGTTGACCTTGCGCATCTCCCAGGTCGCCTTGCGCGATGCCACCAGACTCTGTGCCTGTTTCACTGCGAGACGGTAGTGCTCGGGGTCGATCTGCATCAGCAAATCGCCCTTCTTCACCAACTGGTTGTCGCGCACTGGCACGTCCACCACTTCGCCAGTGACGTCGGCGGCGACGTTGATGATATCGGCGCGCACGCGGCCGTCGCGGGTCCATGGCGTGTTCATGTAGTGCTCCCACAAGGAGCGGCCGATCCACAGCGCGAGAGCCAGCACCAGCAAGGTCGCGAGCAGGCTGAAAAACTTTTTCATCGGGGCATTCTCAGTGATAGAGAGTCAACGGTAGACAGTCAGCGCCAACGCGCCGAACAGACAGGTAAACAGGCTCAGGCGCAGCAACGCCGGATGCCAGAAAAAACGGTACAGATCGAACCCGGACAGGAACCGGTCCAGCGCCCAGGAAAGCGCCGCGGCGATGAAAAACATCAGGGTCATGGTCGGCATGTACACGCCGTGGAAGGCGATTTCACGAGGCATGTTCAAGTCCTTGGGGCTGGCTGTTTGCGAAGGCGGCGAGCGGTGATTGCGGATCGAGCAGAGAGGTGCGGATGAAGTGCAGGTAGCTCTTCACCCGGCGCAACGCCGAGGTATCGAAGTGCGGGGCGAAGGGTTCGTCGGTGGACTGCACACGGCTGATCGCGTGATCGACGGCAATCAGCGCGCGTTCGAGATTGCTGCTGTTCGGTTGCAGGAACAGCCGCACCAGCGCACGCCCCATCACCCGGATCGCCTGGCGCCACGGCTGGGATTCGGCATAGGCCGGATGCACCGGCAAAATCGCCTGTTCCTTGCGCAACTCGATGATCGCATGGCCGACTTCCAGCACTACGAACATCCAGCGCAGCAAGTCCCGCTGCACTTGCGGTTGGCCCGCCGCGAAGCCGTAGGCCTGATGCACCAGATCACGGGTCCGGCTTTCGAATCTCGATGCCAATCCCTTGAGCTTGCCGCTGATGGCGTACACCACCTGGCCGCGCAAATCCTGCTCCAGCCGACGCCACAGCCAGCGGCTGTTGGGCGGCAGAATGATCGCCCCGGCCGCTGCACACACCAGCATGCCCAGCACCATGGCGATGTAGTCGTTGATGAAGGTGTAGGGGTTGTAGACCGTGAGGTTGTCCGGCACCGAACCGGTGCTGAAGAAGATCAGCAAACCCAGGCCGACGCCGACGTATTGCGGCCGCGAAGTCAGGAACGAGCCCAGCACGATCACCGGCGCGAGCATCACGCACAGCAACGGAAATCCGTCGATCCACGGGAAAATGAAAAACATCTCCACGAAGCCGATCAGCGCCCCGAGCAATGTCCCGCACGCCATCTGAAAGGCCATGCGTTTCGGGTTCGGGGTGGCGGCGGACAGGCCCACCGTCGCGGCGGCAATCAGGGTCATGGTCGCCCCGCTCGGCCAGGCGGTTGCCACCCAATAGCTGCCCAATACCGCCAGAATGAACGCTGCGCGAATTCCCGATGCTGCCGCTGCCATCCAGTTGGTTTGCGGGGTGAACGGCTCGTCCCAGCGCTCCCGTTCGTGACTGTGATCGGCCAGGGAGGCGTGGGTCTGTGCATAACCGTGCAAGTCGTCGACGAAACGATAAAGCAGCTCGTACGCGGTGTGGAAATCCAGTTGCTCGGCATCGCTCGGATCGCTCTGCTGGAACGTTGCCCGCAGACAACGCACCCGCGCCGGCAAACCTTCCTTGTAGGCGCTCAGCACCATGACCAGACGCGCCGCATCGGCGCTGGTCAGGGCACGGCCGCTGAAGCCGTCGAGCAACTCGGCGAGGTCCTGCAGACCCGGCTTGATGGCCGCCACCACGGTGTCCGCCGCGCTGCTGCGCAAGCGTTCGAGCAACTGGTGCAAGGCATTGAAGCGCGTGGTGATGCCCATGAACTCACTGTTCAGGCGACTGAGCCGGCCATTGCGCCGACGCATGTGCGGGTCTTCAAAAACAGTCACGCTGCGCAAGCCTTCCAGGCCCACGGCTTCGGCGATGAAACGCACGTTGCCGGCCTCGAACGCCTCCCGCTGACTGCGTCCGCGCAAGCCATCGGTGACGAACAGGGCGAACACGCCAAAGCGCTGATACAAGGCATTGCGCATCGCCGCGCTAGCCGATTGCGGCAGGATGGCGGCACTGATCAGGGTCGAACAGAGAATGCCCAACGAGATTTCCAGCACCCGCCAGACCGCCGCCATGAACGCCCCCTCCGGATGGGCCAGCGCGGGCAAGCCGACCATCGCCGCGGTGTATCCGGCGAGGACGAAACCGTAGGCGCGGAAGTTGCGGCAGCGGGCGGCGCCGGCCGTGCAGATACCGACCCAGATCGCCAACGAACCGAGGAATAGCTCAGTGTTCTGCGCAAACAGGGCGATCAGCGCGACCATCACCGCCGAACCGGCCAGGGTGCCGAGAAAACGATAGAAACTCTTGGCGAACACCTGGCCGCTTTGCGGCTGCATGACGATGAACACGGTGATCATCGCCGTACGCGGTTGCGGCAGCTCCAGGCGCATGGCCAGCCATAACGCCAGGAATGCCGCGAACAGTACCTTGAAAATGTAGACCCAAGTCACGCCGTCGCTGCGTGCCCAGTCGAAGAAACCCCGGCGCCATTCCAGGGAGTACAGCCAGCGCAAGGGTGCGGGCAAGGGAGTCATGAAATCCTGCTCAATAAAAATAAGGTCAGACTCAGGACCTGTGGGTTCGTGTTCAACGCAGAAGGCTCGGGGTTTTCGGTGCTTGAGTCTGTTCGGCGCTCGGTACGTCATTGCCAGCACCCAAACCACCGCCCAACGCCGTCACCAGTTCGGCATGGGCACTGAGGCGCGCCGCCTGAACCTGCTGCTGCACTTGCTGCTGCTTGAACAACAAGGTCTGGGCATTGAGCACGTTGAGGTAGTCGGTCAGGCCACGCTGGTAGGCGATCATCGCGATGTCATAGGTCTTCTGCGCAGTGGCCACCGACTCGGCGGCGAAAGCCTGCTGTTTGTCCATGGACTCGCGGCGGATCAACTGGTCGGAGATGTTTTTCAGGGCGTTGACCAGGGTCTGGTTGTACTTGGCCACGGCGATGTCATACCCGGCCGAGGCTTCGCCCAACTCCGAGCGCAAGCGCCCGCCATCGAAGATCGGCAACGAAATCGCCGGTCCCACACTGTAGTTGAGTTTCTTGCCGGTCAAGAACTCCAGGGCTCCACCGCCGGTGGCCATGTAGCCAAGGCTGCCGACCAGATCGACGTTCGGGTAGAAACCGGCATGGGCGACATCGATACCCCGCGCCTGCGCCGCCACTTGCCAGCGGCTGGCGACCACGTCCGGGCGTTGACCGAGCAATTGCGCCGGCAGCGACGACGGCAGTTTCAGCGGCGCACCCAGCGACAGCGTTGGCCGCAGCAACTGCGCGCCCTCCCCCGGGCCCTTGCCGGCGAGGGCGGCGAGCTGGTTGCGGCTCAGGGCGATTTCTTCATCGAGGGCATCGATCTGGCGATGGGTTTCCGGCAACGGTGTTTCAGCTTGGCTGACTTCGAAATGGGTGCCGATGCCACCGTCCAGACGCTTTTGCGCCAGTTCGAGAATCTGCTGTTGCTGCTTCAAGGTCGCTTCAACGATGTCCCGCTGGGCGTAATGCAACGACAACTCGATGTAGACCCGTACGATGTTGTCCTGTAATTCGAGCTGGGCCTGACGCGCTTCGGCAACGCTCCTGTGCGCCATGTCCACGGCGCGCTCGGTGGCATTGCTTTCGCGGCCCCAGAGGTCGAGGGCATAGCTCAAACCCAGCGCTGCGTTATTGTCCCAGGTGGTGCTGTTAGCCAGCTCACCGGGGCCATAGAACTGGTCGGTAGGCCAGTTGTGACGCTTGAGGGTGGACTCGCCATTGATCTGCAGCGATTCGGCCGCTTCGGCCACGCCGGCCATGGACCTGGCCTGACGCACCCGGGCGGCGGCCATGGCCAAGGTCGGGCTGTCTTGCAGGGCGAGGTCGATCCAGCGATTCAGTTGCGGGTCGCCGTAGGCTTGCCACCATTGTGCAGTGGGCCAGTGGGCATCCTGCGCGGCGCTCTGGATCGCTTCGTCGGTAGCCAGTGAGTTGGCCTCCAGCGCCTTGCCCTGTGGGGCAATACCTCCGGTTCCGATGCAGCCGCTGATTGCCAGGGTTAAAGCCAAAACACTGAGCGGCTGAAGCGCTCTGCTGATGCGACGCGGCACTGCTGCGATTTCCTGAAATAGGGGGAGGTACACGTTTTTTGGAAACAGCGCCGCATTTGTGGGAGCGAGCTTGCTCGCGATAGCGGAGCCACATTCAACATCTGTGTTGGCTGAACCGCCGCCATCGCGAGCAAGCTCGCTCCCACAGGTTGTGCGGCTGGGGCCGTGCCCCCGGTTTGCCAAGTTGCGCAATTCTATGGGGCGGCCTGAAGGGCGATAAGCTGGGATTCCTGTGAATCTTTGTTACCGTTAACGAGATAATCCGTTGGTAGATCTTTAGTCGCCTGTAAATAAACAGAAACTTCGTGTCACAATTTGTCATTCGACGAGAGAGCACCCCATGGACACTTTGCAAAACATGCGCGCCTTCAGTTATGTGGCCGAAGCCGGCAGCTTCACCGCCGCCGCCGTGCAACTGGACACCACCACGGCCAACGTCTCGCGCGCGGTCTCCAACCTGGAAGCCCACCTGCAAACCCGCCTGCTCAACCGAACGACCCGCCGCATCGCCCTGACCGAAGCCGGCAAGCGCTACCTGTTGCGCTGCGAACAGATCCTGGCCTACGTCGAAGAAGCCGAAGCCGAGGCCAGCGACGCCCACGCACGCCCGGCCGGGCAACTGAAAGTGCACACCATGACCGGCATCGGCCAGCACTTCGTGATCGACGCCATCGCCCGCTACCGCAAGACCCACCCGGACGTGACCTTCGACCTGACCATGGCCAACCGCGTGCCGGACCTGCTCGACGAGGGTTATGACGTGTCCATCGTCCTCGCCAGCGAACTGCCAGACTCGGGTTTCGTCTCCCAGCGCCTGGGCATCACCTACAGCATCGTTTGCGCCTCGCCGGCCTACGTCAAAGCCAACGGCTGCGCACAAAAACCCAGCGACCTGCTCAACCACGCCTGCCTGCGCCTGGTCAGCCCGGTGATTCCGCTGGAGAAATGGGCCTTCGACGGCCCTGATGGCCAGGAAATGGTCACCATCAACAGCTCACCCTTCCTGGTGAACTCCGCCGACGCGATGAAAACCGCGATCATCAGCGGCATGGGCGTTGGGGTGCTGCCGCTGTACGCCGCGATAGAAGGCCTGCGCAACGGCACACTGGTGCGCGTGATGCCCAACTACCGCTCCCAGGAACTGAACCTGTATGCGATCTACCCGTCGCGCCAGTACCTGGATGCGAAGATCAAGACCTGGGTCGAGTATTTGCGTGGATCGTTGCCGGAATTGCTGGCGGCGCATCAGGCGGAATTGGCGGCGTATGAATTAAGCGGGAGCCTGGGTGGGGTTCGGGTGGCGAATTGATGGATGCCCAAACCCGGCTCACATCAGATTGATTCATTGTGGGAGCGAGCCTGCTCGCGATAGCGTTCTCACATTCAAATCTCTGTGAGCAGATACACCGCCATCGCGAGCAAGCTCGCTCCCACAGTTGGATTTGCATCAATCTGTCAGAAATTGGCCGGCTGTCAGACTGCCTTCGCGAGCAAGCCCGCTCCCACATTTTGAATTATGCACGGTCAGGAAAATCAGGCCGGCCGGTAGGCTGCCTCGCTTTTGCTTTTGCGGTACACGCCCCCTCGAGAGGCTGAGCGCAGGTTCTGCGGAGTGGGCAACCCGGCATGGATGCCGGGTTAGCCGCCCCCGGCCATGGATGGCCGATGGCGGCGGGCCCACGGAGCAGGACCGGAGCGAGGGCACCCTGAGCCTAAGCGAAGGGCCGAACGTCAGGGGCAAGAGCCCTTGGTTACTTGGGGCTTTTCCAAGTGACCCGCCGTAAGGGCGGAACCGATAGCCGCCGTGACCGAAGAAACGGATATGCACACGGTCACCCACAACATGGTCGGCCCAGAGGCCGCCAAGACCAAACCAAACCGCAAACTGACAGCGCCGTCAGTTAGCCGTCACCCTCCTGACCGGCAAACAGGTTTATAAAGGAAACTACCTTACCCACCTACCGACCACCCAGCCCCGGCGCCCCACTCGCATGCGAATCCAGAAAAAATCCGCCCTGCTCGTCGCCCTTCTGATCGTCCTGGCAGCGCTGGGCCTGTGGTACGCCACCAAACCGGCCAAGGCCAAACTCGCCACCCCCACCGCCATCCCGGTGCGCGTGGTCGCCGTCGCCGAAAAAGACGTACCGCGCTACGTCAGCGGCATCGGTTCGGTACTGTCCCTGCACAGCGTCGTGGTCCGCCCGCAAATCGACGGCATCCTCACCAGATTGCTGGTCAAGGAAGGCCAACTGGTGAAAAAAGGCGACCTGCTGGCCACCATCGACGACCGGTCGATCCGCGCCAGCCTCGACCAGGCCCGGGCACAACTGGGCGAAAGCCAGGCGCAACTGCAAGTGGCGCTGGTCAACCTCAAGCGCTACAAGCTGTTGAGTGTCGACGACGGCGTGTCCAAGCAGACTTACGACCAGCAACAAGCCCTGGTCAACCAGCTCAAGGCCACCGCCCAAGGTAACCAGGCCTCGATTGACTCCGCCGAGGTACAGCTTTCCTACACACAAATTCGCTCCCCGGTCAGCGGTCGTGTCGGCATTCGTACCGTCGACGAAGGCAACTTCCTGCGCATGACCGACACCCAAGGCCTGTTCACCGTGACCCAGATCGACCCGATCGCTGTGGAATTCTCCCTGCCGCAGCAAATGCTGCCTACCCTGCAAGGCCTGATCAACGACCCACAGCACGCCCGGGTCAAGGCCTACATCGGGGCCGACACCGACGGCGAAACCGGCAACCTGCTCGGCGAAGGTCACCTGACCCTGATCGACAACCAGATCAACGCCAACACCGGCACCATCCGCGCCAAAGCCGAATTCGACAACGACGCACAGAAACTCTGGCCGGGCCTGCTGGTGACGGTAAAGATTCAGACTGCCCTGGATAAAGATGCGCTGGTGGTGCCGCCGACAGTCGTACAACGCGGCCTCGACCAGCACTTCGTGTACCGGGTCAATGGGGACAAGGTCGAAGCCGTGCAGGTGCAGATGGTCTATCAAGGCAGCGGTCAGGACATCATCAAGGGTGTGAAGCCGGGTGATGTACTGGTCAGCGATGGTCAGTCGCGGCTCAAGCCCGGCGCTACTGTGCAAGTGCTGACCGAGCCACCTCAAGTGGTGCGATCGGAGGCGGCGCAATGAAGGGCCATGGTTCGATTTCAGCCTGGTGCATCGACCACCCGGTGGCCACGGTCCTGCTGACGTTCGCCCTGGTGCTGCTGGGTGTCATCGCGTTTCCGCGCCTGCCGGTAGCGCCGTTGCCGGAGGCAGAATTCCCGACCATTCAGGTCGCCGCGCAACTCCCCGGCGCCAGCCCGGAAACCATGGCTTCCTCGGTGGCCACGCCCCTTGAAGTGCAATTCAGTGCCATTCCCGGCGTAACCCAGATGACCTCGAGCAGTGCACTGGGCTCGACCAACCTGACCCTGCAATTCACCCTCGACAAGAGCATCGACACCGCCGCCCAGGAAGTGCAGGCGGCGATCAACACCGCCGCGGGCAAACTGCCCAAGGACATGCCGAACCTGCCAACCTGGCGCAAGGTCAACCCGGCCGACAGCCCGGTGCTGATCCTCAGCGTCAACTCCTCGCTGATGCCAGGTCCTGAGCTCAGCGACCTGACGGAAACCCTGTTGTCCCGTCAGCTCAGTCAGGTCGACGGTGTAGGACAGGTCGTCATCACCGGTCAGCAGCGTCCGGCGATCCGTGTCCAGGTGTCCGCCGACAAACTCGCCGCCATCGGCCTGACCCTGGCGGACATTCGCCTGGCGATCCAGCAGACCAGCCTCAACCTGGCCAAAGGGGCGCTGTACGGCGAATCGAGCATTTCAACCCTGTCGACCAACGACCAGTTGTTCCACCCCGACGAATACAGCCAGTTGATCGTTTCCTACAAGGACGGTGCACCGGTTCACCTCAAGGATGTCGCGAAAGTCGTCAACGGTTCGGAAGATGCCTACGTTCAGGCCTGGGCGGGTTCGCAACCGGGCGTGAACCTTGTGATTTTCCGCCAGCCAGGCGCCAACATCGTCGAGACCGTGGATCGCATTCAGGCCGCGCTGCCGGCGCTGCAAGCGATGTTGCCCGCCTCGGTACAGGTCAAGGTGTTGATCGACCGCACCCAGACCATCCGCGCCTCGCTGCACGAGGTGGAAATCACCTTGATGATCGCTGTGATGCTGGTGGTGGCGGTGATGGCGCTGTTCCTGCGCCAACTGTCGGCCACGCTGATCGTGTCGGCAGTGCTCGGTGTGTCGCTGATCGCCAGCTTTGCGCTGATGTACGTCATGGGCTTCAGCCTGAACAACCTCACGCTGGTGGCGATCGTGGTCGCCGTGGGCTTTGTGGTGGACGATGCGATCGTGGTGGTGGAGAACATTCACCGGCATCTGGAAGCCGGCGACGGCATGCGCGAGGCGGCGATCAAGGGCGCCGGCGAGATCGGTTTTACCGTGGTGTCGATCAGTTTCTCGCTGGTGGCGGCGTTCATTCCGCTGCTGTTCATGGGCGGTGTGGTCGGCCGGTTGTTCAAGGAGTTCGCCCTGACCGCCACCTCCACCATCATGATTTCGGTGGTGGTTTCGCTGACGTTGGCACCGACCCTCGCTGCGCTGTTCATGCGCGCGCCCGTGCATCATGCCCACGACAAACCGGGGTTCGGTGAGCGCCTGTTGGCGTGGTACGAAAAAGGCCTGCGCCGTGCCCTCGCCCACCAGAGATTGATGATCGGCGTGTTCGGTTTGTCCCTGGGCTTGGCGGTCGCCGGGTACATCTTTATCCCTAAAGGTTTCTTCCCGATTCAGGACACTGGCTTTGTTCTCGGTACCACCGAAGCAGCTGCGGATATTTCCTACGGCGACATGGTGAAAAAACACCTGGTGATGGCCGAAATCGTCGCCGCTGATCCTGCGGTTCAAGCATTTTCCCACTCGGTCGGCGTCTCGGGCAGCAACCAGACCATCGCTAACGGTCGCTTCTGGATCGCCCTTAAAAAACGCGGCGACCGTGATGTTTCGGCCAGCGAATTCATTGACCGGATTCGCCCGCAACTGATGAAAGTCCCGGGCATCGTCCTGTACCTGCGTGCAGGGCAAGACATCAACCTCAGCTCCGGCCCGAGCCGCGCCCAGTACCAATACGTGCTCAAGAGCAACGACGGTGCGACCCTCAGCACCTGGACCCAACGCTTGACGGAAAAACTGCGCAGCAACCCCGCGTTCCGCGATATTTCCAACGACCTGCAACTGGGCGGCAGCATCACCCACATCAGCATCGACCGTAGCGCCGCTGCACGTTTCGGCCTCACCGCCAGTGACGTCGACGAAGCCCTGTACGATGCTTTCGGCCAGCGTCAGGTCAATGAATTCCAAACCCAGATCAACCAGTACAACGTGATCCTGGAACTGGATACCAAGCAGCGCGGCAAGGCCGAAAGCCTCAACTACTTCTACCTGCGCTCGCCCCTGAGTGGGGAAATGGTGCCGCTGTCGGCCCTGGCCAGGTTCGATGCGCCGACTGTCGGCCCGCTGTCCATCGCCCATGACGGGATGTTCCCCGCCGCCAACCTGTCGTTCAACCTGGCCCCCGGCGTGGCACTGGGCGATGCGGTGATCATGCTCAACCAGGCCAAGGCCGACATTGGCATGCCGACCGCCATCAGCGGTAATTTCCAGGGCGCGGCCCAGGCGTTCCAGAGTTCGCTGGCCAGCCAGCCGTGGCTGATCCTGGCGGCGCTGTTGGCGGTGTACATCATTCTCGGCGTGCTCTACGAGAGCTTCGTGCACCCGCTGACGATCATTTCGACCTTGCCTTCGGCAGGCCTCGGCGCGGTGATCATGCTGTGGATCTGCGGCCAGGACTTTTCGATCATGGCGCTGATCGGGCTGGTGTTGCTGATCGGTATCGTCAAGAAGAACGGCATCCTGATGATCGACTTCGCCCTCGAAGCGCAGCGCAATGGCGGAATGTCGCCTGAGGAAGCGATTTTCAAGGCCTGCATCACACGGTTCCGTCCCATCATCATGACTACCCTCGCCGCCCTGCTCGGCGCTCTGCCGTTGATGCTCGGCTATGGCAACGGCGCCGAATTGCGCCAGCCCCTGGGGATCGCGGTGGTCGGCGGTTTGCTGGTGAGCCAGGCGCTGACGCTGTTCACCACACCGGTCATATACTTGTGGCTTGAGCGGCTATTCCATCGACCTAAACCTGCGCCAGAACCGGTGCTGGCGACCACAGACTGAGGCGGGGTCATGCGCGTTCTGATTATCGAAGACGAAGAAAAAACCGCGGACTATCTACATCGCGGCCTGACGGAACAGGGTTTCACCGTGGATCTGGCCCGCGATGGTGTGGAAGGTCTGCACCTGGCGCTGGAGAGCGACTACGCGGTGATCGTCCTCGACGTCATGCTACCGGGCCTCGACGGCTTCGGTGTGTTGCGCGCCCTGCGTGCGCGCAAGCAAACCCCGGTAATCATGCTCACCGCCCGCGAGCGTGTGGAAGACCGCATCAAGGGCTTGCGTGAAGGCGCCGATGACTATCTGGGCAAACCGTTTTCCTTCCTTGAACTGGTGGCACGCCTGCAAGCGCTGACCCGGCGCAGCGGCGGTCATGAACCGGTGCAAGTGAGCATCGCCGACCTGTGGATAGATTTGATCAGCCGCAAGGCCACCCGCGCCGGTACACGCCTGGACCTGACCGCCAAGGAGTTCTCGCTGCTCAGCGTACTGGCCCGGCGCCAGGGTGAAATCCTCTCGAAAACCGCCATTGCCGAGATGGTCTGGGACATCAATTTCGACAGCGACGCCAACGTCGTCGAAGTCGCGATCAAACGCCTGCGGGCCAAGCTCGACGGGCCGTTCGAAGAGAAACTGCTGCACACCATTCGTGGCATGGGTTATGTGCTGGAGAGCCGTGGTGTCCAGTAATTCCATCGCCCTGCGTCTGAGCGCAATGTTCACGCTGGTGGCGCTGCTGGTGTTCCTGCTGATCGGCTGGGCGCTGTACCAGCAGGTCGACAAAGGCCTGGGCCTGCTACCAGAAGCCGAACTCGATGCGCGCTACAGCGTGCTCGAATCCACGGTCGGCCGTTACGGCACGCCAGAGCACTGGGTGAAGATCAACAACAAGCTCAACCTGCTGAGCGAAGAAGACAAGCGCATCAGTTTCTGGATCATCAGCGGCGATCCACAGTACGAATACGGCAACCTGACCTCGCAGATCCGTGCCTTTGCCCAAGGCCCGCTGGGCACGCGCGACATGCATCTGCCGGAGCACCCGTATCCGCTGAAAGTGCTGGTCAGCGAGTTCCCGGCCAAGGACCAGCGCCCAGCGTTGCGCTTCATGATCGCCATCGACACCGAAACGTTTTTCCATACCCAGCATCACCTGCTGGTCGCGCTGATCAGCCTGGCGATTGCCGGTGTGCTGCTGGCCTCGGCACTGGGTTATTGGGTGGCGCGGATCGGGCTCAAGCCGCTGATCAAACTGTCCCAGGAAGCCCAGCGCCTGGCCCCGCCGTTGCGCTCGGGGCGCTTGCGATTGTCACCGTTGCCGCCGGAACTCGATCAATTCGTCAGCTCGTTCAACTCGACCCTGGAACGGGTCGAGCAAGCCTACTCGCGCCTTGAGTCATTCAACGCCGATGTCGCCCATGAACTGCGCTCGCCACTGACCAACCTGATCGGCCAGACCCAGGTCGCATTGACCCGCGGACGCTCCGCCGAGCATTACTTCGAAGTGCTGCAATCGAACCTCGAAGAGCTTGAGCGACTGCGTTCGATCATCAACGACATGCTGTTTCTCGCCAGCGCCGACCAGGGCAGCAAGGCGACCAAGCTCACCTCAACCTCGCTGGCCGATGAGGTGGCCACGACCCTGGAATATCTGGATTTCATTCTCGAAGACGCTCAGGTCCAGGTTGAGGTCAGTGGTGATGCGCAGGTGTGCATCGAGATCGCTCATCTGCGCCGGGCGTTGATCAACTTGCTGAGTAATGCGGTGCAGCACACCGCGCCCGGGCAGGTGATTCAAGTGCGGATCGAAGCCCAGGAGCATCAAGTCAGCATCGGCGTCGCCAACCCGGGTTCGCCGATTGCCAACGAACATCTGCCGCGCCTGTTCGAACGCTTCTACCGGGTCGATGCGTCGCGCAGCAACAGCGGCCACAATCACGGTCTGGGGCTGGCCATCGTCAAGGCAATTGCGCTGATGCATGGCGGCGATGTGTTCGTGCGCAGTGATCATGGGATGAATACGTTCGGCATACACCTTCCCGTCTGACGGGCACAACCCCTGTGGCGAGGGGGCTTGCCCCCGTTGGGCTGCGCAGCGGCCCCAAAATCTGCAACCACGATTTATCTGATACACCTTGCATACCGGATTTACGACGGCTTCGCCGCCGAACGGGGGCAAGCCCCCTCGCCACAGTGAATGTGTGCTCCCTCCTATCGATCTTTGCTTTTGCTGTAACAGTCCTTTCATGAATCCGCTCTTTTTCCCCTCGCCTCATATCCTTATCTTTGCCCGCACCAAACAGCACTTGCCAAGCAAGAAGGTTTTAAAAATGTCCAACAGTATGGGTATTGCCAGCGCTTTCGTTTTGTCCTCTTTGTTCCTGTCGCCATTGGCGATGGCGGAAGAATCGCAGACTTTCGTCGCGCATAACGCCGCACGCGCTGCAACGTTCGAAGAGCATCAGATCGAGATGACGGCCAAGGCTGCTCAAGACTCCCAAGCCCCGCAGGCATCCAGCATCCAGGCCCAGCCACTGGCCGAGAAAGACAGCTGACCCGCACCGATCACACCCGTTTCCCTCGACACTTTTCATCGGCTCTTCCCTTTGAGAAGTTGTCTTCAAAGCCGCTGCTGTCAGCGGCTTTTTTTATAGTGGCGACTCGGCCTTCATTGCAATTTGCGCAACGAAAGTCACTGACGCCCACACCCAGGATCAATCGTTCGAGGGAACGATTCACTCGGCTGCTACGTTTATGCAACTACGCTTAGAGCGTCCCTTTAGCGAACGTCAGCCCTATGACCGCAAGCCGCACCGCACATTTTCAAGGCCCGACCGGGCGACCCGAGATCATGGTGATCTTCGGCAGTACCCTGACCGTCATCTCGATCCTGTGCATCGTCACTTTCCTGCTGATCCGCGAACACGCCTACGCCCAGCAGACCGCCACACGCAGCGCGACCACCATCGCGCAACTGATCGATGCCGATGTCCTGCGTACGGTCGAGCTCTATGACTTGACCTTGCAGGGCCTGATCGCCGCCGCCCAACGGGACGACCTTAAACAGGTTGCACCGCAGATCCGTCATCTGGTGCTGTTCGACCGCTCCACCACTGCGCGCTACAAGGGCGACATCCTGCTGCTGGACAAGCACGGCGACGTGCTGGCCGACTCATCATTGATCGAGCCGAAACCGGGCAACTTCGCTGACCGCGATTACTTCCTGGCCCATGCCTTCAATCGCGACACCGGCATGTTTATCAGCCGACCGTTCAAGCCACGCTGCGACTGCGATGACAGCGACGAATGGCGCATCAGTTTCAGCCGGCGCATTTCTTCGCCCACGGGTGAGTTTCTGGGGGTCGCGGTGGCGTCGATGCGCATGAGCTACTTCGACCAACTGTTCAACAGCCTCGACATCGGCAACGGCAGTACGCTGGGCATCATCAACGATGACGGGATCCTCCTGGCGCAGAAACCGTACCGGGAGCAAAACGCCATCGGCAAAAGCCTCTCCAGCCGTCCCAACGTCGTACGCATGCTGCGCGAGCGCAGTGGTACCTTTGAAAGCGTATCGAGTGTCGATCATCAACGGCGCCTGTACACCTTTACCCGGGTCGGCAATCTTCCGCTGACCGTCATCGTGGCCCTTTCCATCGACGAAGTGTTCGCCACCTGGAACCGCACGGCCTATGTGATCAGCGGTGCAACAGGGGTCTTGTGCATCGGCCTGTTGTGGCTGACCTGGCTGCTCTGCCGCGAGCTGCGACGGCGCCAAAGTGCCGAGCAGGAATTGGCGCAACTGGCGGCCACCGATGCCTTGACCGGCGTGGCCAACCGTCGATCCCTTGATCAGACCCTGCGCCATGAATGGTTTCGTGCGCAGCGCAGTGGCAGGCCGTTGTCGTTGCTGATGATCGATGCCGATCACTTCAAGGCCTTCAATGACCGGCACGGACATCAGGCCGGCGACGAAGCCTTGCGGGCGTTGGCCGAGGTCCTGCGCGCCAATGTCCATCGCCCGACGGATCTGGTGGCGCGCTATGGCGGCGAGGAGTTTTCGGTGGTCCTGGCCGAAACTGACAGTGAAGGCGCGAAGCAGATCGCCGAGCACATCCGCGAGGCGGTGCAAAAACTGCCACTGGTGGACGCCGGTGAGCCACCGATGAGTGTGAGTATCGGTATTGCCACCTGGACAGCGGCCAGCGATATCAACCTGGAGCAATTGCTGTTCAGTGCCGACAAGGCGCTGTATCAGGCCAAGGAAGGGGGGCGTAACCGGGTGGTGTGTGCCGAATAGGATTTTCATTGGATGGGCGGACGCCATCGCGAGCAAGCTCGCTCCCACAGGGGAATGCAATCCACTGTGGGAGCGAGCTTGCTCGCGATGAGGCCAGCCCAGGCACTACAAACTTCGGACATAAAAAAAGGCCACCCGAAGGCAGCCTTTAAAAAACTAGAGAGGTTTTTTGCTTACACGGCCGCAACCGGGCGCATGTAAGAGATCGGTGCAGTACTGGCGTCTTCGAACGTCACGACTTCCCAGGCATCTGTCTGCTCAATCAACTTGCGCAGCAGCTGGTTGTTCAGTGCGTGGCCGGACTTGAAGCCCTTGAACTCACCAATCAGGCTATTGCCCAGCAGGTAGAGGTCACCAATTGCATCGAGAATCTTGTGCTTCACGAATTCGTCTTCATAGCGAAGGCCGTCTTCGTTCAGTACGCCATCGGCGTCGACCACAATAGCGTTTTCAACGCTGCCGCCGAGTGCGAGGTTGTGCTTGCGCAGGTACTCGATGTCACTCATGAAACCGAAAGTACGGGCGCGGCTGACTTCTTTTACGAACGAAGTGCTGGAAAAATCCACGCTTGCACTTTGGGTGCGGTCCCGGAAAACCGGGTGATCGAAATCGATCTCGAAGCTCACCTTGAACCCTTCGAAAGGGACGAAAGTGGCGCGCTTGTCGCCGTCTTCCACTGTCACTTCACGCAGGATGCGGATGAATTTCTTGGCGGCGTCCTGTTCTTCCAGGCCTGCCGATTGAATCAGGAATACGAAGGGTCCAGCGCTGCCATCCATGATCGGGACTTCGGACGCGGAGAGCTCGACGTAGGCGTTATCGATGCCCAGGCCAGCCATGGCCGAGAGCAAGTGCTCTACCGTGTCCACTTTGACGTCGCCATTGATCAGCGTGGTCGACATAGTGGTTTCACCGACGTTTTCCGCGCGGGCAGGAATTTGCACCACAGGGTCGAGGTCAGCGCGACAAAACACAATGCCAGTGTCGACAGGCGCAGGCTTGAGGGTCAGGTAGACCTTCTCCCCGGAGTGCAGGCCTACACCTGTGGCACGGATAATATTTTTCAGTGTGCGTTGTTTAATCATGGCTTGGGCCGCTTCAGCGCAAATTGCGAACTGGTATCAACAAAGGCTGGCGATGATAGCAGACCACGCCTTTGCTGAACACCAATCACCTTCATAGCCCTGATACATTCCATCAATCGGCCTGACGACGCAGGAAAGCCGGGATGTCCAGGTAGTCCAGATCATCTTGCGGATTCATCTTCGCGGCAGTCGCAGCACCGGCCTGAGCCTGGTTGCGCATGACGGTCGGACGGTCCAGGTCACGGTAGTTCACCGCTGGAGCTTCCTGACGAACAGGGGCCTGTTGTTGTGGCTGTGCAGCCATCGAGGTGTGGACGGTGTTGTCGATGACCTTCACAGGCTTCTCGATTTTAGCGCCCAGACCTGTGGCAACGACAGTCACGTGCAGCTCGTCGCGCATGTCCGGATCGATAACGGTACCGACCTTGACCATCGCGTGCTCGGAGGCGAATGCCTCGATGATGCTACCCACGTCGGAGTATTCACCCAGGGACAGATCCGGACCGGCGGTAATGTTCACCAGGATGCCGCGAGCGCCTTGCAGGTTCACGTCTTCCAGCAGCGGGTTGCGAATGGCCGCTTCGGTGGCTTCGCGTGCACGGTTCGGACCGCTGGCGCAGCCAGTGCCCATCATCGCCATGCCCATTTCGCTCATCACGGTACGCACGTCGGCGAAGTCGACGTTGATCATGCCCGGACGCTTGATGATGTCGGAGATACCGCGGACGGCACCGGCCAGTACATCGTCTGCCTTGGCGAAAGCCGACAGCAGGCTGGCGTCTTTACCGAGGATGGTCAGCAGCTTCTCGTTGGGAATGGTGATCAACGAGTCGACGCTTTCGGAGAGCATACGGATGCCTTCGTCGGCGATCTGCATACGCTTGCGGCCTTCGAACGGGAACGGACGGGTCACGACCGCAACGGTCAGGATGCCCATTTCCTTGGCCACTTCGGCGATGATCGGCGCAGCACCGGTACCGGTACCGCCGCCCATGCCAGTGGTGATGAACACCATGTTGGTGCCCTGCAGCACTTCGGCAATGCGCTCACGGTCTTCCAGAGCGGCTTGACGGCCGACTTCAGGGTTGGCGCCAGCGCCCAGACCCTTGGTCACACCGGTGCCCAGTTGCAGGATGGTCCGCGCGCCGATGTTTTTCAGCGCTTGAGCATCGGTGTTGGCGCAGATGAACTCGACGCCTTCGATGTTGCTCTTGACCATATGGTTGACAGCGTTGCCGCCGCCACCGCCGACACCGATAACTTTGATTACCGGGCTTGCGGGGATGTTGTCTACGAGTTCGAACATTTTCCCTCTCCTTTACATTCTCTAGTTTTTTCGCCTACTGCGTGCTTCGGTGTAACGGTATTGCGGTAAATCTTCAGAAATTGCCCTGGACCCACTTCTTCAGGCGGTCCAGCAGCGGAGCCTGTGGCTCTTCGTTGCTGTAGCTGTCGCGACTGCCGATGCCCGAGAACGAGATGCCGTCGGACTGCTTCTGCAGGCCGTACATCAACAGGCCGACGCCGGTGGAATAGATCGGGTTGCGTACCACGTCATCCAGACCTTTCACGCCGTGAGGCACGCCCAGGCGCACCGGCATGTGGAAGATTTCCTCGGCCAGTTCGGTAGCGCCTTCCATCTTCGACGTACCGCCGGTCAGCACGATGCCGGCCGGGATCAGGTCTTCGTAGCCGCTGCGGCGCAGTTCGGCCTGGATCAGCGTGAACAGCTCGTCGTAGCGCGGCTCGACTACTTCGGCCAAGGCCTGGCGGGACAGCTCACGCGGTGGACGGTCGCCAACGCTTGGTACCTTGATGGTTTCACCGGCACCGGCCAGTTTGGCCAGGGCACAGGCGTAGCGGATCTTGATTTCTTCGGCGTACTGGGTCGGAGTGCGCAACGCCATGGCGATGTCGTTGGTCACCTGGTCACCGGCAATCGGGATCACCGCGGTGTGACGGATCGCGCCTTCGGTGAAGATCGCGATGTCGGTAGTACCGCCACCGATGTCCACCAGGCACACGCCCAGCTCTTTCTCGTCATCGGTCAGTACCGAGTACGCGGAAGCCAGTTGCTCGAGAATGATGTCGTCGATTTCCAGACCGCAGCGGCGCACGCATTTTTCAATGTTCTGTGCGGCGTTGACGGCGCAGGTGACCACGTGGACCTTGGCTTCCAGACGTACGCCGGACATGCCCAGCGGTTCGCGGACGCCTTCCTGGTTATCGATTACGTAATCCTGCGGCAGGGTGTGCAGCACGCGCTGGTCAGCCGGGATCGCCACGGCCTGGGCCGCGTCGAGCACACGCTCAAGGTCCGCCGAGCTGACTTCGCGATCACGAATCGCCACGATGCCGTGGGAGTTCAGGCTGCGGATGTGATTACCGGCCACGCCGACGAACGCCGAGTGAATGCGGCAACCAGCCATCAGCTGCGCTTCTTCGATGGCGCGCTGGATCGATTGCACGGTGGACTCGATGTTCACCACCACGCCTTTTTTCAGGCCACGGGACGGATGGGTGCCGATCCCGACGATTTCCAGCGTGCCGTCGTCCGCGACCTCGCCCACCAGCGCCACCACCTTGGAGGTGCCGATATCGAGACCGACGATCATTTTGCCGCTTTGCACGTTTGCCATGGGTCCTGCCTCTTCTTAATTCTTCGCGACAGCGGGTTGGGCTGCCGTGGGCGCTACAGGTTCCCGCCAGCCAACAGCGAGGCCGTTGGCGTAGCGCAGATCGATGCGCGCAATGTTCGTAATCTGTTCTTTGAGCGTCTTGTCATAGATGGCGATGAAACGGCGCATCTTTTCCACCTGGTTGCCGCGTCCCAGCAGCAGTTCTATCCCGGGACCCGCACTGCCGGGGCCGGTGGTCAGGAACCAGCTGCCGCGATCACGCAGTTCGAGGCGTGCAATCGAGAAGCCCAGCGGCCTGAGCATCTGGCTCAGTACCTGGTATTGCTGCATCACTTGCTGCTGAGCCCGCTGTGGGCCGAACAGCTGTGGCAGATGTTCATAGTTCGCCAGCTCGCGCGGGGTGAAGGCCTGGCCCTGGTTGTTCAACAGCGACTCGTCGCCCCAACGGGCCACCGGCAGTTGTTCTTCCAGGCGGATCACCACTTGATCCGGCCACACCCTGCGCACTTCGGCGTGGGCAATCCATGGCATCTGTTCCAGCTCGGTGCGCATGCTCGCCAGGTCGATGGTGAAGAAGCTCGACGCCACGTAAGGGGCGATCCGCTGCTGCACCGCTTGCTGGCTGATGTAACTCAGGTCGCCCTGCACGTTGATCCTGGTGATCGGCCTGTCGGCATACGGCAACAACCGTGTCGCGCCTTCGTAAGTACCGAACCCCAAAGCCACCAGCAGTACCGGCCAGAACAACGCTTTGAGAAAACCGAAGTTGGCTTTCGGCAGGCGCGCGGACATCGGCTCTTTGGCCACCATTCGGCTGGCACCCCGCGGTACCGGCTTGCGGCCGGTCGGTGCGGTGGGCTGATGTCTGAGCTGAGCGCCTTGCATGGCCTTAACCTCTCGTCGACTCTTGGTTACCGGCAGTCTTGCCGACAACGCTCTCGGCCAGAATGGCCAGAACCAGTTGCTGGAAATCCAGACCGGCGGCACGGGCCGCCATCGGCACCAGGCTGTGATCGGTCATGCCCGGTGCGGTGTTGACCTCCAGGAACCAGAACTGCCCTTCGGCGTCCTGCATCACGTCTGCCCTGCCCCAACCGGCGATACCCAGCGCTTCACAGGCTTTCGCCGTGAGGCCCATGAGTTCCTTTTCCTTGGCGCTGTCCAGACCGCACGGAATGCGGTACTGGGTATCGTTGGCGATGTACTTGGCGTCGTAGTCGTAGAAGCTGTGCGTGGTGCCCAGGGCAATCGGCGGCAACACCTGGTCACGCAGGGTGGCGATGGTGAACTCCGGACCGTGAATCCATTGCTCGACCAACACTTGCGAATCGTAGGTACTGGCCGCTTTCCATGCGTCGATCAATTCGGACGCGGAACTCACTTTGGCCATACCGATACTTGAACCTTCATGGGCCGGTTTGACGATCAAAGGGAAGCCCAGTTCCGTCGCCGCCGAAATACAATCGGCCTCGCTGCTCAGTACCGCGTGACGTGGGGTTGGAATGCCCAGGCTGTGCCAGACCTGCTTGGTGCGCAGTTTGTCCATGGCCAGGGCCGAAGCCAGGATGCCGCTGCCGGTGTACGGAATGCCCAGGCATTCGAGCAGGCCCTGCATGCTGCCGTCTTCACCGCCACGGCCGTGGAGGATGATGAAGGCGCGGTCGATTTTTTCGTTGAGCAGACGCTGCAGCAGGTCATCGCCCACGTCGAGGCCGAACGCGTCCACACCGGCGCTTTGCAGCGCGTCCAGAACAGCGTTACCCGACTTCAGGGAGACCTCACGCTCGGCGCTCTTGCCGCCGAACAGCACGGCGACGCGGCCGAAGTCTTTCGGCGCGATCGTGGAGACCAGGTTGGCGTAGGCAACAGTCATTTCAACTTCCCCTTCTCCGGCGCGGCAACGGCACCGGCGAACAACTCACTTTTCAACAGTTTTGGTGCGAGACCGCCGATATCGCCGGCGCCCTGGCACAGCAGGATGTCGCCGGCGCGCAGCAGCGGCTTGACCACTGGCGCGAGGTCGACGCCACGCTCGATGTAGATCGGGTCAAGCTGGCCCCGCTGACGGATGCTGTTGCACAGCTTGCGGCTGTCGGCGCCCGGAATCGGCTCTTCGCCGGCCGGATAGACTTCCATCAGCAGCAGTACGTTGGCGTCGGCCAGCACATTGACGAAATCGTCGTACAGGTCACGGGTGCGGCTGTAACGGTGCGGCTGGTAGACCATCACCAGGCGGCGCTCCGGCCAGCCACCGCGTACGGCCTTGATCACGGCCGCGACTTCCGTCGGGTGGTGACCGTAGTCATCGACCAGCATCACATTGCCGCCGTCCACCGGCAGTTCGCCGTAGACCTGGAAGCGTCGGCCGACCCCCTGGAACCCGGACAGGCCCTGGACGATGGCTTCATCGCTGACGCCTTCGTCGGTGGCGATGCAGATGGTCGCAAGGGCATTCAATACGTTGTGGTTGCCCGGCATGTTCACCGAAACATCCAGTGGCTCGCGGTCGGGACGCAGTACGGTGAAGAAGGTCTGCATGCCTTGCTGGCGCACGTTGATGGCGCGCACGTCGCAGGCTTCGCCGAAGCCGTAAGTAACGGTCGGACGCTTGACCTGCGGGAGGATTTCACGCACCACCGGATCGTCCAGGCACACCACGGCCAGACCATAGAACGGCAGGTTGTGGAGGAACTCGACGAAGGTTTTCTTCAGTTTGTTGAAGTCACCGTCGTAGGTCGCCATATGATCGGCGTCGATGTTGGTGACCACAGCCACCAGCGGCTGCAAGTGCAGGAAGCTGGCGTCGCTTTCGTCGGCTTCGGCGATCAGGTAGCGGCTGGTGCCAAGCTGGGCATTGGTGCCCGCGGCATTCAGGCGGCCACCGATCACGAATGTCGGGTCCAGGCCACCGGCGGCGAACACCGAAGCGATCAGGCTGGTGGTCGTGGTTTTGCCGTGGGTACCGGCAACGGCGATACCGTGGCGATAACGCATCAGCTCAGCCAGCATCTCTGCACGTGGCACCACCGGGATACGGCGTTCCAGCGCGGTAGCGACTTCCGGGTTGGACGTGTTCACGGCGCTCGACACCACCAGCACGTCGGCGGCCGCGGCGTTCTCGGCGCGATGGCCGATGAAGATCTGCGCGCCGAAGGACTCCAGGCGTTCAGTCACCGGCGAAGCCTTCAGGTCAGAGCCGGACACGGCATAACCCAGGTTCAGCAGCACTTCGGCAATCCCGCACATGCCCACACCGCCGATACCGACGAAGTGGATGCGACGGATGCGGCGCATTTCCGGTTGCGGCATGGCTTTCTGACTCTCAACCATGGGCCACCTCCAGGCAGCTATCGACCACGTTACGGGTGGCATCGGGTTTGGCGAGGCGGCGTGCCGCGGTAGCCATTTCGTTGAGTCGTTGTGGTTGCATCAGGACCTCTGTCAGGCGAGCGGCAAGATCCGCTGCGCCAGTCGTTCTTTGTGGCATCAGGAAGGCTGCACCTTCACGGGCCAAATATTCGGCGTTGCGGGTCTGGTGATCGTCGATTGCATGAGGCAAAGGCACCAGCATCGAGGGCAGACCGGCGGCGGCCAGTTCACTGATGGTCAGCGCGCCTGCGCGACATACCACCAGGTCGGCCCAGCTGTAGGCTTGGGCCATGTCTTTGATGAAGGGCTGCACCTGCGCCTCGACGCCAGCCGCGCGATAACGCTCTGCAGTCACTTCATCGTGTTTTTTGCCGGCCTGATGGAACACTTCCGGACGCAAATCGGCAGCGACTTGCGACAGGGCTTCAGGCAGCAACTTGTTCAACGGTTCTGCGCCCAGACTTCCGCCCAGGATCAGCAAACGCGCCTTGCGACCGGCCAGGGCAGGTCGCGATGTCTCGAGGAACAGCTCGGTGCGCACCGGATTACCGGTGGTCCGGCGGCTGTCCGACAGGGTAAAGGTGTCGGGGAACGCTTCACAGACTCGGGCGGCCAACGGCACCAGCAACCGATTGGCGGTACCGGCCACGGCGTTCTGTTCGTGAACGATCACCGGCACACCGGCCAGTTTGGCCGCGACGCCGCCAGGACCGGTCACAAACCCACCAAAGCCAACGACGCAGACCGGCTGCAGACGGCGAATGATCGCCCGCGCCTGCCAGACCGACTTGAACAACATGAACGGTGCCTTTAGCAGGGACAATTTGCCCTTGCCGCGCAGACCGCTGGCATTGATCCGATGCAGTTCGATACCGGCCGCCGGCACCAGATCGTTCTCGATCCCACGCGGGGTGCCGAGCCAGTGCACGGTGTAGCCGCGCGCCTGGAATTCGCGGGCACAGGCCAACGCCGGGAACACGTGGCCACCGGTACCGCCAGCCATGATCATGACGTTAGCGCCCATGGTTCGGCTCCTCGGCAAAGTCGCTCTCATGGAACTCCATCTCTTCGCTGCCCAAGTGGGTTCGACTTTCCCACTCGATGCGCAGCAACAAGCCGAGACAGGCGCAGCAAATCACCAACGAACTACCGCCATAACTGAGGAACGGCAGGGTCAGCCCCTTGGTCGGCAGCAGGCCGACATTCACCCCGATGTTGATCAGGAACTGGCCGATCCACAGGAACGACAGACCGTATGCCACATAAGCTGCGAAAAACTGCTTGGCCTTTTCAGCCCACAAACCGATGTACATGCCACGAATACACACGAAGACAAACAGTGCCACGGTGCACAACGAACCCACCGCACCCAGCTCTTCGGCCAGGACCGAGAACACGAAGTCAGTGTGGGCCTCCGGCAGGTAGAACTGTTTCTGCACGCTGTTGCCCAGGCCCACGCCCAGCCATTCGCCGCGACCGAAGGCGATCAATGCCTGGGACAACTGATAGCCGGCGCCGAACTGGTCGGCCCATGGGTCGGCAAAGTTGGTCAGACGCGCCATTCGATACGGCTGCATTTGAATCAACAGCACCACTGCGCCGACCGCCAGGACCACCATCAGGGAAAAGCGGAACAACCCGACGCCGCCAAGGAACAGCATCGCCGCCGCGGCCCCCATCATCACGACGGTGGCACCGAAGTCCGGCTCCATCAGCAGCAGGCCCGCCATCGGCAGCAGCACGATGAACGGCTTGAAGAAGCCCATCCAGCTTTCACGCACTTCTTTCTGGCGACGCACCAGATAACCGGCGAGGTAGATCACCACGAACACCTTGGCGATCTCGGATGGCTGGACGTTGAAGAAACTGAATCCGATCCAGCGCATCGAACCGTTCACTTCACGGCCGATCCCCGGAATGATCACCATCACCAGCAGGCCGAACGCCCCCAGCAGCATCAGCCAGCCCAGGCGTTGCCAGGTGGCAATCGGGATCATCATGGTGACGATGCAGGCACCCAGGCCCAGCACCACGTAAATAAGGTGGCGAATCATGTAATACAGGGCGCTGCCCGACTGCACGGCCGCCACTTCGGTCGATGCCGAGGCGATCATGATCAGCCCCAGGCCGAGCAGCGTCAGGCAGCCGGCGAGCATCGGGAAGTCGAGGTCGATACCGCGCCCGGTGATGAGCGGCGATGGATACGGCTTGATGATGCCTTTGAGGCTCATGCCAGATCCTCCACGGCTTGGACGAACTGGTGACCACGGTCTTCGTAGTTCTTGAACATGTCGAAACTGGCGCAGGCAGGCGACAGCAGCACCACGTCGCCCGGCTGGGCTGCAGCGCGGCATTGCTCGACGGCTTCGACCAGGGAACCGGCGCGGATCAGCGGTACGGCATCGCCGATGGCTTCACCGATCTTGTCGGAGTCACGCCCCATCAGGACCACGGCGCGGCAGTTGGCCGCCACCGGATCGCGCAGGTCCTTGAACTCGGCCCCCTTGCCGTCGCCACCGGCGATCAGCACGATCTTGCCGTCGATGTCCGCGCCGAGGCCTTCGATGGCCGCCAGTGCGGCACCGACGTTGGTGGCCTTGGAATCGTTGTAGTAACCCACACCGTCGAGGTCACGGACCCATTGGCAGCGATGCTCGAGACCGGCGAAGGTGCGCAGGCTCGACAGCATGGCATCGAACGGCAGGCCGACCGCATGGCCCAGGGCCAGGGCTGCCAGGGCGTTGGACTGGTTGTGGGCGCCGCGAATCTTCAATTCGCGCACTGGCATCAGGTTCTGGAATTCGAAGCCCAGGTATTTCTCGCCGTCTTCTTCACGAATACCGAAAGCCTTGAAATCGGGTTTGCTCAGGCCGAAGGTCCAGCATGGCTGCCCTTCGCCTATCAGAGGACGACTCAAAGCGTCCTGACGATTGACCACAAACTGCCTGGCGCCACGGAAGATCCGGTGCTTGGCCAGGTGGTAGGCCGGCAGACCGCTGTAACGGTCCATGTGGTCTTCGCTGATGTTGAGCACGGTCGCGACTTCGGCGTTGAGTTGATCGGTGGTTTCCAACTGGAAACTCGACAACTCCATCACGTACAGCTCGACGTCGTCTCGCAGCAGATCCAGCGCCGGCGTGCCAAGGTTGCCACCGACGGCAACACGCTTGCCCGCCGCCGCCGCCATTTCGCCGACCAGCGTGGTCACGGTGCTTTTCGCGTTGGAGCCGCTGATGGCCACGATCGGCGCCTTCGCGTTACGCGCGAACAGCTCGATGTCACCGGACAATTTCACGCCACGGGCGGCGGCGGCCTGCAGGGCCGGGGTCGCCAGCGCCAGGCCGGGGCTGACGTAGAGCTCGTCGGCACGGCACAGGAACTCGACATCCAACTCGCCACAACGCACTTCCACGTGCGGATAGTCACGCTTGAGCGCGGCCAGTTCCGGTGGATTTTCCCGCGTATCGGCCACGGCAAACGCCACGCCCCGGTTCGCCAGGAAGCGAACCAGGGACATGCCGCTCTTGCCGAGGCCGACAACGATGCGGAAGTGGTCAGAAGCGATCAGAGACACTTGTTTCTACCTCAGCTTCAGGGTGGCAAGGCCGATCAGCACGAGAATCACGGTGATGATCCAGAAACGGACGATCACGCGCGGCTCGGGCCAGCCCTTGAGTTCAAAGTGGTGGTGAATGGGCGCCATGCGGAATACGCGGCGACCGGTCAGTTTAAAAGAGGCGACCTGAATGACGACTGACAGGGTTTCCATCACGAACACGCCGCCCATGATGAACAGGACGATTTCCTGACGGACGATCACCGCGATGGTGCCCAGGGCCGCGCCCAGCGCCAGTGCGCCGACGTCACCCATGAAGACTTGTGCCGGATAGGTGTTGAACCAAAGGAAGCCCAGGCCGGCTCCGATCAACGCGCCACAGAACACAATCAACTCGCCTGCGCCCGGTACGTAAGGAATCAGCAGGTATTCGGCGAACTTCACGTTACCCGACAGGTAGCAGAAAATGCCCAGGCCACCACCAACCATCACGGTCGGCATGATCGCCAGGCCGTCGAGGCCGTCGGTCAGGTTGACCGCATTGCTCGAACCGACAATCACGAAATAGGTCAGCACGATGAAGCCGGCGCCCAGCGGAATGCTGTAGTCCTTGAGCATCGGCAGGATCAGCGTGGTTTCCACCGGCGTGGCGGCAGTCATATAAAGGAAGATCGCCGCGCCCAGACCGAACACCGATTGCCAGAAATATTTCCAGCGGCTCGGCAAGCCACGGGAGTTCTTCTCGATGACCTTGCGGTAGTCGTCGACCCAGCCGATGGCGCCGAACAGCAAGGTCACCAGCAGAACGACCCAGACGTAACGGTTGCTCAGGTCAGCCCACAGCAGGGTGCTGACACCGATGGACGACAGAATCAGCGCGCCGCCCATGGTCGGTGTACCCGACTTGGACAGGTGCGACTGCGGGCCGTCGTTGCGAACGGATTGACCGATCTGACGGTTCTGCAACGTGCGGATCATCCACGGGCCATAGCACAGCGACAGGACCAGCGCGGTCAGTACACCGAGAATCCCGCGCAGGGTCAGGTACTGGAAGACCGCGAAGCCTTTGTAGAACTGTTGCAGATACTCCGCTAGCAGCAGCAGCATTAATGTTTCTCCAGACTGGACCCGCACAAAGCGGCGACGACGTTTTCCATCGCAGCGCTGCGCGACCCCTTGATCAAAATGGTGGTGTTTGTGTCTTGCTCGGCGTCCAGGGCCTTGATCAGTTCAGCTTGCGTGCTGAAGTGAAAAGCCTGAGGACCGAATGCGTTCACGGCGTGAGCCATCATTGGCCCGACGGCGTACAGCGCAGAAACCTTGCCACGGGCGTACGCGCCCACGTCGCGGTGCCCCTGCTCCGCCCATTCGCCCAACTCGCCGATATCCCCGAGCACCAGGACGGTGCGACCGGAAAAGCCGGCCAGTATATCAACGGCAGCACACATGGAGGTGGGGTTGGCGTTGTAAGTGTCATCGATCACGCGCATGCCGTTGGTGGCCAGTTGCGCGACGGTGCGCCCCTTGACCGGTTGCATCGCGCCAAGGCCGGTGGCGATACCGAACAGCGACACACCCAGGGCATGGGCGGCTGCGGCGGCGGCCATGGCATTGGCGACGTTATGGGTGCCGAGCAGGTTCAATTGAACGCGCTCCACGCCTTCAGGGCTGTGCAGGTTGAACGCCGGGCAGCCGCGGGCATCGGTAGTCAGGTCACTGGCGTAGAAATCGGCGCTGGCGTTGCTCAACGCAAACGTCAGCACTTTGCGGTCACCGGCGCGTGCCTTCCAGATACCGAATGCCTTGTCGTCAAGATTGAGAACGGCGACGCCATCGGCATCCAGCCCTTCGATGATCTCGCCCTTGGCTTCGACGATTTTGTCCGGGCCGCCGAACTCGCCGACGTGGGCGGTCCCGGCATTGTTGAGAATGGCCACGTGCGGCCGGGTCAGGCCGACGGTGTAGGCAATTTCACCCAGGCGCGAGGCACCCAGTTCGATCACGGCAGCGGTGTGTTCCGGTGCCAGTTCGAGCAAGGTCAGCGGCACGCCGAGGTCGTTGTTCAGGTTGCCACGGGTCGCCAGCACCGGACCACGGGTGCGCAGAATGCTCGCAAGCATCTCCTTGACCGTGGTCTTGCCGCTGGAACCGGTGACGGCCGCGACCGGATGGGTGTAGGCGGCGCGATTGAGCGCGCCCAACTGGCCGAGGGCCTGGCGAGTGTCGCTGACCAGTAACTGCGGCAGCGTGCTGCCAGCGACTTCACGCTCGACCAGCGCAGCCACGGCGCCCTTGGCGGCGACTTCATTCAGATAGTCATGACCGTCAAAACGCGGACCGGTCAGGGCAATAAACAGCTGGCCCGGCTTGATTGCACGGCTGTCGATGCTAACGCCGTCGAAGCTGGCATCGGCGGACACCAGGCGAGCACTCAGCGCACCGGTCAGCTCACTCAGTTTCAAGGCCTTAAGCATGGGTCACCTCCCACGCGGTCAAGGCATGATCAGCCTCGACCAGATCGGAAAAGGCATGGCGTTCGCCGTTGATTTCCTGATAGTCCTCGTGACCTTTCCCGGCCAGGACAATCACGTCATCCGCCGAGGCACTGGCGATCAACCGGGCAATCGCCTGACCACGACCGGCAACGAACTCCACTTTATCCACAGCCGTGAACCCGGCGCGGATGTCATCGAAAATCACCGCCGGGTCTTCTGTGCGCGGATTGTCATCGGTCACCAGCACGCCATCGGCCAGGCGCTCAACCACTTCGGCCATCAACGGACGCTTGCCGCGATCGCGGTCGCCGCCACAGCCGAACAGGCACAGCAACCGGCCCTTGGCGTGTGGACGCAGAGCCAGCAGCACTTTTTCCAGGGCATCCGGGGTGTGGGCGTAATCGACCACCACCAGCGGCTGCGAGCCACCGCCCAAGCGCTGCATGCGCCCGGCAGGGCCTTCAAGCTTCGGCAGCACCTTGAGAATTTCGTCCAGGGCGTAATCCAGACCGAGCAACGCACCGACCGCCGCCAGGACATTGCTCAGGTTGAAGCGACCGAGCAAGGTGCTGCGCAAGTGGTGCTCGCCCTGTGGCGTGACCAGCGTGGCGCGCACGCCTTCGTCGTCGAATTGCGCCTGACGGCAATACAGGTAGGCGCTGGAGTCTTCCAGGCTGTAGGTGATCAACCGCGACTCGCGCTTGTCGGCGGCGAGTTGCCGGCCGAACTTGTCGTCGAGGTTGACCACGCGGCATTTCAAGTCATTCCAGTCAAACAGCCTGGCCTTGGCTTCGCCGTAGGCCTGCATGGTGCCGTGATAATCCAGGTGATCGCGGGACAGGTTGGTCATCACTGCCACATCGAACGCCAAGGCAGTCACGCGCCCCTGATCCAGGCCATGGGAAGAAACTTCCATCGCCACGGCCTTGGCCCCGGCCTTTTTCAGGTCCGCCAGGGTCGCTTGCACGGCAATCGGGTTCGGCGTGGTGTGCAGGCCGCTTTCCAGCGCCCCATAGAAACCCGAACCGAGCGTGCCGACCAGGCCGCAGTGCTGGCCGAGCAGGTCCAGCGCCTGGGCGATCAATTGAGTCACGCTGGTCTTGCCGTTGGTACCGGTCACGCCCACCAGGTTCAGGTGGTGGCTCGGCTCGCCATAAAAACGCCCGGCGATGTCCGACAGCTGAGCCGCCAGACCTTTGACCGGAATCAACGGCACTTCAGTGATCGGCAGGACCGTGGCGCCTTCTACTTCATAGGCCACCGCGGCAGCACCACGCTGCAAGGCGTCAACCATATGCGCGCGCCCATCGAACTTCCCGCCCGGCACAGCGAGGAACAGATCACCCGCACGCACATTGCGGCTGTCCAGGGCGAGTTCGCGAATCAGCAGATCGTGGCCGGCGTGAGGGAAAATCTTGTTCAGGCTCAGGGACATCAGCCGCGCCCTCCATTGGCTTTCAGCGGAACGACCGGTGTTGCGTTCGCTTGTTGAGTAGGTGGCAGGTTGTCCGGGGTAATGTTCATCAGGCGCAGGGTGCCCGACATCACACGGCTGAACACCGGCGCGGAAACCAGGCCGCCGAAGTAACCGGCCTTGGTCGGCTCGTCGATTACCACCACGATGGCGTAACGCGGATCGCTCATCGGGCCGAAACCGGCGAACAGCGAACGGTAGGAGTTCACGGCGTAACCCTTGGTGCCGACCGAGGTTTTACGCGCAGTACCCGACTTGCCGCCCACGTGATACGCCGGCACCTGCGCACGGAACACACCGCGCGGGGCTTCGATCACTTGTTGCAGCATGCCTTGCATGGTTTTTGCGACGGCCTCCGGCAGTACCTGGGTGGTTTGCGGCGCCTTGTCGGTCTTGATCAGGGTCAGCGGTGCGAGGCGACCGTTGTTGGCCAGGGCCGAGAAGGCGTGGACCAGCTGGATCGCGGTCACGGAAACACCGTAGCCGTAGGACAGCGTGGCGGTTTCTGCCTTGCGCCATTCGCGGTAGTTCGGCAGATTGCCGACGCGCTCGCCCGGGAAGCCCAGGCCAGTGTCCTGGCCGAGGCCGACTTTCTGCGCCAGACGGAAAATGGTTTCGCCGCCGATATCGAACGCGACCTTGCTCATGCCGACGTTACTGGAATTGATCAGGATGCCGGTCAGGTCGAGCACCGGGCCTTCGGTCTTGGATACGTCCTTGATGGTGTACTTGCCAATCTGCAGGGAGCCCGGATACACCTCGACGGTATCGCTCGGTTTCCAGCGGCCGGTTTCGATGGCGGCGCTCATCGAGATCGCTTTCATGGTCGAGCCTGGCTCGAACACGTCGATCATCGCGCGGTTACGCATCATCGCCGGCTGCAGGTTGCGGCGGTTGTTCGGGTTGTAGGTCGGCTGGTTGACCATCGCGAGAATCTCGCCGGTCTTCACGTCCATGATCACCAGGCTGCCGGCCTTGGCGCCGTTCTCGATGATCGCGTTACGCAGTTCGCGGTTGGCCAGGTATTGCAGGCGCAGGTCAATGGACAACGCCAAGGGCTTGCCGGCCTTGGCGTTTTTGGTAACCTGGACATCCTTGATCAACCGGCCGCGCCGGTCCTTGATGACTTGTCGTTTACCCGGCACCCCGGCCAGCCATTCGTCATAGGCCAGCTCGATACCTTCCTTGCCATGGTCATCGATGTCGGTAAAGCCGACCATATGCGCGGTCACTTCACCGGCCGGATAGAAACGGCGGAACTCTTCGATGCCATAGACGCCAGGCACTTTGAGATCGAGCACCGCCTGGCCCTGCTCAGGCGTCAGCCCGCGCACCAGATAAATGAATTCCTTGTTGGCCTGCGCTTCAAGGCGCTCGGCCAGGGCTTTCGGGTCCTGCCCCAGGGCAGCCGCCAGTGCCGGCCACTTTTCTTTGGCCGTTTGCATTTCCTTGGCATTGGCCCAGAGGGTGGTGACCGGAGTACTCACGGCCAAAGGCTCGCCGTTACGGTCGGTGATCAGTCCACGGTGAGCCGGAATCGGAATATGACGAACACTGCGGGCATCGCCCTGACCTTTAAGGAAGGCACGGTCGACCACTTGCAAATCGATGATGCGCCAGGCAATCGCGGCCACCATGATGCCGAGCAAACCCAGCACCACGCGGAACCGCCAAGGAAAGAGTGCACCTTCGAGTTTCATCATGGCGCCACCATCTTCACGTCAGCGGCACCGGGGATGTGCATTTTCAATTGTTCGGTGGCCAGCACTTCGATACGGCTGTGGGCGGTCCAGGTGCTCTGCTCCAGAATCAACCGGCCCCACTCCGCCTGCGCCTTGTCGCGCACGCTCAGTTCGTTGTACAGCGAATTCAATAGCTGACGGTTCCAGTGCGCGCTGTAAGACACGCCGATGGCCGACACGAGCACGCCGACAAACAGCAGCAGCATGAAGAAGCTTCCGCCGGGCAATGGCTTGGCGAAAAGCTTGCTCACCGCAGCTTCTCCGCCACACGCATGACGGCGCTACGGGAACGTGGGTTGGCTTTGAGTTCGGCGTCGGAGGCCGTCTGCGCTTTGCCATGGACTTTGATTTTCGGTTCGAAGGCGACATGCCGAACCGGCAGGTTGCGCGGCAGGTTGTCGGCTTCGCCTTTCACCAGTTTGCGCATGAACAGTTTGACGATACGGTCTTCCAGCGAATGGAAGCTGATCACCACCAGGCGACCGCCCACTTCCAGGCACTCCAGCGCGGCTTCGAGGCCGGTTTCCAGATCACCCAGTTCGTTGTTGACGTGGATACGCAACCCCTGGAACGCGCGGGTTGCGGGGTTCTTGCCCTTTTCCCAGGCTGGGTTGGCGACTTTCAGGACTTCTGCCAGGTCACCGGTGCGCTCGAATGGCTTGATGTCGCGACGTTCGGCCACAGCACGGGCCATGCGGCCGGAGAAACGCTCTTCGCCGTATTCCTTGAACACCCGGGCGATTTCTTCCACGGGCGCGGTGTTGACGAATTCGGCGGCGCTGATGCCACGGGACGGATCCATGCGCATGTCCAGCGGACCGTCGTTGAGGAAGCTGAAGCCGCGCTCAGGGTCGTCGAGCTGTGGCGAGGACACGCCAAGATCCAGCAACACGCCGCTGACCTTGCCGGCCAGACCGCGCTCGGCGACTTCCGAACCGAGCTCGGCAAAGCTGCGCTGCACAACGACAAAGCGGCCGTCTTCGGCCGCTAGCGTCTGCCCGGTGGCAATCGCTTGTGGATCTTTATCGAATCCGAGCAACCGACCATCGGGACCGAGCTGACTGAGGATCAACCGGCTGTGCCCGCCCCGCCCGAACGTGCCGTCCAGATAGCAGCCATCAGGACGTACGGCGAGAGCCTCGACGGCTTCGTCAAGCAGTACGGTGATGTGGTTAAAGCCGCTATCAATAGTCACAGGATCAAATCACGCAGTTCATCAGGCATCGCGCCCGGTTGTTGAATGGCAGCCAGGTCGGCGGCAGAAACCGCGTTCCAGGCATCCTCGTCCCACAATTGGAACTTGTTCAGTTGGCCTACCAACATCGCGCGCTTATCCAACTTGGCATATTCACGAAGACGCGGCGGAACCAGAAAACGACCACTGCCATCGAGCTCGAGGTCGACGGCATTACCAATCAGTAAACGTTGCAGGCGGCGGTTCTCTTCGCGAAGCGAAGGCAGTGCGCGCAGTTTGGTTTCAATAATTTCCCACTCATCGAGGGGGTAAACACACAAACAAGGATCAACGGCATCAATTGTCACGATCAATTGCCCGGAACTGCGCGAATCGAGCTCGTCACGGTACCGGCTCGGCATTGCGAGACGGCCCTTTGCATCGAGACTGATAGCGTTGGCTCCGCGAAACACGTCTGCGTTTCTCCAAATTCTAGCGTTTTGAGTTCAAAAAACCCACTTCATGCCACTTTCCGCCACTTGCGCACACTATAGGAATGCGCCCACCACACCGTCAAGGCGCGGAGTAAAGGAAAACCCTTACAGAACTGAGATTTAGGAGCATTAACGGAGGGACAACGAGAATCCGGCAGATGAAACTGATCGATAACTTGAATCAGCACAGAAGGCTGCGTTCGAAAGTTAAAGTAATTTATTAAGAGTAAGATTTTTTTGGTATTACAAAAGAGGTTCTGCGGATGAATCTGTAAGGAGGGAAATTGCTATCACCCAACCCCCTGCTCAATGATTCAAGCAGAGGAAAGAAAAAGGTGGAGAGTCGATCTGTAAGCCGGGTTCTGTCTTGAACAGTCATTCGTCTACGATGGCCATCACTGGACATCTTTAGCAACCTACCCGGTCCCAGCGCGGGCCACGCCTTGGGACCCTATTTGGTCTTGCTCCAAGTGGGGTTTACCTAGCCACGAACTGTTGCCAGACGTGCGGTGCGCTCTTACCGCACCTTTTCACCCTTACCGGCGCCGAAGCGCTTAGGCGGTTATTTTCTGTGGCACTTTCCGTAGGCTCACGCCTCCCAGGCATTACCTGGCACTTCGCCCTATGGAGCCCGGACTTTCCTCCCCCCCCTAATTTTCATAGGAGGCAGCGACTGTCCGATCGACTCTCCGCCGCGAAGGTTACCGGCAGAGCGCCCGAAGAACAAGCACCAAGCGCCATTGGGCACGCCTGCGCGTCGGGTTTTACTCGCCCTTCTGCTGATCCAGCGCGATTTGGTACAGCACATTCTTTCGCTCGCCGGTGATTTGCGCCGCCAATGCCGCCGCACGCTTGAGCGGCATTTCTTCAAGCAACAGGTTGAGGATACGCATCGCTTCGCTGCTGACGGCACCTTCCTCCTCGGGCGCGGACCAGCCCGCCACCAGCACCACGCACTCGCCGCGCTGCTGGTTGCTATCCGACTCGACGAACTCGCGCAGCTCAGCCAGCGGCAGCCCCTTGAGGGTCTCGAACGTCTTGGTCAGCTCGCGGGCAAGCAGCGCCGGGCGCTCTGGACCGAACACCAGTTCCATGTCTTGCAGACATTCGAGGATGCGATGCGGGGCCTCATAGAAGATCAATGTGCGAGGCTCTTCCTTTACCTGCTCGAGACGCGCACGTCGCCCCACAGCCTTTGCAGGCAGAAAACCTTCGAATATGAAGCGGTCGGAAGGCAGCCCTGCTGCCGACAGCGCTGCAATCAACGCGCAGGCACCCGGAACCGGCACTACATTAATGCCCGCTGCCCGGGCCTGCCGCACCAGGTGATAACCCGGATCGGAAATCAGCGGCGTCCCGGCATCCGAGATCAACGCCACGTTGTCACCGGCAAGCAGGCGAGTGATAAAGCGACTACCTTCATCCCGCTCGTTGTGTTCATGGCAGGCCGCCAATGGCGTCGCAATGCCGAAGTGCTGCATCAAGCGCTGGGAATGACGGGTGTCTTCCGCGGCGATCAGGGCCACTTCACGGAGAATCTTCAGCGCCCGCGCACTGATGTCATCCAGGTTGCCGATGGGCGTCGCCACCACATAAAGCGAGCCAGCAGCGGAATTCAAAGCACCTGGAGCAGTCAAAGCGCACACCTCATGGTCGGTAAAAGTCGCCATTGTAGCGCGTAGCGAGACTCACGATACCCGCAAGCAAACGAGGTATCGGTGACCGTTTGTGCGCTGGCGCAACATTTACACCAGCTAAATTGATCGATTCACGCCAGTAACATCGCGCCCCGGCCAGTGCTTGGGTACAATTCCACGCTAATTTGATCGAGTATCAGGAACGCTTACATGATCGCTTGCCTGCGGCTGTTATCTGCCCTCTGCCTCGCTGCCTTGCTGACGGCTTGCGCCAGCTCGCCCTCCTCCAGCCTTGGCGAGCTTCCACGGACACCGGACGCCAGTATCGAGCAACTGCTTGAGAAGGCCTCCCAAAGCAAATCACCGGAAGATGCCGCCCTGCTGCGCTTGAGCGCTGCCGACCTGGCTTATCGCCAGGGCAATGCCGGCCAATCCGCGCAAATCCTGCAACAGGTTCCTGTCGAACAGCTCAAGCCGGGCCCACAGGTTTTCGCCAACACCCTGGCGGCGGAACTGGCCATGACGCGCAATCAGCCCAAGGCCGCGCTGGCTGCCTTGAGTCATCCGAGCCTGCAATACTTGAGCGAACTGCCCGACGAACAACAGGTCCGCACCGGCACCATCCACGCCCGCGCACTTGAAGCCGATGGCCAGACCCTTGCCGCCGCTCGCCAGCGCATTTTCATCGCCCCGATGCTCGAAGGCGAAGCCGCGAGCAAAAACCACGAAGCCATCTGGACCCTGATCGCTTCGCTGCCGACCAATCAGTTGCAGCCAAGTGCCACCGACGATCTCGGCGGCTGGATGGCCCTGGCACTGGCCGTGAAATCCGCCGGCACCCTGGAGCAGCAACAGGCCGCCATCGACAACTGGCGCGCGCAGAATCCGAAGCACCCGGCAGCCATTCAATTGCCGCAGCCACTGACCCAACTCAAGGAACTGGCCAGCCAGCCCCTGAACAAGATCGCCCTGCTGCTGCCTCAGGACGGCCAACTGGCCGCGGTTGGCAAAGCGCTGCGCGACGGCTTCATGGCCGCTCACTACCAGGCCCAACAGGCCGGGCAGAAACCACCCGCCATCGAGTTTTATGACAGCTCGCGCCTGACTTCCATGGACGAGTTCTACCGCAAGGCCCAGGCCGATGGCGTGCAACTGGTCGTCGGCCCGCTGGAGAAGCCGCTGGTCAAACAGCTGAGCACTCGCCCGCAGTTGCCAATCACCACCCTGGCACTGAATTACAGCGAGGGCGATCAAGGCCCTGCGCAGCTGTTCCAGTTCGGCCTTGCCGCTGAAGACGAAGCCCGCGAAGTGTCGCGCCGCGCTCGCGCCGACGGCCTGCATCGCGCAGCCATCATGGTGCCGAAAGGTGAATGGGGCGACCGCGTGCTCAAGGCGTTCAGCCAGGATTGGCAAGCCAATGGCGGCACCATCGTCGCCACCGAACGCGTCGACCAACCGGTCCAGTTGGCCCAGCAAATTGCCGACATGTTCCAGCTGCGTCAGAGCGAAGGTCGCGCCAAGAGCCTGCAAAACACCGTTGGCTCGCAAGTGGCTGCCCAGCCATCGCGCCGCCAGGACATCGAGTTCATTTTCCTCGCCTCGACACCGCAACAGGCCCAGCAGATCAAACCGACCCTGAACTTCCAGTACGCCGGCGATGTTCCGGTCTACGCCACCTCCCACGTGTTCAGCGCCAACGGTGACGTCAACCAGTACAACGACATGAATGGCATTCGCTTCTGCGAGACGCCATGGTTGCTGGACGCCAATGATCCACTACGCCGCCAGGTCACTGCCCAGTGGCCACAAGCCGCCGGTAGCCTGGGGCGCCTGTATGCCATGGGTGTGGACGCCTATCGTCTGGCGCCACGCCTGGGCCAGCTCAAGTCACTGCCGGACAGCCGCATCGACGGTGAATCGGGCAGCCTTGGCATGTCCCAGAGCCAGCGGGTCGTGCGCCAGTTACCATGGGCCGAGTTCGCCAATGGCCAGATTCAGCGCCTGCCGGACACCGCTCGCTGATGCCTGACAGGTCACGCCAGCAAAGCGGCAAGGATGCCGAGCGCCATGCGCTCGAGCATCTTCAACAACAGGGTCTGCGCCTGCTGGCGCAGAACTGGTTGTGTAAACGCGGCGAGCTTGATCTGGTCATGCTAGATGGCGATACAGTAGTATTCGTTGAAGTCCGCTACAGAAAAAACACTCAATGGGGTGGCGCGCTCGATAGCATCGATGAGCGCAAACGGCAAAAACTGATTTTCGCCGCGCAATATTATCTTCAGCGCGAGCCGCGCTGGGCCAATTCCCCTTGCCGCTTCGACGTGATTGCCATCGACAGCCACCTCGATCAGTTGAACTGGCTACAGAATGCCTTCGACGGCTGATCGCCGGCATTGCGAACCGGACACTATCACCCAACATTTTGCTCTTTGCTTTGCGGGCTGCACATTCACGTGCCGAACAGCCGCGCTACTTAAGGTCACACAGATGGACATGCAATCCCGAATTCGCCAGCTTTTTCAGGCCAGTATCGACACCAAGCAACAGGCGATGGAAGTACTTGCACCGCACATCGAGCAAGCCAGCCAGGTCATGGTCAACGCCCTGCTCAACGAAGGCAAAATGCTTTCCTGCGGCAATGGCGGCTCTGCCGGCGATGCCCAGCACTTCTCCTCCGAGCTGCTCAATCGCTTTGAGCGCGAACGCCCAAGCCTGCCGGCCATCGCCCTTACGACCGACAGCTCGACGATCACCTCGATTGCCAACGACTACAGCTACAACGAAATCTTCTCCAAGCAGATCCGTGCACTCGGCCAACCGGGCGATGTGTTGCTGGCTATCTCCACCAGCGGCAACTCGGCCAACATAATTCAAGCGATTCAGGCCGCACATGATCGCGAAATGATTGTCGTAGCATTGACGGGACGTGATGGCGGCGGCATGGCGTCGCTACTGTTGCCCGAGGACGTCGAGATTCGCGTACCGGCCAATGTCACCGCTCGTATTCAAGAAGTCCACCTGCTGGCGATCCATTGCCTTTGCGACTTGATCGACAGCCAATTGTTCGGGAGTGAAGAATGACCCCTAATCGCCTTGGCCTACTGGCCTTGACCCTGTGCCTCAGCATCAGCGGCTGCACCTCGGTGGTGACTGCCAGCCGTGAAGCACCGATTGAAGATGACCGCGGCACTCGCACACTGGGCAGCAAGATCGACGATTCCCTGATCGACACCAAGGTTGGCGTGAACGTTGCCAAGGCCGACCCAGCCCTGGATAAGGATTCGCATATCGTCGTCACCAGCTTCAACGGTGTCGTACTGCTCGCCGGGCAAACGCCACGCGCAGACCTCAAGGCCAAGGCCGAACAGGCTGCCGCCGCTGTCCAGCGCGTGAAAAAGGTGCACAATGAACTGCAAGTCCTGCCACCCTCCTCGTTGCTGGCACGCCAGAACGACACCTGGCTGACCACCAAGATCAAGACCCAGATGCTCGCCGATGCGAACATCCCTGGCTCGCGCATCAAGGTAGTCACTGAAAACGGCATCGTCTACTTGCTGGGCCTGCTGACCAAGCAGGAAGCCGCGCAGGCGACCAACCTGGTGCAAGGGGTTTCCGGTGTGCAGAAGATCGTGAAATTGTTCGAGTACATCGACTGACCCTGTAGGAGCGAGCTTGCTCGCGAAAAACGTTTGGCGAATGCGTTCATTCAGATTGCACGCGTCATCGTTCACGCCCATCGCGAGCAGACTCGCTCCTACAACGTAATAAAAAAGGCGATCCTTGCGGATCGCCTTTTTTATTACTTCACCACTTTCAGACTTGGGCGACCGCTTGGACGCGGTGGCTCACTGTCGGGTGGTGGAAGATCGTCATCCGGCTCGATCTCGTCGTCCTCGCCCATGGGCGATTCCAGATCGAACACCATGCCCTGACCATTCTCCCGGGCGTAGATACCCAGGATCGAAGCAATTGGCACGTACAAGGTGTGCGGTACGCCACCAAAGCGCCCCTCGAAACTGACCGCCTCGTTATCCATGTGCAAGTGACGCACGGCTTGTGGCGATACGTTCAGGACGATCTGTCCGTCACTGGCAAACCCCTGAGGCACCTGCACCGACGGGTACTCGGAATTGACCAGCATGTGCGGGGTGCAATCGTTGTCCACAATCCACTCATAGAGCGCGCGGACCAGATAAGGTCGACTGGAGTTCATAACGGCTCCTTAAGCCTTAGCGCATGTCGCGTTCGACACCAGACAGACTCGCCTGGAAAGCCTCACGCGCAAACTGGCGCTCCATATAATCAAGCAGCGGCTTCGCCGGCCGCGGCAGTTCTATACCCAGAATCGGCAATCGCCAGAGTATTGGCAATAGGCAGCAATCCACCAGACTTTGTTCCTCACTGAGGAAAAACGGTTTGTCGGCAAACAGTGGCGACACACCCGTCAGGCTTTCGCGCAACTCTTTTCGAGCCACGGCACGAGCCGCTTCCTTGGTCCGCGAATCCAGAATCAGATCCACCAGACCACACCAGTCTCGCTGAATGCGGTGCATCAGCAGGCGACTGTTGGCACGCGCCACGGGATAAACCGGCAGTAGCGGCGGGTGCGGGTAACGCTCATCCAGATATTCCATCACCACAGTCGACTCCCACAACGCCAGGTCGCGATCGACCAGCGTGGGCAAGCTGCCGTAAGGGTTCACCTCAATCAGTTTAGGTGGCTGGCGACCAGCCTCCACGTAAATGATCTCGGCGCTGACACCCTTCTCTGCCAGTACGATGCGCACTCGGTGGGAATAGTGGTCGGCGGGGTCGGAGTAACAGGCCAACCGATTGGTCACGCCCATGGCGATCCTCCTCGCTTGTAGAAATTATCGAAAGCGGAAAAACGAGCGCGCCCAGAGGGCGCCTCCCGTAACGACTGGATCACCAGTTTCGCTACATCTTCAGAGGCGCCCTTGGGCGCGCGCGATTAACAGCAATAGCTTGAAGCTTTATCAGTGCACGTCTTTCCAGTATTCGCGCTTGAGCAGGTAAGCGAAGACGAAGAAGAACGCCAGGTACAACAATACGTATGTACCGATGCGCTGATGTTGCAGCTTAACCGGGTTAGCCGAGTAAGCCAGGAAGGTTACCAGATTCTTGACCTTCTCATCGAACTGCTCTGCAGTCAGGGCACCGCTTTTCGGCACGATGGTCAACTGATCGCACGCTTCATGAGTCAGCGCCGTACCGGTCAGAGGGTCATATTGCTTCTTGCCGTCTTCGACGATCTGAACCTGTTTGCAACCCACCACCTGGCGACCCTGCAGGCCGACCAGGACGTTAGGCATGCCCACGTTCGGGAAGACCTTGTTGTTCACACCCCATGGGCGCGAAGGATCTTCGTAGAACGACTTCAGGTAACCGTAGAGCCAGTCGGTGCCGCGAACACGGGCAACCAGGGTCAGGTCCGGCGGCGCTGCGCCAAACCAGGCCTTGGCATCCGCTGGCTGCATGCCGATGCTCATGTGATCGCCGATCTTGGCGCCAGTGAACACCAGCTTCTCGAGCATCAACTCATGGGGAATGCCCAGGTCGTCGGCAACACGCTCATAGCGCTGGAACTTGGCACTGTGGCAACCCATGCAGTAGTTGGCGAAGGTACGCGCGCCGTCCTGCATGGCCGCTTTATCGGAAACGTCGATGTCGACTTTTTCCAGCTCGGGGCCACCGTGTTCAGCTGCGAAAGCAAACACTGGCAGTGCAGCAAGCATCAATACAGCAAATAGTTTTTTCATCAGCCAGTCACCCTTTCCGGAACCGGTTTGGTCTTCTCGAGCCTGGTGTAGAACGGCATCAGAATGAAGTAGGCGAAGTACAGGAAGGTACACACCTGCGACAACAGCGTACGGCCTGGAGTCGGAGCCAGAACACCCAACACGCCCAGGATCACGAACGAAATGCAGAACACCCAGAGCCAGATCTTGCTCAGCCAGCCTTTGTAGCGCATCGACTTGACCGGGCTGCGGTCGAGCCACGGCAGGACGAACAGCACGGCGATGGCCGCGCCCATGGCGATAACACCCAGGAGCTTGTCCGGAACCGCACGCAAGATGGCGTAGAACGGAGTGAAGTACCAGACCGGAGCAATGTGTTCTGGGGTCTTGAAGGCGTTCGCCACTTCAAAGTTCGGCTTTTCGAGGAAGTAGCCGCCCATTTCCGGGAAGAAGAACACGATCGAGCAGAAGATGAACAGGAACACCACTACGCCGACGATATCTTTCACGGTGTAGTACGGGTGGAAGGCAATGCCGTCCAGCGGTATGCCGTTTTCGTCCTTGTGCTTCTTGATGTCCACGCCGTCCGGGTTGTTCGAACCGACTTCGTGCAACGCCAGGATGTGCAGCACCACCAGACCCAGGATAACGATCGGCAGGGCAACCACGTGCAAGGCGAAGAAGCGGTTCAGGGTAATACCGGAAATCAGGTAGTCACCACGAATCCACTGGGTCAGGTCGTTGCCGATGACCGGGATCGCACCGAACAGCGAGATGATCACCTGTGCACCCCAGTAGGACATCTGGCCCCACGGCAGCAGGTAGCCCATGAAGGCTTCGGCCATCAGCGCCAGGTAGATCAGCATGCCGAAGACCCACACCAGTTCACGCGGCTTCTGGTACGAACCGTAGAGCAGGCCACGGAACATGTGCAGATAGACCACGATGAAGAACGCCGAAGCGCCGGTGGAGTGCAGTAGACGCAGGATCGAGCCGTACTCGACGTCGCGCATGATGTATTCGACGGAGGCGAATGCCTCTTCCGCCGACGGGGTGTAGCTCATGGTCAGCCAGACACCGGTAACGATCTGGTTGACCAGAACGAGCAGCGCCAGGGAGCCAAAGAAGTAGAAGAAGTTGAAGTTCTTCGGAGCGTAATACTTGCTGAGATGGTCTTCCCACATCTTGGTGGCGGGAAAGCGCGCATCAACCCAATCCATGAACTTGCTCATCACGCTTTCTCCGTATCGACGCCAATGATAATAATTTCATCGGTCTCATAGGAATGCGGGGGAACTGGCAGGTTCAAAGGCGCAGGCTGCGACTTGTAGACGCGACCAGCCAGATCGTAGTGGGAACCGTGGCAAGGGCAGAAATAGCCGCCTACCCAGTCCTTACCCAGATCCGCAGGTGCCACTTCGGGACGGAAGGTCGGCGAGCAACCCAGGTGCGTGCAGATACCGATCAGCAGCAGGACCTCAGGCTTGATCGAACGGGTTTCCGGATCAACGTAAGTCGGTTGTGTCGAGTTCTTGGAGGCCGGGTCAGCGAGCTGGCCCTCGATCTTCTTAAGATTCCCCAGGATTTCCTGTGTACGGCGGACGATGAACACCGGCTGGCCGCGCCACTCAGCAATCATCTGCTGGCCTGGCTCGATTTTGCTGACATTCACTTTCACCGGTGCACCTGCGGCTTTCGCCTTGGCACTGGGAAACCATGACCCCACGAACGGGACCGCAGCCCCCACCGCTCCTGCAGCACCCACCACGGATGTGGCTGCTACCAAGAAGCGACGCCGGCCTGCATTCACGCCGTCATTGCTCATTCAGTCCTCTCCCATCAGCTTTGTGGCCTGTTAAATCAGGCATCTACTAAGTAAAACTATGTACTTATAAAAATTTTGCCGAATGGTAATGAAAAGCCCCAATTCTGACAAGGTAATTACCGGAACCCATCACCCCCAAGCCTTGTAGTATAGGGTGTCTGCGGATGTGGCAAGTTGTCACAGCGCAATTCTTTGATAAATCGCAGACATAAAAAAACGCCCAGCTCCGTGAGGAAACTGGGCGTTCTTTTTTGAACGTGAAAGCGAATTAACGCTTCGAGTACTGCGGACGCTTACGCGCTTTACGCAGACCGACTTTCTTACGTTCAACTTCACGAGCATCGCGGGTTACGAAGCCGGCTTTACGCAGGGCGCTGCGCAGAGTCTCGTCGTAGTCCATCAGAGCACGAGTGATGCCGTGGCGGATTGCGCCAGCCTGACCACTCACACCACCGCCGATCACGGTGACGTAGATGTCGAACTTCTCGACAGTCTCAGTCAGCTCCAGCGGCTGACGAACTACCATGCGGGCAGTTTCGCGGCCGAAGAAGTTATCCAGCGAACGGTTGTTGATGGAGATGTTACCAGTACCCGGACGCAGGAAAACGCGTGCGGTTGCGGTCTTGCGACGGCCAGTGCCGTAATTTTGAGTCGCCGACATAATGTACTATTCCGTTAAAACTTCAGTTCTTGGGGCTGCTGAGCAGTATGTGGGTGTGCAGCGCCCGCATAGACTTTCAGCTTACGGTACATGTCGCGACCCAGTGGGTTCTTAGGCAGCATGCCTTTAACCGCGGTCTCGATCACGCGCTCAGGGGCCTTGGCGATCAGCTTTTCAAAGTTGATCGACTTGATGCCGCCCGGGAAACCGGAGTGGGAGTAGTACATCTTGTCAGTGGTTTTAGCACCGGTAACACGAATCTGCTCAGCATTGATTACGACGATGTAGTCGCCGGTGTCAACGTGAGGAGTGTACTCAGGCTTGTGCTTGCCACGCAGACGGCTCGCGATTTCGGTGGCCAGACGACCCAGGGTCTGACCAGCAGCGTCGACGACAAACCAGTCGCGCTTTACTGTTTCCGGTTTAGCAGTAAAAGTTTTCATTCTTTATAGCCTCAGGGGCCGCCCTGTAAATTAGACGGCGGATCTTACTGAATAGTGCGTACTTTGACAAGTCAAAGGCAGCCGGATACAGACGCTTTCGGGGGCTCGGGTCGGCGCGTCCGTTCAACGGCAAGATTCTTCGGCGGCGGCGCATCACTTCCACTGCAGAAAGAGGTGCGCAATTATGCAGATTGCGAAAAATAATTCAACCTGCTTTTATGATTGTTTTGCCCAAGGAGCACCCGATGGACTATCGCCAGCTAGGCCGAACCAATCTGAACGTGAGTGCCCTCTGCCTCGGAACCATGACCTGGGGCGAGCAAAACAGCGAGGCAGACGCCTTCGCCCAGATTGAGCGGGCCAAGAGCGCCGGGATCAACTTCATCGACACCGCCGAGATGTACCCGGTGCCACCCAAGGCCGAAACCTACGCAACCACCGAACGCTACATCGGCAATTATTTCAAAAGCCGCGGCGATCGCGCCGACTGGATCCTGGCCAGCAAGATCGCCGGCCCCGGCAACACCATCGACTACATCCGCGACAAAAACCTGCGCCACAACCGCCAGCACATCACCGAAGCGGTGGATGCCAGCCTCCAGCGCCTGCAGACCGACTACATCGACCTGTACCAACTGCACTGGCCGGAACGCAGCACCAACTTCTTCGGGCAACTGGGCTACAAGCACAAGATCGAAGCCAACCTGACGCCTCTGGAGGACACCCTCGAAGCACTGGACGAACAGGTCCGCGCCGGCAAGATCCGCCACATCGGCCTGTCCAACGAGACGCCATGGGGCACCATGCGCTTCCTGGCCCTGGCCGAAGCCCGTGGCTGGCCGCGCGCCGTGTCGATCCAGAACCCGTACAACCTGCTCAACCGCAGCTTCGAAGTCGGCCTGGCGGAAATCGCCATCCGCGAGCAATGCGGCCTGCTCGCCTATTCGCCGCTGGCGTTCGGCTTCCTGTCAGGCAAGTACGAAGGCGGCGCCCGCCCGCCAAAAGGTCGCCTGAGCCTCTACAGTCGCTTCAGCCGCTATTTCAACCCACAGTCGGAAGCAGCATGCAGCCGTTACGTGGCCCTGGCTCGCGAGCACGGCCTTGACCCGGCGCAAATGGCCCTGGCGTTCGTGACGCAGCAGCCATTCGTGACCAGCAACATCATTGGCGCGACGACGATGGAGCAACTGGAGAGCAACATCGCCAGTTTCGACTTGAAGCTGTCGGAGGAAGTGCTGGAAGGGATCGAGACGATTCACAAGGATCATCCGAATCCTGCGCCTTGATCGATCTTTAAAACCAATCGCGGGCAAGCCCGCTCCCACAGGTTCGGTGATACCTGTGGGAGCGGGCTTGCCCGCGATGGCGTCCGCCCGGTCAGCGCAAATCAAAGCGACCGCGCAATAATCTCCTTCATGATCTCGTTCGTCCCGGCATAGATCCGCTGCACCCGTGCATCCGCCCATGCCCGCGCGATCGGGTACTCCCACATGAACCCGTAGCCACCGTGCAACTGCACACACTCGTCGAGCACCTTGCACTGCAGGTCGGTACCCCAGTACTTGGCCATCGCCGCCGTCGGCACGTCGAGCTTGCCTTGCAGGTGCAGCTCCAGGCAGCGGTCGACGAAGACGCGGCCGATCTGGATTTCCGTGGCCATCTCCGCCAGTTTGAACCGGGTATTCTGGAAGTCGGCGATCGACTTACCGAATGCCTTGCGCTCACGGGTGTAGTCCAGCGTCCATTGCAGCGCCGCTTCGGCTGAAGCCAGCCCGCCAATGGCCACCGTGAGGCGCTCCTGGGGCAACTCCTGCATCAGGTAGGCAAAGCCCATACCGGCCTGGCCCAGCAGGTTTTCCTTGGGCACCCGCACATCCTGGAAGAACAGCTCCGAGGTGTCCTGGGCTTTCATTCCGACCTTCTCCAGGCGCTTGCCCTTGTCGAAGCCCGGCGTATTGGCCTCCACCAGAAACAGACTCGTGCCCTTCGCGCCAGCCTTCGGATCGGTCTTGGCGACGACGATCACCAGATCGGCCAGGTAGCCGTTGGTGATAAAGGTCTTGGAGCCATTGATCACGTACTCATCGCCATCGAGCACGGCCGTGGTTTTCACCCCTTGCAGATCGGAACCGGCGCCCGGTTCTGTCATGGCGATCGCGGTAACCATCTCGCCGGACACCAGTTTCGGCAGGTATTTGTGCTTCAGCGTCTCACTGCCGTAATGCAGGATGTAGGGCGCCACGATGTCCGAGTGCAAGGAAAAACCGATGCCGGTCAGGCCAAGTCGCCCCACTTCTTCGATCACCACCGCACTGTAGAGAAAGTCCGCCCCCAGGCCGCCGTACTCTTCCGGCAAGTGCGAGCAAAGCATCCCCGCCTCCCCTGCCTTGTTCCACAGCTTGCGGTCGATATAGCCTTGTTTTTCCCATTGCCCATGGAACGGCACCGCCTCTTTTTCGAGGAACGTCCGCACGCTGTCGCGGAAAAGCTCGTGCTCGGGACTGAACAGGGTTCTGGGGATCATGCGGCACCTTATCTTTGTTTTTAGAAGGAGTTGACCTTCAGAGACTATGCCTCGCTTCCGATACAGGACACTGGACACATCCGACAAAAAATAAGACGATCCAGCCGTCTGGTGACCACTTCCCCCTATAAAAATAAAGTTGAATTATGTCTAACCAAGCCTCCACGCCCCTGCGGCGCGTCAGCATCCTGGCCATCGACCGGGTTTTCGCTTCCACCCTCATGCAAGCCAAGGATTTCTTCCACCTCGCCAGCCTGCGCTACGGCAAACAGCTGGGCCAGGGCCTGACACCGGCGTTCGAAACCCGCCTGGTCAGCCCCGATGGCAAACCGGTCAACACTTTCAGCGATGTGATGATTCCGGTGGATGGCGGACTGGAAAACGCCGACATCATCGTTCTTCCCGCGTTCTGGGACGATTTCGACAACCTCAGCAAACGTTACCCGCAAATCCTGCCCTGGCTGCGCCAGCAACATGCGCGCGGCGCCGTACTGTGCGGCGAGGCCACTGGTGTTTTCTGGCTGGCCGAAGCCGGGCTGCTCAATGGCAAGGAAGCGACCACCTACTGGCGCTTCTTCAATGCCTTCGCCGAACGCTTCCCCAAGGTCCAGCTCAATCAGGACAAACACCTGACCGACGCCGACAACCTGTACTGCGCCGGCGGCACCACCTCGGCATGCGACCTGTACATCTACCTGATCGAGCGCTTCTGCGGCGCCAACGTGTCCCAGGCCGTGGCCCGAGACATCCTCTATGAAGTGCAGCGCAGCTATTCACCGGGACGGATTGGATTCGGCGGGCAGAAACTGCACCAGGACGTGATCATCCTGCAGATCCAGCACTGGCTCGAAGAACACTTCGCCGACAAGTTCCGTTTCGAGGACGTCGCCCGCGAACACGGCATGAGCATCCGCAACTTCATGCGCCGCTTCCAGACCGCCACCGGCGACAAGCCACTGCACTACCTGCAACGCCTGCGCATCGAAACCGCCAAGGGCTTGCTGTCCGGCAGCCGCAAGAGCATCAAGACCATCAGCTACGAGGTTGGTTATGACGATGCGAGCTTCTTTGCGCGGCTGTTCCGCCAGCACACGGAGTTGTCGCCGAACCAGTATCGGCAGCAGTTTCAGCAGGCTGCATAGCCGAACACCAACCGAATATGGGAGCGAGCCTGCTCGCTTCCACATTGAGTCTTGCGCCAGCCAAACAGCTCTTTCGCTATGCATTTTCCTACGCAAAAAGCGGAATACAGAGCGCCAGAGCAACCAACCCTGCTCGCAGACGCAGCCCCTTAAAAGACTCAACATCTTCCCTGCAAACACCATCAGGGAAGATCAACCATGACTATCGGATCAAGCTACAACTACCCTTCATACATCGCCAAGGAGGCCGCCCGAACAAAGCGCTCGGCTAAAAACAAATGGGCGGCTCGCTTCCCCAATCCGCCGGATTTGTGTTTTGACTATCGTGCACTGGTAGAACAGGAAAACGGCATCGCCAGGGCAACTGACCCGCAACATAAAATCTGCATCATCGGCGCCGGCGTCACAGGTCTGACTGCCGCCAGAGAACTCTATCGCTGCGGCTTTACCCATATCACTCTCATCGAACAATCCAGACGCATCGGCGGCAGGCATCTGACCGTTCCGGGTAGCCGAAACTCGGCAGCAAGCCATACACCGTTTGAAATGGGCGCCATGCGCATGCCCTTCTTCAACCGGGCGGATGAGCCACCGACAGAAGGTCGGTCGCTGATGGCTTACTACGCCAATCAATTTGAATTGGCGTTTTCAGACTTCGCCAACCCCGGTAGCCAATGGGTTAACTCGACAGGCATCTATCTCCGGGAGGGCAGCATGGGCGGCGGATCGGCGCCGCAAATGTTGATATGGAAAAACGAAGACGGTGTCACACCACCTCCCGGCGATGAATTGCAAAAGGTCTATTCCAAGTGGAAAGCCTTTGCCGATCGTATGACCCGCCACGTTGCCGAGCTCTATGCGAGCCAGGAATGGGAAGCCATATGGGCTTCCATCGTCGAAAAATATGAGAGTGTCTCGTTCCGCGACCTGGTCAGCATGCCAGCACTGGAAGCTTGGGATGACCGCTCACCCGGGGATTTCGGCGGAATGGGAATGTCTGCGCAAGAATCCGCTATTTTTTACGCGATAGGTATAGGTGACGGTAGCTGGGGAGCTTTTTACGACGTCTGCTGCCTTTACCCCCTGCGCACCGCGATTTTCGGTTTCAGCAGCCAATTGCAACTGATCCATGGTCGAGTGGACTCAAACGGCGATCCACTGGATTCGCCCTACCTGAATAGCGAAGCCGTTTTTGACTCAATGGGCCAGAGTTTCGACAGCCCTCGCTACATCGGCCTCGCCGCGCTGGACGAATGCCTGCTGTTTGTGAAAACCGACGAAACCGGAAAGTCCATCTACGAACATAGCCTCGAAAGAAGCAATGGGCTTCTCACCGACTCATCCGTCACAAAACTGGAAAAGCTGACCAATCAAAAAATACGCGTCCATTACAACTGGAAACACAGTCAGCCCGAGCAAATCCAGGAGCAATTTGATGACTTTGACTCGGTCATCATGACACTACCCTCCTGGCTGATTGAAACTCGACTCAAGCTCGAAAATTTCACCCGGGAGATGCTGCCTTTCGAGACGATTAACGCCTACAAAACCGCACACTGGGAAACCAGCTGCAAAGTGTTTGCACCGCTGAAAAAATCATTTCTCTCGAAAAATAAAAACATCCCGCAAGCCATCGTAACCGACAGTTTTATCCACGATGTCTATACCTACCGCTACAACGACAACTACAGCTATGACTGCATCCTGCTGAGTTATACCTGGGAAGATGACGCAACCAAGCTCGCCTCATTCAGCGACAAGGAGTTGGTATCAAAATGCGCCGAAGAGCTGGATCGCATACTCATGAACTCTGCCAACATCCAGGAGAAAATTTCTCCCTACATAGGCATTGATCAAGCGGTGGTTCAGCGCTGGATCACTGATAAAAATGCTCTGGGCTGTGCCAAGCTTTACCGACCGGGCACCTACTACGATGCCGTCGGCCTGATGAAGTACAACCGGGACCTTGCTCATGTCTCAGGCTTGTATTTGTCCGGTGAATCATTTTCCGTCGACGCCGGTTGGACGGAGCCATGTTTTCGCGGCGCTGTCGATGCAGTGATTCATATCTGCAACAAAACTGCCGCAACCTTCAATGGCGGGTTTTCCTTGAGCGACTACCCGCACTACCAACTCAAAACCTGATCACATCCCCGTTCCAGAGCCATGCTCGCAATACATGGCTCTACTTCTCGTGCCTGCTACCCACTGCCATCAAACATCACGCTGATCCATTTTCGGACAAGGACTACGACCTAAACGGAAGTAGCTGACTTACGCCCCATTCCTGATTCCCCTCTTATAAGCACGCCATTTAACACCTTGAAAAACAATTAAAAGAGGAACGACGGAATGACTGAGCCAACAAGCCCTGTTCGAATAGCAGTCGTGCAATTCGATCCACAAGTCGGCATCGAGAAATGTGTAGGTAATCTGCGGCGCAGCCTGGAATTGGCGCTTGAAGCGGTAAGCGGCGGTGCGAATCTCATCGTTCTGCCCGAGCTTTCCAATACCGGCTATTTCTTCAGCAATCGACAGGATGCCTTCGCCCATGCAGAAGCGGTTCCCGACGGGCCAAGCGTGCAGCGCTGGATCGACTTCGCCCGCGAGCACAACGTTTACCTCGTGGCCGGTCTGGCCGAACGCGACGGCATGCGACTCTTTAACACCGGCGTTCTGGTAGGACCAGACGGTTTTATCGGCAAGTACCGCAAAGCCCATTTGTGGAATATGGAGAAGCTCTGGTTCACCCCCGGCGACCTGGGTTTCCCGGTTTTCGACACACCGATCGGCCGCATCGGGCTGTTGATCTGCTGGGACATCTGGTTCCCGGAGGTGCCACGGATCCTCGCCCAGCAAGGCGCGGACATCATTTGCAGCCTGAACAACTGGGTCTGGACACCGCCGCCGCTGTTCGACGATGCCGGTAAGTGCATGGCGTCTTATCTGACGATGACCGCGGCTCACGTCAACAACGTGTTTATCGCTGCCGCCAGCCGGATCGGCGAGGAGCGCGGTGCGCGCTACCTGGGTTGCTCGTTGATTGCCGGAACCAATGGCTGGCCGATTGGTGCCGTGGCTTCGGCAGACAGGCAGGAAATCCTGTTTGCCGATGTCGACCTGACCAGCTCCCGCAGTGCGCCCATCTGGAACAACCTGAACGACCTGCATCGCGATCGCCGAGCCGATCTATACGATCAGATGCTCGGCTACACCCAACACCCTTGCCTCCCACGTTGATCAGGAGGCCTATCGCATGGAAGTTACAACCGACAAAAACCAACCATCGCGCAAATCGCCGATTGATACAGCCGTGGTCCTGCTAATGATCGGCGCGACACTGCTGATCGTGTGGCTTTCTTTCAGCAACCGGACTTTCTGGGGAGCGCATTGGCCCGGGTACGGCGACATGGTATCGCTGCTACCCGAACCAAGCGCCTGGTTGCGCTGGGTGTTAGGTGACATCAGCGAGGTGGCTTTCTACAAGCACGAGTTCGCCTCGATCGGCCTGCTGGCGGGCGCTTATCTGGCTTACTGGGCGAATCGAACGGGGAAATCCTGGCAAGGGTTTGCCATCTCCTATGGAACGGGACTTTGGCCCTGGCTGGTCACCAGTTCATTGCTCGGGCTGCTGCTGAGCAATCTGCTGTGGGGCTGGACGGTGACAGCCACAACCTGGCAACCCACATTCGTAGCATTCGTCTCGTTGCCAGCGGCGATGGTGCTGATGTTTGGCGGAGGCTGGAAGGTCACGATCAACGGCGCACTCATGGGCGCGGTACTCGTCACGCCGATGTGCCTGCTGATCGTCAACTACGTGTGCCAACCGCTGGCCTTGCCTGCGGTGATCGGCAATGTGCTGGGCATGGCGGTTGCCAGTGTCCTGGCGTTTCTGTTCTGCCGCTATTGGCCGAACCTGGTGAAATCCAGGTCATCGGAAACGCCACCCGCCTCGATCGCCACCGCCAAGGCGCCTGACTATGGCGTCATCTGGAGCCTGCGCCGGATTTTGGCGGACTTTTCCGAAGCACCGTTCTTTGGCAATGAGCTGGCCAGCCTTGGCCTGATACTGGGGGCATTGCTGGCGTACAGCTTGAACCCATCAAGCCCCGCGTACGGATCGGGCCTGTTGTTGCACATCATCGGTGCGCAGGCATTGGCCTCGGCCATCGGCGTGCTGATCTGGCGTCGACAATGGATGTTGCGCGGCTGGTATCCCACTTACATCCCGCTGGTTTCAGTGGTGCCCGCGGCGATCCTGGCCTATGGCGGCAGCTGGCAGATTATCGTCTCAAGTGCACTGCTGGGGGCATTGCTCGCACCACCGCTGGCCTGTGTGATTGCCAGGAAATTACCGGCCGACATGCACGCCTACATCGCCAATGTACTGTCGATGGCCATCAGCACACTGCTGATCGTGCCGCTGATCGGCTTTCTGATCGCTGACTGATGTCCCAGCCATTCGGCTGTATCGCGGCCTCAAAAGCGGATACAGCCACTTTTCATTACAAACAAGCGAGGTATCCCATGGACCTGCCCAAACTGTCCATCGCGGCACTTGGCGGCACGGTAAGCATGCAAGCGAGCAATGCCGGTGAAGGCGTCATCCCGACCGTCAGCGGCGAAGCCCTGCTGACTTCCATACCGGAACTGACGACGCTGGCCGGAGTCACCGTCGAGACCCTCAGCCTGCTGCCCAGTGCGTCCCTGGATTTCGAGTTTTTGCTGAACGTATTGTCCTGGGCTGAATTTCAGGTCAAACAGGGCGCCGTTGGGGTCGTGATGACCCAGGGCACTGACACCCTCGAAGAAGCCGCGGCGTTTCTGGATTACCTGTGGCCCTACGACACCCCCTTGGTGCTGACCGGTGCCATGCGTTCCGCAGCACAGCCAGGTGCCGATGGACCGGCCAATCTGCTGGATGCATGTCGCGTTGCCCTGGCGCAGAACAGCCGGCAGCGCGGTGTCCAGGTCGTGATGAACGGACAGATTCATCAAGCGTGCAGCGTACGCAAAACCGATTCGCTGGCATTGCAGGCGTTTTCCTCTCCGGTCGTGGGGCCCGCAGGCCTGCTGTTGGAAGACCGTGTTCGCTACCTGCGCCCGCCGGGGCCGCGCACGGTGTTGCCTTTGCCGCAACAGACCACACAGAAGGTTGCGCTGCTTGAGGCCTCACTTTCGGCCGACACCCTGCTACTGGAGAATATTCTCGCACTCGATTACGACGGACTGGTGATCGGCGGTTTCGGCGCCGGCCACATCTCGCAGCGCTGGGCGACAATGATTGAGCATATTGCCGAACGAATCCCCGTGATCATTGCGACCCGAACAGGCTCCGGCTCCACCGCACGTGCATCTTACGGTTTTGGTGGTGGTGAAATGGACTTGATCCGCAAGGGGGCGTCGATGGCGGGCTTTCTATGTCCGCGAAAAGCCCGGATTCTGCTTTGGCTGTTGCTCGGTTGCCAACGGCAGCACGAGCTTGCGCGGCATCTCCACGAAGACATTTGACTTCAAAACAATGTACGAGCCTGTGGGAGAAAGATTTGCACTGACAAAAAAGGCCTGCGTCTGCAGGCCTCTTTCATTTTCCGAACTGTCTTACGGCTTATGCGCCCTGGACAGGAATTCGTGGGATTGCATTTCCAGCAGTCGGCTGAGGGTACGCTGGAATTCGAAATTCAAGCGCCCGCCGGTGTAGAGATCCTTGAGCTCGACTTCAGCAGAAATGATCAGCTTCACATTACGGTCGTAGAACTCGTCGACCATGTTGATGAAGCGTCGGGCGATGTCGTCGGTGGTGACGCTCATCTGCTCGACATCGCTGAGCAGCACGGCGTGGAAGATCTTGCCCAGTTCGATGTAGTCGTTCTGGCTGCGCGGGCCGTCGCACAGTTCGCGGAAGTTGAACCAGGCCACGTCATCGCAGGTGCGCAGGGCACGGATTTCGCGGTTTTCGATCATCAGCACGTCATTTTCGACCGCTGCCGTGCATTCCGGTGTCAGTGCACGGAAGCTCTTGCGCAGGCTTTCGTTGGCGGCTTCGTCGAGTGGGTAGTGGAACAGCTCGGCCTGTTCGAGGTGACGCAGACGATAGTCGACGCCGCTGTCGACGTTGACGATCTCGGTATTCTGCTTGATCAGCGCAATGGCCGGCAGGAAGCGCGCGCGTTGCAGGCCGTCTTTGTACAGGCCATCCGGCACGATGTTCGAAGTCGCAACCAGGGTTACGCCGTTCTTGAACAGTTCTTCCATCAGGGTGCCAAGGATCATGGCGTCGGTGATGTCGGAAACGAAGAATTCATCGAAGCAGATGACCCGGGCTTCGGTGGCGAAGCGCTTGGCGATGATGGTCAGCGGGTTTTTCTCGCCGCCCAGGGTTTTCATCTCTTCGTGCACGCGCTTCATGAAGCGGTGGAAGTGGGTGCGGGACTTTTCCTTGAAGGGCAGCGCTTCGAAGAAGGTGTCCACCAGGTAAGTCTTGCCGCGACCTACGCCGCCCCAGAAATACAGGCCCTTGACCGGGGTCTGATCCTTCTTGCCAAACAACTTGCCCAGCAGGCCCGGCTTGTTTTGCTCGGCCGCGACCAGGTCGTCGTACAGGCGCTGCAAATGACGCACGGCAGTTTCCTGCGCGGCGTCATGGAAGAATTCCGGGCGTTTCAGATCAGCTTGATATCGTTCTAGGGGCGTCATAATTCGTTAGCAAGGCAACAAAAACGGGCCGACACTGTAGCGACGACCCCGAGGAATGGCAATCGGCCCTTGGTCGGGCCGAACCGTTGTTTATTCCTGAACCGGCGTCAGGGCAATGCGCAAGGCTTCGATGGCAGCGTCACGGGCGACGCTGTCGGCAAATGCCGGGCTGTCGGCAACGCACTCGCCTTCCAGCCAGACGCTGAACCCCAGGTCTTCACTGCGCACGTCCAATGCCTGGCCCGCTTGCAGTTGCTTGGTCACCTGCCCGGCGGTTTTACCGTCGGCGAAGTTGCGCGACAGCAGCAGTTGTTCGCCATCTGCCGCCAGCAGACGGAAGCGGAAACTGCCGTCGTCTTCACGGAAGCTGACAAAACGTGCAGCCTTCACGGCTTTCTTCTTGGTGGTCGCCGCCACTTGAGTCTGGGCAACGAAGGAGCGCAGGCCCACCGCTTCACGCAGTTCGTAGAGGAAGGGTGTCGCTACCGCACGGGCTTTTTTCGCGCCGTGTTGCAAGATGTCTTCCAGATCCGCCGGGCGCTCGATCAGCTGGTTATAACGCTCGCGGGATTCGCCCAGTTCGTTGTCGAGCAACTGGAACAGACGATTCTTCGCCTCGCCCCAACCCAGGCCCTGCAACAGTTCGCTGCGGAACTCGTCGGCTTGCGCCGGGGTGGCAAACGCCTGGAACAGGGTAAACAGGTGTGAGTTGTCCGGATCCTTGGCTTCGCCCGGTGCGCGGGAGTCGGTGACGATCCGCGAAATCGCGTCCTTCATCTCTTTGGCACTGCTGAACAGCGGAATGGTGTTGTCGTAGCTCTTCGACATCTTGCGGCCATCCAGGCCCGGCAACGTGGCGACGCTCTCTTCGATCAACGCCTCGGGCATGGTGAAGAACTCTTTGCCCTGGCCAAAAAGATGGTTGAAGCGCTGGCCGATGTCCCGCGCCATTTCCACGTGCTGGATCTGGTCACGACCGACCGGCACCTTGTGCGCATTGAACATCAGGATGTCCGCGGCCATCAGCACCGGGTAGCTGTAAAGGCCCATGGTGATGCCTGCATCCGGGTCCTCGCCGGTCTCGACGTTCTTGTCCACCGAAGCCTTGTAGGCGTGGGCGCGGTTGAGCAGGCCCTTGGCGGCGACGCAGGTCAGCAGCCAGGTCAGTTCGGGGATTTCCGGGATGTCGGACTGGCGGTAGAAGGTCACGCGGTCGACATTCAGGCCACCGGCCAGCCAGGTCGCAGCGATTTCCAGACGCGAGCGTTGGATGCGCAGCGGGTCATCGCACTTGATCAGGGCGTGGTAGTCCGCCAAAAAGTAGAACGAGTCGGCATTGCTGTCACGGCTGGCCAGGATCGCCGGGCGGATGGCACCAGCGTAGTTGCCCAGGTGCGGCGTGCCGGTGGTGGTGATGCCGGTGAGGATACGGGTACGAGTCGTCATGGGTAATCGCTTGTCAGACTGCAATCAATTCGAGAGACGCGGCAGGATCAGATCCTTGAGATCGGTCAGCTTGCCATGAAAAAAGTGTCCGCATTCTGCCACTTTCAGCAGCTCATGGGGACGTTCAAGCGTGTCGGACCATTGGTAAACCAGCTGCGGATCGATCACTTCGTCGGTTTCCGGCTGGATCAGGGTCAGTTCGCCCTGCTGTGGCAGTGAGTCCTGAGCGCTCAGGCGCATGACCGCCGGTGCGACCATGAATAGATGTTTGAGCGGTTCGCCCTTCGCTTCCAGACGTCCGCCAAGACTTGCTGCAACAAATCCACCGAAGGAGAAACCGAACAGGGTCAGTGGCAATTGCGGGTGCCTGGCGCGAAACCATTCGGCCACAGCCTGGGCATCATCGACTTCGCCGGTGCCCATATCATGTGTACCCTCACTGGCACCCACCCCGCGGTAGTTGAAACGCAAAGTAATCAAACCGGCATCACGCGCGGTGCGCTGCAGGGTCGAGACCACTTTGTTGAGCATGGTGCCGCCCTGTACCGGGTTCGGATGGCAGATCAGCGCCAGGCCACGCGCCTGCTCGTTGTCCAGGTACAGTGCTTCCAGTTGACCCACCGGGCCATCAATCACTACAGGGGTTTCACGCATAAGCAAGGAAGGAACTCCGTGACCTCGGATCAGGTCGACTCGTCTAGCAAATTGTCTGTGGCTGTCTATTGCGAGTGAATCGCGGTATACAGCGCAGGTTCGAGCCGTTAACGTAAAGCAAAGCCGTTTATAGAGGAAGGACTCGTGGAACACTCGCTCTTAGTTTGGTTGTTACCGACTCTTGCCCTGGTTGTGGGTGTCGCCATTGGGTTCCTGATCGCTCGCGTTGCACCGAACGCCGCGCCCAGCCGCACGCAGCGTCAGCTGGACGATATTCAGGAACGTTTCGACAGTTATCAGAACGAGGTGGTGACCCACTTCAACAGCACCGCGACACTGGTCAAGAAACTGACTCAGAGCTATCAGGAAGTGCAGGATCATCTCGCCGAGGGCGCCAACCGCCTGGCCCTGGACGAACAGACTCGCCAACGCCTGCTGGCTTCCCTGCACGCCGACGCGGCGCAGGCACCCCGTGAACGCCTGACGCCACCGCGCGATCAGGAGCCGCCTCGCGATTACGCACCGAAAGCCCCGAACTCGCCGGGCATGCTCGATGAGCATTATGGCCTGAAGAAGTAATCAGCTTTCGCGCCATACAAAAAGCCCCCGGACTTTCACTGGTCCGGGGGCTTTTTTGTTTCTGTCTGTTCCAGATTCCTGCTGCCTGGTCTGGCCTCTTCGCGGGCAAGCCCGCTCCCACAATGGTCGATGTCGTACGCAAAATCTGTATCCAACACATGACCTGTAGGAGCGGGCTTGCCCGCGAAGGGGCCGGAACTGACGACAAAAAAAGCCCGCCCGATCCGTAGAAGATCGAGCGGGCTTTTCTACGCCTGGGGTTCAATCAGACGATCAAGGGTACTGCTGAACCTGACCTTGCTGCTGACCACCATACTGCTGGCCCGGAATCGCCTTGAGGTTGACCTCTACACGGCGGTTCTGCGCCCGGCCATTGGCGTCGCCGTTGCTGGCAACCGGGCTATCCGGACCGGCGCCACGGGCGCTCAGATTGGCACCGCTGACACCTTGCGAGGTCAGGTAGGTTGCCACGCTCTGGGCGCGACGCTGGGACAGGTCCATGTTGTGCTGGCGGCTGCCGGTGCTGTCGGTATAGCCGACGATCTCGATCTGGTTCTGGTTGAACTCTTTGAGCGAGCCCGCCAGGTTGTTCAGCGGCTGATAGAAGCTTGGGGCAATGTTCGCCGAATCGGTAGCGAACGTGATGTTGCCCGGCATGATCAGCTTGATCTGGTCGCCCTGGCGCTGCACTTCAACACCGGTGTTGGCCATGCTGGCGCGCAGCTTTTTCTCTTGCTGATCGGCGTAGTAGCCGTAACCGGCGGCGGAAGCACCGACCACCGCAGCACCGATCAGTGCGCCCTTGCCACGGTTATCGTGGTTGATCGCAGCACCGGCCAGCGCACCGGCCAGAGCGCCGAGGCCACCGTATTTCGCGGTCTTGCTCATGCCTTGGGAGCTGCCATCCGCCTGACCCTGCGGCTGACCGTCATAAGGGTTGGGCGAGGCACAGCCGGACAGTACGGCCACGGCAGTAGCGACAATCATCAAACGACGCATGGTGAACATGTAAAGCTCCTACTTTTTTTGCATTCTGTGGTGCAACGGACCAAGGCATCAGCCTTTGCGGGCGTTGGATCATGTTAACGGGTAAAAATTCCGAATGTTACAAATCAGCCCCGAACAAACGGGTTTTCGCGCATTTCATCGCCCAGACGGGTGTCCGGACCATGCCCGGTCACCACGGTTGCGTCTTCGTCGAGGGTGTACAGCCGCTGCTTGATCGAGCGCACGATGGTCGCCTGGTCGCCGCCCCACAAATCCGTGCGTCCGACACCGCGACGAAACAGCGTATCACCGGCAATCAGCAGCTTGGCCTCGGAAAACCAGAAGCTCATGGAGCCCGGCGTATGACCTGGCGTGTGCAGCGCCACGCCGCAGCCGCAGGCCAGTTCTTCATCATCGGCCAGCCAGCGATCCGGGGACGGCACCGGGGTATAAGGAACGCCGAACATCTGGCACTGAATTTCCAGGTTGTCCCAGAGAAACTGGTCTTCCTTGTGCAGATGCAGCGTCGCGCCGGTTTTCTCCTTGAGTTGACCGGAAGCCAGGAAATGATCGAGGTGGGCGTGGGTGTGAATGATGCTGACCACTTTCAGCCCCAGGGCGTCGAGACGCGCCAGGATCAGCTCATGATTGCCACCTGGATCGACGACGATGGCCTTTTTCGTTACCGGATCGCCGATGATCGTGCAGTTGCACTGCAACGGGCCGACGGGGAAGGTTTCGCGAATGAGGGTGGGTTGCTGGGACATCGGCGGGGCCTGCTCGATAAACGGGGGATGAGCGATTTTCTCACAATTGAGTATCCAGCCAATGGCCGCGATGTGTAACGTGAAAAATCCTTAACCCAGTACCCCCAATTCCTTGGCTCGCGCCACCGCCTGCGTACGTCGCTCGACCCCGAGCTTGCTATTGATATGGCTGGCGTGGGTCTTGACCGTGTGCAGGGAAATAAACAGCTGATCGCTGATTTCCTGGTTCGAACAGCCCTGGGCGATCAATCGCAGGACCGCCATTTCCCGGGTGCTGAGTTGCTCCGCGGCTGCACAGGACTCCAGCCCGGGACGGGCAGCCAATGCCGGCAGTTTTTCACTGAGGCTCAGGGAAACGGGGGTTGGCGGACAGCTTTGAAGCTGCCCACGCAGCCAGTCCGGGTGCTCGGCCAACAAGCCCTCGAAGGGTTGCAGCACCCCTCCGCCGGCGGCGTCCAGCGCCTGGGCCAGTGCCTTGCGTGCTTCCGGTTCCCGTCCACTACCCAGCAACAACGCCACTTTCTGGGTCAGCGCCATGGCGCTGAGCAGCTGCCGACCGCTTTGCTGGCCATGTTCGAGCAGTGCATTCAAACGCCCTTCGGCCAGCATCGGTTGTCCCTGGATGACGTCGAGCAAGGCTTGCTGCAATTCGATATGCAACGGCAATTGCGGGTGAAACTCCGGTGGTGCCGCCGCGTTTTCGCCGTTATAGGTCTGTCCCAGGCGCGCCAGCCAGGCTTCGGCCAGATCGGTGCGCCCCTGGGCCAGCCAGAGTTCACATTTGACCAGGGTGATCATGGCCAGGTAGTAGATCGGTGGCACATCCCAGATGTGCATGAGCCGTTCGGCTTCGGCAAGCTCGGCAAAGGCCTTGGCGAACTCGCCACTGCTGCCTTCCAGCCTGGCAATCACGCAGTGGCCGATCAGCACGCTGATGTCACGGCAGGCGCGCGCCTCGCTCAAACCGGCCTGCAATCGCACCCGCGCCAATTGCGGCTGCATGCGCAGGGCCAGCAAAAAGCCCTCGTACAAGGTCAGCCGGGCGCGAACTGCATATAGCCGTTGCGCAGGCAAGCTCTGCAGGCGCTGCATTCCCTGACGGACCTCTTCCAGCGCCCGACAGATTTCCCCGCGTGCTTGCAACACCCGGGCGCGGTCGTAGTGCGCCAGTGCTTCGAACAAGGGGTTGCCGACCCGTTGCGCCAACTCCAGCGATTCGCGGTTCAATCCCCGTGCCCGCCACAAATCGCCGTCGGCAATGGCGAGGTTGGACAGGGTCGAAAGGCACATCAGGCGCTGGCCGTAACGCTTGGACGGAAGACTTTCCAACGCTTCGCGGCAGTACCGCAGCGTCAGTTCGCGGTTGCCGCGTCCACGGGCAATGATGCCGCTCAACGCCAGCCATTGAGCGAGCATCGACTTCTGTGCGGTGGCCGACGGAGCAGGCAGGAAACGGCTCAAATGGCTGGCCAGCTCTTCGGCGGCATCCAGTTGGCAAGCCATCCCCAACGCCCAGCTATAAAGCACGATCAGCCGCGGCGTGCTGATCAGCAAGCTGTCAGGCAAGTCCATTTTCCAGCGCAGCAACATACCGACATTCTGCTCGGCCAGCAGCTGCTCTTCGGAGAGGTTCTGCACCAGGTTCGCCGCGACGTCCAGGTGACCGGCGCGCAAGGCCTGCTCCACGGCCTCATCGAGCAGTCCTTGGGCATTGAACCAGCGGCAGGCACGCAGGTGCAGGCTGGCGGCCGGCACCATCGACTGGGAAGTCGGGCGCGTGCGCAACAGATCGGAAAACAGGTGGTGGTAACGATACCAGTGGCCGTGCTCGTCCAGCGGCACCAGGAACACCTGGTGGGCGAGCAGGAAGCGCAGGATTTCGCCGCTGTCATGGGCGTCGCGAACGGCATCGCACAGTTCGCTGCAAAAACGCTCCTGGGGCGCCGTGTCGTAGAGGAACGACTGGACCTCGGCGGGCAGGCAATCGATGACCTCTTCGAGCAGGTAATCGCGGATCAGCCCTTCCCCGCCGTGCAAGGATTGCGGCAGCGCGCCGTCGGTACCCGCCTCCGAGGCGGCCAGCAGCCAGAAACGCAACCCCGCGACCCAACCTTCGCTGCGCTGGATCAGGTTTTCCAGCGCTTCACCGCGCAAGGAACTGCTGTGCCGGTCGAGCAGGCTCAAGGCCTCGTCGTGGGTCAGGCGCAGATCCTGTTCATGCAATTCAAGCAGTTGTCGCGACAGCCGCAGCCGCGCCAGATGCCAGTCGGGACGTTGGCGACTGGTGACCATCACCAGCAAGCCATCAGGGAGATGATTGAGGAAAAATTGCAGGCAACGGTCCAGTACCGGCCCCTGGGCCAGATGGTAATCATCCAGCACCAGCAGCAATGGCGTCGCAGTGGACAAGTGCTCGGCCAATTCGTCGAGCAGGCCATCCAGCCATTCTTCGAATGCGAAAGGCTGATGGCGCTGGCGCATTTTCAACAGCCCGAGCGATTGCCTGCCCAGGTGCGGGAAGTAGTCCTGGAGGCCTTCCAGCAGGCGTTCGAGAAAACGTCCCGGGTCACTGTCTCGCGGGCTCAACCCCAGCCAGAGACTTTGCCAGTGCGCCGGCAACCCCTGACAAAACTCCACCGCCAACGAACTCTTGCCGAACCCTGCCGGTGCGCTGACCAGCAATAACCTGCCACCGAGCCCGGCACTCAGGCGCTCGCACAAACGTGGACGCAGCACATGGCCGTCGGGCAACGGCGGGCGGAAGAAGCGCCCGTCGAGTGTCGCGACAGCAACGTTTGCAGAACCTGGGGATGTGGACAAATCAGTCATAGCCGGCTCTTGTTTGAATTGCGGGTGGCGGCGTTGCAGATGTCCGCAGACTAGCCGTAAACGGATAGGGAATGAAGGTAATTGCTACAAATGGCTACAAAAAGTCTACAAGCAAAAAAAACGCCCCGAACCAGTCGGGGCGTTTTCAGAGGGTGCGGCCTCTACTCAGTTCACTTTAGCGAACACCATCCTGACGCAAGGCGGCCGGGGTGAAGTCGCTGGTGGTGGCAGTGAAGCCGAAGTCATAGGCCGACTTCTCTTCGTTCTTCATGCCCAGCGCCAGGTAACGACCCGATTGCAGGTCGTACAGGGTTTCAAGGGCATACCACGGCACTTGCTTGTCGTAGTAGTTCTCGGCATGGGCCTCGGCGACGCGCCACAGTTGACCGCGACCGTCGTAATGGTCGATGACCGCTGCTTGCCAGGTGTCTTCGTCAATGTAGAAGTCACGCTTGGCGTAGATGTGACGCTGACCTTCCTTCAGGGTGGCAACTACATGCCACACACGACGCAACTCGTAACGAGCCAGGTCCTGGTTGATGTGACCGGCCTTGATGATGTCGGTGTACTTGAGCTTCGGATCGTCGAGCTTGTAGGCATCGGAAGCGATGTACATCTCTTTCTTGCCTTCGAGCTTCCAGTCGTAACGATCCGGTGCACCGTTGTACATGTCCAGGTTGTCGGAGGTACGCAGGCCATCGGCTGCGGTACCCGGGCCGTCATAGGACACTTGCGGCGCACGGCGCACACGACGCTGGCCGGCGTTGTAGACCCACGCCGAGCGCGGTTCCTTGACCTGGTCGAGGGTTTCGTGAACCAGCAGTACACCACCGGCCAGACGTGCCGGCGCGGTCACTTTCTGCTTGAAGTAGAACAGGATGTTGCCCGGGTTCGCCGGATCGTAGTCCTTCATCTTGTCGCGGAACACGAACTGGTCCTGGAAGTACACCAGGCTGAACGAGCCGTTCGGCTGTGGTGTGGCCTGGGTTACCAGACGGGTCACGCTGCCCCCGCGATAGCGGGTGATGTGGTTCCAGATGACTTCAACGCCGCTTTTCGGGATCGGGAACGGAATGGCGGTTTCAAAGTTCTCCAGGCCGTTGCCGCCGGACACCAGCTTGGTGTTGGTGGCGTTCTTCTTGATGGAGGCGAACACCTCATCCGGCACGGTGGCACCGCGGTGGGACGGATAGACCGGCATCTTGAAGGTTTCCGGGTAGCGCTTGAACATCGCGTACTGGCCCGGGGCAAGCTTTTCCTTGTACTGGTCGACGTTCTGCGCCGTGATGGTGAACAGCGGTTTTTCACCCGGGTACGGATCGGACAGGAAACCCTTGCTGTCGACCGCTCCGGCGTTCTTCGGCAACGGTTTCCAGGTCGGAATCGAACCGTCGGCGTTACCCGCCATTTCAGCGCCCATCGGGGTCAGGCTCTTGCCCAGTTTGTCGGCTTCGGCCTGGGGAACCGCTGCGATGACGCTGGTCGCCAGCAGCGAAAGCCCCAGAACACCGGCGTGGAACAGACTCTTTGTTATTTTCATATGTTCGTTCGTCCTGAAAATTCAGTGCTTAGAAGTTCACGCCGAGGCTGAGCGCAACGAAGTCGCGGTCATCCACGGTGGTGTACTTGCCGTCGAAGAAGTTGGTGTAGGCCAGGCTCGCGGTGTAGGTGTTTTGGTACTCGGCGTCGACACCCAGGCTCACCGCCTTGCGGCCTTCCTCGAAGTTGCCGCCAGGACCAGGGGAGTAGCCCTCCACGTCATGAGACCAGGCTACGTTTGGCTTGAGGTTCACACCGGCAAACACGTCGTTGTATTCCCAGATAGCACGACCGCGGTAGCCCCATGAAGTCGCGGTGGTGAAGCCTTCGTCGGTGCAGTTGCGGCTGCGGTTGTTGGTCGGCGTACCCGGGCCGGCACCGCTGATGGTGCTGTTGTTGAGTGTCACGCAGGTATTGAGCGCGCCAGAGGCTGGCAATTCACCCGGACCGTAGACCGGATCGCGGCCATAACGAACGTCGGAAGTGCTTTCCAGGCCGCCTACGTGGGTCACGCCCACTTCGCCCACCAGGGTCAGACGACTGGCGCCCATGACCTGATCGAAGAAGTGCGTCAAGGTGGTCTGGAACTGGGTGATTTCCTTGCGACGATACCCGTGCAGGTCCTGACCCGGCACGCCGGTAAGCAGCGATGCATTGGTCAACGGGTTGTTCGGGTTGTTATTGCCTATAGGACGAACACCGGAGAACAGGATGTCGGTGGAGTTGAGCTGCACCGGAGCGTTCGGACGGTAGCTGATCTCACCGCTCCACGCCGTACCGGTAGGCAGGGTGGTGGAGAAGCTCAGGCCGTAGAGGCGGATGTCTTCCGGGTATTCGATGAAGTACTGCGAATTACCCGCCACCAGCAATGGCGCCAGTGCGGCGAACGGGCCGCCCTGGAGGGCCGCTGCAGTGTTGTAGAGCGACTGCGGCGCACCGGTAGCGCTGAAGATCGGCGCACGGCTGTGGTAATTCATGAAGTAGGCGCCGAACTCGGTGTCCAGCGGATCGAACATGTACTTGAGGGACGCGCCCCACTGGCCGCTGTCGCGGGCATCGCGATCGGGGCCACGACGCACCAGAACACCCTCATTGTTGACGTCGACGCCGTTGGCGGCCAAAGGCCCCAGGGCAATGGCCGGAATTTGCGAGCGCTTGGCCAGTACGCGCAGGTTGTCGTCGCAGCCGTCGGCAACGATGTCTGGCTGGGAGAAGAACGTGCCGCAGTTGTCGACAACGGTCTGGTCCCATTCAATTTGGTAGAACGCTTCGGCCGAGAGGTTTTCGGTCAGGCTCTGGGACACATAGAACATGTTGACCGGGATCAGGCCTTCCTTGATCTCGGCACCCGGACGGCGGAACGCGGACACGTCGATCGGGTTGATCGAGTTGATGCCGCCACCGATGAAGGTACTTTCACCCCAGCTCACGACCTGCTTGCCCAGACGCACGGAGCCTGGCTGATCGGCAATGGAGTAGTTGTGGTAGACGAAGGCGTCGAGGATCTGGCCGCCGGCAGACTTGGCGCCTTCCTTGCGGTTGTCGTCGCTGATGTCCTTGAACGGACGGCTTTCGTCCTTCAGTTCAAAGTCGTACCAGTATTTGCCACGGACGAAAACACCGGTATCGCCGTATTTCAGTTCAAGGTCATGGATGCCCTTGAAGATCTTCGAGAAAGTTTCCCCGCTCTTGAAGTTCAGGTGACCGTCATCAGAAGTCTGGGACAGACCCTTGCCGCCGTTGTTGACACCGATGAGGTTCTTGTTGGCACTTTCGGTAGACCAACTGGCACCGATCGACAGGGATGAGTCGAACTGACCTTCGATTTCACCGACGTTGAAACTGACGCCGAATGCTGGCCCGGCGAGCGTAGAGGCAAGACTGACAGCCAGGGGCAGTTTCGCCCGGCGCCAGAACTGGTTTGCTGATGTCATCGACGCTACTCCATGTGCATTTTATTTTTATGGCAAGAGCACTTCTAAAAACGCTGTGGATAACCGGGAGCCATGGCATCCCAAAGTCATTCCAAAGTTGCATCGCCCCGGTTCGTGCGGTTGCCCCGTTCTTAAAAATCCTTGAGTGGACTATAGCCAGCAGGTAGTAGCGCTTGATCCCTCTAAAGTGTGATTTGCAGCTGCCAGCCACTCTGGAACAGTCCTTTCGCCAGTCCGACACCCGTCGGCACGGCAAGGATGGCTGAAAATTTCGTTTTGACAAGCCAAGCGCTTGCTTGGTGGGGGCTGGCGTGCCCTTTCGAGCACGCCAGGTGACGCTTAAAGCGTCGAGAGGAAGGTGCTGTTGGTGGCTTGCCATTCGCTGATGTCGACACGAATGCGCTTCTTGTCGAGCTTGCCGACACTGGTCTTGGGAATTTCAGTAACAAGGGCGATCTGGCTCGGAATCGCCCACTTGCTCAAGTGCCCCAGCTCCACAAACGGCTTGAGGTGTTCCTTGAGTTCCCGCGCCCCGATTGCATGCCCCTCACGGAGCACCAGCAGGGCAAACGGCCGCTCGCCCCACTGCGGATCGGGGATCCCCACCACTGCTACTTCACGTACCGCCGCATGACGACTGATCAGGTCTTCCAGGTCCAGGGAGGAGATCCACTCGCCACCGGTCTTGATCACGTCCTTGATCCGGTCACGAATGTCGATCACGCCCATGCTGTCCAGGGTCGCCACGTCACCGGTGTGCAGCCAGCCTCCGGCCCAGAGCTCGGCGCCCTTCTGCGGCTCATTGAAATACCCCTCGGTCAGCCATGGCGCGCGTAACACCAGTTCGCCCTGGGTCTCGCCATCGGCGGGCAGGAAGTTGCCCTCGGTGTCGACGATCGCCGCCTCCACCAGTGGCCCCGGCACGCCGGCCTTGATCCGGTAAGTGGTGCGTTCGTCTTCGGTACCCGCCATCAATTCGTCGTTGAGGTGCGCGCACGAAACCAGTGGCCCGGTTTCCGACATGCCGTAGGCGGCAGTCAGCTGAATGCCTTTGGCCTTGGCCGCCTCGTACAACGTGCGGTTCAGGGCGCTGCCGCCGATGACGATTTTCCAACCGCCGAAGTCGACGGTCTGCGCGGCCTTGGCATTGAGGACCATCTGCAAAATGGTCGGTACGCAATGAGAGAACGTGACCTTTTCCTTGCGCCACAACTCCACCAGGTACTCCGGGTCATAGCGGCCGGGATACACCTGCTTGAGCCCGAGCATGGTCGCCACATACGGCAAGCCCCAGGCGTGCACGTGGAACATCGGGGTGATCGGCATGTACACGTCGTTGGTGCCCAGCAGGCGCACGCTATCGATCGCGCCCATGATGGTCGACACGCCCATGGTGTGCAGCACCAGTTGCCGATGGGTGAAGTACACGCCCTTGGGGTTGCCGGTGGTGCCGGTGGTATAGAACGTGGTCGCGACCGAGTTTTCGTCGAAATCCTCGAAGTCGTATTGCGGGCTCGCCGCGGCCAGCAGTTGCTCGTATTCGCCGACGAGATTCGGCAGGTCCGCGGTTTTTTCCGGCAGGTCAGTCAACAGCAGGGTTTTGTCGACCGTGGTCAGTTGCCCCTCGATGGCCTTGTAGAGACCGACGAACTCGCTGTTGACCAGCACAAAGCGGTCCTCGGCGTGGTTCATGGTGTAGAGGATCTGTTCCGGCGACAGGCGCACGTTGATGGTGTGGATCACCGCACCGATCATCGGGATGGCGAACATGCATTCCAGGTAACGATGGCTGTCCCAGTCCATCACACCCACGGCATCCCCGGGCTTGACTCCGGCCGCTGTCAGCACGTTGGCCAGGCGGGCTACCCGTTCGATCAAGGTCGGGTAGCTATAGCGCAACTTGTCGCGGTAGATGATCTCGCGGGTTTTCTCATAACGGGCACCGGACATCAGCAGCCGTTTGATCAACAGCGGGTACTGGTAAGCGCCTTCGGCCGGGGGGATAACGCGAGTCTTCAACATAATAATCCCTTTAATCTGACTGCACGGTCGTGACTGAAAGTACGCACTGTAGTGCCCTTGAACGTCAGCCAAATCAGCCAAAGGAATGATTTGCAGAACCCCATGATTGATAGCGTTGCGCCATCATTTGCGAGGTTTGATCATCTGTAGGAGCAATCGAGCGTCGACCGGCTGCTCCTACAGGGATAGATATCTGATCAGTGCATCTCGGTAAAAGCGAGCTTCACGCCAATCGCGATCAGCACCGCGCCCATGGTCCGGTCGAACCAGTGGCCCATGCGGGCGAAACCGGCGCGTACGCGCTGCTGGCTGAACAACATCGCCACCAGGCAGAACCAGGTCGCTGTCGCCACCGCCAGGTAAACCCCGTACCCGGCCTGCACGGCCAGCGGCGTGTGCGGGTTGATTACCACAGTGAACAGCGAGAGGAAGAACAGCGTGGCTTTCGGATTGAGACCGTTGGTGACGAAACCCGAAGTGAAGGCACCACGGGCGGTGCGCTCGCCGGCTTCCTTGTGCAGGTCGTCAGCCACAGACTTGGCCGGTTGCGCGCGCAGCGCCTTGTAACCGATGTACAGCAGGTAAGCGGCGGCGGCCCATTTCAAGGCATTGAACAGCACGATCGACTGGGACACGATCAGGCCGATACCCAACAGCGAGTAACCCACGTGCAGGAAAATCGCCGTGCCCACGCCCAGCGCAGTCCAGGTGCCCGCGCGACGACCGTGGGTAACACTCTCGCGCACCACCACGGCAAAGTCCGGGCCAGGGCTGGCCACGGCCAGCAGGTGAATCAGGGCAACGGTCAAGAACTCTGTCCAGTACATGGGGGCTCCTTCAGGCCAAGCGTAACTATTTATTTCATCTGGTAGGCTCGGCAGATTACGCCTTCAGTTCATTGCACAAAAGGTACAGTTGATGACGAACACTCGCCGCGCCGTATTCCTCGACCACCCGTCCCTGGACCTCGGCGACCTTGACCTAGACCCCTTGCGCAGCTGCTTCAGCGATTTGCAACTGTTCGCCCAGACCTTGCCAGATCAAGTCATCGAACACCTCAAGGGTGCGACCGTCGCCATCAGCAACAAGATCCTGATCGATGCCGCCGCCATGGCCGCCAGCCCTGATCTCAAGCTGATCCTGATCACCGCCACCGGCACCAACAATGTCGACCTCGCCGCCGCCCGCGCCCACGGGATTACCGTGTGCAACTGCCAGGGCTACGGCACACCGTCGGTGGCGCAGCACACGATCATGCTGCTGCTCAACCTGGCCACGCGCCTGGCCGATTATCAAAAAGCCGTCGGCGAAGGCCGCTGGCAGCAAGCCAAACAATTCTGTTTGCTGGATTACCCGATTGTCGAACTCGAAGGCAAAACCCTTGGTCTTTTGGGCCATGGCGAATTGGGCGGCGCGGTCGCACGGCTGGCTGAAGCCTTCGGTATGCGCGTTGTGCTGGGGCAAATTCCAGGGCGCCCTGCACGGCCGGACCGCCTGCCACTGGATGAACTGCTACCGCAAGTCGATGCCCTGACCCTGCACTGCCCGCTCAACGAACACACCCGCCACTTCATCGGCGCCCGCGAACTGGCCGCGATGAAACCCGGCGCGTTCGTGGTCAACACCGCCCGCGGTGGCCTGATCGACGAACAGGCGCTGGCCAACGCCTTGCGCAACGGGCATCTGGGCGGCGCCGCCACTGACGTGCTGAGCGTCGAGCCTCCCGTCAACGGCAATCCGCTGCTGGCCCATGACATCCCGCGCCTGATCGTCACCCCGCACAACGCCTGGGGCAGCCGCGAAGCGCGCCAGCGAATCGTTGGCCAGGTGACCGAAAACGCACTGGGATACTTCAGCGGTAAGGCGCGGCGGGTCGTCAGTTGATAAACTGCGGCACTTTTTTTCACAGGAGCAGTTATGGATCCGCGCAGTGAAGTACTGCTTCGTCAGGCCGAGTTATTCCAGGGTTCGGTGTTGTTGGCCGGCTTGCCCGCCGACGACTTGCTGGGCCGTCTGCCCGAAGCTCATGGCTGGTGCTGGCACGCCGGCGATCAGGCCGCGCTGGACGCCCGCTTCGCCGAGCGCAGCCATTTTGGTGTGAATGCTCCCGAGCGCGAGTTCGATACAGCGGTGGTGTTCCTGCCCAAGGCCAAGGACCTGACCGACTACATTCTCAACGCCCTCGCCTCGCGGCTGGCTGGCCGCGAGCTGTATCTGGTCGGCGAGAAAAAAAGCGGCATCGAAGGTGCCGCCAAACAACTCAACCCGTTCGGCAAGCCACGCAAACTCGACAGCGCGCGCCACTGCCAGCTCTGGCTGGTCACCGTGGCCAACGCGCCTGAAGCCAAACCGCTGGAGAGCCTGGCGCAGACCTATGAACTGCCGCTGGCCGAAGGCCCGTTGAAGGTCATCAGCCTGCCGGGGGTGTTCAGCCATGGTCGCCTGGATCGCGGCAGCGCGCTGCTGCTGGAACATCTGGACAAACTGCCCAGCGGTCACTTGCTCGATTTCGGTTGCGGCGCAGGGGTCTTGGGCGCGGCAGTGAAACGTCGTTACCCGCACAACCAGGTCACGTTGCTGGATGTGGATGCCTTTGCCGCTGCCAGCAGTCGCCTGACCCTGGCGGCCAATGGTCTGGAAGCCGAGGTGATTACCGGTGACGGCATCGATGCCGCCCCGATGGGTTTGAGTGCGATCCTGAGCAATCCGCCGTTCCATGTCGGCGTGCACACCGACTATTTCGCAACGGAAAACTTGCTGCGAAAAGCGGCCAAACATCTGAAAAACGGTGGCGAACTTCGTCTGGTAGCGAACAGCTTCCTGAAGTATCAACCGTTGATCGAAGAGCATCTTGGTGTGTGCGCGATCAAGGCCGAAGGACAGGGCTTCCGGATCTACCGAGCCAAGCGCGGATAGAACTGCTTTGAAAAAGAAGGCTTGCCGAATGGGTTTTGCAAAGGCAGAATCCGCTCCGTCCTAGGGGAGTAGTCTCCCACGAGCGCCACGCTCGTCCGGCATGCGTCAACATACTTGGTCCTCAGACCATGGCGCATGCGACCCAAGCATCCACATCAGATGGATCGCAGGGTTTGACAAGACCTATGACACGAACACCTTACCCGGGGCGGGGAGGCTGTACGTGTCATAGCCGTGTCGACCCGCCCCTTAGGAAAACCCCTGATGCTGGATTCACTACTCGTACCTACCGCAATCGTTGCCTTGGCCGAAATCGGCGACAAGACGCAACTGCTCGCGCTCATTCTCGCTGCCCGTTTCCGCAAGCCCTGGCCGATCATCGCCGGTATCGTCGCCGCGACCCTGGCCAACCATGCGGCCGCCGGTGCAGTGGGCGCCTGGGTCGGCAGTTTCTTCTCGGATACGATGCTGCACTGGATCCTCGCCGCGAGCTTCGCCGCCACGGCGCTGTGGACCCTGGTCCCGGACAAGATGGATGACGACGAAGCCAGTACCGCCCGCAAGTTCGGGCCGTTCCTGACCACGCTGATCGCGTTCTTCCTGGCGGAAATCGGCGACAAGACGCAGATCGCGACCGTGATGCTGGCTGCGCAGTATCCGGAGCTGTGGCTGGTGATCATCGGCACCACCCTCGGCATGCTGATTGCCAACGTGCCCGTGGTATTGGCCGGTAACTTTGCCGCGGACAAATTGCCGTTGACCCTGATCCGTCGACTGGCGGCGTCGGCGTTCTTCATCCTGGCGATTGTCGCGGTGTACAAAGCGATGCAGAGCAGCGGGTGGGTTTGACCCGGGTACTGAGATCAATCTGTGGCGAGGGGGCTTGCCCCCGTTCGGCTGCGCAGCAGTCGTAAATCCTGCAACCGCGGTGTAACTGTTGAATTGTGGCTGCAGGTAATGGGGCCGCTTCGCAGCCCAACGGGGGCAAGCCCCCTCGCCACATTTTCAGCATCTGATAGTCAAGACTTCTTGGCCTGCTCATACAAAGGCATGACCTTCGGAATCGCCGCCTGCAACGCCGCAATACGACTCGACGACGCCGGGTGAGTGCTCAGGAACTCCGGCGGTGAACCTTCCGAGACCTTGCTCATCTTGTTCCACAGGGTGATCGCGGCATTCGGGTTGTAACCGGCGCGGGCGGCCAGTTCCAGGCCGATCAGGTCCGCTTCGTTTTCATTGGCACGGCTGTTGGGCAAGGTCATGCCGTAGTTGGCCACGGTATCGGCCAGGGCCAGACTGTCCTGCCCCAACCCGAGCAAGGTACCCGCGCCCTGCTTCGCCATTTCGATGCCGTAAGCCTTGGACATCGCTTCACGACCGTGCTCACGCAGGGCGTGGGCGATTTCATGGCCCATGATCGCGGCGATTTCATCGTCGGTCAGTTGCAGTTTGTCGATCAACCCGGTGTAGAAAATGATCTTGCCGCCAGGGCCGCAGTTGGCGTTGAGCTCATCGCTCTTGATCAGGTTGACTTCCCACTTCCACTGGGCCGCGTCCGGACGGAAGTTCGGCGCCTGGGCAATCAGCCGGTCGGCAATCGCCTGAACCCGCTGGGCTTCATTGCTGGTCTTGTCCAGCACACCCTTGCTGGACGCTTCGCCCACTGTTTTCTGATAGGACTGGGCGTACATCTGGTCGACCTGTTGCGAGGACAACATGCTGAACATGTACTGCTTGCGCTCAATGCCTACAGCGCCGCCTTTGGTGGTATTGACCGACTGGCAGCCGGTGAGCAGCAGCGCTGCGCTCAGTGCACTGACACCCAAAATCTTGTTCATCAAAAAACTCCCTGAAAACATGCCGAGTATCCTAGGCGTGGAAATGTATCGACGCCAGATACAGTGGACGTAAGACGCACAATTCGGACAAAGCTCTCATCGCCGTAGAAAAAAATTCACATACGACGACAACCCGCTGCCCATCACGCCGCTCATTGATTCAATTACGACATCCGGCACGCAAAAACGGTCCTTTCAACTGCCCACGCTCATGCCCGCCCGTCACCCTGCCGATACACCTGGGCAGACGTCCTTTCGCGTGCGGAGCCCCCATGAAATTCAAGTCGATCCAGTTTTCCGTGGCGGCCCTTGCCGGCGCCATTGTCCTTAGTGTCGTGGCAGCGCTGGTTGTGTACGCACTGTTCTCCGGCGCCCGGACGCAAGACATGGTCCAGGAGCGGACCTAGGCCCAATTCGAGCAAGTCATCGAACAACGCCTGACGTCCCTGGCGCAAACCCAGGTCAGCCAGATCCAGCGCGAACTCGAAGCACCGCTGCTGATTGCCGGCGGACTGGTGCGGGTCAACGCCCTGATCGGCACACCGGGTACCGATGGCCAGCCTTCACTGAGCCTTAGCCGCGAGCAACTGATCGGCCTGATCAAGGAAAACGTGGTCAAGAACCCGAAAATCCTCGGCACCTACATCGGCTGGGAAAAAGACGCGCTGGATCACAACGATGCGGCCTACGTCGGCACCCAGGTGGTCGGCATCGACGCCAGCAACGGGCGCTTCCTGCCCTGGTGGTTCCGCAACGACGACGGCACCCTGGGTCTGGACAAACTGGTGGACGTCGACGACCAGAAAACCCTGTCCACTGGCGTGCGCGCCAGCGAGTACTACCTGTGCTCGAAAGAAACCAAAAAATCCTGCGTGATCGACCCGGCGCCTTATAAGGTGGGCGACAAAATCGTCATGCTCGCCTCCTTTATTGAGCCAATCATGCTCAACGGTGCCTTCCAGGGCATCGTCGGCGCCGACCTGTCGGTGAACTTCATCCAGGAAATGCTCCTGGGCGCCAACCAGAAGCTTTACAGCGGCGCCGGGGAAATGGCCCTGATCGGCGGCAATGGCCGGATCGTTGCCTACACCAAGGATCCGAGCAAATTCGGCGAGAAGGTCAGCGACATCCTCGACAGCAAACAGATTGCCAACATGGCCAATCTCAAGCGCGGCGAAGTCACCTATACCGTCGACAAGGCCCAGGGCCGGATCGAGTTGTACCTGCCTTTCGGCATCGGCCAGACCGACGCCCGCTGGACTTTGATGCTGCAGTTGCCGCTGAATGCGGTCATGGCCGACCTGCAAAAGCTCCAGGCCGACCTGGACGCGCAGCGCAAATCCGACACCTTCGGCATGGCGATGGTTGGCCTGGTGATTGCCGGTATCGGCTTGCTGGTGATCTGGCTGGTGGGCCACGGCATCGCCCGCCCGCTCAAGCAGATGGTGGCCATGCTCGACGATATCGCCCAGGGCGAAGGCGACCTGACCCGACGCCTGACCAGCGATCGCGCCGATGAACTGGGCTCGATCGCCAAAGGCTTCAACACTTTCCTGGCCAAGTTGCAGGCGATGATCACCCAAGTGGTGACTTCGGTGCAGAGCGTCAGCGATTCGTCGGAACACACCGCCGACATCGCCATCCGCACCAACACCGGTGTGCACAAGCAAATGGCCGAGATTGATCAAGTGGCCACCGCCGTACAGGAAATGACCGCCACCGCCCAGGACGTCGCGCGCAATGCGACCCAGGCCGCACAGGCCGCCAGCCATGCCGATCAGGCCGCCAGCCAGGGCATGCAGATCGTGCGCGACACCTCGAACTCCATTGGTGCCCTCGCCGTGGAGATCGGCCGGGCCGTCGGCGTGGTGCAAACCCTGGCCAAGGACAGCGAAAACATCAACGCCATCCTCACCGCCATTCGCGGGATCGCCGAGCAGACCAACCTGCTGGCCCTTAACGCAGCCATCGAAGCCGCCCGTGCCGGTGAACAGGGCCGAGGTTTTGCCGTGGTGGCCGACGAGGTGCGTAACCTGGCGCAGAAGACGCAAAAGGCCACCGAAGAAATCCAGACCATGATCCAGCAATTGCAGCAAGGCACCCGGGATGTGGTGCGAGTCATGGAGGACAGTCAGAACCGCACGGACGAAAGCGTACTGCACGCATCGAAGGCCGCCGAAGCACTGGAAACCATTACTCAGGCAGTGTCGGTGATCAACGACATGAACACCCAGATTGCCAGCGCGGCCGAGGAGCAAAGTGCGGTGGCGGACGACATTAACCGCAACGTGATCAACATCGGCCAGGTGGCCAATGAAGTGGCCGGTGGTGCGGATGAGTCGAGTGCGGCCAGTGCGGATCTGACCAAACTGGCCGAGCAGCAGCGGCGGTTGATCAATCAGTTCCGGGTCTGATCCGAAGCCCCCATCGCGAGCAAGCTCGCTCCCACAGGGAATTTGTGACGCCACAGATCCAATGTGGGAGCGAGCTTGCTCGCGATGGGGCCGGTTCAGCCACCCAATAGCTCAACCCGGAGTAAGGCACTCCGGCCCATTGAGCTTCGGATCATTCACCATGTTGGCCAGCACCCGTTCGCGCAATGCCGCAGGTTCACTGGCCAGCAATGCTTGCAAAGCATGCAGCGGCGTCTCGGGATCCAGCCACACGGCCTGCCCCGCCTCATCAAGAATCAACGGCCGCCGCTGGCTCGCTGCCGGCTGGGTAATCACCGCGGTACTCAGCCACACCTGCTCCTGCACCGGATACGCCTCCCAGATCGCCGCAAAAAATAATGACGAGCCCTCCCCTGGTGTCAGCCAATACGGGCGCTTGCGCGTCGTGCCGCGCCATTCGTAGAAACCATTGGCCGGCAACAGGCAGCGGCGCTCGCGCAAGGCCTGGCGAAACATTGGCTGTTCGGCAACGGTTTCGGCGCGGGCGTGGGCCGGGGTGCGGGACAGATCGGTCAGCCAGGGTGGCGTCAGGCCCCAGCGGGCGCGGGCCAGCGTGCGCTGACCGTCTGGCTCGGCCCGTAGCATCAATACCGAATCATTGGGGGAAATGTTCCACTGCGCCTGCTGGTCGGCGGGAAAACCGGGCAGCGCCGCGAAGGCGGGGTTCCAGCGAAACAGGGCATAACGTCCACACATGGGGCAACACGACTCTTGATCAAACGAACGCCAGCCTAACAGACCAGCGTGCCGGGGAAGCTGTCCGGTTCATCGCCAGACAGCGGCAGCGCGGCATTGTACGCGGTGATCAGCTCGCGGGCGTATTCGGCCTGGTCGTTATCCACTGCCAAACCCAGCAAACCGAAAATCGGCAACTCACCGGTGGCTCCCACCAGATCGCGTCCCACCAGATGCGCCTCAATGCCCTCGCTGGCGAGCATGCCTTGCAGCAACTCGCCTTCCATCAGGTTTTCCGGGTCGTAGATGCGCTGCATACACGCTCCTCACTCGTTTTCGCTGAACACTTCGAGATGCCATTCCTCTTCATGAACCTGCAACACGAAGGTTATCGGCCGACAGCACACCTGGCAGTCTTCAATATAGGTCTGATCGCCACCGGACAAATCCAGCGTCGTCTCGACTTCCTCACCACAATACGGACATTCATATTGCGCAGTTTCCAGCATCGCGGTCTCCCAAGTGACTTGTGCGTATAATCGCCGGTCTATTTGCAGGGCTATTTTTGTCTGGCTACTTTTTCAGACCGTACCCCGCCGGTTTTCGATCAAAACCTTTACTTACCCTAGCCGTTTCTAACAAGAGAGCATGATGGGCGAATTCGATGCCATCCGACCTTACGACGACAGCGAAGTCCCAGCGGTGCTGGACCGGCTGCTCGGCGACAAGGCGTTTCTAGATATCCTCACCCACTTCCGCTTCCCGCGTTTCGCCGGCGCTTTAGGCTGGGCACTCAAACCTCTTATAGCCCATCGGCTGCGCCGTGAGTTTGCCGGCATTACCTCAGTGGCCACGCTGCAGGACAAAGTCGAGGTTTACGTCGACCACACCATTGAGCGTGCCACCGACGGTGTCACCTATACCGGGGTGGAGCAATTCAAGTCCGGCAGCGCCTATCTGTTCATCGCCAACCACCGCGACATCGTGATGGACCCGGCCTTCGTCAACTATGCCGTGTACCACGCCGGCCTGCCGACGCCACGCATCGCCATTGGCGATAACCTGCTGCAAAAGCCTTTCGTCAGCGACCTGATGCGCCTGAACAAGAGCTTCATCGTGCACCGTTCGATCAGCGGACGTCGGGAAAAAATGGCGGCTTATCAGCTGTTGTCGGCGTACATCAATCATTCGATCCGCAACGATTGCGCCTCGATCTGGATCGCCCAGGCCGAAGGCCGCGCCAAGGACGGTGACGACCGTACCGAATCGGCAATCCTCAAGATGTTCCACATGAGCCGCAAGGACGAGCCGTTCGGCGAAGTCATTCAGTCGCTGAACCTGACCCCGGTGTCGATCAGCTACGAGTACGACCCGTGCGATCAGGCCAAGGCCCGCGAGCTATACATCCGCGCCACCACCGGCAGCTACACCAAGGTGCCGGGTGAGGATGACGTGAGCATCGCCAAGGGCATCACCGGCTACAAGGGCCGGGTGCATGTGAACTTTGCCGCACCGATCACCGAACTGTTCGAAGACACCAAGCAATTGGCGGTCGAGATGGACCGGCAAATCCTCAGCGGATACCGCTTGTTCCCCGTGCACTACCTGGCTTACGCGCAGTGGAAGGACACCGATCCGCAGTTGCAGGTGCCGAAAGCCGCCGAAGTGTTCCCGGCCGAGGAACTGGCCAAGGCCCAGGAAGAATGGCAACGCCGCCTGGACGCCTGCCCTGAAGAGCATCGTCCATTCCTGGTGCTGCAATATGCGACACCGGTGCGCAATCAGTACCGGGTGAAGGCAGGGTTGCCGCTGTAAGCGGTATCGGCCTGACGGCGCTTTTGTGGCGAGGGGGCTTGCCCCCGTTGGGCTGCGAAGCGGCCCTGAAACCCAAGAAGGTTTTCCCTCTGACACAGCGTCCCTGTCGAGGTGACGACGGCTTCGCCGCCGAACGGGGGCAAGCCCCCTCGCCACAGGGTTTACTTCAGCCTCAGACCTGCGTACTGATCCACGACACCAGCAGTGCCATTCCCATGCAGGCAAAGCCGAAGATGTAGAAAAACCGGTTCTTGCGCAAGGTCGCCCAGTCCAGCGTGGGCTCTACGCTGGGGCTGCTCTGGCGCTGCGCCTGCAGACAGGCCATCGCGCGCAGTTCGCGACGACGGGTGGCGTGCAGCAACCAGCCGCCGGGGAAGGCAAAGAACAAGGCCAGCAGATTGATCAATTTGGCGGGATGGGCGGTAAACAGCGTCATCAAGTGCAGCGACATCACAAACCTCAAGTAACACAGGTGGCAGGTGGCAGGTGGCAGGTGCCGGACCGGCGACCGCGGCGCGGATTCTACCGAAAGCCTGCGCGCCTGCCCTCTGTTTCCGACAAGTAACGAAGCTTTTGATCAATGGTTGTCCTGAGTCACGGCTTCGTCATCTGTATCGGCGAACATGCGCGCCTCGAAACCGACACGGATCACGTCATGCTCCACGCCGAAAACCAGGATCGTCTTTACCTCATCACCCCCAGCGAAGAACAACAAGCCCTCGTCGGCAGCCTCGCCTTCAATGTTCAGGATCGCCACTGGCTGGTGTATTGCGCACTCGGCGGCCACCAGCATGCGGATTTGCCGGAGGCGGATTTACTGACGGGCGTCAGCGTGCTGGATTTTTACTCGCAAGCCGCCTGAAACCGATCTGTAGGAGCGAGCTTGCTCGCGATGGACTTGAGGACGCCGCGGGGAATCAGATTCCCCGCGTAATCGTTAACGACCATCGCGAGCAGGCTCGCTCCTGCAGTGGGCTCGCATTACTCGCCGAGAACCTGCCCCACAGTCGGGTCCTTGAACAGGCGGGTCAACGCATCACTGAGCACATCGCTGACCAGCTTGGTGTTGGTTTCCTGGTTCGGCGCCATACCGAAGCGCTGGTCCAGGGAAGCACCATAACGGCCACTGTAGCGACGGTTGGCGTTCTGCACATCCGAGCGGAAGGTCGCGCCGATGGTCGCTTCGGTCACGTACATGCCTTCTTTAGGCGACTGATACTTCAGCTCGGCCAGGGTCACGGTGATTTGCGGTGCGTTCGCCGCATTGGCGGTCGGGGTGAAACCCAACAGACGCACGGCAGCTTCGGCCTGAGCCTGCAGTTTCGGCAGGATCTGCGCGCCTTGTACGGTAATCGCGCTGGTCTCCGGGTACAGGCCACCACGGGTGCCGAGGGTTGGCGACGGACGTCCGTCCACCACACGCACCACAACAGGCTGACCGTGGCCGACGGGCGCCAGTTGAGCCGTCAGCTTGGGTTCCGGGCTCAGTTGTTGCGGGCTGTGGGCGCAGCCAACCAGGGTCAAACTGGTCACAGTGATCAAACCGAACAACAGGCGTTGCAACATGCTCTTCTCTCCAGAATCAGGCACAAACAGGCCGGCAGTATAGCGGTGCGCCACTGCGGGTAACCAGCACCTCACAGTGTTTGATGAAATCTCTGACAAGCCCTTGGCAACGCGGTTCCTGTCATGCAGATGTCACCCCCCATACACTTGCACGTAATGGCCTGCAGGCAATCTTCTCGGCAGACACCCAAACGGTATATCGCCATGCGCCATCTGATCTCTCTGTTCGCGCCACGCCCACTGCATCGCTGCTTCGCCCTGCTCGACCGCAACGGCCGTTGCCAGGCCTTCAAACAGTGCAGCCTCCAGCCCATGGGCGATGGCTGGGTTGAAATCGAAGAGATCCGCTTGAACTGGCTGAATCAGCCGCTGCCTGCCGGTGCCCGCGTCGTTTCGCAGCAGCACCGGCCACGCTCGCGTGCACAGCAAATGATGACGACCTGACCAAACACCTAATAAAAGTCATTAAACACGACCATTTCCCTGCGTTTCTTAGATACAATCTCCCCCCGATTATAAGGACGTCTCCTGATCGGGCCTCGCAGCATCGTCAATGCGCTTGTATTGACACCCCCGCACCGCCCACAGAGAGCCGCCCACACAGATCGAGTGAAGCTGGCGCGCTTGCTGTTTTGTTGAGCAAAACCTCCACTTTTCGCGAATCTGCAGAGCTGTCATTAAGCTCGGTCACTGAGCTGTTTGCCCGTTTTGCCTGCCCTGTATCCCATGGCGGCAATCCATCCGGGCACGGTGCCAGGCTGGGACAGCCCTTTTTGAGGTTCACGTCTTCAAAAGAGCGTGAAAAAAACGGGTTTTCACAACTTCACAAGAGTGTGGCGAGCAAATGAATAGTTTTGCGTCTGAACATGCACCATTAGCGTCTACAACAGCCCAACGACACAGGACCGAGTATTTCTCGAACACCGGAGCCTGAAGCCTGTCCGCTACGGATTTGGTTGCACAAACGGATGTATCGACCATAAGTCGAATTGCCTCCCGCGCGCTGAAATGAGTTCATATGGCTCATTAGGCCTGGCAGGTAGCGTCCGTCGAAGTTGCGATAAATTGCGAAGATTCGGACATGGCGATCCTGCCATGGGTACCTGGGGCAACACTGACACGCCCCGTCACTCCTGGCAGCCATGCCGACAATTTGGTGCTGCAGATTTTGGAGACGCGTTAAATGGCGCATAACGAAGCAGTCGACGTAGTACTGGTTGGGGCCGGCATCATGAGTGCCACCCTTGCAGTACTGCTCAAAGAGCTCGACCCCGCGATCAAGCTGGAAGTCGTCGAGCTGATGGATTCCGGTGCCGCGGAGAGTTCCAACCCGTGGAACAACGCCGGTACCGGTCACGCCGGGCTGTGTGAGCTCAACTACACGCCGCAGGCCGCCGATGGCGCCGTCGACATCAAGAAAGCCGTGCACATCAACACCCAGTTCGAGGTGTCGAAGCAATTCTGGTCGTATCTGACCAAAAAAGGCACGTTCGGCTCGTGCAAATCGTTTATCAGCCCGGTGCCACACCTGAGTTTCGTGCAGGGCGACAGCGGCGTATCCTTCCTCAAGGAACGCTTCAAGGTGCTGAGCAAGCACCACGCCTTCGCCGACATGGAGTACACCGAAGACAAGGCCAAAATGGCCGAGTGGATGCCGCTGATGATGCCTGGTCGCGATCCTGGCGAAACCCTCGCCGCGACCCGCGTGATCAATGGCACCGACGTCAACTTCGGCGCCCTGACCAACCAGTTGCTCAAGCACCTGACCAGCGCACCCGATGCCCAGGTCAAGTACTGCAAGCGCGTGACCGGCCTCAAGCGCAGCAACGGCGGCTGGACTGTCAGCATCAAGGACGTCAACAGCGGCAACACCCGTGAAGTCGACGCCAAGTTCGTTTTCCTCGGCGCGGGCGGTGCGGCATTGCCGCTGCTGCAGGCCTCGGGCATCGAAGAGAGCAAAGGCTTCGGCGGCTTCCCGATCAGCGGCCAATGGCTGCGTTGCGACAACCCGGAAGTGGTCAAGCACCACCAGGCCAAGGTCTACAGCCAGGCTGCCGTGGGTTCGCCACCAATGTCCGTGCCGCACCTGGACACCCGCGTCGTTGAAGGCAAGAAATCCCTGCTGTTCGGACCGTACGCCGGCTTCACCACCAAGTTCCTCAAGCACGGTTCCTTCATGGACCTGCCGATGTCGGTTCGCGCCGGCAACATCGGGCCGATGCTGTCCGTGGCAAAAAACAACATGGACCTGACCAAATACCTGGTCAGCGAAGTGATGCAGTCGATGGAGCAGCGCCTGGAGTCCCTGCGTCGCTTCTACCCTGAGGCGAAAGCTGAAGACTGGCGCCTGGAAGTGGCCGGTCAACGGGTGCAGATCATCAAGAAAGACCCGAAGAAAGGCGGCATCCTGCAATTCGGTACCGAACTGGTCGCGGCCAAGGACGGTTCCCTGGCGGCACTGCTCGGCGCTTCGCCAGGTGCCTCAGTGACCGTTTCGATCATGCTTGAGCTGATCGAAAAATGCTTCCCGAACAAAGCCAAGGGCGAATGGGCCACCAAACTGGCCGAAATTTTCCCGGCCCGGGAAAAGGTCCTGGAAACCGACGCTGCGCTGTATCGCAAGATCAACACGCAGAACAACGTTGCCCTGGAACTGGTTGAAGCCAGCAGCGAGACCGAAAGCTACGCTTGATTCGGCCTTATAAAAAACGCCCCGCTCTCACTGAGAGCGGGGCGTTTTTTTATGGCTGAAATTTACTCAACCGCGAGCTTTTTCGATCAGTTCAATGTAGTCCGGCGCGTTGCGCTGATCCTTGATCAGGGCGACGAAGTCATTGCCGTGCTCATCCTTGCCATTCACGTCGTAACCCGCTTCGACGAAGAACGTCAGGAAACGCTCGAAATCGTCAATGCGCAGGCCACGGTAGGCCTTGACCAGTTTGTGCAGGGACGGAGAAGTCGCGTCGACCGGTTCGAAATCGAGGAACAACTTGATCTGCTCATCACCGATCTCGTCACCAATCACTTGTTTTTTATCTTTACGCATTGCCGACTCCAGCTCGCAGACATTTCACGGGGCGGGCAGTTTACCCCTGCGCGGGCTCAAGGCTCAACGCGGACGAGTGCTGCCGGTGTGCAGATCAGCCCAGACATGGCCATTGGCGTAGCTGAGAAACTGGCAATACACCGTGTCGTTGCGCAACAAGTCGATCACTACCCGGTATTGAGCGAGCGGGTAAAAGAGGGTCAGGGTTTTGCTCTTATCGTCGTAGACCGGCTTCTTCAGGCTTTTGCTTTCACCATCGAAGTTGACCAGCACCTGACTGATGGTGGCGCCCTTGTTCAGGGATTTGCCCTTGAGCCGAATCATCAGCGGCGAAGTGACCGGAATCGGCTGTTGATTGGATTGACGCTGAGCGCCGACCACCACCGAATAATCGGTGACCTGCATCAGTTGCTGCTGTTCTGGATCGGCATCGCGCAGCGTGAGATCGTCCGGCGGCAGGAATTGACTGTGCATGAGCGCCGGCGCGGCGGCCAGTGGCAGGCTGAGGGTCAGCAACAGGGCGGCGCAACTGCGGATCAAAGGGCTCATGACAGGTTCCGGAATCGGGGCCGAACACTCTAGCATGAGCAAACGGACGTGGTTCAAATGCACAGAAGCCACTGTGGGAGCGAGCTTGCTCGCGATGACGTCGGCACATCCAGCATCAATGTGTCAGTGACATCGCCATCGCGAGCAAGCTCGCTCCCACAGGGTACCGATCAGTCGAACTGCGCGCGCATCCAGGCCTGATACTCGGCAACACCCGGCTCGCCTTCGCGCGGCGCCCAATGCGCCAGCTCACCCTCACCGACCGGGCGGTAAGGGCCGGCCTTGCATTCGAACATCAGGCTGTCGGCCTCCAGCACCACCAAACCGTGGAACACACCGGTTGGCAGGTCCACGCCAACACAGTCCCCACCGGCCTGCAGCACGGTCTTGCTCAACACCGCACCGGCCTCGTCAAAGATCAACACGCCCAGCCGCCCCTTGAGGACCAACAGGGTTTCGGCCTTGTTGTCGCCCAAATGCCGATGAGGCGGGATATACGTGGACGGCTGCAGCCCCACCGCCATGCGATGACAGGCGTCTTCCATCTGATGGAAATTGTGGTGCTGGCGCCCACGAGGATTGGCCGCGGCTTTCCCGGCCAGTTCGGCGAACAAGGTCTGATCCAGAAAGCGAGGCGTATCCATGTCTTACATTCCTTTAACGGCGAAAATCCCGTTGGCGTTACGCCAGTAACCTTTGTAGTCCATGCCATAACCGAAGATGTAGCGGTCAATGCACGGCAAACCGACGAAATCGGCCTTGAGGTCCGGGCGGGCCTTGCGGTCGTGGTCTTTGTCGATCAGCACGGCGGTGTGCACTTTGCGGGCACCGGCGTGTTTGCAGAAGTCGATGATCGCGCCCAGGGTGTGACCTTCGTCGAGGATGTCGTCGATGATCAGTACGTCACGGTCGATGAAAGAAACTTCCGGCTTGGCTTTCCAGAACAGATCGCCGCCGCTGGTTTCGTTGCGATAACGGGTGGCGTGCAGGTAGGACGCTTCCAGCGGGAAGTGCAGATAGGTCAGCAGCTTGCCGGAGAAAATCAGCCCGCCGTTCATCACGCAGAACACCACTGGGTTGGAATCCGCCAGTTGATCGTTGATTTGTGCACCGACGCGGGCGATGGCCGCCTCGACTTCAGCTTCGGTGTACAGGCAGTCAGCCTCTCGCATGATTTGACGGATATGCTCGAGATCAGCAGACATGGTGCTCTCCAAAGGGGTGGCGGAATCAGGAAAAGCGGGCAAAGGTACGCATCAAGCGAGGCCAGATCAAGCGTTTGTGGACTAACGTACTGTATGTCTATAGGACAACACCCTCGGATAGATTAATCTAGGCCGGTTTTTTTGCCCGCCGCCGGAGCCTTTCCCCATGCCCATCCATGAGATCCGCCACCCGCTGATCCGTCATAAACTTGGCCTTATGCGCCGCGCAGACATCAGCACCAAGAATTTCCGTGAGCTCGCTCAGGAAGTCGGCGCGCTGCTGACCTATGAAGCCACCAAAGACCTGCCGTTGGAATCCTACGATATCGAAGGCTGGTGCGGCACAGTGTCGGTCGAGAAAATCGCCGGCAAGAAGATTACCGTCGTACCGATCCTGCGCGCCGGCATCGGCATGCTTGAGGGCGTGCTCAGCCTGATCCCGGGCGCCAAGGTCAGCGCCGTGGGCGTTGCCCGCAACGAAGAAACCCTGCAGGCCCACACCTACCTGGAAAAACTGGTTCCGGAAATCGACGAACGCCTGGCGATGATCATCGACCCGATGCTCGCCACCGGCAGCTCCATGGTTGCCACCATCGACCTGCTGAAAAAGGCCGGCTGCCGCGACATCCGCGCCATGGTGCTGGTTGCCGCCCCGGAAGGCATCGCCGCCGTAGAGAAAGCTCACCCGGACGTGATCATCTACACCGCTTCCATTGATCAAAAACTGAACGAACACGGCTACATCATCCCAGGGTTGGGCGATGCCGGTGACAAGATCTTCGGCACCAAGCAGAAGGACGCGTGACCATGCAGCAAGAGTTCAACGATCCGCTCTGGCGCACGGTACTGTCGGGTGCACAGATGCTGTTCGTGGCCTTCGGCGCCCTGGTGTTGATGCCGCTGATTACCGGTCTCGACCCGAACGTGGCGCTGTTCACGGCCGGCCTGGGGACGATCCTGTTCCAGATCGTCACCGGGCGTCAGGTGCCGGTGTTCCTGGCATCGAGCTTTGCCTTCATCACCCCGATCATTCTCGCCAAGGGCCAGTTCGGCCTGGCCGCGACCATGGGCGGCGTGATGGCGGCAGGTTTCGTCTACACCTTCCTTGGCCTCGCGGTGAAGATCAAAGGCACCGGCTTCATCGACCGCTTGTTGCCGCCAGTGGTGATCGGGCCGGTGATCATTTCGATCGGCCTGGCCATGGCGCCGATTGCCGCCAACATGGCCATGGGCAAGGCCGGCGACGGCAGTGAGTTGATTCATTACCAGACGGCAATGATGATTTCGATGCCCGCTCTGCTGACCACACTGATCGTCGCGGTTTTCGGCAAGGGCATCTTTCGCCTGGTGCCGATCATCTCCGGCGTGCTGGTGGGTTTTGGCATGGCATTCTACTTCGGAGTGGTCGACACCGCGAAGATTGCGGCGGCACCGTGGTTCGCCATCCCGCACTTCACCGCACCGGAATTCAACTGGCAGGCGATTCTGTTCATCGTTCCGGTGGCCCTGGCCCCAGCCATCGAACACATCGGCGGCGTGATTGCCGTGGGTAGCGTGACCGGTCGCGATTACCTGAAGAAGCCCGGCCTGCACCGCACCCTGCTCGGCGACGGCATCGCCACCACGGCGGCCGGTCTGTTCGGCGGCCCGCCCAACACCACCTACGCCGAAGTGACCGGCGCAGTCATGCTGACCAAGAACTACAACCCGAAAATCATGACCTGGGCGGCGATCTTCGCCATCAGCCTGGCGTTCATCGGTAAATTCGGCGCACTGCTGCAAAGCATTCCGGTGCCGGTGATGGGCGGGATTCTGTGCCTGTTGTTCGGTTCGATTGCGGCGGTGGGGATGAATACACTGATCCGCCACAAGATCGATCTGGGCGAGGCGCGTAATCTGGTGATTGTTTCGGTGACCCTGGTATTCGGGATCGGCGGCGTGCTGATCGGCACCGGCACCGGGCCGGACGATTTCGGCCTCAAGGGTATCGCGCTGTGCGCGGTGGTGGCGATCGGCTTGAACCTGATCCTGCCGGGCAATGACAGCTGGAAGCACAAGAAGGCGAATGAGCCGCTGATCTAAAGCCTCAGGCAATACCTTGTGGCGAGGGGGCTTGCCCCCGTTCGGCTGCGAAGCAGTCGTAAATCCAGCGAGCGCGGTCTGTCAGTTGACTCGCGGTTGAAGGATTCAGGGCCGCTCCGCGACCCAACGGGGGCAAGCCCCCTCGCCACAACAGCCCGTCAACCCACAGTTTGTATGCCTACAATGCAATCGGTGCCCTTTCACACAAGGTCGCCAACGCTTTCGCCCAATGCGGGTCATCGTTGAGGCACGGCACCAGCACCAGGTCCTCCCCCCCCGCTGTGCGGAATTGCTCCTTGCCGCGATCACCGATCTCTTCCAGGGTCTCGATGCAATCGGCTACGAACGCCGGGCACATCACCAGAATCTTTTTCACGCCGCTTTTGGCCAACTCATCGAGGCGCGCTTCGGTGTAGGGTTCGATCCATTTGGCGCGCCCCAACCGCGACTGAAACGACACCGACCACTTGCCCTCCGGCAATCCCATGCGCTTGGCGAACTCTGCCGCCGTACGCAGGCACTGGCCGCGATAACAGGTGGCGACCACCTCCGGCGGCGCACCGGCGCAGCAATCACCGCCACCCTCGAAGCTGTGACCGGGGTTGAGCTTCTTCAGATGCCGTTCCGGCAAGCCATGAAAGCTCATCAGCAAGTGATCGAAATCCTGCTGCAAATGCGGCCGGGTCGTGGCCACCAGCGCATCGAGGTATTCCGGTTGGTCGTAGAACGGCTGGAGCACCGACAACTGCACGTCGAGGTTTTTCTCGCGTACCACGCGCCTCGCCTCTTCTATGACCGTAGTCGTGGTGCTGTCGGCGAACTGTGGATAAAGCGGCGCCAGGGTGATTCGCTTGTGCCCCGCCGCGACCAGGCGCACCAGCGTCGATTCGATCGACGGCTCGCCGTAACGCATTGCCAGCTCGACCGGGCCGTGTTGCCACTGACTGGTCATCGCTTGTTGCAGGCGACGGCTGAGCACCACCAGCGGCGAGCCCTCGTCCCACCAGATCGAGGCATAAGCATGGGCCGACTGCTCGGGACGCTTGATCAGGATCAGCGACACCAGCAGCCGTCGAACCGGCCATGGCAGGTCGATCACGTACGGGTCCATCAGAAATTGATTGAGGTAGCTGCGCACATCCGCCACCGAGGTGGAGGCAGGTGAACCCAGGTTGACCAGAAGCAACGCGTGATCGGTCATGCAACGTCCTATTTCAAAGGCGACTGGACAGATCGTCCAAAGCCGCGCGCAAATCCGTGAACTTAAAAGTGAAACCAGCCTGTAACAAACGCACTGGAGTCGCGCGCTGGCCGCCCAGCAACAACGAAGACAATTCGCCCAGGCCCACTTTCAAGGCAAGGGTCGGCATCGGCATGAACGCCGGGCGATGCAGCACGCTACCCAGTGTTTTGGCAAACTCGCGATTACGCACGGGTTCGGGCGCGCACGCATTATAGGGACCGCTGGCCTCGTTGCGATGCAGAAGAAAATCAATCAGAGCGATTTGATCGTCGATATGAATCCACGGCATCCACTGCCGGCCGTTGCCGATCGGCCCTCCCAGGCCCAGTTTGAACGGCAGTAACAGCCGCGACAAAAAGCCGCCCTCTGCCGACAGCACCAACCCGGTTCGAATAAGGATGACGCGGATACCCAGAAACTCAGCTCGCTGTGCGGTCTCTTCCCAGGCGATGCATAACTGACTGGCAAAATCATCGATGACCGGTGGCGACTCTTCGGTCAACTCACGTTCGCCACCATCGCCATACCAACCGATTGCAGAACCGGAGATCAGCACCTGCGGTTTCTGTGCGCGGCTTTCAAGCCAGGCCAGAAGGGTTTCGGTCAGCGTGATGCGGCTACTCCACAACAGGGCTTTGCGTTTGTGCGTCCAGAGTCGGTCGGCGATCGGTGCCCCGGCAAGATTGATAATCGCATCGACAGGTTCTTGCCCCAGATCCTCCAGCCGTGCAACTCCACGCACTTGGGCACCACATATTTTCGCGACATTTTCAGGTTGGCGACTCCAGACCGTCAGGCGATATCCCTGACCCGACCAGTGCCGGCAAAGCTGACGTCCTATCAAACCAGTACCGCCGGTCAGCAATATGTGCATGACTTCTTCCTCGCGTGGCGTTTTACCTTGTCCATTAGTCTATTTTTATAAGCAGGGATCTTTGGTATCGAGCAGGCTCTATGTTTAACAATAGGCCAAGCTGTCAGATCGAGAACGCTAAAAGTTATACCAAAAAACAATATTGTACAGGTTTGAACCCCGGCGTAGTCTGTACAGAAAGGTAAACGAGGCCCCTATGACTGTACCTATCGCAATCATCGGCACCGGCATTGCCGGACTCTCCGCCGCCCAGGCCCTGACGGACCTCGGGCACGTGGTCCAACTGTTCGATAAAAGTCGCGGCAGCGGCGGGCGCATGTCGAGCAAGCGCAGCGATGCGGGTGCTCTGGACATGGGCGCGCAGTATTTCACTGCCCGCGACCGGCGTTTTGTCAACGAAGTCCAGCGCTGGCAAGCCAAGGGCTGGGTCGCCGAATGGACGCCGCAGCTGTACACCTACCATGGCGGCCAACTCAACCTGTCGCCGGACGAGCAGACCCGCTGGGTCGGCACGCCTCGCATGAGCGCCATCACCCGCGCCCTGCTCGGTGACCTCGAAGTGCATTTCGCCTGCCGGATCACCGAGGTCTATCGCGGTGAAGAACACTGGCACCTGCAGGACGCCGAAGGCTTCACCCACGGACCGTTCAGCCATGTGGTCATCGCCACGCCGGCCCCACAGGCCACGGCTCTGCTGGCATCTGCGCCGAAACTCGCCGGGGCCGCCGCCGGGGTGAAAATGGACCCGACCTGGGCCATCGCCCTGGCCTTCGAAACACCGCTGGAAACGCCCATGGAAGGCTGCTTCGTACAGGACAGCCCCCTCGACTGGCTGGCCCGAAACCGCAGCAAACCCGGACGCGACAACACCCTCGACACCTGGGTCTTGCATGCCACCAGCGCCTGGAGTCGCCAGCACATCGACCTGTCCAAGGAAGCGGTGATCGAACAGTTGCACGGCGCATTTGCCGAACTGCTGCACGATTCAATGCCCGCGCCGAGCTTCAGCCTCGCCCACCGCTGGCTCTACGCCCGCCCCGCCAGCAGTCACGAATGGGGCACCCTGGCCGATGCCGACCTGGGGCTGTACGCCTGTGGCGACTGGTGCCTGTCCGGACGCGTCGAAGGGGCCTGGCTCAGCGGTCAGGAGGCCGCCCGCCGCTTGCATGAGCACCTGCAGTAAAGAGCATCAACCCGAGCAAATCGCTGCTGTCGCCCTGACAGCAGCCCGTCAAAAACCTATACAAATAATTTGACTTGTACAACTTCGAATCTATGATGAAGTTATCTTGTACAGACCCGAATGTTTGTACAGGTTTAGATTCGAGGTGCTCCGATGTTCCACTCCCCCGCCAAACCGAAAATCGCCATCAGCGCCTGCCTGATGGGGCTCGACGTACGCTACAACGGCGGACACAAGGAATCGCGGTTGTGCAGCCGCACCCTCACTGACTACTTCGATTTCATCCCGGTCTGCCCGGAAGTGGCCATCGGCCTGGGCGTACCCCGCCAACCGATTCGGCTGGTGGGCAGTGCAGATCAACCCGAAGCCGTGGGCACCCTCGATCACAACCTTAACGTGACACAACCGCTGGCCACCTACGGCCAGGAAATGGCAGCGCAGCTGGGGGATATTTGCGGCTACATCTTCATGCAAAATTCCCCGTCCTGCGGCCTGGAGCGGGTCAAGGTCTACCACGCCAACGGCGCACGGGCGGACAGTGGCGGGCGCGGGATCTACGCCCGGGCCTTCTGCCTGCGGCACCCGGACTTGCCGGTGGAGGAAGACGGCCGGCTCAACGATCCGGTGCTGCGGGAAAACTTCCTCACCCGAGTGTTCGCCTACAGCGCCTGGCAGCAACTACGCCAAGAGGGCATGAGCCGGCGCGGTCTCACGGACTTTCATTCGCGCTACAAATACCTGCTGATGGCCCACAACCCGGTGCAATACAAAACCCTGGGCAACCTGCTGGGCAACATGGGCAAAACCGATCCACAGGAACTGGGCCCCCGATATTTCAGCGAACTGATGGCTGCGCTGAAAAAATGCGCCACACGTCGCACTCACACCAACGTCCTGCAACACCTCAGTGGCTACCTGAAACAGGCCATCAGCGGCGAAGACAAGCGGGAAGTGCAGCACGTGATCAGCCAGTACCGTCTGGGCATCGTGCCGCTGGTGGTGCCGCTGACACTGCTCAAACATCACTTTCGCCAACACCCCGATCCGTACATCGCACAGCAGGTTTACCTGCAACCGCACCCGGAAAACCTCAGCCTGCGAAACGCCATTTGATGAAAAAAGCACTCGACACCAGCGCCCGCGAAGACCTCGGCGATGACTTTAAAAAGGCGCTGGACGAAGGCTGGCTGCCGATCCGTGAGGTGGCGCGGCAGACCGGAGTCAATGCCGTGACCTTGCGTGCCTGGGAGCGGCGCTACGGTCTGATCGTGCCGCTACGCACGCCCAAGGGCCATCGGTTGTTCTCGGCCGACCACGTACAACGCATCCAGACCATCCTCACCTGGCTCAACCGTGGCGTTGCCGTCAGCCAGGTCAAACCATTGCTCGACACGCCGCAAGCCTTCAGCGAGTCCGTCGACAACGATTGGCACGCCTTGCTGCAAACGTTGCTGCAGGCAGTCAGCCGATTGCAGGAGCGCGCCCTGGATGACAGCGTCAATCAGGCGATGGCGCTGTATCCGCCGCGAACCCTGTGCGAGCAATTGCTGATGCCCTTGCTGGCCGCTCTGGAGCAACGCTGGCAAGGCCAGTTCGGGGCGCAGATGGAGCGGGGCTTTTTTTGTGCCTGGTTGCGCAGCAAGTTCGGTGCGCGCATCTACCATAACAATCGTCAGTTGCGCACCGCGCCGCTGCTGCTGGTCAACCACTCGGACCTGCCTGTGGAACCGCACCTGTGGCTCACGGCCTGGCTGATCAGCAGCGCGGATTGCCCGGTGGAGGTCTTCGACTGGCCGCTGCCTGTCGGAGAACTGGCATTGGCGGTCGAACTTCTGCAACCCCGAGGAGTTCTGCTGTACTCAAGCAAAGCCCTGAATCCGGCGCAGCTGCCGAAACTTTTCAAAGGCGTTAGTTGCCCAAAAATGATTGCCGGACCAACGGTATGCATCCACCACACCGAGTTGTCCGCAAGTACTGCCGTGATCGCTGATCTGTACCTGGCCGAAGATCCGTTGTCGGCACATCAGGCACTGGTTCAGCGCGGGCTGATTTAAATGAATCGCGTGGATACCAAAATGCAATTGATCTGGCTGCGCAGCGACTTGCGCCTACATGACAACACCGCCCTCTCGGTCGCCGCGGCTCGCGGCCCGTGCTTGGCGGTGTACCTGCTGAGTCTGGAACAATGGCTGGAACACGACGATGCGCCCTGCAAAGTGGACTTCTGGCTGCGCAACCTGCGCGAGTTGAGCCGCGAACTGGGTCAACTGAACATTCCCCTGCTGATCCGCCAGGCCCCTCGCTGGGATGACGCACCCAGCGTATTGCTGAACCTGTGCCGACAGTGGCAGGTCGATGCGTTGCACCTCAACGAGGAATACGGCATCCACGAGTCCCGTCGCGATGCAGCGGTCGCCCGGACGCTACAGGCTGAAGGGATCGAAGTTCGCCGCTACCTCGATCAATTGCTGTTCAAGCCCGGGAGCGTGCTGACCCGCACCGGCACTTTCTTTCAGGTCTTCAGCCAGTTCCGCAAAGTCTGCTACGAACGACTGCACCACTCGCTGCCCAGCCTGGTACGCGCGCCGCACAAACAAGCGCCGCTGAACATTGCCAGCGATACGATCCCCTTGAGTGTCGACGGCTTCGCAACACCCGCTGATAACCTGCGCAATCTGTGGCCGGCGGGCGAAGCCGAAGCCCGGCGTCGCCTCGACAGCTTTAGCGATGTGCAGATCGAGCACTATCAAAGCGAACGGGATTTCCCGGCGAAGCCCGGCACCAGTCAGCTCTCGGCCTATCTCACCGCCGGGGTGATTTCTGCGCGCCAATGCCTGCACGCGGCCTTGAACAGCAATCAAGGTGAATTCGAAAGCGGCAAGACCGGCGCCGTCACTTGGATCAACGAACTGCTGTGGCGCGAGTTCTACAAACACATCCTGGTGGGCTACCCGCGGGTTTCCCGGCACCGCGCGTTTCGTCCGGAAACCGAAGCGCTGGCCTGGCGCAACGCCCCAGAAGAACTGGCCGCCTGGCAACAGGCACGCACCGGCTTGCCGATCATCGACGCCGCCATGCGCCAACTGCTGGCAACCGGCTGGATGCACAACCGCCTGCGCATGGTGGTGGCGATGTTCCTGACCAAAAACCTGCTGATCGACTGGCGCGAAGGCGAACGCTTTTTCATGCGTCACCTGATCGATGGCGACCTGGCGGCGAACAATGGTGGCTGGCAGTGGAGTTCTTCCACCGGCACCGACTCGGCGCCTTACTTCCGGATTTTCAACCCGCTGAGCCAGTCGGAAAAATTCGACCCCGAAGGCGTATTCATCAAGCAGTGGTTGCCAGAACTGGCCGGGTTGAATAAAAAAGACGTGCACAACCCCGCCAATCTCGGCGGCCTTTTCGGTGTTGTGGATTACCCCTCACCGATCGTCGACCTGGGTACTTCCCGTACACGTGCGTTGACGGCATTCAAAAACCTGCCCTCACGGCAATACGCCGCCGCTGGGTCATGAATTACCGCCACCGGGATTACTTCGATGCCGGGGGCTTTGCTTTATGAACATTTACCCGTATTGGGCCGGGCAATTGCCTGGCTGAAAAGGAGATTGGGATGAGTCGGACACTCGCACGACGATACTGGCTGACCGGTGCAAGCAGCGGCATCGGTGCCGCCCTGGCCGAAGAAATCCTGAAAACCGGTGCGCACCTGGCCGTCAGTTCGCGCACCGTGGCCCCCCTGAAAGACTTGTCGCTACGTTATCCGGGGCAAGTGCTGGTAGTTCCCGGAGACCTGACCAACAGCCAGACCGTACGCGAGATCGGCGAGCAGATTGCCGAGGACTGGGGCTCGCTGGACACCGTGATACTGAACGCCGGCACCTGCGAGTACGTGGATGCCAAGCAGTTCGATGCGTCGATTGTCGAGCATGTGGTGCGCACTAACCTGTTGGCCAGCAGCTATTGCATCGACGCCGCCCTGCCATTGCTGCGTGCCGGCACCGCACCGCATATGGTGGCCATGGCCAGTACGGTGACCTACCTGCCGCTGCCCAAGGCAGAAGCCTACGGCACCTCGAAGGCCGGGCTACGTTACCTGTTCGAATCCCTGCGCATCGACCTGGCCCCGGAAGGCATAGAACTCACGGTAATCAGCCCCGGGTTTGTCGAGACGCCGCTGACGGCAAAAAACGACTCGCCCATGGCCTTGAGCTGGCCGGTGGAGAAAGCCGCGCGGCACATCTTCGAAAAACTCAAGGACCGCCCGTTGGAAATCGCTTTCCCCGCAGCGTTCATGACCGCCCTCTGGCCACTCTCCAAACGGCCGGACCAAATAAAACTGGAGATCGGCAAACGCATGGTGCGCAGCCAGCCGCCGATCAAGGATCAACCCTGAAAGTCGTCATCAATGGCGGCGGTGTCTCGGACGCTCAGATATTTGAGCGTCCGTCAGACCTTTCACACAGTACCCGGTGACTGCCTTACACTGCGCGCCATGAAAACCATCCCCCATACGCAAATCGCGGAACCCGCGGTCACCTGCTCGACCTGCGCAGCCTGCTGCTGCCAGCTCGAAGTCATGCTGATCACAGATACGGGCGTGCCTGAACGGTTCATCGATACCGATGACTGGGGCGGGGAAGTGATGTTGCGCCTGGATGACGGTTGGTGTGCCGCGCTGGATCGCAACACGATGATGTGCACGATCTACGAAAAACGCCCGCTGATCTGCCGGGAGTTCGAGATGGGCGCTCCGGAGTGCATCGACGAACGCCAGGGGATTTCAACGGCGTATCGCTGAACTGGAAAACCACGTGCCCCCCCCCTGTGGGGGCGAGCTTGCTCGCGATAGCGATTTCAGACTCAACATTGATGTTGAATGAAACATCGTCATCGCGAGTAAGCTCGCTCCCACAGAGGGATTTACAACCCGCTGAAACCGTGGTGCTTACAACGGCATCGTGTAATGCAATGCGTAACTTTCTACACCATCGTTCGGAGTGGTGATCCCGGCGTTGGAATAGTGCGTCGCACGAACCCCGACTTCATGTCCGCCGGCAAAGCGCAAACCGAAACCAAAGCGGTCTTCGAACTGAAAGGCGCTGCCCAGATCGTTGCTTTCGACTTCGGTGCTGGCAAACGCCGCCACGCCAACCCCAAACTCGATGTAGGGTTTGACGTTCTGGCCGGCAAATTCATAAACAAGCACGGGTGAGAACGACAGGCTGTGGTTACTGGATTTCTCGTCACCTTCCCAATAGGTATAGGCGCCGTCCCAGTAACCGGTCAGACGACCAACGTCGCTCTGCCACCAGCTCTGGTCCCAATCGAACTGCATCCCCAATCGATAGGTCATGGTCGACTCGCCGGTTTGCCCCACGGCAAATTCCACACCTGCCGCCTGCGCGGTAAAAGTGTGCCCCAAAAGTGCGGTCGCAATCGCGGCCAAGCAGAATAGTCGCTTCACTTGAAACTTCCTTTTCCGAACGATTTCGTATGGTTTTTTTTGTTACCAAGCCCTGCAAAACTATAGAAGTCAGCGATTGATCAGAAGTTTACCCCGACTCTTCGTATTCCCCCGGACAGCCATCTACCTGTTGAAGCTTCGCACAACACCAGAGGTATTCCACAGTATCGGCAAGATATTTCTGAAATGAAGCGGATCGGCGCTGGTCCAGAACTGTGCCTCACGGGAAGGTCCCTGGGCGAGCAGCTCGCCTTCGGCCAGCAGACGCTGAAGTTGTCGCGCGACGGCGGCGCCGGTGTCGATCAGGCTGATGTCCTCGGGGATCATCTGCCGCAGCATCGGCTTGAGAAAGGGGTAATGGGTGCAGCCGAGAATCAGAGTGTCCGCGCCAGCAGCCAGCAGCGGCTCGACATACCCGGCCAACAGCTGGCGCAACTCGGGGCTGCGCAGGTCGCCGTTTTCAATCAGCTCCACAAGCCCTGGACAGGGCTGGGTGATCACCTTCACGTCCGTGGCGAAGCGGTCGAGCAACGCGGCGAACTTGGCGCTCTGTAAAGTGCCGGTGGTGGCCAGCACCCCCACCACGCCGGAACGGGTTGCGGCGGCGGCCGGCTTGACTGCCGGCTCCATGCCAACGATGGGCCATTCCGGATAGTCGCGACGCAGGTCGGCGACCCCGGCAACCGTCGCCGTGTTGCACGCCAGCACCAAAGCCTTGGCGCCCTGTTGCCGAAAGAAGTCGGCCATCACGCTGCAACGTTGCTGGATAAATGCCGGGGATTTTTCGCCGTAGGGAACATTCCCGCAGTCGGCGACGTACAACAGAGACTCATTGGGCAGCAAACGCTGGATCTCGGCCAGTACCGAGAGCCCACCGACACCGGAGTCGAACACGCCAATCGGCGCTTCACGCATGTTTCGGCCCACAGACGCTGCAGCCCGGATCGCGCTTGACCCGCAGTTCACGGAAGCGCGTGCCCAAGGCATCGATCAACAACAGGCGCCCCACCAGCGGCTCGCCGAATCCGGCCAGCAACTTCAACGCTTCAAGCGCCTGCAGACTGCCGACCAGCCCCACCAGCGGACCGACCACGCCGGCCTCGCTACAGGTCAATTCGGCTTCGCTGCCGTGCCCGTATAAACAGTGGTAGCACGGACTCTCCGGTCGACGCGGATCGAACACCGACAGCTGCCCTTCGAGGCGAATCGCCGCGCCGCTGACCAGCGGTCTACCGGCCGCCACACAAGCGGCGTTGACCGCTTCACGGGTGGAAAAATTGTCAGAACAATCGAGGACCAGATCCACTCTGGCCACTACGGCGGCCAGGGAGTCTTCGTCCAGCGCCGCACGATGGGCGATCAGTCGAATCTCGGGGTTGATCGCCGTCAGGCGCTTGATTGCCGAATCGACCTTGGTCATGCCGACGCTGTCGGTGTCGTGAATGATCTGGCGTTGCAGGTTGGTCAGGTCGACCGTATCGAAGTCCGCCAGGTGCAACTCACCAACGCCGGCGGCCGCCAGATACAGCGCCACTGGCGCGCCAAGACCACCAAGACCGACGATCAATACGCGGCTTTCCTTGAGCCGCAACTGGCCGTCGATATCGATGTGTTGCAGCAGAATCTGCCGGCTGTAACGCAGCAATTCCTGATCATTCAGCACGGCAGGCGCCCCAGACTGATGCGTTGATGACCGCCCAGATCGGTGCGGCTGTGGACTTCTTCGAAACCCCGGGTCAGCAGCAAATCGCGAACCGCCTCGGCCTGATCATAGCCGTGTTCGAGCATCAGCCAACCGCCGGCGTCCAGATGGTCCGGTGCCTGGGCAACGATCAAGCGCAGATCGTCGAGCCCGTCGACACCCGCCACCAGGGCGCTGGCCGGTTCAAAGCGCACGTCGCCCTCGACCAGATGCGGATCGGCCACTGCGATGTAGGGCGGATTGCTGATGATCAGTTGAAAACGCTGACCTTCCAGGGCGCTGAACCAATGGCTGCTCAGCACGGTGGCGTTGTCCAGGTGCAGGCGCTGGCGATTGCGTTCGGCCAGGGCCACGGCTTCCAGGACACGATCCACGGCAGTGACGCTCCAGGCCGGACGCTCGCTGGCCAGGGCCAGGGCAATCGCGCCGCTGCCCGTGCCAAGGTCGAGTACCTTGGCCGGTGTGGCCGGCAACAGTTCCAGCGCGGCTTCCACCAGCAGTTCGGTGTCGGGGCGCGGGATCAGCGTGTGCGGTGCCACTTCCAGGTCCAGCTTCCAGAAACCCTGCTGGCCGAGGATATAGGCCACCGGCTCGCCGCTGCGGCGACGCTGCAAATACTCGGCGAACGTCAGCGCCGCTTCGCTCGGCACGATGCGCTCCGGCCAGGTATGCAGGAAACTGCGGGACTTGCCCAAGGCCGCCGCCAGCAGCAGTTCGGCATCCAGACGCGCCGTCGGCGAGTCGGGTAAATCGGCGGCGCGCAACAAACTGGCAATGATCGTCATTTACTCACCTATCGCTGCCAGTTGATCGGCCTGGTACTCGGCCAGCAACGGCTCGATCACCGCCTCGACGCCGCCGGCGAGGATCTCGTCGAGGGAATACAAGGTCAGGTTGACCCGATGATCGGTGACTCGGCCCTGGGCAAAATTATAGGTGCGGATACGCTCTGAGCGGTCGCCGGAACCGACCAGCAACTTGCGCTCGCTGGCGATGGCGTTGGCCGCGGCGGAGGTCTGCTGATCGTTCAGCTTGGCCGACAACCAGGACATCGCCCGGGCGCGGTTCTTGTGCTGTGAACGTTCTTCCTGGCACTCGACCACAATACCGGATGGCAAGTGCGTGATACGGATCGCCGAGTCGGTCTTGTTGACGTGCTGGCCACCGGCGCCGGAGGAGCGATAGGTATCGATGCGCAGATCGGCCGGGTTGATCTCGATGGCTTCCTGTTCGTCCGGCTCGGGCAATACCGCCACGGTGCAGGCCGACGTGTGAATGCGGCCTTGGGATTCGGTCGCCGGAACCCGCTGCACACGGTGCGCGCCGGATTCGAACTTCAGCTTGCCGTAGACGTTGTCGCCCTCGACCCGGGCAATCACCTCTTTATAGCCGCCGTGTTCACCCTCATTCTCCGAAAGGATCTCCACCCGCCAGCCACGACGCTCGGCGTAACGCGAATACATGCGGAACAGGTCGCCGGAGAAAATCGCCGCTTCGTCACCACCGGTACCGGCACGGATCTCGAGGAACACGTTGCGGCCGTCGTTCGGGTCCTTGGGCAGCAGCATGCGCTGCAGGTCGGCTTCGAGCGTGACCAGGCGTTCCTTGGCCTCGCGGACTTCTTCCACGGCCATTTCCCGCATGTCCGGGTCGCTGTCCTTGAGCAGTGCCTGGGCGCCTTCGAGGTCGTCCTGCACTTTCAGCAGTTCTTTATAGGCGCCCACGATCGGTTCAACTTCCGCGTACTCCTTGGAATAGGTACGGAACTTGTTCTGATCGGAAATGACCTCGCCATCGCCCAACAGGGCGGTCAATTCCTCGAAACGGTCCTGGAGGATATCCAGCTTATTGAGCAGTGACGCTTTCATTGCGGTTTTTTATCCGAAAAGCTATCCGATGAGCCCTCACCGAGGGCAAAGAGTTCCTGGGCCATCGCCAACGCATCCAGGCGACCTTCGGCAGAGAGCTTTTTCAACTGCACGCTCGGTGCGTGCAACAGTTTGTTGGTCAGCCCGCGGGCCAGTTGCACCAGCACCTCTTCGGCACTGGTGCCGTTGGCCAGCATGCGCTGGGCCTTTTGCAATTCTTCATCGCGCAGGCGTTCGCTCTGTTGACGATAGGCCTTGAGCACGTCCACCGCCGCCAATTCGCGCAGGCGGATCATGAAATCTTCGGCACCGATCGAGACCATCTCTTCGGCGGCCTGGGCTGCGCCCTGGCGGCTCTTGAGGTTCTCGGCAACCACTTCGTGGAGGTCGTCGACGCTATAGAGGTAAACGTCGTCCAGTTCGCCGACTTCTGGCTCGATGTCGCGGGGAACAGCGATATCCACCATGAAGATCGGTTTGTGCTTGCGCAGTTTCAAGGCGCTTTCCACCGCACCCTTGCCCAGAATCGGCAACTGGCTGGCGGTGGAACTGATGACGATATCGCTGCGCACCAGCTCTGCCGGAATATCCGACAGCAGCACCGCATGGGCACCGAACTGTTCGGCCAGGATGCTCGCGCGCTCCAGGGTGCGGTTGGCGACCACGATGCGCTTTACACCCAGGTCATGCAGATGGCGGGCGACCAGGGTGATGGTCTCGCCGGCGCCGATCAACAAGGCCTGGCTGCGTTGCAGGTCGCTGAAAATCTGCTTGGCCAGGCTTACCGCGGCAAACGCTACCGACACCGGGTTCTCGCCGATGGCCGTGTCGGTGCGCACCTGCTTGGCTGCATTGAACGTGGCCTGGAACAGCCTACCGAGCAACGGCCCGATGGTGCCGGCCTCGCGTGCCACGGCATAGGCCGATTTCATCTGGCCAAGAATCTGCGGTTCGCCCAACACCAGCGAGTCGAGCCCGGAAGCCACCCGCATCATGTGACGAACTGCCGCATCATCTTCATGCACATAGGCGCTTTCGCGCAGCTCGTCGTAGCTCAAATGATGATATTCGGCCAGCCAGCGCAGCACGACGTCCGCCGACAGGTGATCCTGTTCTATATAGAGTTCACTGCGATTGCAGGTGGAGAGGATCGCAGCTTCGCGGCTGTCGGTGAGTCGGCAGAGCTGCTGCAAGGCCTCAACCAGCTGCTCAGGGGTAAAAGCCACGCGCTCGCGGACGTCTACTGAAGCAGTCTTGTGGTTAATACCGAGTGCAAGGAAGGCCATTCAAAGTCGCTGATGGTGACGTGAAGCCGGCAATTGTCCTACTTCGACGGAATCAGAACAACTACTCGATATCTATCGCCCCATCAGGCGCCGCCGCGGGTTGCGAGCAGTTCTCGTTTACACAAGCATCAGGGCGACGCGGATCGGGCTGGCAGGTAAATTGCCGGGCCGGTTATGTTTGCTCGAAAGCTTGTGTCATGATGATCCGACCGCAGGTTAGTCGTCCTCTTCCTATATGAATAGATCCTCCGCGTTGCTCCTCGCTCTTGTCTTCCTCAGCGGCTGCCAGGCCTTGGCACCCGTTTCGTCGGACGGTGCGCCGCCGGTTGAAGACAGCACCCCGGCCCCTGAAAAGCCCAAGGTCTACAGCCCATTCAGCGAGGAAACCATCTTCAGCCTGTTGAGCGCCGAACTGGCCGGCCAGCGCAATCGTTTTGACATTGCCCTGGACAACTATGTGACCCAGGCCATCAACACCCAGGATCCGGGCATCTCCGAGCGGGCATTTCGTATCGCCGAATATCTGGGCGCCGACCAGGCAGCCCTGGATACTGCGCTGATCTGGGCCAGGAACGCCCCCGACGACCTCGAAGCGCAACGCGCCGCCGCCGTGCAACTGGCGCGCGCCGGGCGTTATGACGACTCCATGGTCTATATGGAGAAAGTCCTGCAAGGCAAAGGCGACACCCATTTCGACTTCCTTGCGCTGTCCGCGGCCGACACCGACCAGGACACCCGCAACGGCTTGATGAAAAGCTTCGATCGTTTGTTGCAGCGTCATCCGGACAACGGCCAGCTGATTTTCGGCAAGGCCTTGCTGATGCAACAGGATGGCGACGCCAAGGGCGCGCTGAAGCTGCTGGAAGACAATCCGCCGGAGGACGGCGAAATTGCGCCGATCCTGCTGCGCGCACGCCTGCTGCAAACCTTGAATCGCGGTGACGAAGCCCTGCCGCTGCTGCAGAAAAGCATCAAGAAATACCCGGACGACAAGCGCCTGCACCTGACTTACGCGAGGATGCTGGTTGAACAGGACCGCATGGACGACGCCAAGGCCGAGTTCTCGAGCCTGGTCCAGCAATACCCGGAAGACGACGAACTGCGTTACTCCCTGGCGCTGGTGTGCCTGGAAGCCAAGGACTGGAACGAGGCCAAGGGTCATCTTGAAGACCTGATCGCCCGGGAAAGCCACGTCGACTCGGCGCACCTGAACCTCGGCCGCATCGCCGAAGAACAAAACGACCCGCAAGGCGCACTGATCGAATACGCCAAGGTTGGCCCGGGCAACGACTTCCTGCCGGCGCAATTGCGTCAGACCGACATCCTGATCAACAACGGCAAGACCGCCGAAGCGCAACGCAAGCTGGCGGCAGAACGCGATGAGCAGCCGGATTACGCCATCCAGTTGTACCTGATCGAAGTCGAAACCCTGTCCGCCAACAATCAGGGCGACAAGGCCTGGAATGCTCTGCAACAGGCCTTGCAGAAATACCCGGACGACCTGAACCTGCTCTACACCCGCGCCATGCAGGCGGAAAAACGCAATGACCTGGCGCAGATGGAAAAAGACCTGCGTACGATCATCAAGCGCGACCCGGACAATGCCATGGCGTTGAATGCCCTGGGCTACACCCTGTCCGACCGCACCACGCGCTACGCCGAAGCCAAGGCCCTGATCGAACAGGCGCACCAGATCAGTCCGGAAGACCCGGCGGTACTCGACAGCCTTGGCTGGGTGAATTACCGCTTGGGCAATCTCGACGAAGCCGAGCGCCTGCTGCGCCAGGCCCTGGATCGCTTCCCCGATCAGGAAGTCGCCGCTCACTTGGGTGAAGTCCTGTGGGCCAACGGCAAACAGCGTGAAGCGAAACAAGTCTGGGGCAAGTTCCTCAAGGAACAGCCTGACAGCCCGACCCTGCGCGGCACCATCAAACGCCTGACCGGATCAGAGACTCTTTAAAATTATGTTTTTGCGCCATTTCATCGTTTTCAGCTTTATCGCCCTGCTCGCCGGTTGCGCGGGCCTGGGTCCCCGTGAGTCGGTCGAGGGCCATGGCAACGCCGCCCAATGGCGTCAGCACAAACAGCAACTGACCGGCCTCGATGGCTGGCAGATCGACGGCAAGATCGGCATCCGTGCCCCGAAAGACTCGGGCAGCGGCACGCTGTTCTGGTTGCAGCGCCAGGATTACTACGACATTCGCCTGTCGGGACCACTGGGCCGCGGCGCGGCTCGCCTGACCGGACGCCCGGGCAAGGTGTCGCTGGAAGTCGCCAACCAGGGACGTTACGACGCGCCGAATCCGGAAGTGCTGCTCGAAGAACAGCTTGGCTGGAAGCTGCCGGTGTCCAACCTGGCCTGGTGGGTGCGCGGGCTCCCGGCTCCCGACAGCAAAAGTCGCCTGACCCTGGACGGCGACAGCCGCCTGGCGAGCCTTGAACAGGATGGCTGGAAGGTCGACTACACCGCCTACACCCAGCAAAACGGTTTCTGGCTACCCGAGCGCATCAAGCTCAGCGGCACCGACCTTGATGTCACGCTGGTGATCAAGATCTGGCAACCGCGCAAACTGGGGTCGTGACATGCCGGCCAATCGCCTGACGCTGCCCTCGCCAGCCAAACTCAATTTGATGCTGCACATCCTGGGTCGCCGCGAAGACGGCTACCACGAACTGCAGACGATGTTTCAGTTTCTCGATTACGGCGACGAAATCACCTACGCCCTGCGCGATGACGGTGTCATTCATCTGCACACTGAGTTCGAAGGTGTTCCCCACGACAGCAACCTGATCGTCAAGGCCGCCAGAAAACTGCAGGAGCAATCCGCTTGCTCGCTGGGCGTCGATATCTGGATCGACAAGATCCTGCCCATGGGCGGCGGCATCGGTGGCGGCAGCTCGAATGCCGCAACAACATTGCTGGGCTTGAATCATCTGTGGCAATTGGGCTGGGATGAAGATCGCCTGGCCGGACTGGGGTTGACGCTGGGCGCCGACGTCCCGGTTTTCGTACGTGGCCACGCGGCTTTCGCCGAGGGCGTGGGGGAGAAACTGACCCCTGTGGACCCGGAAGAACCGTGGTATCTGGTGCTGGTGCCGCAAGTCTCTGTTAGTACGGCAGAAATTTTTTCAGATCCGTTGTTGACACGTAACACTCCTCCCATTAAAGTGCGCCCCGTTCCCAAGGGAAACAGTCGAAATGACTGCTTGCCGGTGGTAACAAGGCGTTATCCAGAGGTACGTAACGCTTTGAATTTGTTAGGTAAATTTACCGAAGCAAAACTCACCGGAACTGGAAGTTGTGTGTTTGGGGGCTTCCCAAGCAAAGCTGAAGCTGATAAAGTCTCGGCCCTTCTGACAGAGACCCTTACAGGATTTGTAGCAAAAGGAAGCAACGTTTCGATGTTGCATCGCAAGCTGCAAAGTCTGCTCTAAAGGAACCGATTACTGGGTAATCGTTGCAACAGATACAGGGGCGTCGCCAAGCGGTAAGGCAGCAGGTTTTGATCCTGCCATGCGTTGGTTCGAATCCAGCCGCCCCTGCCATTTTCCTATACTCATCCAGGTTACCCTCAGCCTTCAGGTACTGCGCGTGTCCAAGATGATGGTCTTTACGGGGAACGCTAACCCCGATCTGGCTCGGCGTGTCGTACGTCAGCTGCATATCCCTCTCGGTGACATCTCTGTCGGTAAATTCTCCGACGGCGAAATTACAGCCGAGATCAATGAAAACGTTCGCGGTAAAGACGTCTTCATTATTCAGCCGACTTGCGCTCCGACCAACGATAACCTGATGGAACTGGTAGTGATGGCTGATGCCTTCCGCCGCTCCTCGGCTACTCGTATCACTGCTGTTATTCCTTACTTTGGTTATGCCCGTCAGGATCGCCGTCCGCGTTCCGCACGTGTGGCTATCAGCGCGAAAGTCGTGGCTGACATGCTTACCGTAGTCGGCATCGACCGTGTTCTCACGGTTGATCTGCATGCTGACCAAATCCAGGGTTTCTTCGATATTCCGGTAGATAACATCTACGGCTCCCCGGTTCTGGTGGATGACATCGAAGATCAGCGCTTCGAAAACCTGATGATCGTGTCCCCGGACATTGGCGGCGTCGTGCGTGCACGTGCCGTTGCCAAATCCCTGGGCGTGGATCTCGGGATCATCGACAAACGCCGTGAGAAAGCCAATCACTCTGAAGTGATGCATATCATCGGTGATGTCGAAGGGCGTACCTGTATTCTGGTCGATGACATGGTCGATACCGCCGGCACCCTGTGCCACGCGGCCAAGGCCTTGAAAGAGCATGGCGCTGCCAAGGTTTTCGCCTACTGCACGCACCCTGTGCTGTCGGGTCGGGCGATCGAAAACATCGAAAATTCCGTGCTGGACGAGTTGGTGGTGACTAACACCATTCCTCTGTCCGCTGCAGCACAAGCCTGTGCGCGTATCCGCCAACTGGATATCGCACCGGTAGTTGCCGAGGCGGTCCGCCGCATCAGCAATGAAGAATCGATCAGCGCGATGTTCCGCTAAGGGCCCTGCCCTTCTCGAAATGTCTCGTTGACGAAAAGCGCCCCGCCCCGGCATTCCTGTCGGGGCGGGGCTTTTTTGCCCATATCGCCTTTAGCGCTGGTCGCAAACGCTGGGGCGAGTGTGGTTATTTTGGAGATACAACATGAACGATTTTACTCTGAATGCTGAAGTGCGTTCCGACCTGGGGAAAGGTGCGAGCCGCCGCCTGCGTCGTCTCGCAAGCCTGGTTCCAGCTGTAGTTTACGGTGGCGACAAAGCCCCTGAATCCATCAGCATGCTGGCCAAAGAAGTTGCCAAACTGCTCGAAAACGAAGCGGCTTACAGCCACATCATCGAGCTGAACGTTGGTGGCACCAAGCAGAACGTCGTGATCAAAGCCCTGCAGCGTCACCCGGCCAAAGGCCACGTGATGCACGCTGACTTCGTACGCGTAGTAGCCGGCCAGAAACTGACCGCTATCGTTCCAGTGCACTTCATCAACGAAGAAGCACCGACCAAGAAAGGCGGCGAAATCTCGCACGTTGTTGCCGAGATCGAAGTTTCCTGCCTGCCGAAAGATCTGCCTGAGTTCATCGAAGTCGACCTGGCTAACGCTGAAATCGGTTCGATCATTCACCTGTCGGACCTCAAGGCTCCTAAAGGCGTTGAGTTCGTGGCCCTGGCACACGGTGATGACAAGGCTGTTGCCAACGTCCACGCTCCACGTGTTGCTCCAGAAGCTGCAGAAGGCGCTGCAGAGTAATTTTACTCTGTACGCCGGAGTGACCGGAAACATCGCGGACTAGAGCATAGCGAGAAAGCGGGCGAGAACGCGGAGTTTACATCATGGTAAATGAGCAATTTTCGTCCACTTTCGCCGCTATCCCTGATTGCGGCGATGTTATCCACCACTCCAAGGAAGGGCCCCTATCGTGACTGCCATCAAACTGATCGTTGGCCTGGGAAATCCAGGCGCTGAATACGAACAGACCCGGCATAACGCAGGGGCCCTTTTTGTTGAGCGCATCGCGAACGCACAAGGCGTAAACCTTGTGGCGGACCGCAAATATTTCGGCCTGACCGGGCGCTATTCGCATCAGGGTCAGGATGTTCGTCTGCTGATTCCCACCACGTACATGAACCGCAGCGGCCAGGCCGTGGCGGCCCTTGCAGGTTTCTTCCGCATCAAGCCTGAAGAAATCCTCGTGGCACACGACGAACTCGACCTGCCACCCGGCGTCGCCAAACTCAAAGTGGGCGGTGGCCATGGCGGTCACAACGGGTTGCGCGACATCATTGCGCAACTGGGCAATCAGAACACTTTCCACCGCCTGCGGCTTGGCATCGGTCATCCGGGCGTCGCCAGCATGGTTTCAAATTTCGTCCTGGGTCGTGCGCCACGCGCCGAACAGGAAAAACTCGATGCCAGCATCGACTTTGCCCTCGGCGTGCTGCCGGATATCCTCGCCGGGGAATGGAACCGCGCGATGAAAAACCTGCACAGCCAGAAGGCCTGACTCTTATCCGAGGGGAAACACCATGGGATTCAATTGCGGCATCGTCGGCCTGCCTAACGTCGGCAAGTCCACCCTGTTCAACGCCCTGACCAAATCCGGGATCGCGGCCGAGAACTTCCCCTTCTGCACCATCGAGCCTAACAGCGGTATCGTGCCGATGCCGGATCCGCGCCTGGAAGCCCTGGCTGCCATCGTCAATCCAAAGCGCATCCTGCCGACCACCATGGAATTCGTCGACATCGCGGGCCTGGTTGCCGGCGCGTCGAAAGGTGAAGGCCTGGGCAACAAGTTCCTGGCCAACATCCGTGAAACCGATGCCATCGCCCACGTGGTCCGCTGCTTCGAAGACGAGAACGTGATTCACGTCTCCAACAGCGTCGACCCGAAACGCGACATCGAAATCATCGACCTGGAACTGATCTTCGCCGACCTCGACAGCTGCGAGAAGCAACTGCAGAAAGTCGCGCGCAACGCCAAGGGCGGTGACAAGGACGCAGTGGTCCAGAAAGGCCTGCTGGAGCAACTGATCGCTCACTTCACCGAAGGCAAGCCGGCGCGCAGCCTGATGAAGAACATGGGCACCGACGAGAAAGCGGTGATCAAGGGCTTCCACCTGCTGACCACCAAGCCGGTCATGTACATCGCCAACGTCGCTGAAGACGGTTTCGAGAACAACCCGCACCTGGACGTTGTACGCGCCATCGCCGAAGAAGAAGGCGCCGTGGTTGTTCCGGTGTGCAACAAGATCGAAGCGGAAATCGCCGAGCTCGATGACGGCGAAGAAAAAGACATGTTCCTCGAAGCCCTGGGCCTCGAAGAGCCTGGCCTGAACCGCGTGATCCGCGCCGGCTACGAAATGCTGCACCTGCAGACCTACTTCACCGCCGGTGTCGAAGAAGTCCGCGCCTGGACCGTCCGCGTCGGTGCCACCGCACCACAAGCCGCTGGCGTGATCCACACCGACTTCGAAAAAGGCTTCATCCGCGCCGAAGTGATCGCCTACAACGACTTCATCCAGTACAAGGGCGAAGCCGGTACCAAGGAAGCCGGTAAATGGCGTCTGGAAGGCAAGGATTACATCGTTAAAGACGGCGACGTGATGCACTTCCGTTTCAACGTGTAAGCCATACGCCCAAGAAAAAGCCGCGTTTGATACGCGGCTTTTTTTGTGCCTTGTTTTTGCTTTTCTGTGGGAGCGAGCTTGCTCGCGATAGCGGTGTGTCAGCCAACAAAGATACTGACTGACACTCCGTCATCGCGAGCAAGCTCGCTCCCACAGGGGATTTGTGTTGGATCAGGCCTTTTTGGTTCGCGGCAGGAAGATCGCCAGCACCCCAAACAGCGGCAGGAACGAACACAGGTAGTACACGTATTCGATGCCGTGAATATCCGCCAAATGGCCCAGCAACGCCGCGCCAATCCCGCCGAAGCCGAACATCAAACCGAAGAATATCCCGGCGATCATCCCGACATTACCCGGCACCAGTTCCTGGGCGTACACCACGATGGCCGAGAATGCCGAGGCGAGAATGAAGCCGATGACCACGCTGAGAATGCTGGTCCAGAACAGGTCGACATGGGGCAGCAGCAAGGTGAACGGCGCAACGCCGAGGATCGAGAACCAGATCACCGCCTTGCGCCCGATCCTGTCACCGATCGGCCCGCCAAAGAACGTCCCCGCCGCGACCGCGCCGAGAAACAGGAACAGGTGCAACTGCGAGCTGGCCACCGACAGGTCGAACTTCTCGATCAGATAAAACGTGAAGTAGCTGGTGAGGCTCGACATGTAGAAATACTTGGAGAACACCAGTAACCCGAGCACCACCAGCGCACTGGTCACTCGGCCCTTGGACAAACCGTGAGTCGCCGCCTGGCCTTGCTTGAGCTTGAACAGATTCAAGTGGTTGGCGTACCAGCGGCTGATCCGGTAGAGCACGAACAGCGCAAACACCGCGAACAGGCCGAACCAGGCCACCTGCCCTTGACCGTAGGGAATGATGATCGCCGCCGCCAGCAACGGGCCGAACGCCGAGCCTGCGTTACCGCCGACCTGGAAGGTCGATTGCGCCAGCCCGAAGCGTCCGCCCGAAGCCAGGCGCGCCACGCGGGACGCTTCCGGGTGGAAGGTCGATGAACCGATGCCGATCAGCCCCGCCGCCAACAGGATTAGCGGGAAGCTGCCGACCACCGACATCATCAGAATCCCGACCAGGGTGCAGACCGTACCCGCCGGCAACAACCAGGGCTTGGGATGACGATCGGTGTAGTAACCGACCCACGGCTGCAGCAGCGAGGCCGTCAACTGGAACGTCAGGGTGATCAGGCCGACCTGGGTGAAGGTCAGGCCATAGTTGGCCTTGAGCATCGGATAGATCGACGGCAGCACCGACTGGATCAGGTCGTTGATCAAATGCGCCAGCGCTACCGCGCCGATGATGCGCATCACCAGGGGACTGCTTTGGGGCGTAGCGGACGCCGGCACTGAGCCGGTCTGGGCGTTGCTGATAGCCATGGGAATTTCCAGACAACAGGAGGTACGAACGTGCAGGTGCGCCAATGTGCCATTTTTCGGTGCGGCAACGCCATCCCCTTAGCCTGCTAACGACCTCGTTTTTCATCACCACAACCTTGATGGCGCAAAGCCATGGTCTGAATCTTGCCTTCCTTGTCTGCTTGAACGCGGCCTCCTTACAAAGGAGACCGACAATGGGAAGTTTCGCTACAGAGTCGGCCTACAGAGCGGACAAGGGTGAACTTTCGAGGCCTTTTTAGAGGGCACGAGTCGGGGGGGCGACAACCTCCGTCGCACGCCAATAGTGCGTGGTGTCCAGAGGAGTCATGGGGCATGCAGGCTTTTTTATCACCGGGGATCGGGCTGCTGGGGCGTTTTGGCTTCGCACGTAAATTCCAGCTGTTGTTTCTGCTGTTTATCCTGCCGCTGGCCGGCAGCCTGTGGATGATCGGCCAGGACTATCGCGACAAACTCAGCCTGATCTCCGGCGAACGCGCCGGGGTGCGGCAACTGCTTGCGCTCGATGCGCTGGATGACCTGCTCGCCGCCCAGCGTGATCGCGCCGCCAGGTGGCGCGCCACGGAAACCAATCGCCAGCCAACGCCGGCCACCCTCGCCGCGATGGCCGCCTTCGATGGGGTTCAGCCCGCCGTCAGCCAGGCCACTGCCGAATTGGGCAATGCCCTGCAAAAAGAAAGCGCCGAGGGCGAAACCCTGTCGCGTTATCAGGCCCTGCAAACCGCCCTCGATGGCCTCGACTCAAAAAGCCTGAGCAATGTCGGTTGGTGGCCGGATGGATACGATCGCTTCACCAACGCTTTGAGCGCCCTGCAAGCCTTACGCGAGCAGATCGCCATGGACAATCGCCTGACGCTGGCACCGTGGTTGGAAACCTACTTGCTGACGCAGATCTCCACACAGCATGCGCCGGACCTGATCGAACGGGTCGGTCGTCTGGCTGCTGTGGGCCAGGCCTCGGTGGTGTCCGGACAGTTCACCCTGCAAAGCCGCCTGCAACTGCGCGACTTGCGCAGCCGCATCGGCGATGCGCGCGAGCAGCTGGTTAAAACCGCAGGCCTGCTCGAAGCGCGCTTGCCCAACGCCCTGCAAACCTGGGCCGGGCAATACCACGACAGCCTCAAGCGCCTCGATGCGGGCCTGAAGGTGCTGGATGACGGCGTGTTCGGTGGCAGCATCAACCTCAAGCCGGAGGACTTCGAACGCAGTCTCGATGCCCTGCTCTCTGACCTCGCCTCGTTGCGTCAGCAGTCGCTGGTGTCGCTGGATCAACGCCTGGATTACTACCACGACTCGGCGATCCGCCAGTTCGTTGTTGTGGCCGCCGTGTTGGGCTGCCTGCTGTTGGCCGCGCTGTATCTGTTCATCTGTTTGCAGGCCTCGATCCGCCGCAGCGCCAGCGGCATCACGGTACTGGCCGAGGCCCTGCGCGATGGCAATCTGAGCCTGCAAGTGCCGGTTCAAGGCCGGGACGAACTGGCGGTCATCAGCACCGCGCTGAACGTCGCCGTGGTGCAACTGCGCACCAGCCTGCAAGGGGTGGATCACGAAACCCTGCAACTGAGCAACGCGGTGCAAACCCTCAACCATCATTCCAGCGACGCCCTGGGCGAAGTCGAAGCCCAGCAGTTGCAGATCAGCCAGATTGCCGCTGCGGCGACGCAACTGGCCGCCACCTCACAAGGGGTGGCCCACAGCTGCGAACAGGCGTCCGGCAGCGCCCAGCACACCCGGCGCATTGCCGCCGACAGCAGCCGTGACAGCCAGCGCACCACCGCGAGTATCCAGCAGCTCAATCAACGTCTGAACGAGACCGCTGCGGCGCTGGGCCGGGTCAGTGAACAAGGACAGCAGATTCAACTGGTGGTCGACACCATTCGCGGCGTCGCCGAGCAGACCAACCTGCTGGCACTCAACGCCGCCATCGAGGCGGCTCGGGCGGGCGAGCAAGGGCGTGGCTTCGCGGTGGTGGCCGATGAAGTGCGCAGCCTGTCCCAACGCACGCAATCGTCGACCGCACAGATCGCCGGCACGGTCGACAGCCTGCGCAACACCGTGAATGAGGCCGTCAGCCTGATGCAAGCCGCGTGCAGTCAGGCAGAGAGCGATGCGCAAGCGGTCACCGGCCTCGGTGAACGGCTCGGGGAAATCGCCAGTGCGGTGCAGAGCGTCACCGATACCCTGGCGCAAATCGCCACGGCGGTGGAGGAACAGGCCAGTACCGCCGACGAGGTCAGCGGCAATATCCAGCAGGTCGATCAAGCGGCGGTGCGCTTGCTCGAAGGGGCTCGCGCGGTGAACCAGGCCGCGGACACCCTGAGCCACGGCAGCAAAGCCTTAAGCGACAACACCGGGCGCTTCCGTTTGAGTTGAACCCGCCAGGACTTCTCAGGCGCGGATCACCGCCTCCGGGAAGTCCTGCTCCAGTTCGCTCTTGAGCCAGTCGATAAACCACGCCGCGTCCGCCGAGAGCTCGGCGGACGGCGTCAGCACTCGATAGCTTTCCAGCTTCACTTGCGCGTCCACCACCCGCACCAGCTTGCCGCTATGGAGTTCGTCGCGCACCAGCACTTCGTTGGCCAGTGCGATGCCCTGCCCGCTCTCGGCCACCGACAGCGCGTGGTCGTTGTTGACGTAGAGCATGTCCGAATTGAGGTGCATGTCGAGGTCGTTGGCGGCGAACCACAGGTTCCACCACTCGCCGTCATCCACATGGATCAGGTTGTGTTTCACCAGGTCCGCGGGGCTGTCGATGGGCTCGACGCTGGCCAGATAGTCGGGGGAACAGATCGGAAACACCCGAGGACAAATCAGGCTGGTGCGCGAGTGCGCATATTGGCCGTCCAACCCGTAGACGATGCCCAGGTCAGCGCTTTTGCCATCCACTTCGGTGAAGGTGGAGTTGGGCTCGATGGCGAACTTCAAGCCCGGGCGCAGATGACGCATGGCCTCGATGCGCGGCATCAGCCAGCGCTTGGCAAACCCTGGCACCACCATGATGCGCAGCCAGCGTTCGGCGTGTTTTGGCTGCGCCTCTTTTCCAGCTTCGATGATCAGCTGCAAGGCGGCGGTGATCTTGCGGTGGTACTTCTCCCCCGCCGTCGTCAGGTTGACCCCGCGTGAGGTGCGCTCGAACAGTTGGATGCCCAGCCAGTCTTCCAGCAACTTCACATGGCGGCCGATGGCCGGCTGGGTCACGTGCAGGGCTTTGGAGGCTTCGACATAGCTGCCCAACCGGGCCGCGGCATCAAAGGCACGCACCGCGTTGAGCGGCGGCAAACGGTGGTCAGGCATGGTTTCCGGGCGCCTTCTGCTGTTAAATTTTTTAACAACCCCTATGTTAAAATTGAAGTTTCGCCCCCGCAACCCCTCGCTGATAATCGATCCACAGCAGAACAACAAAACAGCTGGTTACAACACCCGAACGCAATCTCGATCCTGCCCAGAAAAATAATATCCATGGCCCGACGACACAGCTGTTTTCAGCACGTGCGCAGGCGATGGGGGAATCGGAGGTAACGCATGAATGCCCTGCATTCGCTGCAAACGCTGGCGGTGTCCATCCGCTCAGTGCGCAAAGTCTACGGTGATCCAAAGACTGGCCCGGTGGCACTCAAAAGCATCGACCTGGACATTCGCGACAACGAGTTCTTCACCCTTCTCGGCCCTTCGGGCTGCGGCAAAACCACGCTCCTGCGGATGATCGCCGGGTTCGAATTCCCTACCGAAGGCGAAATTCTGCTCTACGGCGAAAACATCGCCGACCGCCCGCCCTTCCAGCGCCCGGTCAACACAGTGTTCCAGCATTACGCGCTGTTCCCGCACATGACCATCGCCGAGAACCTGGCCTTCGGCCTTGAGTCCCACCCGATGGGCAAAGTCCTGAACAAAACGCAAATGGCAGAACGGGTGCGCGAGATGCTCGCCCTGGTGCAGATGGAGCGCTTTGCCAACCGCAAGCCGGCGCAACTGTCTGGCGGTCAGCAACAGCGTGTCGCCCTCGCTCGTGCATTGGCGCCGCATCCCAAAGTCTTGCTGCTCGACGAACCGCTCTCGGCTCTGGACCTCAAGCTGCGCCAGGCCATGCGCGAAGAGCTGAAAACCATTCAGGCGCGCACCGGCATCACCTTCATCTTCGTCACCCACGACCAGGAAGAAGCCCTGACCATGTCCGACCGCATCGCCGTGTTGTCCGAAGGCGAGGTGCAGCAGGTCGGTCGTCCGGAAGACATCTACGAACGCCCGCGCAATCGCTTCGTGGCGGACTTCATCGGTGAAACCAACTTCATCGAAGGTACGGTCACCCGCGTTGCAGACGGCCTCGCCTGGTTCGCCGGTCCGGCCGGTCATCCATTGCCTGCACAGCCATGCAGCGATGTGCGAGTCGGTGCCAACGTCGCATTGTCCGTGCGCCCCGAGCGTTTGCATCTGGTGCCAGCCACCACTGAGAACGCTCTGCCGTGCCGGATCGAAGCGCAGATCTACCTCGGCACCGATCTGCAATACCAGGTCAGCCTGAGCGACGGTTCACGCCTCACCGTGCGCACCCCCAACTGCGTCGACCAGAGCAAACGCTTCGCCGTCGGCAGTCAGGCCGGTCTGTTGTTCGACCAGGGCAGCGCCAGCGTCCTGCACGATTGAGCACGAGGAATTGCCATGCACGCTTTACCGATTGCCAACACACTGGAACGTCGGCGGGCCTTCCAGAGCTTTCTCGGTGTCAGCCCCGCGCTGATCGCCATCGGCCTGTTTCTGATCGTGCCGATCCTGATCGTCATCGGTTACTCGCTGATGGAGGCCAACCCCTATGGCGGGGTGAACAAAGTATTCAGCAGTGACGCCTACACCTCCCTGCTGTTCGAGCGGCAACTGGACGACAGCCTGGCCTTCGCCGACTCCTACCTGATCATTGCCCTGCGCTCCATCGGCATCGCCGGGCTGACCACGCTCATCACCCTGTTGATCGGTTTTCCGGTGGCGGTATGGCTGGCCATGCAACCGGCCCATCGCCGTGGCTTGCTGATCTTCCTGATCACCGTGCCGTTCTGGGCCAACCTGTTGATCCGCACCTACGCCTGGATTCTGCTGCTGCGCAACACCGGGGTGATCAACAACAGCCTGATGGGCCTCGGGGTCATCGACCAGCCGCTGCAACTGCTCTACACCGACGGTGCGGTGCTGCTGGGGCTGGTTTACACCTATGCGCCCTTCGTCGTGCTGCCGATCTACGCCACCCTGGAAAAAATGGACATCCGCCTGCTCGAAGCCGCTCAAGACCTCTACGCCGGACGCGTTCGAACCTTGCGCAAGGTGGTGTTGCCGATTGCCAAACCGGGAATTCTCGCCGGCGCCATCCTCACTTTCGTGCCTTGCCTGGGCGCGATGATCGCTCCGGAACTGCTCGGTGGCGGCACGCGAATGATGCTCGGCAACCTGATCTTCCGCCAGTTCAGCGATGCGCGTAACTGGCCTTTCGGTGCGGCCCTGTCGCTGGTGCTGATGGCGGCGGTGATGTTGGTACTGACGGTTTATGCCTTGCGTGCCGAGCGCCAGCGCATCGCCAAAGGAGGTGCGTGATGATCGGCCTGTTCAAACGCAACACGCTGGGGGTGCAGGACTTCCCCGGCTTCGGCGGATTCAGTTTCCTGTTCTACCTGTACCTCTACGCGCCGATCGTGGTGCTGGTGGTGTTTTCGTTCAACGCCAACCAGTCGGCCACGGTGTGGACCGGTTTCAGCTTCGACTGGTATCGCGCGGCCTTCGCCAACCAGGCCCTGCGCCAGGCGGCTGGCAACAGCCTGTTGATCGCGGTCTGCGCCAGCATGGTCGCCACGGCCATCGCCACCCTCGCCGCTCTCGGCACTTCACGGGGTGCGAAGTTCAAGGGCCTGCAACTGTCCATGGGCGCGATCATGTTGCCCCTGGTGCTGCCGGAAATCGTGGTCGGCGTCGCCACCCTCGCGCTGTTCTCCACCATCGGTCTGTCCCTGGGCTACGGCAACCTGATCATCGCGCACACGGTGTTCTGTATCCCGTTCGCCTTTCTGCCGATACGGGCACGCCTGAACGACATGGACCTGTCCCTGGAGCAAGCCTCGGCCGACCTCTATGCCGGCCCGTGGCGGACCTTTCGCAAGGTCACGTTGCCGCTGCTGATGCCGGGGATTTTCTCCGGGTTGATGCTGGCCTTCATCGTGTCGCTGGATAACTTCGTGATCTCGATGATGGTCTCCCAGGCCGGCACCACCACCTTGCCGATCTTCATCTTCGGCCTGTTGCGCATGGGTGTGACACCGGACGTCAACGCTGTCTCGACCCTGATCCTGGGCGTCTCGGTGCTGTTCGTCACGCTCTCTTATCTGCTGGGCAAAAAGAAAACCTGAACCTTCTACGTACTGTGGGGAAATAGCATGAGCAAGTGGATTAAAAGCATCGGCACTTCGTTGTTCCTGACTTTACCGCTGACCATGGTCGGCAGCGTTCAGGCCGCGGAAAAACTCAACGTGGTGAGCTGGAGCGGCTACTTTTCGCCGGAGATTCTCGCCAAGTTCCAGAAGCAGACCGGCATCGAAGTTACAGTCGACTCCTACGATTCCAACGAAACCCTGCTGGCCAAATTGAAACAGGGCGGTGCCGGTTATGACGTGGCGATCCCTTCGCACCAGTTCGTGCCGATCCTGATCAAGGAAAAACTGCTGGAGCGCTTCGACCCGGTCAACCAGCCCTACTACGCCAGCGTCGTCGACAACCTGAAAAAACCCACCTGGGACCCGGAAGGTGCCTATTCCGTGCCGTTCATCTGGGGCACCACCAGCGTGGTGCTCAACACCGAGCGCTACAAGGGCCCCGCCGACAGCCTCAAGGTGCTTTACGAGCCACCGGCCGAGCTGCAAGGACGAATCAACATGTTCGACTCGGTCAGCGACGTGGTGGACATGGCCAGCCTGTATCTGAACATTCCACTGTGCAGCGAAGACCCGAAGCAGATGCAACAGATTCTGACCCTGCTCAAGGCGCAGAAACCCTTCGTCAAAACCTACAGTTCCAAGGCCGGTTCGATCCGCGAAAACCTCGCCTCCGGTGAAATCGACATGTCGACGTTCTGGGGCGGCTCGTCGATGCGCGCCCGAGAGATGAAACCGAGCCTGAAATACCTGTACCCGAAAGAAGGTGTGCTGGCCTGGGTCGACAACATGGTCATCCCGACCGGCAGCAAGAACCCGGCAAACGCCAAGGCCTTCATCGCGTTCCTCAGCCAGCCTGAAAACGCGGCGATGACCCAGAACTTCCTCAAGCACCAGAGCCCGATCAAGGGTGTGGAGCCGTTCCTCGACGCGGGCCTCAAGGATGCCCCGGAACTGCACATTCCCGAAGGCACCCAGGTGGTGTTCAGCAAGACCTGCGGCGAAGGCGCGATCCGCCTGGCCGACCGTCTCTGGACCAACCTGATGCGTTGATCTCTACCGCCCCGACGCGATGACGGGGCGTTTTTCCAGCCGTCTGAAAGGCCGCTTGCAATGAACTCTAATAACATCAGCGAACTGGTCCTGTTGCAGGCCCACGAGCTCGCCGAACGCATCCGCCTGCGCCAGGTTTCCTGCCGGGAAGTGATGCAGACTTATCTTGCCCATATCGAACGCTTCAATCCGAAGATCAATGCACTGGTGAGCCTGCAAGCGCCGCAAGACCTGCTGGCCCAGGCCGATATCCGCGACGCCGAACTGGCGAAAGGCCAATACCGTGGCTGGATGCACGGCCTGCCCCACGCCATCAAGGACTTGTCCCTGACCCGTGGCATCCGCACCACGCTGGGTTCGCCGCTGTACAAGGACTTCATCCCCGAGCGCGACGGCATCATGGTCGAGCGAATCAAAGCGGCGGGCGCGATCATCATCGGCAAGAGCAATACCCCGGAATTCGGCCTCGGTTCGCAAAGCTATAACCCGCTGTTCGGCGCGACCGGTTGCGCCTACGACCCGAGCAAGACCGCTGGCGGCAGCAGCGGCGGTGCGGCGGCGGCGCTGGCGATGCACCTGGTGCCGGTGGCCGACGGCAGCGACATGATGGGCTCGCTGCGCAACCCGGCCGCCTTCAACAATATCTTCGGGTTCCGTCCGTCCCAGGGCCGCGTGCCCTTCGATGACAGTGCCGATCTGTTTATCGACCAACTCGGCTACGAAGGCCCCATGGCTCGCAGCGTGCGCGATGCGGCGTTGCTGCTGTCAGTGCAGGCCGGGGCCGATGCACGGGCGCCGCTGTCGATTGCCGAGCCCGGCAGCGCCTTTGCGGCACCGCTGGATCGGGACTTCAAAGGCACGCGTCTGGGCTGGCTCGGCGACTTCAACGGCTACCTGCCGATGGAAAAAGGCATCCTCTCGTTGTGTGAAAAGGCCTTTGCCGATTTCGAAAGCCTGGGTTGCCACATCGAGCCCGTTCAATCCGGATTCGCGCCAGAGAAGCTGTGGAGCAGTTGGCGGACATTGCGCCACTGGATGGTCGCCGGCTCGTTGGGCGCGACCTATGCCGACCCGCAAAAACGTGCGCTGTTGAAACCGGAAGCCTGCTGGGAAGTGGAAAACGGCCTGAAACTCTCGGCCACCGACGTGTTTGCCGCCTCAGTGACGCGCAGCGACTGGTATCGGGCGATCTCCAGGTTGTTCGAAAAATACGACTACCTGCTGCTACCCAGCGCCCAGGTGTTCCCCTTCGATAAAACCCAACCGTGGCCCACCACCATCGAAGGCGTGACCATGGACACCTATCACCGCTGGATGGAGGTGGTGATTCCCGGCACCTTGTCCGGCTGCCCGGTAGCCAACGTACAGGTCGGCTTCAGCGCCAGCGGCCTGCCCATGGGCCTGCAAATCATCGGCAGACACCAGGCCGACTTCGCTGTCCTGCAACTGGCCCACGCCTACGAACAGGCCAGCCGCTGGTTCCATCGCTGCCCTTCACCGCTGCTCAGAGGATAGATTTTGATAAACGGTTGAAAGCGCAGAGAAATATTTTAGATTTATGCTTGACGCATCCCCATTACCGGTGAATAATGCGCGCCACTTGGCTACATAGCTCAGTTGGTTAGAGCATAGCATTCATAATGCTGGGGTCCGGGGTTCAAGTCCCTGTGTAGCCACCAAGTACTAAAAACGGCTTACCGAAAGGTAGGCCGTTTTTTTATGCCTTGAAAAAGTACGCTGCGGTTGCAGGAAATCCTCAACCGCATGCGCGCATCGATCAGACGCCAATGGTCGGCAATGCCGACAACGCCCGCTCCCAGATCTGCCACGTGCGCAACCAGACCATCGCCTGCCAATCGCTATCCGCCGGATAGAACTGCTCCAGCAGATTCAACTTGATCCCGCGCCCCGTTGCGTCGCTCGGGTTGCCATGCAAATGCAGCCAGTGATCATCGCGCAGATGCCGGTGAACGTCCGGCCCCGGGTAAGTCCCACACTCAATGACAAACGGCATCAGCCGTACCTGCGGCAGCGCATCGATCAATGCCTGCGAGGTATAGCCGGTGGCCGTTGCCGCCACGCCGGTTTCGCTCAGGGTATCGGCACCGGTTTGCAGGCTGTAGAGCCATGGGCCATAAATCGCCTGCGCATCCGCCAGCGCCGGATAGGCGGACTCGGTGATGGTCAACAACATCGGATGACCGTATTCGCCAGCGCCCGTGTGCAAGTCGAAACACATGGCGACCTCGGCATGGGCTACGTGCATTTGCACGATCTTGTGCAACGTGCGGTTCGACCAGCTCGGCGCCAGCCCGCCGAAAAACAGACCGTCGGGGTGAGCATGCTGACCGCCCTCGACAATCGACATGACTGCCGGCCAGCCGTGCAGGCGAATCTGTTCGTCGAGCAAGGCATCGGCACGATCACGCTCCGGACCTTGCAACTGTGGGCAGGCATAGATTTCATGCAGAGCGTCATAGGCCTGGTTGTCCGGCAGCGGTCGCTGGAAATCCAGGTGATTGCGGTTCAGGTCGATGTTGTCTTCGTTGACCCGGCGCAACCACGCCATGCCCCAAGGGTTGATGGCATGGATCATGACCACGGCGACATCCGCTGGCAGGGAGCGCTTGCCCAACTCCTGCAGCCATTTGATCTGGCAACCCGAGCCGTAGAAGCCTTCGACTCCGTGGGTGCCGCTCAGCGCGATCAACAGGCGCTTGGCGCCCGGATCACCCAATACCGCCACATCCGTGCTCAGGGACTCACCAAACGGCCCCTTGAGCGGGTGTGGATACTCCGTCAGCGTTGCGCCTGCCGTGGTCGCGGCGACCAGGAACTGTTCACGCTGGGTGCGATAGCTGGACTGGGTGGGGAACTCGGTTTGCATGTCTGCCTCTTGTTGATTTTCCGGCCTGCCTGTTGGCAACGACCCTACAGAAAATCCCGCTATTGATGAAGGACAAAAGCGTCAATGCCGTGGGACCTGGTTTGCGTCCCTCCCGGTCGGCCGATAAAGTCCACTGATCGTAGATCCAACGGACGGAGTACCCCACGTGTTCTCAACCTTTCCATTGCGCCGCTATCGCCTGCCAACCCTGATTCTGCTCGCCAGTGCCTTGACCCTGGCCGCGTGCCACAACGCTTCGGTGCCGACACTGCCGCTCGCACCGGAAAGCGCTTCCGGGTTCCGCACCGACCTGAAAACTCAACATGCCGAGAAATTCATGGCAGCGGCGGCCAATCCGCTGGCGGCCGAAGCCGGGCGGGAGATGCTGCGCCGGGGCGGCTCGGCCATCGACGCGGCGATTGCGATGCAAGCCGTGTTGACGCTAGTCGAGCCACAGTCTTCGGGCATCGGCGGCGGCGCATTGATCGTCCTCTGGGATGGCAAGGCCGTGCGCACCTACGACGGACGTGAAACTGCCCCGGCCGGCGCCACCGAAAAGCTTTTCCTGCAAGCCAACGGACAACCGATGGGGTTCACCCAGGCGCAGATTGGCGGTCGTTCGGTGGGCACACCCGGCGTGCTGCGCGCCCTGGAACTGGCCCATCAAAAACACGGACGCCTGCCCTGGGCGCAGCTGTTTGAACCGGCCATCCAGCTCGCCGAACAAGGCTTCGCCATTTCGCCACGCCTGCACCGGTTGATCGCCGCGGATTCGTCCATGCCTCGCTCGCCGGAAATGATGGCTTACTTTCGCAATGCCGATGGCAGCCCAAAAGCCGTCGGCACAAACTTGAAGAACCCGGCACTGGCCGCCGTGTTCAAGCGCATTGCCCATGAAGGCCCGGATGCCCTGTACAAAGGCCCGGTCGCCGAGGAAATCGCGGCCAAGGTGCAGGGGCACGACAACCCCGGCAGCCTGTCCCTGACCGATCTCGCCAACTACCAGGCCAAGGAGCGCGCGCCGCTGTGCACCGACTACAAGCGCTGGCAGGTCTGCGGCATGCCGCCGCCGTCGTCGGGCGGGATCGCCGTGGCGCAGATCCTCGGCACGCTGCAAGCCCTGGAGACCCGCGATAAACGCCTGGCGCTGGCACCGCTGCAACCGGTCAAGACCACGGCCCCGGCCGGCATCGAACCCGACCCGCAAGCCGTGCACCTGATCTCTGAGGCCGAACGCCTGGCCTACGCCGACCGCGCTCAATACTTAGCCGATACAGACTTCGTCCCCGTGCCGGTCAAGGGCCTGGTCGACCCGGCCTACCTCGCCAGCCGCGCCGCCCTGATTGGTGAACGCAGCATGGGCACGGCCAAACACGGCACTCCGCCGGGCATCCGTGTGGCCTATGCGCCGGACCGTTCGCCACTGCGGATTTCCACCTCGCAAGTGGTGGCCGTCGATGACGCGGGTGGCGCCGTGTCGATGACCACCACCATCGAGTCAGCGTTCGGCTCGCACATCATGGTTCAGGGTTTCATGCTCAACAACGAGATGACCGACTTCTCGTTCATCCCCGAGGAAAACGGGCAAAAAGTCGCCAACCGCGTCGAGCCCGGCAAACGCCCGCGTTCGTCCATGGCCCCAACCCTGATCTTCGACCGCCAGAGCGGCGAATTCCTCGCCACCGTCGGTTCCCCCGGCGGCTCGCAAATCATCGAATACGTGGCCAAATCCACCATCGGCCTGCTCGACTGGAACCTCGATGCACAAGCCGCCATCAACCTGCCCAACTTCGGCAGCCGCAACGGCCCGACCGAACTGGAACAGGGGCAGTTCAGCCCGACGCTGATTCAGGCGCTGAAAGACAAAGGGCACAGCGTGAGCGAGATCGACATGACCAGCGGGACCCAGGCGATTGTTCGGGTCAAGGACGCCCAAGGCAAAGCGTCGCTGACAGGCGGAGCCGATCCGCGGCGTGAAGGGCAAGCGCTGGGGGATTGAGTCGTACGCGGGGATGAGAAAGGGCTTACCGGTGGGTAGGCCCTTTTTATAAGCAAAGAGTCCAGCTCGCCTCTCTCCCGCTGCTTTTTCCTACCCGCAAATATTTGCGTCCTGGTTAGAGTTTCCACGCCACGTACATAAAATTTGTCGGCACTCACAAGCAGTACGACACGGTCGACGCTGATAACGTCGAAATGGAGTAACCCATGAACATTCGCCCGATTCACACAGAAGAGGATTACCGCGCCGCCCTCAAGAGCGTGTCGGCTCTGTTTGAGAATGAACCAGAGATTGGCACTCCCGAGGGAGATTACTTCGACATCATGATTACGCTGATCGAATCGTATGAGTCGAAGCACTTCCCGGTCGACTTACCCAATCCTATCGATGCGATCAAGTTCAGAATGGAGCAGTCCGGGTTGTCCGCCGCCGATCTTGCACCCGCCATCGGCCGCACAAATCGTGTTTATGAAGTACTCAATGGCAAGCGAGCGTTGACGCTTCCAATGATCTGGAAACTGCACGAGCTGTTCGGGATACCCGCCCAGAGCCTGATCAAACCGGTCAAACACGCTTGATCAGGGTCGGCTCATGCAAGCATACCTACCGATAATACGGACGATGCAGAACTCCGCTTATCGACTGATCTTCAACCCCTGCCGAACCTGGTGCTTTTCCAGCGCCAGCTCGATCAGTCGCGTCACCAGCTCGCTGTAGGTCATGCCGGTGGCCTGCCACAGTTTCGGGTACATGCTGATGCGGGTGAAGCCGGGCAGCGAGTTGATTTCGTTGATCAGCACTTCGCCGCTGTCGGTCAGGAACACGTCGACGCGAGCCAGGCCGGAGCAGCCCAGTATCTGGAACGCTTCGACGGCCAGGGCGCGAATGCGCTCGCTGGCTTCGACGCTGATATTGGCCGGCACCACCACTTCAGCCGCCTTGTCGTCGATGTACTTGCTGTCGTAGGAATAGAACCCGCTGCGCACCACGATCTCGCCGCAGCCACTGGCGATGGCGTCTTCATTGCCGAGCACTGCACATTCAATTTCGCGGCCGCTGACGGCAGATTCGATCAACACCTTGGTATCGAAACTCAAGGCCAGCTCCACCGCTGCGCTGTACTCAGCCTCGTCGGTGACCTTACTCACGCCCACGGAAGAGCCCTGATTCGCCGGTTTGACGAACAGCGGCAAACCCAACTTGCCACGCACCTCGGCAAACCCGGTGCGGGCCGCCGTGGCGCGGGTCAATGTCACGAACGGCGTCACGGCCAGGCCGGCATCGCGCAGCAGGCGCTTGCTGATGTCCTTGTCCATGCACACGGCCGAGCCCAGCACATCGGAGCCGACAAACGGCAAATCGGCCATGCGTAGCAAGCCTTGCAGGCAACCATCCTCACCAAGGGTGCCATGGACAATCGGGAAGATCACATCGACGTGGCCGAGCATTTCCTGGCTGGAAGTTTCCACCAGTTGCTGACTGGCCTTACCCGGCACCACGGCCAGTTCGCGGTTGGACTGGTTGAGGGCGATCAGCGCCGGATTTTCCTGATTCAGCAAAAAATCCGAAGGATCGTTGAGGTGCCAGTGGCCTTGTTTGTCGATGCCGATCAGCACCGGTTCGAAGCGTGAACGGTCCAGCGCATCGACGATGTTTTTCGCCGATTGCAGCGACACCTCATGCTCAGCCGAACGGCCCCCGAAAATGATCCCCACGCGCAGCTTGCTCATGACCTGGCCTCACCTGACGAATAGAAAAAACGACCTGCAGAGAATGCGCCACACAGTGCAGTATTTGCCCTTGGTTTTCTAGCGTACCTGTCGCCTTGCGATCAGAAGACAGGGAGTCGCTGACTGGGTTACCGTGTTGAGCATCGAGCTCAAGACAATCATCACCATGGCCAAGTACCCGCCTCGCAATGACTGGTTCCATCGCGCGCCCGATGTCGGCGGGCTACAGCGTTTCGAGGCGTTTTTTGCCGGCCATGGCTACGATCTTCACCGCCACGACACCTATGCCATCGGCCACACCCTGGCCGGGGTGCAGAGCTTTCAGTATCGCGGTGGCTGGCGTCACAGCCAGCCAGGCGCAACGATCGTGCTGCACCCGGACGAAGCCCACGATGGCGAGGCCGGCACCGAGTCCGGTTTCCAGTACCGGATGATGTACATCGAACCGGCGCTGATCCAGCAGATGCTCGGCGGCCAACCGCTGCCGTTCATCAAGACCGGACTGTCGAACGACCCCCGCCTGTTTGCCGCCACGGGAGCCTTGCTGCGCAGCCTTGATTACCCGCTCGATCCACTGGAAGAACAGGATGCGCTGTTCGATCTGGCGCAGGCCTTGAGCACCGTTTCCGGTGTGACAGCCAAACGCTCGGGTTTCGATTACGTGGCCGCGCAGCGCGCGCGGGAATACATCCACAGCGCCCTCGATCGCACCGTGACACTCGATGAGCTGGCGCAACACAGTGGCCGGGATCGCTGGAGCCTGTCCCGGGATTTTCGCCTGTTGTTCGGTACCAGTCCCTATCGCTACCTGACCATGCGACGCCTGGACATGGTTCGCGCGCTGCTGACTCAGGGGCAGACACTGGTCAGCGCCGCGCTGATCGCCGGCTTCACCGACCAGAGCCACATGACTCGGCAATTCAGCAAAACCTACGGCTTGCCACCGGCCCGCTGGCTGAACCTGCAGCGGCGCTGAGCCACGCACAATCGTTCAAGAATCGCGCCGGATTGCTGGCTATCGTGACCCAGGATCAACCACGAGAGCCCCATGATGAACGCCTACGAAAGCCTGAACTTCGCGGAAAAACTCGCCCGGATCGATTCGCACTGGTCGCCCCGGGTCATCGCCGAAATGAACGACTACCAGTTCAAGGTGGTGAAGCTGCTGGGGGACTTCATCTGGCACGACCACTTCGATACCGACGAAACCTTCATCGTTCTGGAAGGCCAGTTACGTATCGACTTTCGCGATGGCCATGTGCTGGTGAACGCCGGGGAGATGTATGTGGTGCCCAAAGGCGTCGAGCACAAACCCAGCGCGGGGCAGGAGGTAAAACTCCTGCTGATCGAACCCAAGGGCGTGCTCAATACCGGCCGCGAAGGTGGCGAGCGCACGGCCGAGAATGATGTCTGGATTTGAGCGCTGGCCGCCTCACGCCTGCAAGGTCTTGCCGTCCACTGGATCACCAATGGTCAAGAAGTGCCCGCCCGCCACGTGGTGCAAGGTGCGCAAGGCGTCTTGCCCTTCGAAGTGCCAGCGGCCTTCGCTGAACACGCGCTCGTCAGCCTGGGCGGCAATCACTTCAGCCAGGAACAGATCGTACTGCTGGTGGTTGTTCGGCTCCGGCAACAGGCGACACTCCAGCCAGGCCACGCAGCCTTCGAGCATCGGCGCATCAACCGACTGGCCGGTGAACGTCTGTAGATCGTAGGTCTCAAACTTGTCGCGCCCCTGGCCCTGGGTCAACTCCAGGCCGGAGGTCGAACCGACGGTCTGCACAATGTCGGCCTGTGCAGCGCATGGAACGTTCAGCACAAACGTGCCCGAGGCTTCCAGCAACTGGCGAGTCCAGGTGGACTTGTCCAGCACCACGGCAATTTTCGGTGGTTCGAAATCCAGCGGCATGGCCCAGGCTGCCGCCATGATATTGCGCTGACCACCGTGGGCTGCGCTGACCAGCACGGTCGGGCCATGATTGAGCAGACGATATGCCTTGGACAAGGGAACCGGACGGCGGTGGGGAACGCTCATGGAAGTCTGCTCCTGGGGGAAAAGAGCCGATTGTAGCGCCCACGTAACCCTGTGGGAGCGGGCTTGCTCGCGAAGGCGTCAATTCAGTCACCGCTGGGTTGAATGACACACCGCTTTCGTCGGAATGCCGCCCGGAGCAAGCCCGCTCCCACCAAGAGCTGATCTCAGGTCAGTTGGTGAGTTGATTGGCAAACTGCCCCACCGCGTTGACCACTTTCTGCGCGCCGTCCTGGATCTCGACAATCACCGTACCCGCTTCCGCCGCCAGTGCCAGGCCCTGCTCGGCCTGAAGCTTGCCGTCGGTCATCAGCGCTACGGCGTTGCGCGCCATGTCCTGGTTCTGCCGCACCACGAGGACGATTTCGTCGGTGGCCTGGCTGGTGCGCGAAGCCAGTTGCCGGACCTCATCAGCCACCACGGCGAACCCCCGCCCCTGCTCGCCCGCACGGGCCGCTTCGATGGCCGCGTTGAGCGCCAGCAGGTTGGTCTGCTCGGCAATGCCGCTGATGGTTTTGACAATGGTACCGATCACCAGCGACTGCTCGTTCAGCGCTTCGATGCCATCGCCGGCGGTTTGCATATGCCTGGCCAGGTCGCGCATCACGTCCACGGCCTGGGTCACCACGGCGTTGCCGCGCTGAGCGCTTTGGTCGGTTTGCTGCGAGGTGCTGTAGGCGATGTTGGCCGCCTCGGCGACGGCTTGCTCCTGATTGACCTGATCGGTAATCACCGTGGCGAACTTCACCACCTTGTAGAGATTATTGTTGGCATCGGCCACCGGGTTGTAGGACGCCTCAAGCCAGACCGCACGACCATGGCTGTCGACACGTTTGAAACGGTCGGCCACGTACTCGCCCGCATTCAGGCGACGCCAGAAGTTATGGTATGCGTCACTGTTGTATTCTTCCGGCAGGCAGAAGGTGCGGTGATGCTTGCCCTTGATCTGCGCCAGGCTGTAACCCATACCGCTGAGGAAGCGGTCGTTGGCGGTCAGCACGTTGCCGTTGAGGTCGAATTCGATCACCGCCGTGGAGCGCACCAGCGCGCCGATCAGGTTCTCGTGTTCGCGGGAGGCCTCGATGGTGCGGGTCAGGTCGCTGGAAAAGATCGAAAAACACTTGATCCGCCCGTCCGCCGAGCGCACCGGTTGCAGGATCGAACGCAACCACGCTTCCTGGCCGGTACCGCGCAACAGACGCACTGCGCCGGCGAAGTGCTCGCCACGGGTCAACGCGTTCTTGAAGCGCAGCTGGAATTCATCGGATTTCACTTGATCCGGGACCAGATCGTCGATGTGTCGGCCAATCAGGTCGCCGCTCTTGTAATGCATTTCGCCAAGGAAGTTCTGGTTGACCGACTGAACCCGCCCGCTGCTGTCGAGGGTCAGCACCAGCATTTCGCTTTCCAGACTTTCCTTCACTTGCTGGAGGCTGGAGAGTTCTTCACGAAGAGCCGACAGCTCCTGCTTCAAGCGTTTATTGAACATGGGAAAGCACCGATGGACAGGGGTAGAAAGCGATATGCAGCCTAACCATCGGCCTTGGAAACATTTTCTTAAGCGTGCTTCAGGCTTGTCCTACAAAAAATAGTTACGACATGCCCGATCAATGCGCGCCAGCCGCAGGACAGCCTGCGATTCTCGGCATCCGCGCACCGAAGTACGCCGCACTGCCCATGCCCACCGCGCCCATCACCGCACTGAACATCACGCAGATCCATGGGCTCCATGGCATCAGACCGATCAACAACAGCGGTGTGACACTCGCCCATGCGGCATAGGCAATGTTGTAGGTGAACGAGATCCCCGAAACGCGAATCCGCGCCGGGAACAGGCTGACCATCACCGATGGCACCGCGCCAACTACCCCGCAGGACAGCCCGGCCACCGCGTAGGCCAGGCCGATCCAGTCGCCGCCCATGATCAGGCAGGCATACAGCACGCCGATGCCCAGCGGCAGCAGCAGGCTATAGAGCATCACCGTGCGCCAGGCGCCGATGCGATCGACCAGCAGCCCGGCGAGCACGCAGCCGATGTTCAGGAACACGATGCCCAGCGCGCTCAAGGCGAAGGTACGACTGGCGGTCATACCAAAGGTTTTCTGCATCATGGTCGGGGTGATGACCACGAACACCACCACGGCCGAAGTCAGCACACAAGTGAGAATCATCGCCGGCAAAATGGCCAGGCGATGCTCGCGCAAGACCGTACGCAGCGGCAGTTCGCCAGCCGCCTCGCGCTGCGCCTGCATGGCCGTGAACACTGGGGTTTCGCTGAGCCAGCGACGCAGCCACACGCCAATCACCCCAAACACGCCGCCCAACAGGAAGGGATAACGCCAGGCGTAATCGAGAATTTCCGCCGCAGTGAACGCCTGCGCCAGGAAGGTCGCGGTCAATGCCCCGATCAAATAGCCGAAGGTCAGCCCCGCCTGCAAGAAGCCCAAGGCATAGCCGCGGTGGGCAATGGGTGCGTGCTCGGCGACGAATACCCAGGCACTGGGTACCTCACCGCCCACCGCCGCGCCCTGGAGGATGCGCAGGGCCAACAGCAGCAAGGGTGCGAAATAGCCGATTTGCGCGTAGGTCGGCATGATCCCGATCAGCAGACAGGGCAACGCCATCATCAGGATGCTCAGGCTGAAGACTTTCTTTCGCCCCAGACGGTCGGCGAAGTGCGCCATCAGGATGCCCCCCAACGGTCGCGCCAGGTAACCGGTGACGAAGATCCCGAAGCTTTGCAGTAATCGAAGCCACTCGGGCATTTCCGGCGGGAAGAACAACTGGCTGAGGGTCAGGGCGAAAAACACGAAGATGATGAAGTCGTAGATTTCCAGCGCCCCGCCGAGAGCGGCGAGCCCCAGGGTCTTGTAGTCCGAGCGGCTGAACGGCGTCGGGCGCGAATCGGTGTTAGTCATGAAAAGAACTCTGGCATAGGCAAAAACCAAGGCGCCCATGGTCTACGCAAATGCACCGGCGGACAACCCGTTAGACCAAAGTCCCATAGCCACGAAACAGCCCCGCAAAAGTCCTCGGCTTGAATTAATGTTGGCGCCTGTCCAGACGGGCGGTTACTGCCCCGAAGACCACTACAAACATAATAAATCCGAGGTACCCCCGTGGCCGCTGATATCGAAGATAGCCGCTCCGCCCGCTTTGCCCTGCGCTGTTCAAGTTTTGCCGAACGCTGGTTTCCCGACTCCTGGGTGTTTGCTGCCCTGGCGGTGATTATCGTGGCCCTGGCCACCATGGCGATGGGTGCCAAGCCCACCGATGCCGCGGTGGCGTTCGGTGACGGCTTCTGGAGCCTGATCCCGTTCACCATGCAGATGGCGTTCGTGGTAATCGGTGGTTACGTGGTCGCCAGTTCGCCACCGGCGGTGAAGCTGATCGACCGCCTGGCGAAAATCCCGAAAAACGGCCGCTCCGCCGTGGCCTGGGTGGCGCTGATTTCCATGGTTGCGTCGCTGCTGAACTGGGGTCTGTCGCTGGTGTTCGGCGGTTTGCTGGTGCGCGCTCTGGCCCGCAGAACCGATCTGAAGATGGACTACCGCGCCGCCGGTGCCGCTGTCTACCTGGGCCTCGGCGCGGTTTGGGCCCTGGGCCTGTCATCGTCCGCTGCGCAATTGCAGGCCAACCCGGCCAGCCTGCCGCCGTCGATCCTGTCGATCACCGGGGTGATCCCTTTCACCCAGACGATCTTTCTTTGGCAGTCCGGTGTGATGTTGCTGGCTCTGATCATCGTTTCACTGATCGTTGCCTACGCCACCGCCCCCGGCCCGAACTCCGCACGAGACGCCAACGCCTGCGGGATCGACCCAAGCTTCAACCTGCCACCGCTGCAACCACGCACCCGCCCCGGCGAATGGCTGGAACACAGCCCGCTGCTGACGATTCTGCTGGTGCTGCTGGCAGCCGGATGGCTGTTCCATGAGTTCTCGACCAAACCGGCCATCAGCGCGATTTCCGGGCTGAACACCTACAACTTCCTGTTCATCATGCTGGGTGCGCTGCTGCACTGGCGTCCGCGCAGCTTTCTGGATGCCGTGTCCCGTGCGGTACCGACCACCACCGGTGTGTTGATCCAGTTCCCGCTGTACGGCTCGATCGCCGCACTGATGACTACGGTCAAGGGTGCCGATGCGCAGACCCTGGCGCACCACATCTCGACCTTTTTCGTCAGCATTGCCTCCCACGACACCTATGCCCTGCTGATGGGGGTGTACTCGGCGATCCTCGGCTTCTTCATTCCGTCCGGCGGCGGCAAGTGGATCATCGAAGCGCCGTACGTGATGCAGGTGGCCAATGACCTGAACTATCACCTGGGCTGGGCCGTACAGATCTACAACGCCGCCGAAGCCTTGCCGAACCTGATCAACCCGTTCTACATGCTGCCGTTGCTGGGCGTACTGGGGTTGAAGGCGCGGGACCTGATCGGTTTCTCGTTCGTGCAGTTGCTGGTGCACACGCCACTGGTGCTGTTTTTGCTGTGGGCACTGGGCACGACGCTGACGTATACGCCGCCGGTGATGCCGTGAACCAAGCGGTGGTGATGACATAGAACCCTGTGGGAGCGAGCTTGCTCGCGATGACAATGTCACTGACATATTGATACTGAATGTGCCGACGCCATCGCGAGCAAACCCGCTCCCACTGTGGTTTCTCCCACATTGAGAGTGCACGTTGCCTGACAGCTTTTTACCTCCCCCCTCTAGACCAACCGCCGCCTGCGGTTTCAGTATGTAGCACCCACGCCAACGGGAAACCACGCTGAAAAGGATCTGAGCATGCTAAAACTTGCAGGACTGACTCTCGCGGCCCTCACCCTGAGCGCCGCTGCCCACGCCGATGTCGCCCTGAAACTGGGCAGTACCGAACGCGTTACCCGTCTCTTCGCCTATCCCAACAACTGCAACGTGATCTGCTTTCGCAACTGGACACTTGAACAGACCGTCGAGCATTACCTGACCCAAAGCGTGCAGCGTGATGGCTACACCGGAGCGAAGGTTCTGATCAAGACCGATAACAATCAGCTTTATGCCGAAATCAGCGGCGTACCCAACGGCTATGAAAAGCCTCTGGCCGCGCTGCTCGACGCCGGTGACCTGGCCTACAACGGCGCCAGCAAACTGAATGCCGATGGCAAGTGGGCGTATAGCTGGTACCTGTTCCTGCCGTTGGGTATGGCCCTGGAAAATCGCAAAAGCGTCGAACTGCTGCACTTCCCGCCAGACTATTCGCTGACCCAGGCCCAGGATTACCTGAGGTCCGCCACTACGGATCGCTGGGCCACGCTGCTGACTGCCAACGGCATCCCGGCCGGGCAGACACCGGGCTACCAGACAATCATCGACATCGCCCCGATTGCCGCGCCGTCCAACGCGGGCAAAGACCTCGAAGGCGTCTACGGCTACTTCAAGGATTACCAGACCACCATGGTCAAGGAAGTCAGCCTGAACGCCAGCGGCGCAGCCCTGCCGATGGTCGCCTTCGGCGCACCGGTGCGTAACTGGATCAAAGAGCAATACGGGCAGACGGTGAACGTGTTGGGCCTGGTCCAGATCACCCCGGACAACGGCGTGAAAGTCCCTGTGCTGGGCTCCAACCATCCGAGCTACATTTGGTATGCCGCCGATCCGGCAAGCTACACCGGCAGTGACGCCCAGGCCAAGGCCGATGCGGCAGGCCTGAAAGTCATGGGTCAGGATTTGAGTGCTGCGTGCTGGCAGGCCGCCATGGGCCGCCAACCGGACAGCAATCCGGACGTTGAGCTCAATACCTGCAGGCAAACCTGGCAAGTGGCCCAGAAAGAAAAAACCTGCGAGCTGTTCTACACCTCGATCCGCAACCTGTCGCCCCAACAGGCTGTGGGCAAATGCGCGACAGCTTCGATCGTGTCCCAGCTCAAGCAGCTCAAGGCCCCGGCACCCGCCACGGCGAAACCTGCTCCGCCGCTGTAACCCGATGAACGGCGAAAAAATCTGTCACTTATGACAGTAGACCGCCCGTGGTATCTGCGAGAGGCTTGGGCTGAACCCATGTGCTGCTGTGCTGACAGGACCGTCGGTGCAAGGAAGTAGCAGCACCCAGCAGACAGGGATTGTTATGAAAGCTCACGCCCCTCAACGAAAACGCCCACAACCGCCGCAAGGTGTTTACCCCTTTTCGGAGCTGCCCGTTCGCCTGGGATTTCCTTCCCTGGCCGACTTCGAAATCATTGAAAACGCCAAGGGCGAAGCCACGGGTATTGCCGCACGGCGCGAATTCCCGCGAATCACCCGTATCTGCCGGGCGTCGGGGCATTTGCTGCCCTACCGCTGCCGGCATACCCGCCAGCTCGCCCCGGGCATACACGTCTACGACCCGCGCTTCTGCGGACTGTTGCGACACTCCTGCGACCCCAATGTCTTTCTGGACTTGAGCGAGTTGTGGTTATGGGCGCTGAAGGACATCAGCAAGGGGGACTGGCTGACCATGGACTTCGCCGCCACCGAAGACAAACTGCAACGCCAATTTGCCTGCCAGTGCGGCTCATACGAGTGCCGTGGCTGGATTACCGGCTACAACGAGTCGCCAAACGCCGACGGCCAGGCGTTTCTGCAACGCTGGCGTCGGCAACGTCATTATTGACGGGTATTACTGAGGGTCGACCGGACGCAGGCGGTACTGCGGCGGCAGTTGCTCGAAGCCGCTGATGGTGGTGTTCAGGCTTTTCCAGCGACCGTCCTTGATGCCGTAGATGCAACCGTGGACCGACAGGCTCTGCCCGCGATGCCAGGCATTTTGCACAATGCTGGTATGGGCGACGTTGGCCACTTGCTGAATCACGTTGAGTTCGCAGAGGCGGTCGACCTGTTCCTCTTCGGTGGCCAGTTTGGCCAGTTCTTCGCGCTTCTCGTAGTAGAGATCTCGAATCGAACGCAGCCAGCCGTCGATCAGGCCGAACTGGCGATCCTGCATCGAAGCGCGCACACCGCCGCAACCATAGTGGCCGGTGACAAGGATGTGTTTGACCTTGAGCACATCGACCGCGTACTGAATCACCGACAGGCAGTTGAGGTCAGTGTGCAGCACGACGTTGGCCACATTACGGTGTACGAACAGATCGCCCGGCAGCATGCCGACGATCTCGTTGGCCGGCACCCGGGCGTCGGAACAACCGATCCACAGGAACTCTGGGGTCTGTTGGCGAGCCAGCTTGGCGAAGAAGTCAGGATCTTCCTCCTTGATCGCAGCGGCCCAACGCTCGTTGTTATCAATCAGATCTTGTAATTCGTTCATGCTTTGAAGCCTCAAGAATGATGCGCAGCTTTGACTGACAACCGTCCGTCGGGGTCACGCGCGAAAATGCAGATGCTCTCCTGATCCGGAATACGGGGCTCCATGCCGGTGGAATTCTCGGTAGCCACGGGGGTCAACCGTAGTAGGGACTACAGTATGAGGAATTGCCATGAATGATTCACGACGTCCGTACGATGCGGTGCAACCGGAACCCGTCGATGACAACGAAGACCGCATGGGCTCGGTGCGTGAGTTGGATTTCGACGAAGAAGAACCCGGCACCAGAATCGGTGACGAACTGCCGGAAAAGGAGCGCGAGCGACTGCTGCCGCGCAAGCGCGGAAGTGAAGCGGGCCTGACCGCTGCCTCGACCGGTGACCATCAACCTACCGATGACGACTTGAGCCCGGAAACCCTGATCCGTGAGGACGGCGCCCGGGATGCCCATGAGGCGGGCAATGATAGCCGTGCGGATTGGGACCTGAGCATCGTCGATGAGGACGATATCGGCGGTGGCAATGGCCTGGATGAGGCTGAACTGGCTCAGCGCGATCCGATGGACGGCAAGCGATAATTTTTTAGTGCCTGTTCAGCCGCCTTCGCGAGCAAGCCCGCTCCCACAGGGGGAATGCATTCCAAATGTGGGAGCGGGCTTGCTCGCGAAGCTTTTGAGGCTCAATCCACCAAAGTGCAGGCCATGACCACTGCATCTTCGCGCCCGCCCACCGCCGGGTAGTAATCCCGACGCCGGCCGATCTCGTTGAAACCATATCGCTCATACAGCTTGAACGCCGCGGTATTGCTGTCGCGCACTTCCAGGAAACACTCCCGGGCGTCGGCCTTGTAGGCAATCGACATCAAATGCTCAAGCAATGTCAGCCCCAGGCCCCGGCCCTGGTTTTCCGGCTTGACCGTAATGTTGAGCAGGTGCGCCTCGTCGAGGATGATCTGCACCACACCGTGGCCGACCTGTTGCTGACCTTCGAACATCAGCCAGATCTGATACTTGCCCAGGCCATCGAGGAAAATCCCGCGGGTCCAGGGATGGCTATAGGCCGCATATTCGATTTTCAGTACAGCTTCCAGGTCCGCCTCGGTCATCGGGCGAAACGATACAGCGTCACTCATTCGATTCTTTCCAGCGCGCCATCAGCCGACGCATGGCTTGCCAGACATCAGCCTTACGCTGTGGCTCTTCCATTAATAATTCCAGGCCCGGCACCGCCCAGGCCGAGCCCAGGCCTTCGATCTGCAATTCGCGATTGAACGCCTCGGCATCCGCTTCGCCGGCAAATCGCACCGCAGGCAAGCCGATCAGCCACAAGCAGGCGCAGGGCGTTTCTTCCATGCGCACCGAGAGAAAACCTTGCACGAAGTCGCGGGCCGCTTCCGGGCCCTGATCCATCGTGCCACGCACCAACAACGGCCAATGCACCGGCTCACCGACGATCTGCGGACTGTCCGGCAGACCGGCGGCGCGCAGCATGTCCTTGAGCAGCAGGTAGGCAGGATCGCGAGTCTGGAAGGATTCACCTGTGGGTAACTCCACCAGCAGCAGGCAACGCCCGGCCCGCAATAATTGCAGGGCGAAACGCGGGGGCGGCACGATGGGTGCCTTGACCACGGCTGGCGTCTCTTCGGCCTCTTCCACCGGTTTCGCGCCGGTGCGGGTGCTGGCCAGCGATGGCCGTGGCACCTCGATCTTCACCCGCTCGGCCGGCTTGGCCACAGGCGCCACGGGCGTATCGGCCACAACAGCGGGCACGACAGGCGCGACCACAACCGGCTCGGGAATCTCGAGCAGCTCGGGCCGCGACGGCGCGGCAAAGGGCAATTCGGTGCGCGGCAGCCAGTTGACCACCTGCATGGCGGCCAGATAAGCGCGACGACGGGACTCGATAAGCAAAGGTCGGCCACTTGTGGATAACTAAAGTGCGCTGATTCTACCGCCGTTCGCTGAAGATCGCCCGCAGTTGATCGATGCACCTTACCGAAAAGAAGGCGACAGTCCGTCCCGAGAGTGAATCGCATTGCCCCCGATGCAGTACAATCGCGGCTTTTAATCGCCAACCAGCCGGCCATTCCGATGATCGAACCCAAGCGCGTCTTGCGCGCCCTCGCTGAACACTGGGCACTTCTGGAGCCACTGTGCGAGCACTTCGACCAAGGCACACTGAGCCTGAACGAACTGCGCACGCAACTGGCCGCCCAGCAACTCGACAGTACGCCGCAGGACATCACCAGCCTGCTGGATGTGTGGATTCGCCTCGACATCCTGGTTCCCGTGGCCAAAAGCCCGAACCGTTTCGAGCTCAATGCGCAGATTCACGACTTCCTCGCCTATCTGCGCCGTGAACACCGTCTGGGCCTGTGCCTGGAGATCGAAGCCTACCTGCGCCACCTCGAGCGTCTGGCCGGTTATATCCAGGACGCATTCGATATCCGCGACGGCAACGACCTCGCCCGCCAATTGCGCCTGCTCGACATGCGCGTGCGTGACGTGCTGAAAAAACTCGATAACGACGAACAGGCACTGGTGGCCGTCGCCGAACGGGCGAAAACCAGCGACCGGCAGATTCCGTTGCGCCAGCGTTACGCCGAAGTGCTGGCGACCTGGGACGAATACGTCGAGCCGATGATTGATCTGGTGAACGCCGACGGCGCCTTCGAACAAGGCGTGCGCAAGGTCGAAACCGTCCTGCTGAAGATGCTCAGCGAACAGCAGCGCCTCGGCCACCTGGTCGACGACGACATGTTGGTGCGCACCCACGCGCGCATCCTCGAAATGCAGACCAGCGCCCAGCTGACCCTGCGTCACGCCCGCGAGCTGCTGCTGCCGCTGCGCGAAGAGGCGCGCCGGCACAACGCCGTGACCCGTGGCGCCGCATTGGCCCTGTCGATGATCCGCCGCAAAGGCATCGACGCCGTGCCGCAAGCGGCGATGCCGATGTTCACTCGCCCACAGAGCACCTTCCTCGGCAGTGCCAGCCAGGTCGAAGCCTACGTTTATGCCCTGGCTCGCTTCGAACCGAAACCGGCGCGCTTCCCCAAGGCTCACAAGACCCAGAAAGGCGAAGCGCCACGGGCGCCACGCACCGTTCGGGAAATGCTCGAACGCTGCGAAGACGCCCTGCCGATGCCGGACCTGATGACCTGGCTGCTGGAGCAGGAACCGGACGGTGCCACCGACGAACTGTTGTACTGGTTCTCGCGCCTGTCGCGGGAAAAACGCTTCAAGCGCGAGCGCCTGGAACGTCGCGAATACCATACTCACGAGCACCAGGTCAGCCTGCGCTCCTTCGCCCTGCTCTCGGTCAGCGACACCGCCGCCGAGGATTCTGCGAGCACTCCCTATGCATCTTGATCTATCCGAACTGTCCCAGCTGGCGCCGATCTTTCGCGAGCTGTTCAAGGGTTATCACGTCAGCCGCCGCGATCCGGAGCTGTACGCGCAGTTGTCGAACTTCCAGGACCAGTACCGCACGCTGTTCAAGGCCCTGGGCTTTGAACTGGTCTGCGACACCCGTGGCTTCTACTACTTCGTGCCGGACCTCGCAGCGGCGGCGGTGAACAAGACCGCCCAGCGTCTGGCGCTGTTCACCTTTATCCTCGTCGAGCACCTGGCCGATCAGGGCCGCGACCCGATCGCCGTGCTCGACGGCGGCAGCCTCGGTCGCGATGAATTGCCGTCGCTGCTGGAAAAGTACCGCGACCTGTTCATCCAGGCCGAAGTGCAGACCCAGGACGAGCTCGAAGAAAAGATCATGCGCCGCATGACTCAGCTCGGTTTCGCCAGCGAAGAGAACGGCGTCTACCGTTTCCTGCCGCCGATGCACCGCTTCCTCGATGTGTGCCTGTCGGTGCAGCAGGACCGCGACCTGGCCGCCAGCCTGCACAGTGTCCTGCCGTTGCCGGTGCCGGTCCTGATCGACGAAGACAGCGACGAAAAGCTGTTGCAGACCGATGACCCGCTCGACCTCGCGGAATTTGAAGACGAGAGCGAAGAAGACGCCTTAGCCCGCGCCATCGCCGAAGAACAGGAGCTCGACGCATGAGCAAGGAACGTTACGGCATCCGCCGCTTTGCCCTTTTGAACACCGCCGGCTACAGCCTCGGCCTGTTCCCGCTGGAAGAGCCGCTATCGGTATACGGCGCCAACAACCTGGGTAAATCCGCCTCGATCAACGCCCTGCAGTTCCCGATCCTGGCGCGCATGTCGGACATGAGCTTCGGCAAGTACAGCCTGGAGCAGTCCCGGCGCTTCTACTTCGCCTCGGACACCAGCTACATCCTGGTAGAGGTGAACCTGCCCCACGGCCCCCACGTGATCGGTGTGGTCGGTCGCGGCCCGGGCGGCGGCTTCGGTCACCAGTTCTTTGCCTATGCCGGCAAACTGGACCTGGCCCACTACCAGAAAAACGACACCTGCCTGCGCCAGAAAGAACTGTTCACCAACCTTGAGCGCGAAGGCTTGAAAGCCTACGAACTCAAGCCGGACGAACTGCGCCGCCTGCTGGTTGGAGGTCACACTTCGATCCCGCTGGACCTGACGCTGATCCCGCTGCGTTCCACCAGCGAGCAGAGCCTGAAGACCTTCCGCGCCCTGTTCATCAACCTGCTGCACATGCGCGAAATCACCGCGGCCAAGCTCAAGCAGCTGTTCCTCGATGCCTTCGAGCACAGCCTGCGTTCCGGCAGCGTCGACTACATCGCCGCGTGTGAAGAAGCGTTCCGCGATGTACGACGCATGGAGCAGGACTACAACTCGCTGGTCGCCGCCGGCCCGCTGGTCGAAGCCCTGGCCAACGGCGTGAAGCAACGCGACATCCTGCGTGGCAAGCTGCACCGGATCTCGCCCCTGCTCGATTCGCTGCTCGGCACCTGGTCGGACTACGCCAGTGCGCGCAAGGAAGAGCTGACCATTCAGGCCGAACACTACCGCAATGAGCAGGATGCCCTGCAAAACGACCAGCGCGGCGGTACTCAGGAACTGATGCGCCTGGAGCGGGAAATCACCGGCATCCAGCGCTGGCTCGGCGAATTGTCCGTACTCAAGCATCGCTTTGCCCTGGTCGATGACGTCAAGGTGCTGGAACAGCAACTGCTGGCCGCGAAGGACGCCCACGACGAACTGGCCGGTGCGCTGGCACAATCGCGCCAGTTCAGCGCCGAAGACCTGGACGAACGCCTGCGCGACCTGGAAAAACGCCTGAAGTCGGTCAAGCAGCAACTCGATCACGCCGATAACAACAGCTACGCCCGCCTGCGCGAAGAATTCTCGCAGCAAGACGTCGAACGCCTGATGCGCCTGTTCAACAGCGCACTGTTCAGCCTGCCGCTGGGTGAACACGGGATCACCCTCGACGACGACGGCGAGTGGGTCAAATCCGTGGAGCTGATCCTCGACGGTTTCAAAGGCGAACGCTTCGAAGTGCCGGGCCTGTCCATCGACATCTCGCACATCGAACCACCGGCGCTGCAGGCCTTGGCTGACCGCGCAGCCCTGCGCGACCAGAAGGAGCGCCTGGACAAAGAACTCAAGCAACTGAAGACCCAGCAGGCCGTGGCGGCCGACCGCGCCGCGAGCAAGACCCAGACTGAAGTGCTGTACCAGCAAGTGCTGGATGCGCAGAAAGCCCTGGAGGATTTCCGTCGCGCGCAAACCCTGAGCGCCGAGGAAGGCGACAAGCTGGAACAGATGGCACAGATGGAAGCCGCACAGGACGAATTGAAGCGTTCCAGCGATGCCTTTACCGAGCGCGTCCAGCAACTGTCGGCCAAACTGCAGCTGGTCGGCCGGCAGATCGGCGACATGGAAGCCAAGCAACGCACCCTCGATGACGCCCTGCGCCGCCGTCAGTTGCTGCCCGCGGACCTGCCGTTCGGCACACCGTTCATGGACCCGATCGACGATTCCATGGACAACCTGCTGCCACTGCTCAACGACTATCAGGACAGCTGGCAAGGCCTGCTGCGGGCCGACGGCCAGATCGAAGCGCTGTACGCTCAGGTACGCCTCAAGGGCGTGGCCAAGTTCGACAGCGAAGACGATATGGAGCGGCGCCTGCAACTGCTGATCAACGCCTATGCGCACCGTACCGACGAAGCCCTGACCCTGGGCAAGGCTCGCCGTGCCGCCGTGACGGACATTGCCCGGACCCTGCGCAACATCCGCAGCGACTATGACAGCCTCGAACACCAACTGGCACTGTTCAACCGCGAGATCAACAAACGCCAGGTCTCCAACCTGCAAAGCTTCCGCATCGTGCTCGCACCGAACAAGGAAGCGCTCAAGCACATCGACCAGATCATTCACAGCGCAGGTCAGTACGAAGAAGGCGAAACCCTGTCGGTCTTCGATCTGAGCCAAAGTGCCGAGCAGGACAACAAGAACGAAGAGGCCAAGGAATACCTGGCGCGGCTGGTGGCGGCCAACCACAACCAGCTCGGCCTCAAGGACTTGTTCGAACTGGCGTTCGAGATCACCAAGGTCAACGGCCAACCGGTGATCCACACCGACATCGACGGCGCGGCGTCCAACGGCACCACCATGACCATCAAGGCGCTGACCAACATGTACTTGTTGCTGCACTTGATGGACCGTGACCAGGCCGGTCGCGTGCGCCTGCCGTACTACCTCGACGAGGCGGCGGACATCGATGAGAAGAACCAGGCCGCATTGCTGGAAACCAGCCTGCAACTGGGCTTCGTGCCGATCCTGGCGAGCGTGAAGCCGCAGGTCTGCGCCAGTGTTGCCATCGACCTGGAAGGTGGCAGCGGCCCGGCCGGTATCTACATCGATGAGGCGGACTGGAAGTACATCCGTCGTCACGATCAGGTAAGGGCGACGATCAACGAACAAGCGGATGAACCGGAGCTGGATGCGGTCTGAGGCTTGAATCGAAGGCAATAAAAAGGCCGCGGTCCAATGGATCGCGGCCTTTTTTCATAGGTGTGTCATTTAGCTTTGCAGTGAACTTCAGGGCCTCTTCGCGGGCAAGCCCGCTCTTACATTTGTTCGCATATCTTCAGGAACAACCCAGCCCCCCTGTGGGAGCGGGCTTGCCCGCGAAGGCGTCATCACTGACGCCACATAACCCTCCGACTATTTACCGAGGGAAATCTTCGGCGCCCAGCCCAGCCACTCCTCTTCGAACTTGTCGAACAGCGCGAACGTCTGCTCCGGTCGCGCCGGGCTACCCATGCGCTCGCCATCCGGCGTGGCAAAGGCGACACCGCCCTGAATCATCGTCTCCAGTGATTCAGTACGCACCGTTGCACCTTTGAACAGGCCGACATCGAAGTCGAAACCGCTGGTGTTCCAGAATCGTGTACCGCTGCGTACCAATGGCGCGTACTTCGGTTCGATCAGGATATGGATCAGCACGCGATCAGCGGTCTGGCCCAGTTCATAGCTGGTCACCTTGCCCACGGTGATTTCGCGATACGTCACCGGCACGCCGGCCTTCAGCGAACCGCGACGTGCCGCGCTCAGCACCAGACTCAATCCCGCTTCCTGCTTGGCAGTTTCGGGCGCGGCGGCCAAAACGACAAAGTTCTTCTGCGGTCCCAGGTTCTTCGGCGCCGGTTGTACCTCGATGTATTGCCCGGTCACCAGGGTTTCGAGGTTGGACGTCTTGATCAGGCCCAGTTCAGGCTTGACCACCCAGAACTGACTGCCGACCCGGGCAATGCGCTCTGGCACTTCGGTAATCCGCGCGGTCAACAGCACCGATTGCAGGTCCTCGCTGAGATCAACATCCTCCACCTTGCCGACATCCAGCCCCTTGAAACGAATCGGAGTGCCGGTACGCAGGCCATCAGCGCGATCGAGCTTGAGCGTGATGACTTCGCCCTTCTGCGTAGCGTCTTCATGGTTCGCGAACAGACGGAAACGTGGAATACGCTTCTGCAACGGGGCGTTGTCCTGCGGGGTCTCGAAGGCAATGCCGCCGGCCATCAAGCTTTGCAATGACTCGCTTTTAACCTGGACCCCGCCGGTCAGTCCGCCCGTGAGGGTGATGCCACTGGCGTTCCAGAAGCGCGTCGAGGCGTTGACCAGGCCTTCATATTCCTTCTCGATGTGCACGCCAATGATCAGTTGTTTCTTTTTGCGGGAGAACTGATAACTCTGTACGGAGCCGACTTTGACCTGCTTGTAGAGAACCGGGCTGCCGACTTCCAGCGAACCGAGGTTTTCCGTGAACAAAACAAGGTGCAGGCCCGGTGCACGCAGATCCAGCGGCGGTGCCTTGGCCCGGGCTACAAACTCCCGCTGTGGCGCCGAACCCTTGTCGCCAGGCCGCACAGCGATGTAGTTGCCTTTGACCAACGCTTCGAGGCCGGTAATCCCCGCCAGGGAAATCGACGGCTTGACCACCCAGAACTGGGTGCCTTCGACCAGGTAATCCTCGGCCAATGGGTCCATCGTCAACTCGGCGGTTGCGCCAGACAGATCCGCATCGACCTTCAGCGTTTTCAGGCTGCCCACCTGAATACCCTTGTACATCACCGGTGTGCGACCGGCCTGCAAGCCGTCGAAATCACTGAGCTTGACCTTCACCCGGATACCGGCGGCGGCGGCGTCAAAGTCTTCATAGAGTCTGAACGGCAGGCTCGGATCGGTAGGCGGACTGTCCTTGCGGTTTTCGGGTGTGGCGAACGCAATACCACCGGCGACGATGCTGGCCAGGGACTCACTGCGGACCTTCACACCCGACAGATTGGCGTCGATGCTGATGCCGCTGGCATTCCAGAAACGTGTGTGTTTGCGCACCAGTTTGGCGTAAGTCGGCTCAATGAAGACCTTGAGCTCGACAGTGTTCTGGTCCTCGGACAATACATAGCTTTTGATCTGGCCCACTTTGATCTGTTTGTAAAACACCGGACTGCCACGGTTCAGCGAGCCCAGGCGGTCGGCCTTGATAGTCAAGTGCAGACCGGGCTGGGCATCGGAGAGCGGCGGTTCCTGGGCCAGGGCCTTGAACTTGCGGACCGGCTCGCCTTCCCCCGGGCTGATGGCGACATAGTTACCTGAAACCAGCGTCTCGAGACCGGTAATCCCTGCCAGCGTCACGCTCGGCTTGACCAGCCAGAAACGCGTGCTGGTTCGCAGGTATGGCTCTACGTCCTTGTTCATTTCGATGCTGGCGATCACGCCTTTGGAACTGCCTTCGTCATCGAGCTTGAGACTTTTGACCTTACCGACCGACATGCCTTTATAGACAACTTCGGTCTTGTTGGCCTGAATGCCCTCGCCGCTCTCGAAACGCACCTGAATCTCGATACCGGTCTCGTTATAGGCACGCCAGCCGAGCCAGCCGCCGATGATCAAGGCGATCAGGGGCAACACCCAAATGGCAGACCAGTTCGAAGCCGGTCGGGTTTTCGCTACAGGCAAATCAGTCATGGTCGTCGTCCGACTCCGTGTTATCCCAAATCAGTCGGGGATCAAAAGTTACCGCGGCAAGCATCGTCAGAATCACCACCGTGGCGAAAGCGATGGCGCCAAGATTGGCTTCGATGCTGGCAAGCCGCCCAAAATTCACGACCGCCACGAGGATGGCAATCACAAAGATATCGAGCATCGACCAGCGGCCGATGAATTCAATGAAACGGTACATCCAGATACGCTGACGAGCCGAAAGGGGCTGACGGCGCTGCACGGAAAACAGCAGCAGAGCGATACCCACCAGTTTGAACGTGGGCACCACGATACTGGCGATAAACACCACGGCCGCAATGGGGAACATTCCGTAGTGCATCAGTTCGATCACACCTGCCATGATCGTGCTCGGCGCACCTTTGCCCAAGGAGTTCACGGTCATGATCGGCAGCAAATTGGCCGGTATGTAAAGAATGGCGGCGGTAATCAGCAATGCCCAGGTGCGCACCAGGCTATTCGGGCTGCGGGCGTGTACCAGCGCCCCGCAGCGCGTACAGACTTGCTCATCGGTATCAGCTTCCTGCCTGTTCAATTCATGACATTCCTTGCAAATCAGAATGCCCGCATCAATCGCCCGCATGGGCATCCTCTCCTGATAACGCCTGCCAGATCTGGTGTGGAGACATTACGACCTCCAGCCAGACTTGAATCAGCAACAAACCAATGAAGCACACCAAGCCGAGGCCTACGGTGATGGCTGCCATATCTGCCAGTTTTACGATCGCCACCAGTACGCCCATGAAGTAAACCTCGAGCATCCCCCATTCGCGTATATGGTGATAAATGCGATAGAGCAGCAAGCCGTAGCTGCGTCCGACATCAAAACGGATACTCAACAATACGGTCAGTTGGCACAGCAGCTTGAGCAGCGGGATCCCCATGCTGCACAGGAATACAATCACTGAAACGCTTTGCATACCCGTGTCAAAAAGGGCAACAACGCCGCTCCAGACAGTGTCTTGCGAAGACTGCCCGAGTAGATTGAGCTGCATGATGGGTAAAAAGTTCGCCGGAATAAACAACAACAAAGCGGCTATGACAAGGGCGAGACTGCGCTGTACGACGTTGTACCGATTGGCATAAAGCTCGTAGCCACAGCGCGGGCACATGGCTTTTTCGCCATGGGCGAGTTCGGGTTTACGCATGAGCAAGTCGCACTCATGGCAGGCAACCAGATTTTCCAGTGGTATTTCTGACAGCTCTTTGGCGTCAACCGAATCCGGCATAAGCGCTCTGACTCTGAAAAAGTTGGACCTATTCTAGTGTCCCGGGACAAAAATAACTGCGCCAATTTGTGCTTGATTGATCGTGCTTTTTCTACGACAAAAACAAAACCCCTACCTGCATACGCAGATAGGGGTTTCGGAATTTAATCTTGACGATGACCTACTCTCACATGGGGAAACCCCACACTACCATCGGCGATGCATCGTTTCACTGCTGAGTTCGGGATGGGATCAGGTGGTTCCAACGCTCTATGGTCGTCAAGAAATTCGGGTACTGAGTCGTGGCCGGTCGGCCTCGCTTCAGCAAATTGGGTATGTGACAGCTTTCGGTGTTTTGCAAGAGTCGAACTTTCGGTTCTTTCGTCTTCACACACCGCAATCTGATGCTCTTTCGAGTAGTCAAATTGCTTGGGTGTTATATGGTCAAGCCTCACGGGCAATTAGTATTGGTTAGCTCAACGCCTCACAGCGCTTACACACCCAACCTATCAACGT